>NZ_JAPZLD010000001.1:0-624530 GCF_030182635.1 Amycolatopsis ponsaeliensis
AGCTGCGGCGGTCGCATTGTGTTCGTACCCAGACCTGGCGGCGGGTCGCACGAGATCCGCCGCCGGGGAACGCCGAAGCGGCGGCGTTCCGCCGGTCGTCGCCACCACCGGGTTCACTCCACGGCCGTGACGGCGGCCGGCTCCGTCGTTTCCGGGCCTTGAGACGTAGTCAGCCCGCCGCTGCCGATCGTGGATCGCGGAGAAGCTGCACAGGCCCGGGTCCGCGGCTTCGGCGACCTGCCCGACTTCGTGGTGGCGATCGGGCAGTGCGAGATAGTCGAAGGTCCCGACGGCCAGGTCGGTGCCGTCCGGCGGCTCACACTCGCGGCCGACGGCGACTGCTCGTGGACGGCTCCGGCACGGTCGGATGGGTGCCCAGCCGGAGCCGCGCCGGGTAAAAGTGAGCACGACCTGGCCGGCGGAAGGCTTGACAGCTCCGCGGAGGCAGACGCCGGTGTGACCGGTTCGTGTCCGAAATGTTCTTCCCCGCCCTCGCCTGCCGGTTATAGTCGCTGGCCAGGGCTCTGGAGTGCCGGGCCCTTCCTTGGGGGAAGGAAACGACGTCGGATGAGCGGGTTCGTCACCGCGGCTTTGGCTTTTCCTGCCGTGCTCTTCAGCTTCCTGCTGATCGTCGTCATCGGGTACTGGGTGCTGGCCCTCGTCGGGGTTCTCGACGTCGAGGACGGTGACATCGGGTTCTTCGGCGGGGTTCCGCTGCCGATCTCGCTGTCGCTGCTCGTCGCCTTCGGCTGGTTCCTCAGTCTCGTCGGGACCGTGCTCATCGACGGCGTGGACACGCCGCTGCGGGTCGGGCTCGGCTTTGGCGTGCTGGTCGCCGCGCTCGGGGGAGGGGCGCTCGGGACCCGGCTGGTCGTCGTGCCGTTGCGGCGCGTCTTCGCCGGGGCCGTGCCGAGCCGGCAGGACTTCGTCGGCCGGGTTGCCGTTGTGCGGACCTCGACCGTCACCGAGGACTTCGGGCAGGCCGAAGTGGCCGCCGCCGATGGGGCGTCGGCGATCATCTCCATCCGGCTCGCCGGGGAAGGCAACCTCGGGCTGGGCAGCCGCGTGGTCATCTACGACTACGACAGCGCGGGTGAGTTCTTCTGGGTCAGCCCGCTGGAACTCGAAGCAGAAAAGGACTGACGCATGGATGCCATCGGCCTGGGTGCCGGCGTGTTGATCGCCGTCGTGGTGCTGATCCTGCTGGTGCTGTTGTTCGTCGTGAGCCGGCTGTTCCGGAAGGTGCCGCAGGGCAAGGCGCTGATCATCTCCAAGGTGCGCAAGGTCGACGTCACCTTCACCGGCGCCGTCGTGCTGCCCGTGCTGCACAAGTCCGAGGTCATGGACATCTCGGTGAAGACGATCGACATCGAGCGCACCGGCCGGGAAGGCCTGATCTGCCGGGACAACATCCGTGCCGACATCCGGATTTCGTTCTTCGTGCGGGTCAACAAGACGGCCGAGGACGTGGTGAAGGTCGCGCAGGCCATCGGCACCGAACGCGCGAGCGACGAGACGACGTTGCAGGCGCTGTTCAGCGCGAAGTTCTCCGAGGCGTTGAAAACCGTCGGCAAGCAGCTCGACTTCGTCGACCTCTACACCAAGCGCAACGAGTTCCGCGACCAGATCATCCGCGTCATCGGCACCGACCTGAATGGGTACAGCCTCGAGGACGCGGCGATCGACTACCTCGAGCAGACGCCGATGACGTCGCTCGACGCGGCGAACATCCTGGACGCGCAGGGTATCCGCAAGATCACCGAGCTGACCGCGATCGAGCACGTGCGCACCAACGAATTCCGCCGCCACGAAGAGAAGGAAATCACGCGCCAGAACGTGGACGCCCGCGAGGCGATCCTCGAACTGGAGCGGCGCCAGGCCGACGCGGAGATCAAGCAGCGCCGCGAGGTCGAGACCATGCGGGCGCGTGAAGAGGCGGAAATCCTCAAGGTGCAGGCCGAGGAGCGGCTCAAGTCGCAGGCCGCGCAGCTGCGCACCGACGAGCAGCTCGGTATCCAGCAGCAGAACCAGCAGCGCGAAATCGAAGTCGCCGGCAAGAACCGGGAACGCGTCATCGCCATCGAGTCCGAGCGGATCGAAAAGGACCGCCTGCTCGAAGTGATCGGCCGCGAGCGCGAAACCGAGCTTTCCCGGATCTCGAAGGACAAGGAACTCGAAACGGAGAAGCGGTCGATCGCCGAGGTGATCCGCGAACGGATCGCCGTCGACAAGACCGTCGCGGAGCAGGAAGAGAACATCAAGAAGCTGCGCGTGGTCGAGGAGGCCCAGCGCACACGCGAGGCCATCGTCATCCGAGCCGAAGCCGAAGCGCAGGAGAACCTGGTCAAGGGCATCAAGGCCGCCGAGGCTTCGGAGCAGGCCGCCAAGCACAAGGCGCGCGAGGAGCTGACCCTCGCCGAGGCGCGCCAGCAGGCCGCCGAGCTGGAGACGCGGGCCAAGATCCGGCTGGCGGAAGGCATCCAGGCCGAGGAGGCCGCCGCCGGCCTCGCCGCGGCGCTGGTCAAGGAGCGCGACGCCGACGCGCTGGAGAAGGTCGGCCGCGCCGAAGCCATCGTCGAACGCGAGAAGGCGATCGTGGTCGCCGAGGCGCTGCGCGACAAGCTGAAGGGCGAGGCCGAGGGGCTCACCGACAAGGCCGCCGCGCTGGCCGCGCTCGACAGCGCGAGCCGCGAGCACGAGGAGTACCGGCTGCGGCTGGAAGCGGAGAAGGAGATCCGGCTGGCCGCGCTCGACGTGCAGCGTGACGTCGCCGAGGCGCAGGCGACCGTGCTGAGCGTCGGGCTGGAGAAGGCCGACATCGACATCGTCGGCGGCGAGACCATGTTCTTCGACCGGATCGTCGGCTCGATCGGCCTCGGCAAGAGCGTCGACGGCTTCGTGCAGCACTCCGACGTCGTCCAGTCGCTCGCTCGGCCCTACCTCGACGGGTCGGCCAGCCTCACCGACGACCTCGCCAAGCTGATCGGCTCGGTCAGCACCGAGGACGTGAAGAACCTGACGCTGTCGGCCTTCCTGGCGCAGCAGCTGAAGGCGGGCGGCCCGGACACGGACAAGCTCCGTGAGCTGATGACCACGGCGCAGCGGCTCGGCCTCGCCGAGACGTCGGTCGCCACCGTCGTCGCCGCGAAGCAGTGACGGCGGCCGAGACGGAGCTGGACGCGGGCACGTATGACGTGCTCCGCGTCCGGCTGGCCGCCCAGGCGGCCGAGCTGGCGAAACGCGCGGACGAGCTCAACGCGCGCCGGCTGGCGGTCTTCGGCAGCGCGCAGCTCGCGCTGATCGGCACCGAACGCATCCGCACCGCGAACAACTGCGTGCCCCGGGACATCGTCGCGGTCGGCGGGCGGATGTTGTTCGGCTACAACGTCTTCATCGGGCTCAAGCCCGAGACGGCGGTCGACGACGTCTTCTCGCTGCAGCGCTTCAGCCACGACGAAAACGCGTTCCGGTTCGACGACGTGAGCGCGCAGGACCTGCCCGAGCTGCTGCGGGACGAGCAGTTCGGGCGGGACTTCGGCGAGCTGTACCGGTACTACCGCCAGGCGAAGCTGCTGCAGCTGCGCCGGCTGGACGGGAAGCTGCTCGCGGTGTTCCAGATCGGCCCGCGCACCGAGGACATCCGGGTGCTGCGGTGGGGTATCGCGCCCGACGGCGCGGTGTCCTACCTGGACAACCGCGGCGAGCGCGACCACGTCTTCCCGCCGTCGCACGATTTCGAGTGGGTCGAAACCACGCGCGAGAACCACGTCCTCGGCCGGCATCCGCACATCTCGATCGAGGACGAGGTGTTCGTCGAGACCGTCGGCGGCAACCTGACGGTCAAGGTCGAAAACAACACCGAGACCGGCGCCGGCGTCTACGCCGAGCCGGTCGACGAGCCGTTGCAGAGCCTCGCCGACGCCGAGGTCTCCTACGCCCGGATCGGCCCGCTGGTCCTGCTGCGCATGCTGCCGTACAAGGAAACCACCTACCGCTACCTGGTCTTCAACACGCGCACCCAGGACGTCGTGCGGCTCGACGGCATCGGGCAGGCGTGCCAGCGGCTCCCCGAGGACCACGGCATCATCTTCCCCGGCGGCTACTACCTCGACACCGGCGTGAGCAAGACGTTCGACACCACAGTCGACGGTCTCGAGTTCGAGCGCGTGATCCGCTCGCCCAACGGCGAGGACGTGCTGTACGTCTTCCACGCGCGGGCCGAGGGACGCACGCTCCTCCTGCCCTACAACGTGATCCGCAAGGAGGTCGCCAACCCGATCCCGTGCCACGGGTACTCGCTGTTCGACGACGGCACGATGATCCTGTTCCGCGCGCTGTCCGACGAGCCGAGCCGGGTGCACCCGATGCAGGTGTGGCGCACGCCGTTCCAGTCGGACACCTACGCCGCGTCGCAGCCGGCCGGGACCGGGCCGCTGGAGCGGGTCGGGAACGCCGATCTCGTCCGCGGGATCTCGGACTGCCTCTCGATCACGACGATGATCGCGGACATGGCGCCGTCGGCGGCGGTGTTCGAGGCGCTGATCGCCGCGTGCGCGCGGGTCTTCGACCACTACCACTGGCTCGGCGAGTCCGAGCTCGGTGATCTGCGCTCGCCGCTGTCCGACGTCCGGGTCACCGCCGAGCAGGTGCTGGACGAGTTCGAGACGGTCACTTCGCTCACCGCGCAGGCGGCCGAGGCCGTCGACACGGTGGCGGCCGACACCGCGTCGCTCGTGCGGCGGGTCCGCGGCGAGGCCCTGAACACGGCGGACGCGTGGGTGCGCCGCCTCGCCGAAATGCACCGGGCGCGGGGGCGCCTCGTCACGGTGCGGGAGCTGCGCTACGCCGACACCGCGCGCGTCGGCACGCTGATCGGCGAGCTCGACACGGAGTTTTCCGAGGCCGCGCACCGCGCCGTGCGGTTCCTGCAGGGCGAGGAGGCGTTCACCGGCTACCACGCCGAGGTGGACGCGTTGGTCGCCGGGGCGGCCGCGATCACGACGGTCGCCGAGGCCGGCCCGGTCGCCGAGCGGCTCGACGAGCAGTCCGCTGGCCTGGAGGTGCTCACCGACATCGTCGGCGGGCTCGACATCGCCGACGCCGTCGTCCGCACGAAGATCCTCGAGCGCGTCGGCGAGGTGATCGGCGCCGTCAACCGCGCCAGGGCCACCTTGGACGCGCGGCGCCGGGAACTCCTGGAGACCGAGGGCCGGGCGGAGTTCGCCGCCGAGTTCGCGCTGCTCGCGCAGGCCATCACGGGCGGGCTCGCGGTCGCGGACACCCCGGAACGCTGCGACGAGCAGCTGGGCAGGCTGTTGCTGCAGCTGGAGAACCTCGAATCCCGGTTCGGGGAGTTCGACGACTTCCTGACCTCGCTCGGGGAGAAGCGCACCGACGTCTACGAGGCGTTCTCGTCGCGCAAGCAGGCGCTGCTCGACGAGCGGGCGCGGCGGGCGGACCGGCTCGTCGATTCGGCGGGCCGGATCCTCGGCAGCGTGACCCGCCGGGTGGGTTCGCTCGGCTCGGTCGACGAGATCAACACCTACTTCGCGGCCGATCCGATGGTCTCGAAGCTGCGCAGCGTCGTCGAGGACCTGCGGGCGCTCGGCGACCAGGTCCGCGCCGAAGAGCTCGAAGGCCGGGTGAAGGCCGCCCGCCAGGAGGCCGGCCGGAGCCTGCGCGACCGGCTGGACCTCTACGGCGAGGGCGGCGAGACGATCCGCCTCGGCCGCAGCACCTTCGCCGTCAACACGCAGGACATCGACCTGACGCTGGTGCCGCACGAGAGCTCGATGAAGTTCGCGATCACCGGCACCGACTACCGGGCGCCGGTGCGCGACGAGGCGTTCGAGGCGACGCGGCCGTACTGGGACCAGCTGCTGGTCTCGGAGTCGCCGGAGGTCTACCGGGCCGAGTACCTCGCGACGTCGATCCTCGCCGAACGGCCGGAGTTGCGTGACGCCGATCTGCTCGACGTCGTGCGCAGTGTGGCCGGGGAGCGCTACGACGAGGGCTACGCGCGCGGGGTGCACGACCACGACGCGGCCGCGATCCTGGCGGCCCTGCTGCGCCTGCGGTCGGCTGCCGGCCTGCTGCGCTACCCGCCCGCGGCGCGGGCGGCGGCGCAGCTGTTCTGGGCCTTCGGCGCCGACGAACGGGCCAAGGCCGCGTGGACGACGCGAGCCGCGTCACTCGCGCGGGTGCGGGAGGCGTTCGGCCACACCACGGCGATCGACGCGCTGGCGCGGGAACTCACGGACGCGATGACGGCGTTCCTCGACGGTGCGGGTCTGGCGATCGAGACCGAGTTCGCCGGGGAGTACCTGGTCGAAGAACTCGCCGTCGCGCCGCCCGGGTTCGTCACCAGTGGTGGTGCGCGGACGGTCCTGGACAAGTTCCGGCTCGACCGGCGGAGCTTCGCCGAGGACCTGCGTTCCCTCGACGCCCTGGCGGACCGGTACCAGCTGGCCGACGCCTGGCTGCGATCCTTTGCAGACGCCGCCGGGCTGCCGGCCGACGAGCTGCCGGAGGCCGTCGCGATCGAGCTGTGCGACCTCCCGCGGTACGACTCGTCGGCGACGCTGACGACCACTGTGGACGGTCTGCTCGGCTCGCACCCGCGGATCACCGGACGGTCGGTGACGCTGCGGCTCGACGAGGTGCTGGCCAGGACGCACCGGTTCCGGCGTGATCGCGTGCCGGGGTTCCGCGCCTACCAGCGGCTGCGCAACGAGCTCGTCGCGGCCGAACGCGACCGGCTCCGGCTGGACGAGTACAAGCCGAAGGTGATGAGCGCCTTCGTGCGCAACCGGCTGCTGGACGAGGTCTACCTCCCGCTGATCGGCGACAACCTGGCCAAGCAGCTCGGCGCGACCGGGGACGCCAGGCGCACCGACCAGTCCGGCCTGCTCCTGCTGATTTCGCCGCCGGGGTACGGCAAGACGACGCTCATGGAGTACGTGGCCAGCCGGCTCGGGCTGGTGTTCGTGAAGGTCAACGGGCCGGCACTCGGCCACGACGTCACCTCCGTCGACCCGGCCGACGCGCCCAACGCGACCGCGCGGCAGGAGGTCGAGAAGATCTCGTTCGCGCTGGAGCAGGGCAACAACGTGCTGCTGTACCTCGACGACATCCAGCACACGTCGCCGGAGCTGCTGCAGAAGTTCATCTCCCTGTGCGACGCGCAGCGACGGATGGAAGGCGTGTGGGAGGGCCGCACGCGGACCTACGACCTGCGCGGCAAGCGGTTCGCGGTGTGCATGGCCGGGAACCCGTACACCGAGCAGGGCAAGCGGTTCCGCATCCCCGACATGCTCGCCAACCGCGCGGACGTGTGGAACCTCGGCGACGTGCTGTCCGGGAAGGAAGACCTCTTCGCGCTGAGCTACGTCGAGAACTCGCTGACGTCGAACTCCGTGCTGGCGCCTTTGGTTTCCCGCGAAAAGTCCGATGTGGACATTCTGGTCCGGATGGCGCGCGGTGACGGTTCCGTGCGCGCCGACCAGCTTTCGCAGGCGTATTCGGCGACGGAGCTGGAACAGATCCTCGCGGTGCTGCGGAAACTCCTGCGGGTGCAGCGGACCGTGCTGGCGAACAACCGGGCCTACATCGCCTCGGCGGCGCAGGCGGACGCGTCCCGCACCGAGCCGCCGTTCCAGCTGCAGGGTTCGTACCGGAACATGAACAAGCTGGCCGAGCGGATCGTGCCCGCGATGAACGACGCGGAACTCGAGGCCCTGATCGACGACCACTACGCGGGCGAGGCGCAGACGCTGACTTCGGGCGCCGAAGCCAACCTGCTCAAGCTGGCCGAGCTGCGGGGACGCCTGTCCGAGGAACAGGCCCGGCGGTGGGCCGACGTCAAGGCCGCGTACCTGCGGGCACAGGCACTGGGCGGCGACGACGAGGATCCGATGAGCCGCGCGGTCGGCGCGGTGGGCCTGCTGGCCGACCGGGTGGGCGCGGTCGAAACCGCCATCGGCCGTGCGGCGCAACGGCTTGTGCGTGAAGAAGCTTGATTGCTTCGACGCCGGTCGGCGCGGGCGGTGGGGATGGGATCCACACGAACACATGGCGCATTCCCCGGGCTTACCGTCGTGACCTATCTTTCCGCTCTCGAGTCCGGTGCGGCGATGGACCTCGCCGTGGCCGTCGTCGCCGCGGCCTGGTCGGCGACCATGTGCGGCACAACGCCTGCTTCGCGGCGTTCCCGCGCGGCGTGCCGGACACCGTCGAGCTCCGGGTCGCGTGCGTGCGCCACGCCGGCTAACCCCGAGCGACCTCAGCGGTGTGCGCGGGGGTGTAGCGCTCGCCCCTCACCTGGTCGCTCAGC
Organism: Amycolatopsis ponsaeliensis; assembly: GCF_030182635.1. Taxonomy (NCBI): domain Bacteria; kingdom Bacillati; phylum Actinomycetota; class Actinomycetes; order Pseudonocardiales; family Pseudonocardiaceae; genus Amycolatopsis; species Amycolatopsis ponsaeliensis. The sequence goes on from NZ_JAPZLD010000001.1 coordinate 8,333, forward strand.
GGGTCCAGCACGGCCAGCGCCTCGGCGTCCAGGGTGAGCTCCAGCGCGGCCGCGTTCTGCTCCAGCCGGGCCGGGCTGCGGGTGCCCGGAATGGCCGCCACCGCCACCCCGAGCCGCTCGGCCTGGGCGTACACCCAGGCCAGCGCCACCTGGGCCGGGGTGGCACCCAGCCGGTCGGCCACCTCGCGCACGGTCCGCGCGATCTTCTCGTTGGCCTCGCCTGCCTCGCCGGCGAAGCGGGGGTTGGTGCGCCGGAAGTCCTTCTCGCCCAGCGTGGAGCGGTCCAGGGTGCCGGTCAGGAACCCCCGCCCCAGCGGCGAGTACGGCACCAGCCCGACCCCCAGCTCGGCCAGCACCGGGGTGAGGGCCTCGACGTCGCGGGTCCACAGCGAGTACTCGCTCTGCACCGCGGTGATCGGGTGCACCGCGTGCGCCCGGCGCAGCAGTGTGCCATCGACCTCGGACAGGCCCAGATGGCGGACCTTGCCCGCCTCGACCAGCTCGGCCATCGCCCCGACGGTCTCCTCGATCTCCACGTCCTGCGGTGGGCGGTGGGCGTAGTACAGGTCGATCACCTCGACGCCCAGCCGCAGCAGCGAGGCGTCGCAGGCGCGCAGCACGTAGTCCCGGGCACCGCGGATGCGGCGTGCCCGGTCACCGGCGCTGCGGTCGATGCCGAACTTGGTGGCCAGCTGCACCTGGTCGGGGAGACTGGAGCGGACGGCCCGGCCCACCAGCACCTCGTTGTGCCCGGTGCCGTAGGCGTCGGCGGTGTCCAGGAACGTGACGCCCAGCTCCAGGGCCCGGTCGATGGTGGCCAGGCCGCCGTCCCAGTCGGCGGCGCCGTAGCTTTCGCTCATCCCCATGCACCCCAGGCCCATCGCACTGACGGTGAGACCGGGCGAGCCGAGCGTGGTTCGGGTGATCATGCGCGGATACTCCTCCTGCCCGGCGGACCGGGCGGTACCTCGAGGGCTGACGAACGCCTCCGACGCTAGGACTTGGAGCGCGCTCCAGATCAAGCCGGAGAACCTGCCCCGCCCACGGGCCAGGGCGCCGCGGGAACCGGCAGGGGCGTCGGGTACATCCGGTACACGATCGGGAGATGCATAAAGGATTCATATAAATCTGCTATGCTTCAGGCGTGAGTCGCCGACACGCCACTTCCGATGCCATCGGGTCAGCCCTCTACGGTCTGGCCACCAGGGCCGTGCGGCGCCTTCCCCGCGACATGAGCCTGACGTCCGCCGCCACCTTGGCCACCCTGGACAAGACCGGCCCGCGACGGATCACCGATCTGGCGGTGGCCGAGGGCGTCACCCAGCCCGCGATGACCGTCCTGGTCCGGGTGATGGAGGAAGCCGGGCTGGTCGAGCGGACGGGCGATCCGTCCGACAAGCGGGTCACGCTGGTGTGCCTGACCGAGGCCGGCGCGTCCTACGTCCGGACGCGACGCCAGGCGGGCGTCGACGCGTACGCGCGGTTGATCGGCGAACTCACCGGTGACGAGGTCGAGGCCTTGGCAGCGGCCCTTCCGGCGCTGCGGCATCTGGCGGAGCTCGAAAGCCACGCCCGCGAGGAGTCGGACCGGTGACCGCGTCCCCGGCTCATGACCAGCTGACACCTTTCGGAGCACGTCTGCTGGTCCCCGCCCTGATGTTCATCGCCCTCGTCGTGGCGGCGGTCGCCAGCCTCGGGACGCCGCTCATCACCAGCGTGGCGACCACGTTCCACGTCTCCCTCGACAGCGCGCAGTGGACGCTGACCATCGCGCTGCTCAGCGGCGCCGTCGCCACCCCCGTCCTCGGCCGGCTCGGAGCCGGTCCGCGCCGGCGGGCCACGATCCTCGCCACGCTGGCGATCGTCGTCGCCGGCAGCGCGCTCACCGTGCTGCCGCTGCCGTTCGCCTGGCTGCTCGTGGGCCGAGCGGCCCAAGGCGCCGGACTCGGTCTCACGGCGCTGATGATGGGCGTGGCGCGCGACCACCTTCCCGAGGAGCGCGGCGCGGCCACGATCGCCCTGATCTCGGTGGTCTCCATCATCGGAGCCGGCGTCGGCTACCCGCTGGCCGCGCTGCTCGCCGAGTTCGGCGGACTGCGGGCCGCCTACGGCCTTGGCCTGCTCGTCACCGCGATCGCTTTCGTGACCGCGTGGCGCTCCATGCCCGCGGCTCCCGAAGGTCGCTCCGCTCACGTGAACGTGCCAGGTGCGCTCGTCCTGGCGGGTGGTCTGCTCCTCGTCCTGTTCCTGGCCGGCGAGCGGAGCCTGTGGAGCCGGCACCTCGCCGTGGCGGTGACCCTTGCCGTCGCCGCCGTACTCCTGCTCTGCGTCTGGGCCGTTTCCGAACTGCGAACCCGGACGCCCCTGGTCGACGTCCGGGCGGTCCGGCACCCGGCGGTCGCCGGGGCGAACCTCGCCATGTTCGTCGGCGGGATCGGCATGTACCTCCTGCTCACGCTCATCACCCGCTACGCGCAGACGCCGCACAGCGCCGGCTACGGCTTCGGGCTGACCACCTTCGTGGCGGGGCTGGTCCTCATCCCGTTCTCCGTGCTGGGGTTCGTCGCCGGCAAGCTCACGCCGCGGGTCCGGACGCGGATCGACGGCCCCCTGCTCCTGGCCGGCAGCGCCGCCATCGTCGGCGGCGGGTTCGTCCTGTTCGCCACCGCCCGCTCCACCCTGGCCGAACTGCTCGCGGCCATGGGCGTGCTGGGCTTCGGCGTCGGCAGCTTCTCGGCCGCCATGCCCGGCGTCATCCTGGCCGTCACCCCCCGGAGCGAGACGTCGAGCGCCATGAGCTTCAACTACGTCGTCCGCAGCGTCGGGTACTCCCTGGGCAGCGCCATCGGCGGCCTGATCCTCGCCGCGGGCACCGGCCCCGGCCACCTCTTCCCCGACGACGGCGCCTACACCACCGCGGCGCTGGTCGGCATCGGCGCCATGGTGATCACTACGCTGACAAGCCTCGCCCTCGCCCGCCGGCGCTCGTCCGAGACCAACACGTAAGTCGGATTCACTCATCCCCACACCGGAGGTTCCATGCCCAAGGGCTACTGGGTCAGCGTCTACCGCACCATCGCGGACCCCGAGAAGCTGGCTGCCTACAACAAGCTGGCTGCTCCGGCCGTCAAGGCCGGGGGCGGGCGGGTGCTCGCCCGCGATGGCCGCGTCGTCGCCCACGACGCCGGAATCGCCGAGCGCACCATCCTGATCGAGTTCGACAGCTTCGACCAGGCGGTCGCCGCACGGGCGAGTGCGGCCTACCAGGAGGCGCTGGCCGCACTCGCCGACGGCGTCGAGCGCGACTTCCGCATCATCGAAGGCCTCGACTGACGATCGAGGCCGCACCGGCAGCACCATCGCGAACAGCGTCGGGCCAGTGGCATCGGTGCCGGTCGGCGAACACCTGTTCGCCGACCGGCATCCACCCCGGCCGCTGATCACCTCGGCGATGCGCTAGTCGTCCGCGGCGTTGCAGGCGACCGCGGCGTGGTCGGGTTTGACGTCGATCGCGAGCAACGAGACGTAGCAGGCCAGAATCCCCGCGCCGCCGGTCTGCCCGGCGTTGCAGGCGGCCCGCACCTTCGGTCCCACCGTGTAATGCTGCTGACGCAGCGATTCCTGGCATTTCGCCGAGCTGGCCTGAGCGGGCCCGGCGGCTGTCACGGTGAACGCGGCTGCCGCGGCCACCGCGACCGCCAGTGTCGTCAGACCGCGCGCGATCGCCCTACCCGATTTCGTCTTCACCATTTTTCCCCCGCATTTGTTGGGTTTCGGGCCGTCGGCCGACGACTTCGCCGGGCCGGCCACCCGGGTCATCCGCCGATGGACCAGTGCGCGGCGCCGAGGTTCGGGATCGCCGTGTTGACATTGACGACCCGTGGGTCTCCGCCGCAGTCGAAAACCGCATAGACCTTCTGGACGTGGCCTGTCCTGTTGTAGACCGAGAGTGCTCCGCGTACACCGACCAAAGTCGCGATCGGAGCGTTGGTGCACCGGCCGGGCGAGGTCGCGGTGTACGAGGCCCACCCGGGCAAACTGCCGCCGTTCGTGGCGGCGTAAACGCAGATGCGGTTGAGCGGGCAGTCGCTGAAGCTGTCCGGTCCGAACGTTCCGGGGCCGGTCGCCGCCGCGGCGGAGCCGATCGCCGCCGTCACCGAGCCCAAGAGGGTCAGGGCGGCGACTCCGGCCAGGCGTGCCCGGCCCCGCATCTTTGAAGTTCTGGTCATCCGATCGTCCTCCCGCTGTCGGCAACCTGTGCCTGAGGACGATCCGCCTGCTGTTGGACGAAACTTCCGCAGATTCATAAAATGCGCAGGTCCGCGTGCCGGGGTGGAGTGGCGAAGGCCTTGCCACGCTAGGCGGGCGTCACGACGTGCGAGGCGCGCCGCCGCCAAGGGAGGTCGAGGCACAGCAGCGCGAGGTTCGCCGCCGCGGCCGCTCCCGCGATCGCTGCGGCCGGTGCGGCGAAGCCGGGCAGGGCACTGCAGCCGAGGAACGCACCTGCGAGCGCTCCGCCGACAGCGGCGATCAGCGCCCGGCGCCGGCTCGGCGAATTCCGGCGCGTCCACGCCAGATACGCGCCGACGCCGACGAGCAGGCCCGTTCCCGGCACTACCACCGTCGCGCTGAACACGAAGTCGTCCGGGTTGATCGTCCAGACCGCGAGCACTCCGAGGAACCACCCGCCGAGGCCGAGGGGAACGGCGGTCAGGACTCGGAGCCACGCACTCCGCCGCGGGCTGAGGCCGCCGCGGCGGTGGGATGCGCGGGCGAGCAAGGCGAGCACGGCCAACCCGGCCACCGCTCCGGCGACGGGGATGCCGATGAGCAGCCGGGCGAGCGTGGACATGCTCAGCGGGACGTCGGCGAACGCGACCGGCCGGCGGTCGAACCGCGAACTGTCGACCTTGCCGGTGTCGAAGAACGTGGTCAGCAGGTGCTTGCTCGCTTCGGCGCGTTCCCAGAAGTCGGCCGTGTGACCCAGCCCGGGCAGGATCACCTGCTGTCCGTGGCGCAAGGTGGGCAGCACCTCCCGGGTCGCGTTCTGGGCGGGTGTCGAGAAGTCGACTTCGCCGCCGACGAGCAGGGTTTCGACGTCCGTGGGCCGCATGGTGCGGTACTCGGCGTTGTCCGGGCTGTCCGGCCAGACCGTGGCCACGCCGGACGGCCCGGCCCACAGGAAGTCGGTCGAGGCGTTGCCCAGGATCGACCCCGGATCGCCGCCCTCGGCGTAGTAGCGCTCCGCCGCCGGGGCGTCGATCATGGAGAACGACGCGAACTCGCCCCAGACGATCGACTCCGGCAGGGTGACGTCGGCGAGCACGGACATCGCCCACAGCGCGCCGGGATCCTCGCTCAGGTAGGCGTCGATGACCGTCGGCGCGTTGTTCGGGGCCGACGTACTGCCGTTGTGGTGCATGGCGTACTGGCTCAGCACCCGGACGTTGGTGTCCTTGATCGTCAGCGGACCCCAGCCGCTCGGGAGGTGGGCGGCGGTGTCCCGGATCGAGGCGGCCAGGTCCGGGGTGCGGGCGGCGCAGGCGGCGTCGGCGCGGCACAGGTGCGCGTACTGGCCGAACTGGGAATCGGTGACCCGCGGGTTCCAGAACAGGTGCCCGGGTGGGTTCACCGAGACCATGGTGGACCGGAGCAGGGATCCGGGATGGCGCCAGGAGTAGACCATCGCCGTGCGCGTCCCGGCGCTGGAACTGAGCAGGTCGATCCGCCCGTAACCGAGCGCGGTGCGAGCGGCTTCCAGGTCGTCGACCCGCTGGGCGACGGAGTACCCGGTGAGGTCGACGCCGTCGTGGGTCAGCCGGCGGGCGCACAGTTCGAACGCCTTGGTGGTGGCGGGCAGGGCTTTCGCGCCGGTGAGCTCGTCGGGAGCGTGCATCGCGCCGGCGACCTCGGGACAGTCCAGCCGCCGCGAACCGTCGACGCCCCGGTAGCCGACGAGGACGACGTCGTGGTGCTCGGTGAGCCGGCTCGCTTCGGGGAAGGTCATGTTCGTGGCGCCCGGTCCGCCGCCGAGCCGGAAGATCGGCTCCCGGGGATCGGCCGCGGCGGCGCGGATCCTGGTCACCGGGAGCGCGATCAGCTCGGCTGCCGGGTCTCGCCGGTTCTCCGGCACCACGAGCGTTCCGCAGTCCGCGGTGACGCTCCCCGCCTCGGTGTCGAAGTCGCAGGGCCGGGTGGTCAGCGAGCCCGCGGTGGCTCCACTGGGGACGGTCAGGCCTTGAACCGGCCACCCGGCTGACGCGAGTAGGGTGAAGAGAATCCCGCCGGTGACCGCGAAAGCGACTACGCGGGGCCGGAGCTTGAACGATGCCATGCCGGTACCGTAGGAATTCGGGCGCTTCCGATCTTCCCTCGGCGGAGTCGCGCGGCCTCCCTCGCACGAGGGAAGCCGCGGCTGGGGGGACCTGCCATTGTCACCGCATGACGAAAGGCCCGCCGCCGACCATGCTCGCCCGGGCCCGGACCAGCCTGCAGCGCCAGTCCCTGCTGGTCGCGGTCGTCTGCGTGGGCGCCGACGTGCTGTCGTTCGTGACCCAGGACCTGCCGGCCGGGAGCTTCGCCTGGACCGTGGCCCTGCTCGCCATCGTCGCCGCCGACGCCGCGCTCGCCACCTCGACGAAGTGGTCGGGCGTCACCGCGGTCGCCGCGGTGGCCGTGAACGTGGGTGCGGCCGTGCTGCTCGGCGGGCCGGCCGACCTCCGGCTCAACGAGGCGGGTGTGCTGGTCGCGTCGTACCGGGCGGGCGCGTGGCTGCGCGGCACGCAGGCCGTCGCCACGCTGGGCGCGGTGATCGGCGGTCTCGTGTTCGCGCACCTCGCCCGCGGGTACACGCTCGACTGGCACGTCGCGGTGGCCGCCGCGAAGATCGGTCTGGTCTCGTGGCTCGTCGGCCGCTACACGACCGCACGCCGTGCCTACCTGGAGGAGATGCGGCGGCAGGCCGAGCAGGAGAAGCGCGAAGCGCAGGCCGAGGTCGACCGGGCCGTCACCGAGGACCGCGCGGCGATCGCCCGGGACCTGCACGACGTCGTCACCCACCACGTCAGCGCGATCAGCGTGCACGCCGGGGCGGCGCGGCTGCGGCTCACCCGGACCGGCGGCGATCAGTCCGCTCTCGCGTCGGTGTGCTCGGTCGAGAACTCCAGCCGGTCGGCCTTGCACGATCTGCGCCACATGCTCGACCTGCTGCTCGGGCAGCGGCCGAAAGCGCGGCGGGACCCCGGTCTGGACGACGTGGGGGAGCTGCTGGAAAGCCTGCGGTCGACGGGCATCGCGGTCCGGCTGGAAACCACCGGGACACCGCCCGCGCTGCCCGGCCCCCTCGACGCCGCGCTGTTCCGGATCGTCCAGGAGATGCTGACCAACGCGCTGCGGCACGGCAGCGGCGGCCCCATCGACGTGGCGATCCGCCACTCGGCCGGCCGGCTCGAGGTGGAGACCGTCAACCCGTTCCCGGCGACCGGCGAGGCGACGGCCGAGGGACGCGGGCTGACCGGCATCCGCGCCCGGGCGCAAGCGTTCGCGGGCCGGCCGGCCAGCGGTCCGCGCCCGGACGGCCGCACCTGGCGGACCGCCGTTTCCTTCGACCTCGGAGACCCGGCATGACCGAGCCGTCGCCCATCACCGTCCTGGTCGCCGACGACCACGCGGTCTTCCGCTCGGGCTTGCGCGCCATCCTCGACATGGAGGACGACATCGAAGTCGTCGCGGAAGCCGGGGACGGGGAACAGGCCGTCGAAGCCGTGCTCCGGCTGCGTCCCGACGTCGCCGTCCTCGACATCCGCATGCCGCGCCGGGACGGCCTGGGCGCGGCGTCGGCGATCCTCGCCGTGCCCGGCAACCGCACCCGGGTCGTCGTCCTGACCACCCACGACACCGACGAGTACGTGCACCGCGCCATGCGGGCCGGCGCGCGCGGCTTCCTGCTCAAGTCGATGCCGCCCGAGGAGATGATCGCCGCCGTGCGGGTCGCGGCCCGCGACGACGTCCTGATCGACCCGTCCATCTTCAAGCGGCACGTCGCCCGCTTCACCGACACGCTGAGCCGGCCGCCCGGCGCGGACGACATCGACCGGCTGACCGCGCGCGAACGCGATGTGCTGCAACTGCTTTCGCGCGCCCACACCAACGCGGAGATCGCCCGGCAGCTCCACGTCGGCGAGGAGACGGTGAAGACCCACGTGTCCGGCATCCTGCGCAAACTCGGCCTGCGCGACCGCACCCACGCCGTCGCCTACGCCCACATCACCGGGTTCGCCGACAAGGGAACCTGGCTGAGACAAGGGAAAGACGTCAGATGAGCGATTTCGACCGGACGACGTGCTGCGTCGTCGGCGGGGGCCCGGCCGGGATGATGCTCGGCCTGCTGCTCGCCCGGGCCGGCGTGGCCGTGACCGTGCTGGAGAAGCACGGCGACTTCCTGGACGACTTCCGCGGGGACACCGTCCACCCCGCCACCCTCGACCTGCTCGACGACCTCGGGCTGGGCGAGCGGTTCGCCGAGCTGCCCCAGTCACGGGTCACCGAGGTGGTGCTGCCCGACGACCGCGGTGGCACCCGGCGGATCGGCGACTTCGGGGCGTTGCGGCACTGGGGCGTGCGGCACCCGTACCTGACCATCGTCCCGCAGTGGGACCTGCTGAACCTGCTCGCCGACGCGGCCCGCGAGGAGCCGGCGTTCCGGCTGCGCCAAGGCGTGACCGTGACCTCGTTGCTGACCGAAGACGGCCGGGTGGCCGGCGTCCGGCACCGCACGGTGAACGCCGCGGGCGAGTCCGTCGAGGGCGAGATCCGGGCCGACCTGACCGTGGCGTGCGACGGGCGTGACTCGATCCTGCGCGCGGAGTCCGGTCTCGCGGTGGCGGAGTCCGACGTCCCGTTCGACACCTGGTGGTTCCGGCTCTCCCGCCGCGACGGCGAGCAGATCGGCGAGCTGACCCGCCGCCCCGGCCGGGGCCGGTTCGCCATCGTCATCCCGCGGGAGGGCTACTTCCAGATCGGGTACGTCGCGAGTAAGGGCACTGACGCGCAGCTGCGCGCCCGCGGGGTCGAGGCGTTCCGGGCCGACGTCGCGGAGCTGCTGCCGGAGTACGCGGACCGGGTCGGCGAACTGACCACGATGGACGACGTCAAGCACCTCGACGTGCGGCTCAACCGGTTGCGCCGGTGGCACGTCGCGGGGTTGCTGTGCCTCGGCGACGCCGCGCACGCGATGTCCCCGGTCGGCGGGATGGGGATCAACCTGGCCGTGCAGGACGCGGTGGCCGCGGCCCGCGTGCTGGCCGGGCCGTTGCGCCGTGGTGCGGTCAGCGGCGCGGACCTGGACCGGGTCCGCCGCCGTCGCTTCCTGCCGACCGTGCTGGTCCAGGCTCTGCAGCGGGTCATGCACGCCGATCTCGCCGGTCCCCTGCAGTCGGGGAAGACCGCCGGACTGGTGGGTCCGGCCCTGCGGGCCTCGCGGTGGCTGCCCTTCAGCCGCCTGGCGGCGGTGTACCTGGTGGGGGTGGGGTTCCGGCCGGAGCGGGCGCCCGCGTTCGCCCGCCGCCGGCCCGCCGGCCGCCGGTGCCTGGCGCGCTGAAGGGGCGCTACACCCGGTCGGTGAGGACGGCGTCGCGCAGGCCGGTGCCGCCCAGCTCCGCGGTGATCGAGGAAACGGTGTCCAGCAGGGCCGACTCCATCGAGTCCGCCTTCTCCGGCAGTGACGACGTGGTGCCCACCAAGGCCACCGTGGCCGCGACGTCGTGCTCGTCGAACACGGCCGCCGCCAGCACCACGCCGTCGATCGGGGGCACCGGGATCCGGCAGAGCCCGCGGGCCCGGCAGGCCGGGAGCCGGCTTTCCAGCTGGGTCCGCTGCTCGGGCGGCAGCCGGTCCAGGTACCGCTCGCCGCGGCTCGCGTCCTGCGACAGCGCCAGGTACAGCCGCGTCTGCGCCGAGTCCCAGCCGAGCATCGACCCGATCCGGACCGTGATCAGGATCGGGTGGGTGCCGGCTTCGGAGACCAGCGACACCACCGGCCCGGACGCGCCCCACAGCGACAGCACCACGGTCAGCCCGGTTTCGACCGACAGCTCACCCATGTGCCGCGGGGCGACGTCCAGCACCCGCCGCTGCCCCTGGGCGACCGCGCCGACCTGCAGCAGCAGCCGCCCCGGGGTGTACGTCGTCGCGTCGTCGGGCGAGCGTTCCAGGATCTCGTCCAGCACGAGCGAGCTGAAGTACCGGTGCGTGGTGGTCCGGTTCAGGCCGAGCGTGGCGGCGGCCTCGGCGACGGTGACCCGCGGGCTGGTCAGCGTGAACAACTTCAGGATCTCCGCGACCCGGTGGACTGCCTGGATGTCACCGGTGCCGCCGCCGTTCGCCACAGGTCCGCTCCTCGATTCGCTCCGCCCGTGCCGGACTATACCGAGCCCCGGCCCCCGGTTCAGCCGGCCAGCAGCCCGCCGGCGTTGCCCCCCGTCATCGCCTTGATGTCGGCGGGGACGACGCCGGAGTCCAGCAGGGCCCGCACCATCCGGCGGTAGGCCGTGACGGGCAACGGGTTGCCCTTCTGGCCGAGGTCGGAGGAGAAGATGGTCTGGCCGGGCCCGGCCGCCTGGTAGAACTCGGCGATCTTCGCGACCGGTTCGGGCTTCGGCTCCCGGCCGACGAGCATCGCCAGGCAGTGCTCGACGAACACGCCCTGGCGCGCCCACCGCCCGATCCGGTCGGGCCCGGCGCCGAGCACGAATTCGGGGTGGCTCACCACGATCCGCGTCACGCCGGCTTCGAGCGCGCCCGGGATCAGCACGTCGATCTCGGCCGCGGGCAGGTGCCCGCAGTTGAGGATCGCCGACTCCGCCGCGATGACGTCGAGGACGTCCCGCGCGGCCGTCTTCAGCGCGCCGGATTCGTCGAGCACGCTGATCGGTTCGTTCTCGCGCAGCGGGATGCCCGCGACCGGGAAGCCGCTGCTGTGGTTGTGCGCGTGGAACTCCAGGTGCGCGGGCGAGGAGATGGTCGGGAACCACACGACCCGGCCGCCCATCCGCAACGCCAGCTCGACGGCGTACGGGTTGAGGCCGCCGACCGTGCGGTTGAGCGCGACGCCGCCGTAGACCTTGACCGGCACGTCCTGCAGCCCGGCCGTCTCGAGCGCCAGGATGTCGGTCTGCATGCTGTGGTGGTGCGACTTCGCCACCAGGGCGCGGAATCCGACGGTCGCGGCGTCGGTCGCGGCGTCCAGGATGGACATCCGGCGGGGGAACGGGCTGGGCCCGGGGTGGGTGTGCAGGTCGACGGCGCCCTGCAGGAGTTCGTCGACTTCCGGGTCCGCCTGCTGCCGGTCGGCGTCCAGCACCGGGTCCCAGAGTTCACTGATCGTCTGCGTCACGAGAAGGTCCTCACTTGTCGGGTTACTTGACGGCCAGGGCGTTCGGCGGCGAGCCGACCCCGCCCACGAGGTTGAGCGGCTTGGCGGTCAGCAGGAACTCGCAGACCCCGTCGGCGGCGCAGTCTTCGGCCAGTTCGTCGAGCTTCCAGAGCTCGCCGATGATCAGCCCGAGCAGGGCGATCAGCGGGCGGTGCAGCATGCCGTTGTGCGACGGGCCCCGCGGTGGCGGCGGCTCGTCCGGGTCGACCCAGCCCGAAGACGGATCGACGGGGAACGCTTCGAGGCCACCGTTGTCGGCCGCGGCCAGGGAGATCCGGTGGTCCCACAGCCAGGCGAGCATCTCTTCGGACTGGTGCAGGCCGGGGCCGCCGGTGCGCTTCGCGCGCTGCTCCGGTGTCGAGGAAAGCCAGTGCTCGGCGAACCCGGTGCGCAGCAGCAGGATGTCTCCGGGCCGGACTTCCACGCCGGCGTGCGCCGCCATGGCGTCCAGCTCGGCCGGGGTGATCCCGCGGGGAGCGTCCGGCGCGAGCGGTTCGCCGAGGTGGTCGAAGTACCGGACGGCGTCGAGCAGGATGCCCCGGCCCACCAGGCCCTTTTCGGCGAGCAGCTGGATGCCCAGCGCGGGTTCGCCGACGGCCACGCGCTCGTCCGGCACCCCGCCGTAGAACCCGTGGCGCGGGTGGCGGATGTGGCGGAGACCGTCCACTTGGGACGTCGACTGGAGGTAGAAGGAGTCCAGCCAGTCGTCGCGGTGGTTCGGGTTGTTGGAGAAGATGTGGTGCTCGGTCGCGGGCCGCGTCCCGGCGAGGCTGGGCACGAACGTGTTCAACGGGTAGTCCAAGTTGAACGTCCGGCCGCGGTTGACCAGCGCCGCGCCGTCGAGCGCGCTCCGCTCGGTGAGGAAGTTGAGCGTGCCGAGCTGGTCGTCCGGCCCGAACAGGTGCCAGGACGAGCCGGGCGGGGCGTCGGTGCGGTGGCGGAGTTCTTCATACCGCGGAACCGTGCTGGAGCTCATCGACCCTCCGCCGCGACTGTCTCAGCCAGGGCCGCAGGAGCGGCACGGCGATCACGTTGAGCACGACCAGCGCCAGGTAGGCGGGCAGGTAGTCGTGCGTCAGGGAAAACAGCTGCCCGAGCACGAACGGCCCGGCCGCCGACCCGAGCGAGGTCCAGGTCTGGAACCGCGCGAACTTGCCCGCGAAGTCGCCGACCCCGAACAGCTCCACGACGACCTGCGAGCGGATGAGGATCGTGTTGCCGAGGCTCTGCCCGATCAGCGCCGCACCGAGGAACAGCACCCACCCGGACGGCGCCAGCCCGACCAGCGCGACTCCGGCCGCCTGGGCGCCGAAGCTGGTGATCGTCCAGCGGCCCAGGCCGAGCCGCCGGATCCCGGCGCTGCCGAGCCAGCGGGAGGCGACCGCCGTCGCGGTGGCGACGGAGACGGCCAGGCGGGCGCCGGTGAAGTCCCGGGCGAGCCCGGTCGCCACCAGGTACGACGTCGCGCCCAGCTGGGACGCGCTGACCAGGCTGAACGCGAGCACGAGCGGCCAGTGCGCGCTGAGCCGGCTCGGCGCCGCCGCGGGCGCCTCGACCTGGGCCGGCCGCGCGGAGACCCGCCAGATCAGCGTGAGCGCGAGCCCGCTGACGGCCAGGAATCCCGCTGCCACCGCCAGGAACGAGCCGGCCGTGACCGCCTGCGTGGTCAGCAGCAGCGCCAGCAGCGGGGAAACCAGGATGCCGCCCGCCGAAGACCCGGCGGTCGCCAGCGCCATCCCGGACGTCGGCCTGCCGTCGAAGACCCGCACCAGCACGGTCGTGCCCACGACCACGAGCCCGCCGTTGAAGGTCGCGCCCAGGAGGCAGAAGGCCGCGATCACGACCGGGCCCGACGGGTCCACGGCCAGTGCCGCGATCGCCGCCGCGGCGCCGAGGACCGAGCCCCGCAGCACCCCGTTCGGCGAACGTTGCCCGGCCCCGCTGATCGCCGGCCCGGCCAGCGCACCCGCCAGGAAGAACGCCGTGCTCGCCAGGGACAGCTCCGCGGGGTGCACCGTGCCCGAGCGCAGGAACGCCGCGATGTAGATCGGGATGCCGTAGACCGCCACGCCGCTGCCCGCGGTCTGCAGGACGAAGATGGCGACGGCGACACGCGTGGTCGGGTGGTCGGGCTGCATACCTGGCCTTCGTGCGGAGGGTCATGACCCGGCCTCGCCCACGGTGTGCAGGTCGCTCCCGCGCGTCTCCGGGCCTGCCATGACGGCGAACAGGATGAGCACGCCCCCGAACGCGGCGAGGATGCCCGGGGTGAACGCGGCGGGCACCAGGTGCGCCAGCCCCAGCTGGTAGTAGGAGAAGAACGCCGGGATGACGACGGCGGTGCTGTAGGCGACGCCCCAGCCCGAAGACCGGACGGCGGTGGCGAAGCGTTCGTTGATGTAGGCCGGCAGCACCCCGAGCGCGCCGAGCGTGACCACGTTGGTCGACGCGGCGAGCAGGGTGAGGTTCGCCCAGCCGTGCACGGATCCGTTGGCCATCAGGGTGTAGGTGATCGGGGTGAAGACGATCGTGATGGTCGCGGCGATGTAGAGCGCGCGCTTGCGCCCGATGCGGTCGCTGAGCCAGCCGAAGAACAGGTACGTCGCGATCCCCGGCCAGGCGTTGATCAGCTGGGTGTGCGCGAGGTCGGCCGCGGTGTACCCCTTGTTGGACAGCAACAGCTGCGGCATGACGCTGCCGAGCATGTTCACCGCGAAGAAGACCCCGGTCATGATGATGTAGGACTGGAGGAAGGCGCGCCCGGAGGAACCCTTGAGCATGTCCCGCAGCGGGGACTTGCTGCGCGTGGTCTCCTTCCAGGTGTCGGAGTCCTCGACCCGCCGCCGCAGGAACCAGGCGACGAACCAGGCGAGGAACGCCCCGATGACGAACGGGATCCGCCAGCCCCACTGGACGTACGGCGAGTGCAGGCCCGCGTTCGGGGCGAACACCAGCACCAGCGACGTCAGCACGGCGACGACGAACGGGCCACCACTGGCCGAGCACTGGATGAGCGCCCCGGTGAACCCGCGTCGGCCCCGCGAGGCGTACTCGAGGGCCAGCGGCGTCGCGGCGGTGTATTCGCCGCCGAGGAAGATGCCCTCGATGAACCGCAAGCCCAGCAGCAGCGCGGTGGCGGCCCCCGCGCCCACCTGCTCGGCGCCCGGCAGCATCGCGATGAACAGCGAGATCGTGCCGAAGCCGTAGATCGTGATGGAGCCGACGCGGCGCCGGCCGATGCGGTCGGCGAAGTGCCCGAACAGCAGTGCGCCGATCGGCCGGCCGAGCAGGGTCGCGGCGAAGGTCATGCCCACGAACACCGAAAGCTGGCTGGCCGACAGGTGTGCCTGGAAGTAGACCATCGCCGGCAGGAGCGAGGTCGACGCCACGTAGATGGAGTACGAGTCGATCGCGAAGCCCGCCCAGGCGCTCGTGATCGCCCGGCGTCTGCGTGCGATGAAGGCAGGATCGAGCGAAGTGGCCGCGACTTCGCCGGTGCTGGAGGACATGGACGTTCCCTTCGACGCTGAAGGTGGAGCTCAGGCGGGTGGTGCGGGGTACTCGTCGGCGTTGAGGACCCAGCCGGGCTGGGCCGAGAAGTCGTGGCGGGGACCGGAGAAGATGTCGATCAGGTGGTTGGTGCCGGAGCCGATGGCCTGCGAGGTGTGCACCGTCGGCGGCGGGATGACGGTCGCCGACGGGCTGCCGACGCGGGCGTGGTCTTCGGGCCGCCAGTCGTCGGCGTCGGTGCCCCACGGCGTCTGGATGTGGTGCACGTAGGTGCCGGCGACGATCAGGCTGCACTGCTCGAAGTCGTCGTGGAAGTGCGGGGACAGCTTGTGCGGGTTCCGCGGGCCCTGGTTGGCCTTCAAGAAGTTGACCATGAACGCGCGGGTGCGGAAGATGCGCCCGAAGCGCTTCGGGTCGTCGGGCACGTCGGCCATCCGGTAGGTCCGCCACCGGTAGCCGCCGACGGGTTCCGGCCACAGCTCCAGCGGCGCGACGTGCGGGTGCGGGTGGGCGTAGCTGTCCGCATTGGACGCTTTGGCGGCCCACTCGAGTTCGTCGGACTGGATCAGCTGGGTGAGCTGGCCGGTTCCGGTGCTGACGATTTCGGCGGGCCCGGGCGGGACCACGACGAGGGCCGGTCCGGTGACGGCCTGCGTCCCCTTGATTCCGCTGCTTTCCTCGATCACCAGGACGACCTGCTCGGACCGCAGTTCGCCCGAGAAGATGACGTCGCCGGGCACGGGCTCGGTGTGGATCAGCACGAAGTTCTGGCCCCGCACGATCCACTGCCGGCTCTCCGCAGGCGTGACGACGTCGGGTGCGGTGACGGAGAAGTCGAGGAACTCCGGGGCGGCGACCGCGCCGGCGGGACGTGGGGGAGCGCTGGTGGTCAGGGCGGAGCGGAGGTCGTCCTTGGCGTAGGTCATGAGCTCTCCTTCACACGGGGGTCGCGCTCGAACGTCAGCCGTACCTGGCCCTCGTCGTCGAGGCCGCGGGTGAACCGGACCGGCAGCCCGACGTCCGGTGTCCCGTCCAGCCGGGCCAGGACGCGGGGGCCTTCGGCCAGTTCGACGTAGGCGATGACGAAAGGGTCGGCGCCGGTGTACTTGCCCTGGCCGCGCCGGTTGACGGTGTAGGAGTAGACCGTGCCGGCGCCGGAAAGCGCTTCCCATTCGAGGCGGTCGGACATGCAGTGCGGGCAGCGGGCGCGCGGGTACCAGACCAGTGCGCCGCAGCCGGTGCAGCGGGGCAGGTCGAGCCGTCCGGCGGACAGCGCTTCGGTGAAGCGGGCGAGCACGGGGTCTTCGACGGTCATGCGTCCTCCGTTCCGAGCAGCAGGGTGGCGGCGGCGGTGCGGAAGCCGAGGCTGCCGCCGTGGGCCTGGACGAGCCCGATCCGGGCGCCGGGCACCTGGACCTCCGGCGTGGCCTCGCCGCGCAGCTGGCGGACGGCCTCGACGGTGCGGACCATGCCGCCGCGGAAGTCCGGGTGGTTGTTGCACAGGCCGCCGCCGTCGGTGTTGAACGGCAACCGCCCGTCCGGGCCTTGCAGGGTGCCGTCGGTGACGAACGCCCCGCCCTTGCCCTTCTCGCAGAAGCCGAGGTCCTCCAGGCTCATCAGCACCGTGATGGTGAAGGAGTCGTAGATCGAGACGTAGTCGACGTCGCGTGGGGTCAGGCCCGCTTCGGCGAACGCCCGCGGGCCGGAGAGCGCGGCGCCGGTGTAGGTCAGGTCGATGCTGCCGGCCGCGCTGTGCTTGATCGCCTCGCCGTGGCCGAGGATCTTCACCGTGCGGCCGGGCAGCGAGCGGGCGACGTCCTCGGCGACGATCACCAGCGCGGCCCCGCCGTCGCTGGTGATGCAGCAGTCGAGCCGGTGCAGGGGATCGGAGATCAGCGGTGACTCGACGACGTCGGCGATCGTGACGGGCTTGCGCAGCACCGCGTTCGGGTTGAACTGCGCGTGGTGCGCGGCCGCGACCTTGACCTCGGCGAGCTGTTCGGACGTGGTGCCGAACTCGTGCATGTGCCGCTGCGCCGCCAGCGCGTACCCGGCCGGAACGGTGACGCCGTAGGCCGATTCGTACGGGTGGTCCGGGCCGCGCTCGCCGCCGCCGGAGCGCGCGCCGGACAACGGCAGCCCGGCCATCGCGAGCAGCGCGACCCGGCACTTGCCCGCCGCCACCGCGGCCACGGCGTGCCCGGCGTGCATCACGTAGGACGCGCCGCCGCCCTCGGTGACGTCCACATAGGACAGATTGGTCAGGCCGAGGTAGTCGGCCATCGCGATCGAGCCGAGCCCGGGGACCTCCGAGCAGAAGAAGCCGTCCACGTCGGACAGGCTCAGCCCGGCGTCGGCGAGCGCGCCGTACGCGACTTCGGCGAGCACCTGGGGCACGGTCTTGCCGGGGATCTTGCGCTGCGGGTGCTCGAAGGCACCGGCGATGCGCGCGGTCACCTGCCTGGTCATGCGGCTGCTCCTCGGTTCCAGAGGTCGACGGTGTAGGTGGCTTCGGTCAGCGCGGCGATCTCCTCGAGCCGGACCCCGGGGGCGCGTTCCCGCAGGGTCAGCACGCCGCCGGTGAACTCGAACACGGCCAGGTCGGTGTAGACGCGGTCGACCACGCCCACGCCGGTGAGCGGGAACGTGCATGCCTTGCGCAGCTTGGCGTTCCCCTGCTTGTCGACGTGGTTCATCATCACCCAGACGCGGCGGGCGCCGACCGCCAGATCCATCGCGCCGCCCACGCCGGGATTGCCGCCGGGGACCAGCCAGTTCGCCAGGTCGCCGTGCTCGCCGACCTGCAACGCGCCCAGCACGCACAGGTCGAGCCGTCCGCCCCGGGCGATCGCGAAGGACACCGACGAGTCGAACGCCGCCGCGCCCGCCAGCAGCGTGACCGGGTTCTTGCCGGCGTCGGTGATGTCCGGGTCCGGCTCGCCCTCCGGGGGCGGGCCGACGCCGAGCAGGCCGTGTTCGCAGTGGTAGAGGATCTCCTTGCCGGGCGTGGGCTGTCCCGGCAGCAGCAGCGGCGCGCCGATCCCGACGTTGACGCACCAGCCGTCTTCGAGGTCGCCGGCCACGCGCCGGGCGAGTTCCGTCCTGAGCAGGGGCATCAGGCCGCCTCCGGTTCGGTCCGCACCAGGTGGTCCACGAAGGGGCCCGGCAGGTGGATGTCGTCCGGCGCCAGGGAGCCGATGTGGTCGGCCTGCACGACGGTCGTGCGCGCGGCCATCGCGGCCAGCGGGTTGAAGTTGCGCGCGCCGAGCCGGAACCGGAGGTTGCCGTACCGGTCCGCCCGATCCGCTTTCACCAGCGCGAAGTCCGGCCGCAGCGGGGATTCGAGCACGTAGGTCCGGCCGTCGATCACACGCTGTTCCTTCGGGGGAAGCGTTTTCTCCGGGGTCCCGTGGCGCATCACGAAGCCGCCGTCGGCGAGGATGGTGCCCGCGGCGGTGGGCGTGTAGAAGCCGCCGAGGCCCGAGCCGCCCGCGCGCAGGCGTTCGGCCAGCGTGCCCTGCGGCACGAGCTCGATCTCGACTTCCCCGTCGAAGTAGCGCCGGAAGAAGGCGGGGTTCACCGGGAAGGAGCAGGAGAACTTCTTCACCCGGTTCTCGGCGAGCAGCCGCCCGATGCCGCGCTCGCCGGGCAGTCCCTGGCCGCCGTTGTTGGCGATGACGTGCAGCTCGCGGACGTCGCGGTCGCAGAGCGCGTCGATCAGGTCGACCGGCACACCGGTCCGGCCGAAGCCGCCGATCACGACCGAGGCTCCACTGTGGACCGTGTCGAGGGCCGCGGTGGCGCCGGCCCGGATCTTGTCGATCACGACGCGCTCACCGGCTGGGCCAGCGCTTCGCGCGCTTGGGCGACCGCGCGGCGGGCGGCACCGGAGATCATGCCGGTGTCGTTGCCGACGAGCAGGAAGCCGCAGCCCTGCCCGGCCCTCAGGCGGAGCTGGTCCTCGCCCTGGACCACGGTGCCGACCGGGACACCGGCGCGGACCGCGGCCTCGATCGACCGCGTCACGGCGTCGTGCACGGCCGGGGAGCCGGGGGGAACGCCCAGGCTGAGCGACAGGTCGCCGGGCCCGACGAACACGGCGTCGAGGCCGGGCGCGGCCAGGATGCCCTCGATGTCCTCGACCGCTTCCCGTTCCTCGATCATCGCGATCCGCGCGACGTCTTCCTGGCCCGCACGCACGTATTCCGCGACGCCGCCGTCGAGGCCGCCCCACACCCCGGCGCGGGCGGCGTAGCCCATGCCGCGGGTGCCGGCGGGCGGGAACAGGAACTGCCGCATGACCGCCTTCGCCTGCGCGGCGTCGGAGACGTGCGGCACGAGCACGCCGGCGGCGCCCGCGTCGAGGTAGCGCTGGGCGTCGCCGTAACCGTGGTCGGTGATCCGCACCAGCGGCGCGACGCCGATCCGGGAGTACACGACGATCAGCGCGTACACGTCGCGGACCGAGAGCAGGGCGTGTTCGGTGTCGATCACGACGAAGTCGAACCCCGCGGCGCCGATGATCTCGGCGACCTCCAGTGCGGGGATCTTGACGAACGTGCCGACCACGGGCGGGCGGGACGACTTCAGCAGCTGCTGGAACATGCGCGATCTCCGTTGATGAGTCCGGTTCCGAGCGAGTTCGTTATACGAACAGCCTGTTCGCGATAGGTAGCATCGCACGCAGGCGTCTGCCGGGCAAGAGGGTGCTCTCACGGACCTCGGTCACGACTCCGCATCCCACGACCGCCGAGGCCGCATGGCCGCAGCGCGCGGCGAACGTGCCGATCCACAGAGGACGGATCGGCCGAGATCGGCGACCCGATGCCCGGTTCAGCCCCGCCGGAGCCGGCCGGGCGCCGTGCCGTGGTGGCGTTTGAAGGCCTTGGCGAAGGCGAACTCCGAGGTGTAGCCGCTCTGTCCCGCGATCACGCGCAGCGGGGCGTCGGTGTCGCGCAGCAGCCGGGCGGCGAGGGTCAGCCGCCACCACGTCAGGTAGGCGAGTGGCGGCCGGCCGATCTTCTCGGTGAACCTCCGCGCGAACGGCGCCCGGGACAGCCCCGCCCGGGCCGCGAGGCTCGCGACGGTCCAGGGGTGGGCCGGGTCGCGGTGGATCGCGTGCAGTGCGGCGGTGATCGCGGGGTCCCGCAACGCCGCGGCCCAGCCGGTCTCGTCCGCCGTGGCGCGCTCGTCGAACCAGGCGCGCAGGATGTACAGCAGCAGCGCGTCCAGCAGGGCCGGGATCAGCGCGTCCGTGCCGAGCCGCGGGCGTTCCAGTTCGGCGCTGAGCAGGTCGACCACGGCTCGCAGATCACGGTCGAGCCGGGCGGGCAGGTGCACGACTTCGGGCAGGCTCGACAGCAACGGGTGCATCCGCGCCGGATCCAGCCGGTACGCACCGCACAGCGTCACGGTCTTCGGGCCCGTGCCGGTCGCCGGCCGGTTCGCGTAGCGCTCAGTGAACCCGGGATCGTCCGGGTCGCACGCCTGCGTGTCCACCGGCGTCGCCGGGTTGTCGGCCAGTGCGTGGCCCTGCCCGTGGGGCAGGAAGACGACGTCGCCGGCGGTCAGCGGCAGCGGTTCCGCGTCCGCGCGGAGGAGCCAGCAGGTCCCGTGCAAGACCACCTGGAACCCGGCGGCGCCCGGCACCGGCGCGAACCACTGCGCCCAGGGCGCGGTCCACACCACCCGGGCCGAGCGCGGCTCACCCGTGCGCATCACGGCGAGCACGTCGCTCAGGACATCCACAGTCTCTCCGGCAAGACGATCGGACATGAAACGAGGATTTGCACGCATGGAGCGTCTCCCCGCTCGATCATAGGGTGCTTTTCATGAGAAGCGCACGGATCCACCGTCACGGCGACCCTTCCGTCATCCGGATCGACGACGTCCCGCGGCCGGTCCCCGGTGACGGTGAGGTGCTGGTCGAGGTCGCGGCGACGTCGTTCAACCCGACCGAAACCGCCCTGCGGTCCGGGGCCCTGCGGTCCCTGTTCCCGATCGACCTTCCCCGCACCCTCGGCTGGGACGTCGCGGGCACGGTGGCCGGCCACCCGGTCATCGGCTGGCTCGAGCGGGGAGCGGCCGCGGAGTACGCCGTCGCGCCGGCCGGCCGGCTCGTTCCCGCGCCCACGGGCATCCCGCTCGCCGACGCCGCGGCCATCCCGCTCGCCGGGCTCACCGCGTGGCAGGTCGTCTTCCCGCACGTTTCCGCCGGGCAGCGCGTCCTGGTCAACGGCGCGGGCGGCGGGATCGGCGGGTTCGTCGTCCAGTTCGCGAAACGCGCCGGCGCCCACGTCGTCGCCACCGCGAGCGCGCGCAGCTTCGACGCCGTCCGGCGGCACGGCGCCGATGAGATCATCGACTACACCAGCGAGTCCGTCGCGTCCGCGGTCGAGCCCGTCGACGTGCTGATCCACCTGGTCGGCGCCCCGCCGCCGTGGACCCCGCCCGTCCGGCGGGCCGGCACGATCATCTCCGCGGCGGCGCCCGTGACCGCGCCGCCCGGGGTGACCTCGGCGCACGTGGTCGTCCGCTACGACGCCGCCCAGCTGACCGAACTGGTCGATCTCGTGGACGCGGGCGTCGTGACCGTCGACGTCGCCGAGACGCACACCCTCGACGGGCTCGCCGACGTGCACCGCCGGAGCGAGGCCGGGGATATCCGCGGGAAGGTCGTGATCCTGGCCCGGTGACGAAGATGCGACGTGTCGTGATTCGGACGCGCCGGCCCTAGTGACGGATGACGGTGCCGGCGCGAGCCTGGTGCGATGCACTGGAGATCACGTGTTCTGGTCCTGGCCTGCGCCGGCACCCTGGCCGCGGGCACCGCCGGAGCCGCGAACGCGGCCCCCGGCCCGAAAGCGGCGCCCTCGCCCGCGGGCGTCGAACGGCATTCGGTCACCCTGCTCACCGGGGACGTCGTCCAGGTCGAACGGCAGCCTGGCGGCAAGCAGGCCGCCACCATCCAGCCCGCGCCGGGCCGGGAGAAGATCCGGTTCCACCAGCAGGAGGTCGACGGCCACCTCAGCGTCTTCCCCGAGGACGTCGCGCCGCGGCTGGGCTCGAAGCAGGTCGACCGGACCCTGTTCGACGTCACCGAGCTGATCGCCGAGGGGTACGCCGACGAGCGGTCGGCGACCCTCCCGCTGATCCTCACCTACCGCAAGGGCGCGGACCTCCGCGCCGCCGAGGCGGCTCCGGCGGCGGCCGAGCTGGGTGCGACCCTGACCAGCGTCAACGGCCGCTCCGCGCGGGCCAGCAAGGCCAACGCCACCGCGTTCTGGGCCTCGTCGGCGGGCACCGCGATCGAGCGGATCTCCTTGGACCGCAAGGTTCGTGCCTCCCTCGACCGCAGCGTCCCGCAGATCGGCGCCCCCGAGGCGTGGGCCGCGGGCTACGACGGCACTGGCACCACGGTCGCGGTGCTCGACACCGGCTACGACCCCACCCACCCCGACCTCGCCGGTCGCGTGAAGGAGGCGGTCAACTTCACGACCAGCCCCGACACCACCGACCACTTCGGCCACGGCACGCACGTCGCCTCGACGATCGCGGGCTCCGGCGCCGCATCGGGCGGCCGGCTCAAGGGTGCCGCGCCGGGCGCGAAACTGCTCGTCGGCAAGGTGCTCGACGACGACGGCTTCGGCTACGAGTCTTGGGTCCTCGCCGGGATGGAGTGGGCGGCGCACTCCGGCGCCAAGGCGGTCAACATGAGCCTCGGCGGCGGTCCGACCGACGGCACCGACGAGCTCAGCCTCGGGCTCGAAGCGCTCAGCGCCGAGACCGGCACGCTCTTCGTGGTGGCCGGCGGCAACGACGGCGAACTGGGCGCCTACACGATCGGCTCGCCCGGCACCGCCGAAGCCGCGCTGACCGTCGGCGCGGTCGGCCGTGACGAGCGCTTGGCGCCGTTCTCCAGCCGCGGCCCGCGCCTGGGCGACAACGCCGTCAAGCCCGACATCACCGCGCCCGGCGTCGGCATCGTCGCCGCCCGCGCCGCGGGGACCGCCATGGGTGACGTCGTCGACGACCACTACACCGCCGCTTCCGGCACCTCGATGGCGACGCCGCACGTCGCGGGCGCGGCGGCGATCCTCGCCCAGCAGCACCCCGACTGGACGGGCAGGCAACTGAAGGACGCGCTGTCCAGCACCTCCCTGACCGCCAACGGACTTTCGGTGTTCGAGCAGGGTGGTGGCCGGGTCGACGTGGCGCGCGCGGTGAAGCAGAAGGTGTTCGCCACCGGCACGCTCGACCTCGGCGCGGTCGAGGACGGCAAGGCCCCGGTGTCCAAAGTGGTCACCTACACCAACGCCGGCACCACGCCGGTCTCGCTGAAGCTCGCCCTCGACGCCAAGTCCCTCGCCGGTGTCCCCGCCGCCGACGGGATCCGGCTCGACAAATCCACTGTGGACGTCCCGGCCGGCGGCCAGGCGAGCGTCACGCTCACCGGCGATCCTGCGAAACTGGCGGCGGGTACCTACAGCGGGCGGCTCACCGCGACCGCCGACGGGGTCGTCGCGCACACCTCGCTCGGTGCGGACAAGACCGCGCCGAAGCACAAGGTCACCGTCACCGCACTCGACCTGCAGGGCAAACCGGCCCTCGTGCCGTGGCTGCTGATGTACGGCGAGGACTACCGCTTCGACGTCAACACCGCGATGGCAGGCAGCATGACGACCGAACTCGGCGCGGGCGTGTACTACCTGACCGCGCAGGTCAACGGCGTCCAGAGCAGCGACTACGTCTACCAGGTCGTCCAGCCGGAGATCCGGATCACCGGCGACACGACCATCGTGCTGGACGCCCGCAAGGCGGTGAAGGTGCAGATCGAGACCCCGAAACCGTCGGAACAAGCCGGGATCTGGAGCTACTACACCTACCGGGAGCTCGGTCCGCGCAAGATCGCGAACTACGCCATGCAGTTCGACTACACCCGCGAACTCTGGGTCACCCCGACGCCGAAGGTGACGACCGGGGCCTTCGAGTTCGGTTCCCGCTGGTCGAGGATCGCGCCGCCGTTGACGGCGAACGTCCTGGGTAGCCGCGGTCCGCTCACGACCCGCTACCTCGCCGGGTCGCCCAAGCTGGACGGCTGGCGGCTGCAGCAAGCCGTCTCCGCGGGTGCGGGCAAACCGGCGGACTTCAAGAAGGCGAACGTGCGCGGGAAGGCCGCGATCGTCGACCCGGACCCGGCGGACTACAACCGGGACGAGGTCTCCCGCGCCGCGGCGGACGCCGGGGCGGCGATGGTCTTCATCACCGTGCCGGACGGCTGGGGCACCGCCGCGGTGCCGTCGATCAGCGCGGCGCCGTACCTGACGATCCCGACCGTCCAGCTCGACCGGGACGACGGCTTGGCGCTCCTCGCCAAGATCAAGCGCTTCCCGACTTTCCTGAGCCTGCAGGGGATCGCGGTCAGCCCGTACCTCTACGACGTGGTGCAGACCGAGCACGACCGGATCCCGGAGAAGCTCGTCCACCAGGTCACGGCGGCGAACACCGCGACCGTCACCACCCACTACCGCCAGACCGGCAGCGGCGGTGAGGCCAAGGAACAGCGGTTCGCGTGGAAGCCGTGGCAGGACTTCGCCGTCAACGAGTACCAGCGGTACGTGACGACGCCGTCCACGCGGGAGGAGTACGTCAGCTCCGGGGACATCCTGTGGCAGCACCGGGTCAAGCACGGCCTGGTCTGGGACGAGATGTCGCCGCTCGACGGCGGCATGACCTCGGCGCCGCGCACCTACACGGGCAAGGAGAACCTGACCGAGGACTGGTTCGCGCCGGTCGTGCGGCCCGCCATCCCGCGGGGCGTGCCGGGCATGGACTCGGCCCGTGAGGGCGACAAGTTCCGGATCCAGGTCCCGGAGTTCGTCGACAGCCAGGCCGGTCACTACGGCTTCAACGAGGGCGACGACCAGGCCGCCCCGGCCACGACGTCGGCGAAACTGTTCCGTGACGGCAAGCTCGTGTCGGAACAGCCCTACGCGTTCGGCACCTTCCCGGCCGGCGCGGACCCGGCGATCTACCGGCTCGACCTGGCGGTGCGGCGCGATTCGCCGGAGTGGCTGTTCGGCACCAGCACGCAGACGTCGTGGACGTTCCGCTCGGCACGGTCGGCGGCACCGGCGCTGCTTCCGCTGCTGCAGCTGGACTACGCGGTGGACGCCGACGCCGGCAACCGGCTTCCGGCCGGCCGCAAGGCGAAGATCGGCCTGACCGCACGGCTCCAGGACGGGATGGCCGCGCCGGACGTGCGGTCGATGAAGGCCTGGGTGTCCTACGACGACGGCAAGACCTGGCGCACGGTCGACGTCAAGCGCGCCGGGAAGTCCTATGAGGCCACGATCGACCACCCGTCGCTCGGTGCCACGAACAAGTACGTCGCGTTGCGGGTGCAGGCCACCGACAACGCGGGCGACATCGTCGACCAGACGGTGATCCGGGCGTACGGGCTCAGCCAGAAATAGCGTCGCTCAAGGGGTCCGGGTGCCTTCCGCCGTCACGCGGCAGGAGGTACCCGGGGCTCGGCTCGTCCAGCCAGCCGAGTTTGCTCGCCTGCCAGGCCAGCTGCATCCGGGTGCGGACGTTGACCCGGCGCATCAGGTCCTGCAGGCGCCGCTGGACGGTCCGGTAGCTGACGTCCAGCTGCGTCGCGATCGACTTGTCGCTGACCCCGCCGATGAGCAGCGACAGCAGCCGCCGTTCGTCGGGGTCGAGGTGGCTCGTGGGCGCGGTGTCGCCGATCCGCAGCGGCGACGCGCGTTCCCAGTAGACCTCGAACAACGCGACCAGCGCGGACAGCAGGCTGCTTTCCCGGACGAGCGCGGCGGTGGGCTCGCCCGTGCTGTCGTGGCTGACCAGCGGGCACAGGGCCACCGAGCGGTCGGAGATGGCCAGGCGCACCGGCAGTTTCGAGATCGAGCGGGCGATCTCGCCGCCCTCGATCCCCTCCAGGACGTTGACGATCCGGCCGGGTTCCTCGAGCAGGCCGGTCTCGTAGATCACGCGGTAGCGCACGCCGCGGGCCTGCGCCAGCGCCTCCTCGACGTTCTCCGACGCCGCCATCGCGACGTTGCCCTCCAGGCAGAACCACAGCGACTCTTCGCGGGCCCCGCGCTGGATGGCGAGTGCCTGCCGCCGGATCGCGTCGACCCCGGTGATGACCTCGACGAGCTGCGCGGAGTCACGCCGCCGCGCGCTGCCGCGGTACTCCTCGGCGAGCTGGGACACCGCGGCCCGGGCGGCCTCGAGCTTCTCCTGGCCGTGCACCAGCAGCGGGCCGAGCGAGACGTCCGGCGGCGCGGACGTGTAGTACTCGCCGGCCTTGCTGACGAGTCCCTTCGCCAGCAGGACCTCCAGGATCGGGTCCACCTCGCCCCGGTTCACGCCGGCCTGGCCCGCGATCTCGCCGGGGGCGGTCCGGTACCCGCCGACGATCACGCGGTAGACCCGTTCTTCGTCGGGAGTCATGCCCAGCGCTTCCAGCACAATGCCTCCTGGCCGCGTGCGGCGAAGGGTGTCCCATCGGCGCTGACGGCTTGATCACAACGTACAACGCGGGGGCAAACGGGTGAATCGTGCGCCCCCGATCGCGGCGATCCGCCGCCGGGTCGTGCGACGTCCGGTCAGCCGGAGACGGCTCAGCGGAGTGCGCGGTAGATCGCGTCGACGTAGGTGGTGCTGCGGTCGGAGCCGATGATGCCGGGCGCCATCTTGTTCATCACGTAGGAGATCGTCAGGCGCCGGTCGAGGTCCGTGAGGATCACCGAACCACCCCAGCCGCCCCAGAAGCAGACCTTGCCGTCGGGGACCCACGGCACCGCGTCGGGCCGGGAGAGTGCGTAGCCGATGCCCCAGCGCAGCGGGATTCCCAGGCCGAGGTCGGTCCCGTTCGCCTGTTCGGCGAAGACGAGGTCGATCGTGTCCGGGCCGAGCAGGCGGACGCCGCCGACCGTGCCGCCGAGGGCGAGCGCCGAGAGCATCCGGGCGACCGAGCGGGCGTTGCCGTGGCCGTTCACCGCGCCGATGTCCGCGTGGCGCCACGCCGCGGTGTTGGCGATGGCCGCGTCGACGGCCGGGCCGCTCAGGGTCCTGGCCATGACACTGCCCGGCTCGGGGTCGAACTGCGCGGGCGGGGGCGGCACGATGGGCGCGATCCGGGGCCAGTCCGCTTCCGCGGCGCCGATCCGGAAGTCGGCGTCCAGCGGGCCGGCGATCTCCTCGGCCACGAACTGCTTGACGGTCTTGCCGCTGACCCGCCGGATCACCTCGCCGGCCAGGTGGCCGAAATTGGTGGCGTGATAGCCCGAAGCGGTGCCGGGTGCCCACCACGGCGCCTGCGCGGCGAGCCGGGCCGTCGTCTTGTCCCAGTCGTAGAGGCCCTCCAGCGCGGCGGGCTGCTCCAGCCCGGACACCCCGGACGTGTGGGAGAGCAGGTGGCGGACCTCGACGTGCTCCTTGCCGTTCGCGGCGAATTCGGGCCAGTACCGGGCGACCGGTGCGTGCACGTCGAGTTCGCCGCGGTCCACGAGCATCAGGGCCGCCAGGCTGACGACGGTCTTGGTGGTCGACCAGACGTTGGTGATGGTGTCCCGGTCCCACGGCGTGGTGCGTGCTTCGTCGCGGAAGCCGCCCCACAGGTCGAGCACGACTTCACCGTCGATGTCGACGACGAGGGACGCGCCCAGCTCCGCGCCCGAGGCGAGGTTGCGCCGCAGCGCGTCGTGGACGGAGGCGAAGCGGGGTTCGTGGGTTCCGTGCGGTTCGGTCATGCCGGGTACGCTAAAACCTGACGTTGACGTCAGAGGCAAGGATCGAATGTCATGCGGATCGGGGAGCTGGCCGCGAAGACGGGCGTGAGCGTCCGGGCGCTGCGGTACTACGAGGAGCGGGACCTGCTGGTTTCGGAGCGCAGCCCCAGTGGCCAGCGGCAGTACCCGGCCGCCGCGGTCGGCCGCGTCGAGCTGATCCAGCAGCTCTACGCGGCGGGACTGTCGAGCCGGACGATCCTGGGCATCCTGCCGTGCGTGGTGACCGGCGAGGTCACCCCGGAGCTGCTGGACCGGCTGACCGCCGAACGCGACCGCATCGAGGAGCGCGTCCAGGAGATGACGGCGACCCGAGAGCGGCTGGACGCCATCATCGTGACGTCCAGCCGCTCGCTGACGGCGGGCAAGCCTTGCGCCGTCCCGGGGACCTAGACCGAGCTGCTCAGGCCGAGGTGGTCGCGCAGGGTCGTCCCGGTGTACTCGGTGCGGAACGAGCCGCGCTCCTGCAGCAGCGGGACGACCTGGTCGGCGAATGCGTCGAGGCCGCCCGGCGTGACGTGCGGGACCAGGATGAAACCGTCGCTCGCGTCGGCCTGGACCAGGTCGTCGATCGCCGCCGCCACGGTCGCGGGTGAGCCGATGAACGTCTGCCTGCCGGTGACCTCGACGATCAGGTCGCGGGTGGAGAGGTTCTTCGCCTCGGCCAGCTGCCGCCATTCGCGGGCGGTGGCCAGCGGGTCGCGGTACATGCGGACGCTGGCGCGGCCGGGCGCGATCGTGGACCCGTCGACCACGGGATCGGTCGACGGCAGCGGGCCGTCCGGGTCGTGGTCGCTCAGATCGGTGTTCCAGACCTGCTCCAGGAACTTGATCGCGGTCTGCGCGCTGACCTGCTGGCGCCGCACGACGTGGGCGCGCTCGTGGGCGTCGGCGTCGGTGTCGCCGAGGACGAACGTCGCCGCGGGCAGGATCACCAGCTGGTCCGGTGTCCGGCCGTACTTCGCCAGCCGGCCCTTCACGTCGGAATAGAACGCCTGCCCCGCTTCGAGGGTGCCGTACCGGCTGAAGATCGCGTCGGCGGTGGCCGCGGCGAATTCGCGTCCCTCCTCGGAGTCGCCGGCCTGGATGATCACCGGGCGGCCCTGCGGGCTGCGCGGCACCGGGAAGCGGCCTTCGATGGTGAAGTGCGCGTCGTGGTGGGCGAAGGCGCCCGCCTCGGGATCGCGCAGGAACACGCCGGTCCCGGCGTCGGCGGCGATCTCGTCGCCGCGCCACGAGTCGAACAGCTCCCACGCGGTGCGCAGGAACGTCTCGGCGCGGTCGTAGCGCTGATCCTGCGGGAGGAACCCGCCGCGGCGGAAGTTCTCGCCGGTGAAGGCGTCCCACGACGTGACGACGTTCCACGCGGCTCGCCCCGCCGAGAGGTGGTCGAGGGAGGCGAACTGGCGGGCCACCTCGTACGGTTCGTTGAACGTCGAGTTGATGGTGCCGGCCAGGCCGAGCCGTTCGGTGACCGCGGCCAGCGCGGACAGGACGGTGAAGGTGTCCGGGCGGCCGACGACGTCGAGGTCGTAGATCTGCCCGTTCTGCTCGCGCAGCCGCAGGCCCTCGGCGAGGAAGAAGAAGTCGAACTTCGCGCGCTCGGCCGTCTGCGCGAGCTTGACGAACGAGCTGAACTCGATGTGGCTGCCGGCTTCGGGGTCGCTCCACACGGTCGTGTTGTTGACGCCGGGGAAGTGCGCCGCGAGGTGGATCTGCTTGCGGGTCATCTCGGGGCCTCCTCAGACGGCGGCGTAGCGGTTGGCGGGACGGGGGAGGCCGAGCAGCCCGCGCAGGGTGCCGGCCTCGTACTCGGTGCGGAACGCTCCGCGCGACCGCAGTTCGGGGACCAGGCCGCGGGTGATCGCGGTCAGGTCGTGCGGCACGGCACCCGGCCGCAGCCGGAAGCCCGAGAGCCCGGCGCGGTGCCAGTCGAGCAGCAGGTCGGCCAGCCCGCCCGGGGTGCCGGTGAAGACGTACGCGTCGGAGGCGTATTCCGCGCCCGCCAGCTCGTCGAGCCGCGCTTTGCGCTCCGCGGCGGCCTGCTCGGTCTCGCCGAGGAACACGACGACGTCGCCGAAGACGTGCAGCGTCTCCCCGCCGCGGCCGGCCCGGTCCTGCTCGTCCCGGACGGCGGCGGCGATCGTGGCGGCCTGGGCGCGGTCGAAGGGCGTCACGTAGACGACGTCGGCCGAGCGGGCGGCGAGCCGGTAGGGGATGGCGGCGTGCGCGAGCGACGTCACCGGGGGCTGGCCCTGGGGTGGCCGTGGCGTGATGGACGGGCCTTTCACCGAGAACCAGCGCCCGTTGAAGTCGATGTAGTGCAGCTTTTCGCGGTCGACGAACCGGCCGGTGGCGACGTCGCGGATCTCGGCGTCGTCCTCCCAGCTGTCCCAGAGCCGGCGCAGGACCTCGACGTAGTCCGCCGCCTCGTCGAACAGGTCGGCCAGGGCGCTCGCCTTGTCCGGTTCGGCGGAGTCTTCGAGCCGGAACTCACCGAACTCGCGGCGCCCGAAGTGCCGGTTGTCGTCGGCCCGGCCGGCGACCTGCACCCGGACGCCCGCCCGGCCGCCGCTGACGTAGTCGAGCGTGGCGATCGCCTTCGAGAGGTGGAACGGCTCGGTGTGGGTGACCACGGCGGTCGGCACGAGCCCGATGTGCGAGGTCAGCGGCGCGACGCGGGCGGCGATGAGCACCGCGTCGAGCCGGCCCTGGACGATGTCGGTCCGCTCGCCCGGCCGGTCGAGGTAGCTCACCGTCTGCAGGGCGAGGGAGTCTTCGATGGTGACGAAGTCCAGCTTGCCCGCCTCGGCCTCCCGGACGAGGTCGGCCCAGTAGCCGGCGGCGAGCAGCTCCCGCGGCCGTGCGGCGGGGTCCCGCCACGCGGCGGGGTGCCACCCCGCCCCGTCCAGCGCGACGGCGATCCGTGGTCCGGTTCCTGAAGCCATCCCGGCGTTCCCTCCTGTCGGCTCGTCTCCGCAGTGTGCGCCGGATTCCGCGGTTCGGGCGGAAAAGGCCAGCTGCTGGGACGGCGCCGGTGGTGGGAATAATCGCCGGGCCGGGCGGGCGCCGCTCGTACGGGAGTCAGGTCTTGAGGTTGTGGACGGCGAGTTCGGCGATCTTCCGGGCGGCGCCGCAAGGGTCGTGCTGCCACGGACCGGTCTCGGGCTTCGCGTAGGTGGCGGCGGTGATGTAGACGAGGGTGGTGTTGTCGGCGGCGAGGGCGAGGGTGCAGCCGAGGGGGCCGTCGGCTTGTTTGCCGGGGACGTTGTCGTCGATGGCGACAATGACGGCGGGGTGAATGGTGTCGACGGTGATGGGTTCCCAGTGGTTGCCGGTGTCGTGGCCGCGAGCGTGCTCGAGGTAGAGCGTGGTGAGGCTGTTGCCGCGGTTGACGGTGTCGACGCTGGCGACGGGCCCGAACTTGGTGACGCACCGGCCGCCGTCGATGCTGCGGTCACCGCCGGTGAACCCGAGGTCGTCGAGCTGCTCGATGGTGACGGCGGCGCAAGGGTCGGTACGGAATCGGGCGGCGCCGGCGAGCCCGGTTCCGGGAATGGGTGGGATGGACACCGAGGGCGCCGGCGGCGGGCTGGGTGAACAGCTCACGGTGAGGCCCACGGCCACGGCGACGAATGTGCGGCTGGTGCGGTGGTGGCCGGTCATGGCTGGGTGGCTCCTGGCTTGACGTGCCATCGGGCGGGGTCGTCGATCACGCCCAGTCTGAAACACCCCGTGGTTACCCGCCCAGCGCGACGTGGAAGATCTTCTCATCGCTGTTGTCGGGGATGCTGTCCTTGTCCCCATTGTTGGTCGTCGTCAGCCACAGGCCGCCGTCCGGTGCGGGTTCCACCGTGCGCAGCCGGCCGTACGTGCCGTTGAAGTACGCCTGGACGTCCGTCAAGTCGCTGCCGCTGATCACCTCCCGGTACATCCGGGTCCCGCGTTCGCAGGCGACGTAAAGCACATCACGGACGATCGCGATGCCGGAGCAGGAACCGTCCGCCGTCGAATACGTCCGCTTGGGCGCGAGGAAACCCGCGGTGCCGCACGTCCCGGACGTGCCTTCGCACGCCGGCCAGCCGTAGTTGCCGCCCTTGGTGATCAGGTTGGTCTCGTCCATCACCGCGTTGCCGAACTCCTGCTCCCACAACCGGCCCTGCGAGTCGAACGCCAGCCCCTGCGGGTTGCGGTGGCCGTAGCTCCACACCTGGTTGCCGAAGGGGTTGTCCGAAGGCACGCTGCCGTCCGGGTTGATCCGCAGGATCTTGCCGTTGAGGCTGGTCTTGTTCTGCGCGTTGTCGCCGTTCTGGGCGTCGCCGGTGCTGGCGTAGAGCTTGCCGTCGGGGCCGAAGCGCAGCCGCCCGCCGTTGTGGAACTTGTTGCGCAGCAAGCCACTGAGCAAGACCTGCTCCGACGCCGTGTCGAGCTGGTCGTTCGCCAGCTTGATCCGCACGATCCGGTTGTCCGACGGCGACGTGTGCATGATGTACAGCCAGTGGTCGCCGGCGAAACCGGTCGAGACGGCCAGGCCGAGCAGCCCGCCTTCGCCGTCGGTGTTGTCCACGCCGGGGACCGTGCCCACGCTGGTCTTGGCCCCGGTGGCGGGGTTCAGGTGGACGATGTCGTGGGCGTCGCGCCGGGTGTAGAGGATCGTTCCGTCCGGCAGGGTCACCAGGCCCCACGGGATGTCGGTGTCGCCCGCGATCTGCGTCACCGCGCACACCGAGTCGCCGCAGGCCGCGCCGGTGGTCACGGTCGTCGACGCACTCGGCGCCGACACGTTCGCCTGCGCGTCACGCGCGACGACGTGGTACTGGTAGCTCGTGTTCGCCGCCAGCCCGCTGTCCACGAACGTGGTCGCGGGCGGCGCGGTGGCGGTCCCGGTGACCGTGCCGACCTTGGCGCCGCCGCGGTAGACGTCGTACGCCCGCACGCCGATGTTGTCCGTCGCCGCGGTCCAGTTCAGGGTCACCGTGGTGCCGGACGCGCTGCCGGTGAGCCCGGTGGGCGCGCTCGGCGCCTGGGTGTCCGGCTGGCACTGCGGCGGCGTGATCGGCACCGTGGCACTGGCCTGCGAGACGTTGCCCGCGGCGTCGCGGGCGTTGACGTACAGGCCCCAGGTGACGCCGCCGACCACGGTGAGGCTCGTCGACAGCGTGCTCCCGCTCACCGACTTCATCTGCTGGCCGTCGTGGTAGACGTCGTAGAACGCGACACTCACGTTGTCGGTGGCGGCGTTCCACGAGAACGTCACGGCGTCGCAGACCAGGTCGCTCACCCGCGGGTTGCCCGGCACGCTCGGCGGCTGGGCGTCGCCGAGGGAGGTGCGCCACTTCTGGTTGCCGCCGCCGTTGCAGGTCCACAGCCCGACGAGGGTGCTGTTCGCGGTGCCCGCCGCGGTGACGTCCAGGCAGAGGCCCGACTGCACGCCCGTGATGGTGCCGTCGGCGGTGATCCGCCACTTCTGGTTGGCCCCGCCGTTGCACGGGTAGATCTGCGCGTCGGCCGGGGAAGTGGTGCTCGCGCCGGCGACGTCGAGGCACATCGCGGCGTCATACACCCGGAGTTCGCCCGCCGGCGTGAACGTCCACGCCTGGTTGGCTTGCCCGTTGCAGTCGTAGATGTTGACGCGCGTTTTCGACGCCGTGCTGTTGCCGACGACGTCCAGGCACCGCCCGGAGGCCACGCCGACCACGGTCGAGCCGGCGGCGGCGGTCGCGGTGGGCGCGACCAGCGCGGCCGCGGCGATCACCGCGGCCAGGACACCGAGACGCAGTCGCCGGAGGGTGCTCGAGGAGACCATTCTCCTACCTTTCACGGTGGATCGGAGACCGCGGGAGGGGCCGGAGTGCCGCACCACTGTGGTGGGACCACGACCGGCCGTCAAGACTTGTCCGGCTCCTTGTCCGCTCGGTCGGTGATTGCCCGTTGTACGGTGTGTCATATATCAGATCGGACTCGGGAGGTCTGGTGGAGCTCACCCGTCGTCAGGCGCTGGCGATCAGCGCGGCCGGTGTGGCCGCCGCACTGCCGGCGTCCGGAGTCGCTTCGGCGGCCGGAACCGGCCCGGCAACGGAGACCATGCTGCTCACCGGCAGCGACGCCGACCACACCGTCGACTGGGACTTCCAGGTCACGGCCGGCCGGCGCGCGGGGGAGCAGGCCACGATCCCGACGCCGTCGAACTGGGAGTGCCACGGCTTCGGCAGCTACCACTACGGCGGCGACCTCGTCCCGGCGGAGAAGGGTAACTACCGGCACCGGTTCACGCCGTCGGCGTCCTGGGCCGGGCGCCGGATCTTCCTGGTGTTCGAGGCCGCGATGACCGACGCCGACGTGCGGGTCAACGGCGTCTCGGCGGGACCGGTGCACCAGGGCGGCTTCTACCGCTTCCGCTACGACGTCACGACCCTGCTGCGGCTCGGCGAGCCGAACCTGCTCGAAGTGACCGTCAGCAAGGAATCGGCGGACAACTCGGTGAACGACGCCGAGCGCCGCGGCGACTTCTGGAACTTCGGCGGGCTCTTCCGGCCGGTGTCACTGGAGGCGTACCCGGCCGCCCGGATCGACCGCGTCGCGATCGACGCCCGCGCGGACGGGACTTTCGCCGCCCAGGTCACACTCGCCGGGCTGACCGCGGCGGCCCGGCTGACCGCGCAGCTGCGCCGGCTCGACGGCACGGCCGTCGGCGGGGCCGTTTCGGTCGCCGTCGCGAGCGGCGCCACCGGCGCGACCTTGACCACCACCGCGGCGCAACCCTTGCTGTGGACGGCCGAAACGCCGAACCTGTACCGGGTCGAGCTGACGCTCGCGAGTGCCACCGGCGTGCCCTTGCACAGCACAGTCGAGCGCTTCGGCTTCCGCACGATCGAGGTCCGGCCCGGTGACGGCGTTTATGTCAACGGGAAGCGGATCGTCCTCAAAGGAGCGAACCGGCACACCTTCTGGCCGACGTCCGGCCGGGCGTCCAGTCCTCGCCTCGCCCGGCTGGACATCGGGCTGATGAAGGACATGAACATGAACGCCGTCCGGATGTCGCACTACCCGCCGGACGCGTTCTTCCTCGACCTCTGCGACGAGCTCGGGCTCTACGTCCTGGACGAGCTGACCGGCTGGCAGCGCCACTACGACGAGGGTGTCGGCGCCCCGCTGGTCGAGGCGCTGGTGGAGCGCGACGTCAACCACCCGTCGATCCTGTTCTGGGACAACGGCAACGAAGGCGGCTGGAACACCGCGCTGGACGACGACTTCGGGCTGTACGACCCGCAGCGGCGGGCGGTGCTGCACCCGTGGACGACGTTCGGCGGTATCGACACCAGCCACTACCAGACCTACAGCAGCACCGTGAGCAAGGCCGCCGCCGGCACGATCTTCATGCCGACCGAGTTCCTGCACGGCCTCTACGACGGCGGCGCCGGAGCCGGGCTGAACGACTACTGGAAGCTCATGGGCGGCGCCCAGCGCTCGGCGGGCGGGTTCATCTGGGCGCTGGTCGACGAAAGCGTCGCGCGCGACGACCGCGGTGGCGCCCTCGACACGAACGGCAGCCGGGCCCCCGACGGCATCCTCGGCCCGTACCGCGAAAAGGAAGGCAGCTTCTTCACGATCAAGGACATCTGGTCGCCGGTCCAGCTGGCCAGTCCCGCCTACTACGACTCGGTGTTCCCGGCGTCGTTCGACAAGACCGTGAAGCTCGTCAACCGGTACGACTTCACGAACCTGCGGCAGTGCCGGTGCACCTGGCAGCTGCTGGCCTTTCCGTTGCCCGGCGCGGGAACCGGCCACCAGGTCCTGTCCCAGGGTCAGACTGGCGGGCCGGACGTCGCGCCGGGGGCGACGGGCGCGGTGACGCTCGGCCTGCCCGCCGACTGGACCGGCGCCGACGCGCTCCGGCTGAGCGTGACCGATCCGACCGGCCGGGAGATCGCCGGTTGGACGTGGCGCATCCGCAAGGCGCCGGACTTCACCGCGCGGCTGGTGAAACCGGCGACCACGGGCAGCGTCACCGCGGCCGAGACCGCCACGGACGTCACGCTCGTCGCCGGCGCAACCCGGGTCACCATCGGCAAATCCGACGGACGGCTGAACGGCGTGCGCCGCGGCGGCTCCCCGGTGTCGCTGGCCAACGGTCCCGCCCCGGCCGGCGGGACGGCGACGCTCACGGCATTCAGCCACTTCCGCGACGGCACCGGCTGGGTCGTGCAGGCCGACTACAGCGGCGACCTGACGTCCGTGCGCTGGCGCCTGGACGCCAACGGCTGGCTGCGGCTGGAATACCGCTACCGCGCCACCGGCGACCACGACCACCTCGGCGTGAACTTCGACTACCCGGAGGCGAACGTCCGGGGCATGACGTGGCTCGGGGACGGGCCGTACCGCGTGTACAAGAACCGGCTGCGCGGCGTGCAGCCCGACGTCTGGAGCAAGCCGTACAACGACACCGCGACCGGGGCGAGCGGGTTCGCCTACCCGGAGTTCAAGGGCTACCACGCGCGGACCTGCTGGGCGGTACTGGACACGACCGAAGGCGCGGTCACGGTGGTCGCCGCGGAAGAGGGCTTGTACCTGCGGCTGTTCACCCCGGCGGTGGGACCCGATCCGCAGAACGCGGTGGTCACCTACCCGGCCGGCGGGATCTCCTTCCTGGACGGGATCGCGCCGATCGGCAACAAGTTCCACGGAGTCGCGTCGCTGGGCCCGGAGAGCCGCCCGAACACGGGCACGGGCGACTACCACCGCACGGTGTACCTGCGCTTCGACACTTGAGCGGTGCTCCGTGAGCTCTTGGCCGGCTCCGCGTGGTTGGCTGGGGACATGGACAGATTCAGCGTCGACGTGCCGTGGGGCCTGCTTCGGGTCGAATCCGTGGGCTCGTCCATCGGTATTCCCGAAAGGGATCCGTCGGGTTCGCTCGTGGACAGTCACGAAGAATGCGTCGTCGTCGCTGTCGCGCAGGGAGGTGCCGAGCCGGTGGATGTCGGTGTCTCACTGGACGACGGCGAAGACGAGGGAACCTGCGTCTTCGACGGCCCACTCCGGATCCTGCGGGACGGGTTCGAGGTGGCGGACATGGTCGGTGAGGAATTCCGCCACCACTACCCGGCGCCGCCGGGGGTAGCCCGGCTGCGGGTCTGGCTCGACGTACCGGAAGAAGCGCAGCGGGTACGCATCCGGCTGACCTGACGGCGATTCCCGGATCGGCGCGGACACGCGTCCGCGGATCTGTTCGAAGTCGATGGCCCGGCCGGTGGCCGGCAGGATCTTGCCGGGCTTGCCATCCCGGAACCGGACGAACGGCCGGTTCCGCACCCCCTGCATCCGCAGCCGGACCCAGGCGGCGCGCATCCAGGCACCCGAGGCCGCCGGCGCCGCCGTCGGGGTCCGCTACCAGGTGACGGGCAGGCTCGTGACGCCACGCATCAATCCGTCGCGGCGCCACGCGAGGTCCTTCGCGGAGACCGCGAGGCGCAGGTCCGGCAGGCGACGGACCAGCGTCGTCAGCAGGACGCGCAGCTCCAGCCTCGCCAGCGGCGCCCCGACGCAGTGATGCACGCCGAAGCCGAACGCGACATGGTGGTTGACCTTGCGCCCGAAGTCCAGGTCCCCGGCGGAGGCGAACACCGATTCGTCGCGGTTGGCCGAGTCCAGCTGGACCAGGACCGCGTCGCCGGCCCGGATGGCCTGACCGCCGATCTCGAGATCCTCCTGGGCGATCCGCGCGAGATCCGCGACCGTCACCAGCGGCACGAACCGCAGCAGCTCCTCCACCGCCGACGGGATCAGCTCGGGACGCGCGACGAGCGCCGTCCACCGTTCCCGGTCGGACAGCAGCTCCACCAGGAAGCTGCCGGTCAGGTTCGCCGTGGTCTCGTGGCCACCGGCCAGCAGCGCCACGCCGAGCATGAGCAGTTCGTTGTCCGTCAGGCGGTCTCCGTCGTCGCGGGCCGCGACGAGCGCGGTCAGCAGGTCGTCGGCAGGCTCTGCCCGGCGCTGCGCGATCAGCGTGTTCAGCGCGCCCGCCAGCCTTCCGCGAGCTTCGGTGACGTCCGCGGGGGTGACGGTTCCGCCCGAGGCGACCAGCGTTTCGGTGCACTCGCGCACCATCCGGCGCTCGCCCGGCGGCACGCCGAGCAGCTCGCTGATCACCTGCACGGGCAGCTCCCACGCCACCGACGAGGCGAAGTCGGCGGGCGGGTCGATGCCGTCGAGGAGCGTGTCGACGATTTCCCGGATCCGGGGCTGGAGCAGCTCCACCCGCCGGCCGGTGAACGCCTTGGCCACCAGCGCCCGGATCCGGTCGTGCTCGGGCGGGTCCATGGCCAGCAGGTTGCCCGCCGGTTCGAAGCCGGGACGTCCGCGCGGCACGTCCGCCCCGGCCGCCGCGGCGCGCGAGAACCGTGGGTCCGACAGCACGAACCGCGTCTGCTCGTAGCGCGTCACCAGCCAGGCGTCGCCGCCGTAGGGCATCGTGACGCGGACCGGCGCTTCGGACTTGCGCAGCTCGGCGAACCGCGGGTGGAGCCGCAGCGCCACGGCGGGCGCGAAGGGGTAGGGAACCGGCTGGACCTCCACCGCCCCATCGTGCGGCACGCGTGCGCCGCCGCGTACCGCCCAATGGTCGTCCGTGCCGCGTCGGTCACTTCCGGGCGGCGGCGACTTTCTTGCGGGGCGCGCGCTTGCGGGTCGCCTTGACGGGCTCGGCTTCCTGCAACTGGGCGGCGTCGTAGGCGGCGATCACTTCGGAGGAGAGACGGCCGCGTTCGGAAACTTCGTAGCCGTTGGCGTTGGCCCAGGCGCGGATCTGCTGGTTGCGTTCACGGTCGGACGCGGTCGTGGTCGGCTGGCCGGTGGCGACGCGGACCTTGCGCCCACCGGTGCGGCGGCCGGCACCGATGTAGCGGGCGAGCCCGTCGCGCAGGGATGCCGCGTTGTCGTCGGAGAGGTCGATCTCGTAGGTGACGCCGTCGAGGGAAAACGGGATGGTGTGGGCGGCGGGGGTTCCGTCGATGTCGTCGAGCATCTCGACGAGGACCTTCTGGGCCATTCCTGCTCCTTGAGGCGGTATGTACCAGTATGTGAGCGCAGGAATTACGCGCTCCTCTGTGGAGTGTATACACGCCGGTCCCGGCAGGGAAATTTCTCCCTCCCGGTGGCAGCTCGGATCAAATGAGCCGCTGTCCTGTGTGTCTGAGATGAATCGGATCCGTGGGGAAGAAGCCACGGTGAATCCGGGAATGGCGCCAGAGGGCAACGAGAATCTGCAAGTTGCAGCGGCGGTCTCGGTTTCCGCCCGGAAGCGCTTTCGGTCTGGTCTGTTCGGAGTAACCGGGTGTGAATCGCGCGTGCCGCCGGAAAGGTTTCCGCCGGCGCGCGAAAGAGCGACTATTGCACCGCGTCCAGGGCGTTGACGCGCCCGTGGCCGTAGTACGGCTTGTTCTGCGCCGGGTCCGCGCAGGCCTGCGCCGCGGTCACGGTGTCGCACGGGACCGGATCCGCCTGCTCTTCCAGCAGCCTGGTCAGCTTTTGCGGCGGGGCGCCGGGGAAGCGGGACGCCAGCAGCGCGGCGACGCCGGCGGCGTGCGGGGATGCCATCGACGTGCCGCACTTGGTGCCGTAGGCGCCGTTCAGGACCGTCGACAGCGGGCAACTGGCACCCTGGCCGGCGGGCGGCGTGTCGTAGTAGGCACCGCCGGGGGCGGTCACCTCGATCTGGCCGGGGCCGAAGTTGCTGTAAGGCGACTTGGTACCGCTGTAGCCGATGGCCGAGACCGTCACTACGCCTTCGATCGCCTTCGGCAGGATGCCGCAGCTCGCATCGACGGCGTGCGGGCGGTTCGGGTCGCTGGTCTGCTGCGTGACGTCGAAACCGCTGTTGCCCGCGGCGGCGATGTTCAGCACGCCTTGACCGGTCGAGTGGACCACCGCGCGGCGGACGGCCTCGTACGCGGCGGCGTCGCCCGGCTCCTTCGAGCAGTAGAACATGCCCGGGTCGATGTAGTAGCTGTTGTTCGTCACCGCGAAGTGGTGGTTCGCCGCCCACATGAACCCGCAGACCGCGGCTTCGGGGAAGATCAGGCCGTTGTCGTTCACGACCTTCACCGACGCGAGCTTCACGCCGGGCGCGATGCCCGTGAAGTCGTGCTCGGTGTCTTTGCCCGCGATCGTGCCGGCGACGTGCGTGCCGTGGTCGGAGGTCGTGGGCGCCCACGCGGCGGGCGTGGTGTCGGGCGCACCCGAGGTGCAGCCCGCGGACGCCTTCGGGTCCAGCGCGT
Organism: Amycolatopsis ponsaeliensis; assembly: GCF_030182635.1. Classification (NCBI taxonomy): domain Bacteria; kingdom Bacillati; phylum Actinomycetota; class Actinomycetes; order Pseudonocardiales; family Pseudonocardiaceae; genus Amycolatopsis; species Amycolatopsis ponsaeliensis. Next base: position 48,364 of record NZ_JAPZLD010000001.1, read on the forward strand.
TCTTCAACGCGGGGTGGGTGGGATCGATGCCCGAGTCCAGCACGCCGACGGTCACCGAGGGGCTGCCACCGGAGATCTTGTTCGCCTCGGGAGCGTGGATCGCCCGCATGTCCCACTGCTGCGCCGACAGCTTGTCGGCGACGACGGTATCGGTGGTCTCTTCGTTCTCCTTGGCGCCGACCAGGTTCGAGCTGTTCGAACTGCCCGAAGTCCAGGACGAGAGCGCGACGTCGCGACCGCCCGAGTAGGCGCGGAAGGCACCGATCTTCGCCTGGAAATCGGCGTTGCGCGAGGTCGCCACCGCGACCCCGATCGCCGGGTGGTACGCCACCTTCTCGCCACATTTCGCGCGCAGTTCCGTGTCGACCTGGAGTTCCGGCGTACCCGGGTCATAGAGCACCACGTAGGTGAACTGCTTGTTCGTGGTGTTGCACTGCGGTGCGGGTGCGGCACTCGCCGACGGGGCCACCAGCACGCTTCCGGCCACCGCGACGAGCGCGGGGACGAGCAGGTGTCTGATCCGGGACATGCAACCTCCATGATTCGGCGAAGGGCGACAGGGGAGCCGACGTCGGGCTCGGCAGAGCCGCGACGCACCGTCCTCGTCGCGGAACGATATCGGGCCGGTGAACGATCGGATCGCAGGTTCTGATTTTTCACAAAAGCCGTTGCCCGCCTTTGTCGGTGGCCCCAATGCGTCTTTCCGAAGCGGGCCGGATCACGGATTCCGTCTTGTTCGCTGCCGGTGTCCTGAGTTAGTGTTTCGCCGCCTTGATTCCCGGGCTCGTCGACTTCAGACAGGTAGTCCACAAACAATGAATGTCTCCCTTCATCGAGTGCGCCAGGCACTCCGGGTCACGCTGGCGGTCACCGCCTTCAGCGCTTCGACCCTGTCCTCGTGCGCGGTCGATCCCGGCGCTCACGTCATCGGCGCACCGTCGACAACGCAGAACCCGTCCGTCGGCAGCGCCGCGTCACCGCCGGCTTCCGCGACGGCATCCTCGTCCCGGCCGCCGGAAGAGCCCGGCACCCCCGGCTCCGGTGCGGTCGATCCGGACGGACCCGTCACCGTCGAACCCACCGCGGAGACCGGCACACCGGCTCCCGAGCGGACGCCGGGCACCCGGCCGGCCCCGGGCAACAGCACGTTCACCACCTACGGGCAGAGCGAACTGGTGACCGCCCTGAACAAGTCCCGCCGGGAACTGGGGCTCGCTCCGGTCCGGTTCGAACCACGATTGGCACAGCTGGCCGAGGCCTGCGCGCGCAAGAATCTCGAAGCGCGCACTCTCTCGCATTGCGGCTACGAAACACTCTGGGGAACCAACAGCACGGCGCGGCTCGACCCGGACAAAGTCATCAGCGTCTGGTTTCACAGCCCGAAGCACCGAGAAGTGCTGACCGGCCCCGTCTTGACGATGGGCGGCGGCGCGATCGTCACCGACGGAGTACGGGTCGTCGCGGCACTCCGCGTCGGGCGGCCTTAGCGTCCGGTGCGACGGCGGCCGCGGCCGCCGTCGCGGCGGGAGCGCGGCGACGTGATCACGACCGGGTTCCTTCCGCGGCCAGGGCCGGCTCGGCGGGCCGGGCGCCGGAACCCGGGCCGGACGACTGCTCGCCGACGCGGTCGGTCGGCCCCGCCGGTCCGAGGGACAGGATTTCGCGCACGAACACACCGAGGAACTGCTGCCCGTCCCTGCTGAGCACCGATTCCGGGTGGAACTGGAACGAACCCCAGTGCGTGCCGACCAGGCCGTGCACCTCCCCGGTCGACGGATCCCGGCTGACCCGGAACGGCCGTCCGGAACCGTCGAAGTGCCTCCGGCCGTCGGCCAGCGCGGCGAAAGTGTTGTAGAACCCCAATTTCAGGTTCGCGCCGAAGAACTCGATCTCCTTCCGCACGCCTTGGTGCGGGGTGGTCCCGCGGACGACGCGCAGGCCGAGCTGGGCGCAGAGCACCTGGTGCCCGAGGCACGCGGAAAGGAACGGCCGGTCGCCGGAGAGCAGCGCCCGGGTGAGCCGGTGGACGGCGGCGATCCGGGGGTTGTCCAGATCACGGGGGTCCCCGGGGCCCGTCCCGACGACCACGAGATCCGCTTCGTGGCGGTCGAGAGGTGCCGACCACGGGATGATTTCGACGGCGCACCCGTGCGCGGCGAGCTGGTGACCGAGCATCCCGGTGAACGAGTCCTCGGCGTCGACGAGGACGACTCGCGGTTGCGGGAAAAGCTTGCCGGGGGCGGTTCGCCCGGACGGCTCGGACAGCCAGAACGGGGACAGCACGCCCCGGCGTTGGGCGAGGGCGGCACGTACTTCCCCGTTTTCGCTCAACAGCGTGGGACGGGTCTCGGCCGCTTCCGGGTCCGAGTCGCCGACGATGGTGGCACCGACGTCGCCTCGAGCCGGGACCTCCGCGGTGCCGATCATGACGCACGAGTCGAGCCCGGGCGTGCTGCCGGGGTCGCGGCCGAACAGCGCCAGCACTCCGCCGGTGGCGGCCGGCACGGACAGGCTGCGCCGGAGCACCTCGTGGGCCGGCAGCCCGGTCCGCCCGGTGAGCAGGAACTCGGTGTGCGCGAGCCGCCGCATCTCCCTGAGCCGGGGACCCCGGACGGTCGCGCCCCGCTCGCAGATGTTCGACATCGTCTTGAGCGCCTCGTCGACGACCGTGAGGAGCTCGCCCTTCTCGTTCGAGTCGTAGAGGAACGCGCGGAGGCTCGGCAGGTCGGGGCCGGCCGGGGGATAGCGGTAGGTGCCGGTAACGGGGTTCATGGTGACGACGCCGCGGTGGGCGCTGATGTGCCGCTCCGGACTGGCGCCGACGAAGGTCGACTCGCCCGTGTGGACCAGGAAGGTCCAATAGGCCCCGCGTTCGCCGGCCAGCAGGTGGCGGAAGACGGCGAGCGCCCGGTCGAGGTCGAAGCCCTCGATGGCGTCGGTCACCTCGCCGGCGACGGCGGGCAGCCGCCTCAGTGCCGTCTCCAGTGGGACAGCTTCGCGATGGGTGACCTGTAACGCGAGCAAGGGAGCGCCGTCCTGGTTGCGGGGCAGCACGGCGAGCACGTCCTGGCCGCCTTCGTCGACGATCCTCCGGAGCTCCGCGTACGTGCTCATCACCGAAGTCGTCCCCGCGAGGAGCTCCACCCGCGGAGCCGGACTCGATTCCGGCCGGTAAAGCAGGGCGAACGAACGACGTCCCCACTGGTTCGGCGCCGGGAGCCCGGGCCACGGACGCTCGTCGGCAATGGGAGGAATGCTCATGGAAACCTTGTCCGAGGGTGACTGCGGTGGGAATACGCGGAAAGCCGGGGCCGGCACGGTCTTCCCGGTCGAGCGGCGGCTATTCGCCGGCCGCTTTCCGAACGCTTTCGCGGGGGAACGACGTCCCTTCCGCGCGGCGGGCGGCGAGGGCGGCCATGACGTGGTGCATGCCCGACGGCTCGGTGACGTCCCGGCCGACGACCTCCGAAACGCGGCGGAGGCGGTAGTCGACCGTGTTGGGGTGGACGTTGAGGCGGGTTGCCGTGCGACGGCGGTTCTCGGCGTTTTCCACGTAACAGGACAGGGTTTCCGCCAGTTCCGGGTGGTGGTCCAGGGGTTCGAGCGTCGCCGCCAGCCGGCGGCGGGCCGGGCCGGGGCGGGTCAGCTGGTACTCGACGAGCACGTCGTCGAGGCCGTAGAGCCCCGGCGGCCGTTCGAACCAGCGCAGGACGTCCAGCACGTCGGCGTTCTGCACCGCGGTGGCCCGGATCCGGTCCGGCGCCGCGACGGCCACGACCGCGGTCACCGGTACTCCGGCGGCCTGTTCGGCCGCGGTGAGGACGTCGGCCCAGTGCCGGCGGGAAAAGCCGTCCTCCACCGGCACCAGGACGATCCCGCCCCGGCCGTTCAAGGAGGTCATGGCCTGATCGTCGGTGGCCGCGGCGATCGTCTTGTGCAGGCGGCCGGCCACGCGACGCCCGAGGATCGTCGTGTTGATCCCGGGGCGCAGCTCGTCGGGGTGCCGGCCGAGGGCGAGGTTCAGCACGAGGTAGCGCGAAGCCACGGCGTTGTCCACGAGCGCCGAGGGGTTCTCGTCGAGCAGCGCCGAAAACAGGATCTGCTTCGCGTCCTGTTCGGCACCGGCGCGCTGCCGCACCTCGTCGACGTAGCCGCCGGTCACCGCGTTCACCGCTTCCCGGAGACAGTCGAACAGCCGGGCGCCCAGTTCGCGGACCGACTCCAGGTCCTGGTCGCCCGCCGCGTCCGTCAGCCGCAGGTACAGGCCCTGGATGCCCCGGCAGTACGCGGACAGCACGGCTTCGAGCGGGAGGCCTTCTTCAGCGCGCCTGGCGGCGGAGTCGGCCAGGCGGTCGTGTTCTTTCGGGGTGGCCGACGCGCCCTCGCGGAGCCAGCGGGCGTAGAACCGGACGGCGTCGGTGCTGACCGACTTCACGTCGTTCTGGAGCACCTCCGGCGGCAGCCGCCGGTAGTCCGTGCTGGCCCGCCGGTGGCTCCCGATCATCTGCTCGACGATGTCCGGCAGCTGGGTCAGCAGGATCCGGTCGACGGCGGTTCCCGCGATCACCACCGGCTCCGGTCGGGCCGGTGCGCGGCCGTTCACGGCGGATGTCCTCATGGTGAACCACACCTCGATTCGAGCTTCGTGAGCCGGAGCGGCGGCAGGTCCGCCCGGCGAGACGTTAACCGTTCGTCTAACCCTTGTAAATATTGCTCGCCCTCCAGGGGGACCGCTCTGACCTGCGGTTATCAGGCGACTACCGCCTGCGAAAACGTCGAGGCACCTGCCCGCGGGCCGCGCGGCGCGCTATATTACGGCCGTTGGACGAACCATCGGCCGAACCACCGCGCCGACCAGGAAAGGCAGTTCGATGTCCACGGGTACCGCACACGAGATCCGGTGCCGGAACCGGTTCGACGTGCTCCGCCGGATCTACGCGGCGGACGAGCCCGTGAGCCGCCAGGAGATCGCCGCGGCCACCGGCCTCTCGTTCGCGACGGTCGCCACCCTGGTCGGCGAACTGCTCGACGCCGGGGTCCTGATCGAGGCCGCGCGGCAGTACTCCGGCGGCGGTGGCCGTCCCCGCGCCCGCTTGGCCGTGAACGCGCGGCGCGGGCTCCTGGTCGGTGTGGACGTCGCGGAAACGAGTGTCCACTTCGCGGTCTTCGACCTCGCCATGAACGTGCTGGCCGAGTTCGAGCGCCCGATCGAGCAGGGCACCGTCCCGCCGGAAGGTACCTCGGACCTGATCGCGCAGCGGGTCCGGACGATGCTCTCCGGCCTGGACCGGGCCCTGGACGACGTGCTCGGGTTCGGGATCGCCATCCCGGGGCTGGTCGAACCCGAACGCGGGGTGAGCGTCTGTTCGCCGTGCTGGTCGTGGAAGGACGTCCCGGTGCGCTCGCTGCTGGCCGAGCGGCTGGAGCTGCCGATCTACGTCGAGAACCCGCTGATGGCGGGCACGGTCGCCGAAATGTGGTTCGGGGCCGGGCGGGAGGCGGCGAACCTCCTGGTGGTCACCCTGCGCGGCGGGGCCGGCGTGGGCATCGCGGTCGACGGTGCGCTTTACCGCGGTGGCACGAACAGCGCCGGGGAATGGGGCCACTCGTGCCTCGTGCCGGACGGCCGGCTCTGCCGCTGCGGAAACCTGGGGTGCGTCGAGGCCTACGTCGGCACCACCGGGGTCGCCGCGACGCTCCGGGAGGTCGCTCCCGGGAGCCCGCTGCCGGCCGGCGACGACGACCAGATCGTCGCCGCCCTCGGGCGTGCCGCGGCGGACGGCGATCCGGACGCCGTCAAGGCCGTCGAGGTCGTCGCGCGCCACCTCGGCACCGGGGTGACCACGCTGGTGCACCTCTTCGATCCCGAAGTACTCGTTTTCGAGGGGTCCGTCGCCGAGGCGCTGGGCCCGCGCCTGCTCGCCGAGACCGAGCGGGTCGTCGAACGGCAGGTGTGGGCCAGGCCGGGCCGGGAGGTGCGCTTGCGGCTCAGCGCGATCCCGGGCAACCCGGTCAGCCGCGGTGCGGCGACGCTCGCGTTGCAGGGATTCCTCAACGGCATCAACGCACCGGGCGCGGCCCGGGCCGGACGGTGAGCCGCGGTCAAGCACCGCGGTAGTGGCCGATCGCGAACCGGCCGGCGTCGACGTGCCCGGCCTCGGCGGCGGACCCGGACGACGGCCGGGCACCGGGGTGGCTCGCGTGAAGGCGGCTTTCCCCGGCGCTGCGAGACGCGGCAGCGAGGGCGAGGCGGGGAATTCCGGACAGCATGGAGTGCTCCAGGAAACTGTGGCGGCGGGGAACGAGCCCGAGTACAACTCCCGGGTGATCGGCCGGTCAAGTGCGGGTCGCGCATTTGGGAATCGCACCGAGCCCGGCCCGATCGCTTGGGACGCATCACAGGCCGGGCCGCGTGGGGCACAGCCGGCGGATCCTGGGCCTGGATCCGCCGGCCGGCCGGCGCCCCCCAGCGCCTGTGCGACCCATTTCGTCCGGTGGTTGCCTGCCGCCCCTCTCGGCCGGTACCCGTGCCCGGTGGTGCCCCACACAGGAATCATCGGCAGCCGGCCCGGCCGCCTTTACTGGGAGTGCGGGCAAAGATCCCGACTGTCCATTGTGGGCGCGCACAAGGGACGGTTGGGAAGTTCGACAGTTTCCGCGGCGCCGCATGGGACGATCTCCAGATCTCCGGCGATCGGGTGGCTCAGCCGGTCGATACGGCCTAATTTCGGCGGCGAGCGGTGTATTCGCACGATCGGAGTGGGTGTCGATGGGAACGGTCCTCCGATGAGTCTCGGCGACGGCCAGGGGCCGCTCTCTCCCCACAACCAGCAAAAGGCCGTGCAGGCCCTGCGCTCCCACGTCACGGCGATCACGGGCGCGGTGGTCGCCGAGATCCGGCGGCAGGCACCCGAGTGCGATGGTGGCACGGTGCTGCGTACCGCCGTCTGTGCGATCGTCACGAACTACGTGGACCGGATCGAGAACCCGCACGCGGGCCGGGTGGATCTCCTCGAACAGCACCAGGTGTTCGGGGCCGCGGAGCTCCACAGCGGCCGGCCGATCGAGCGGCTCCAGGCCTGCTATCGGCTGGGTGCGCGTGCGGCGTGGCAACGGATCGCCCGGATCGGGGCGGAGGAGGCCTTCGCCGCCGTGGTCGTGTCCTACCTCGCCGAGGAGCTCTTCACGCTCGTGGACGACCTCGCCCGCGCGGCCGCCGACGGTTACCGAGACGCTGTGGCCACGACCGGCGACACCTTGATCGTCTGGCGCCGGAAGCTGCTGCACCTCGTGCTCGCCTCGCCGCAGGCGTCGCGCCACGCGATGCTCGAGATGGCGAGGCTGGTCCGGTTCGATGTCTCGGGTGAGCTGACCCCGGTGGTCGTCCGGCTCGGCGGTCTCAAGCCGCACCTGCGGGAGCTGGACGGCGCGCTCGCGGAGAGCGCGCACGGCTGGGCACGGGTCTTGGTGCCCGGGGTCGTGAACGACCGCTGGACGGTTGCCCTGAGGGCGGCGTTCCCGAAGGCGACCGTCGTCGTCGGGCCTGCGGGCTCCGCGGAGTGCGCGCCCGAAGGCGAGCGGATCGCGCGAGAGGTGCTCGAACTGTCCCGGCGCGGCAAGGTCGAGGCGCCGTCGTTGATCCGGGCCGAAGAGCACCTCGCCGAACTGCTGCTGCACAGCGACCGCGCCGTGCTCGACCGGTTGACGGCGAAGGCGCTGCGGCCGCTGAAGAAGCTGGCGGAGCAGGAACGCCGGGTGATCCTGGAGACGCTGGAGTGCTGGCTGGACGAACAAGGATCCGTCGAGGGCATGGGGGCCCGGCTGCACATCCACCCGCACACCGTCCGGTACCGGCTGCGACGGCTCGAGGAAGCGCTGGGCGACCAGCTGCGCGAACCGCGGGACCGGTTCGCGCTGCACCTCGTGGTGCGGTCCCGCGGCGTGGCGAGCTGACCCGTCCCGCTCTCGGAACCTCCTGTCCGCCAGACGTACGAGGGAGCGTCGGTGCGTTACCGCGCTGGAAATCCGATCGTTGCCGGGGTAGTGGCGGCAGCTCTGATCATGGCGATTCCGGGCGCGCCCGCGACGATCGCCGGGGGACCGGAAGCCGCCGTCGAGAACTGGCCCTACGTCGTGCGGGTGCTGACCGAACCGGGCGCCGCGCACTGTGCCGGCGTGCTGGTCACCCGGTACTCCGTGGTGACCGCCGCCCGGTGCGTCGAGGGTCGCGAACCGGGCGCGCTGACGATCCTCGCCGGGCGGCGGGGGCCCGACGGCAAAGCCGGCATCACGGTGCTCGTCGCCGGCACCTGGACACAGCCGGAACACCCGCCGGACAAAGGGAAAACGCACGACATCGCGGTCCTGACCCTGGCCCGGCCCGTGCCGGTGCCGAGCGGCCGGCTGCCGAAGCTCGCCGGTCCCGGATTCCGGTACGCACCGGGGACGAAGGCGACCATCCTCGGCTGGGGCCGCCTGCCCTACACCGGAGAGTGGCCGGACACGCTCCGGAAAGCCGACGTGGTCGTGGGTTCCGGTGCTTCGTGCGCGCAGCCGGGCGAAGATTCCTTCGCGGACGGCATGGTGTGCGCGAGCCGTCCGGATGGTGGCGAGGACACCTGCCGGGACGGCTCGGGCGGTCCGGTGCTGGTCGGTGACACCGTGATCGGCATCGTCGCGGCCGGACCCGGCTGCGCGCGGCCGGACCGGCCGGGACGGTACACCGAAGTGGCGAGCATCCTGGCGGAGCTCCCGCTCACCGGTAGCTCGTGAACCAGCGGGCGCGGCGCCTCGACACAGCCAGGAAATCCCGGCCGAGCGTGCTCGGTCCCGGCAGGGACGGCAGGTGCGTGCTCGCCTCGACCGCGTCGAGCCGGCTGCCGCGGTAGAGCAAGGCACGGTCACGCCGCCGGCCGGCCCACTCGGCGGCGTCCGCTTCCAGGCGTTGCCGGTTCAGCAGGTGCTCGCGGTCGGTGTCGAGCCAAGTGCGCAGCCTCGGCCAGCCGGTCAGCACCGCGTCGTGGGCGATCTCGGCCGCCTCGGCGTCGGCGGTCACCAGCCGCGCCGCGATCAAGGCACGCAACGCCGTCCGGGCGGCCGCCCCTTGCTCCGAAAGGGCGGCGTGGGCGACCCGGGCTCGCGTGTCGTCCCCGGTTTCGCCGACCCGGACCAAGGACAGCAGCACCTTCCGCATCCCCGTGCGCTCCGCGGCATCGGAGGCCGCCCAGGTCCGCTCCGCGAGTGCCGCGATGAGGCCGTGGACGCCGCCGCCGGCGTCGTACCCGGCCAGGGTGAGCAGCGTGTCGTCGCGGTTCTCCCAGGTCGCGCGCAACGCGAGGGACAGGAAGGGCAGCGCTCCGGCGACCGGGCCGCGCTTCGCACCCGGGCCCGCGCCGAGGTCTCGCAAGACCACTTCGGTCAGTCCGGGTTCGCGATCGAGGCCCGCGGACGTCGCTGGTCCGGTGATCGCTTCACGGAGTTCCGCCTCGTTCATCGGCTCCAGTTCCAGCGGACGCTCCCGCAAGTGCGCGGCCAGACCGGGGTGGCGCAGTGCGGCCGCGGTGAAGTCGGCTCTCAGTCCGATGAGGACGGTGGCGGGGAGGGCCGTGAGCCGGTCGAGGAGCCGGTCGCGCTCACGCTCGTCGGGACACCAGGTGAAGAGCTCTTCGAACTGGTCGACGACGACCAGCCGGCGGCTGTGTCCCGCTGCCCGCGCGAGCTCGCCGGCCAGCCGGGGAACCAGTGTCACGGGGCGGTTCCCCGGGGTGGCCGTCACGACCCACCATCGCGCCGGTGCGGGTGAGCGCTCCTGGAGCGACGGCAGGACGCCGGCGGCGATCAGCGAGGACTTCCCGCTCCCCGAGGCGCCGGTGACCGCGACGACCCCGGTGCCGGCCCGCTGCAACCGGGCCACCAGGTCCGCGGTGGCTCGACGCCGTCCGTGGAACCGGGCCGAATCGGCTTGGGTGTAGGCGGCGAGCCCCGGGTAGGGACACCGGTCGGCGGCCACCGGCCGGGGTTCCGGTCCGGCGGGACTCGTCAGCGCGGCTTCCCACCACGAGCGCCACCGCTCCGGTGAGTACAGGCCGTCGGCCGGGGCCGGGATCGTGGTGAGCCGGGCCTGCTTGATCAGCACGTCGAGCACGGCGGCGAAGACCCCGAAGCGCGCCGGCACGTTGCGCCCGCGCCGCCAGTCGCTGATCCGCTGGATCGAGACGCGGACGAGCTGCCCCCGTTCGTCGGCGCGGCGGCTTCGGCGCACCGCGGTCACGACATCCGCCATCCGCGGGCTTCCGGCGGCGGTGTACAGCAAGGCGAACCGGGCGGAAAAGGCCGTGCGCGGGGAAGGCTCGTCGCTGGGGTCGATCACGGGATGCGGCTTCTTCTCCGGGGTGACAGGTGGGACACCTTTACCGGATGCGGGGCCCGTATTCCGAATGGTTGCGGAATACGGGCCCCGGTACCGGCGGCCGTGTCGGGGTTCGGCGTTTTCGGCACGGCTTGACCGTACCTCCAGTGTAATAACGGCAGCGCGGAAACGATGGGCCCGCCGGCTGGAAGTTCGCCAATTCCTCGCGCGGTTGTTTGGGGCTGGTCATGAACATTCCGGCGGCCGGTGTCACATTCGTGGTCAGTCCCGGGTGACGCTTTCCGCGCGGTGAGCCGCGAGCGCCGCCGTGATCCGGTGCAGGGCCGTCGGCTGTGACAGGTCGACGCCGGTGATCTCCGAGATCCGCCGCAACCGGTAGTCCACCGTGTTGGGGTGGATGTGCAGCCGGGTCGCGGTCCGCCGGCGGTTGTTCTCCTGGCCGACGTAGACGGTCAGGGTTTCGATCAGGTCGGGGTACTCGGTGAGGGTGCTCACGAGGGAAGCGAGCTGCGCGCGAGCCTCGCCGGGCCGGGTCATCTGGTATTCGACCAAGACGTCTTCGAGCCGGTAGAGCCCGGGCGGGCGGTCGAACCAGCGCAGGACTTCGAGTACCTCCGCGGTCCGGGTGACCGCGTCGGCCACTTCGGCGGGCCGGACGATCGCGGCCGCGGCCGTGATGCTGATCCCGGCGACCCGTTCGGCGTCCCGCAGTCCCGCGCGCCACCGCTGCCAGTCGACCGGGATCCGGGCCGGGACGAGCACGATCCCGCCCGCCGCGCCGAGCGAGCTCAGCACCGGGTCGCCACCGGCCGGGGCGAACGCGGCGAGCACCCGCCGGGTCAGCGTCCGCGAGTCGTCCGGCAGCGCGGCCGGTTCGGCGGTCGAGCCGAACGCGAGGTGGAGCATGACGTACTGCGGTACGAGAGCGAAGCCCCGCACCTGCAGCACGGGCGTGGCGGCGCCGTGGGTGAGGATCGTCAGCAGGGTCCGGTGTTCTTCCTGTTCCCGGCGCTCCCGGTCACGGAGTTCGGCGACGTAGTGCCGGGTCAGCGCCTCGACTGTGGCCCGGGTGTGCGCCAACAGCCGTTTCCCCAGCGAGTGGATCGCGGGCGCTTCGCCGGACAACGCGTGGTACACGACCTCGGCGCCGCGGAGGTGGGCACCCACCAGCTCGTCGAGCGAGACGTCTTCGTCGACGGCGCGGGCGGTGGCCTCGGCGATGGCGTGTTCGTCCGGTTCGGCTTCCGAGACGAGCGATCGCAGCCGGCTCCGCACCGCCGCGACGATTTCGGGGGATGCCGGTTCGCCACCGGGCCTGCCGAAGTCCTGCAACGTGCGGCGCGTATGAGCGAGCGTCTCGGCCGAAAGGGTGTCGCTGTCGAGGTGTTCGCCTCGGGGATGGGGGAACTGCTCGGAACCGGGGACGCGGCGGGACACGGCTCTCCTCGTCGTGAAATGCGGAATACGTCCGGAGTCACCGGCGACGGCGACTCCGGCCGGCCGCCGGCAACGGCTATTCCACCCCCGGAACCGTGACCGGACCACCGACGCGAGGTGGTCCGGTCACGAACGGCCAGGTGAGGTTCCCGTGACGGCGTTCCGGACCGGTTCCGGACCGGAACGGCCGGCGCTCACCACCCTCGGGACGGCCGGGTTTCGCTGTGTTCGCATGACAATTCCGGTTCAGGGAAGTGTCCGATCCGGAGCATCCGCCGCCGCGGTGTCGCCGCTGCCGGTCAGCAGGCCCAGCTCGAGTTCGAGACGTCCTGCCGAGCCGGCCATCTGCATCCCGTAGAGCTGCTGGAGCTGCCGCACGCGGTACCGGACGGTCTGCGGGTGGATCGCCAGCCGCGCCGCCATTTCGGGGACGTCCCCGCGGAGGTCCAGCCAGGCGCGGAGGGTCTCGAGCTGCCGGTGCCGGCGGCTTTCGGTGAAGGTCCGCATCGGCCGGAGCAGCCGGTCCCGCAGGTGGGCACCGAGTGCCCGGTCGGCGCGGACGAGCACCTCGGGAAGGTGGTCTTCGACCATGACCAGTGGTTCATCGCGCATCTCGAGTGCGTGGTAGGTCCAGCGCAGCGCGGAACCGAGCCGGCCGAGCGGGACCGTCGGACCGACCGCCAGCTGGGCTCCGGGCAGAGCGGCGCGGATACTGTCGAGCCGCTCGTCGTCCGCTTCACCGGGGACGATGAGGCGGGGCCGGACGATGTCGAGTTCCGCGAGGACATCGGCGGAAGGCGCCGGCGTGGCGAAGGAGACTTCACCCGTGATCGCGACGGGGGTGGCCACCTCGGGAACGAGCCACGCCGCGCGCGCGGCGAACACGGCGATGATCGCCGGTGCCGCCGCCGGTTCGTCGAGCAGCACGTGGAGCAGCCGCCGTCGACGGCTTTCCGGGGACTCACCGGCTTCGCGGTAGCCGCCGACCGCCGTGGTCACCAGTTCGTCGGCCACGTCGAGCGTCAGGTCGGCCAGGTGCGCGAACACGGCAGCCGGGAACTCCGCCTGGCGGCCGGCCCGCATGACCCAGCGCCAGGCGAAGCGGGTGCCGACCCGGTAAGCGGCCTGCAGGGAGTCGAGCCCGTGCCCGGTCTCCCGTTCGTGACGGCCGATCCGCAGGTGCACGTCGCAGGCCCGGTGGCCGGACGCGGCCGGATCGGTGATGCGATCGAGGAAGAGCCCGACGGCCGCCTCGGCCGCGTGCCGGATCGCTGTCCCCTTCGGTTCGTCGGCCGGCCCCGAATAGGCGGGAACGTGGGCGCGGATGGCGTCGGCCAGCCGCCGTGCCAGTTCGGGCGCTCCCGGCCGGAGGCGTTCGGCGACGGCCGGCGGGAGCGGCGGCGTTCCGGGGCTCGCTCTGCCGGGGTCCGGGCCGGAATGGTGTGGGTGCACCGGGCAATCGTCGTCTCGGGGTGGTGCGCGCGGCGACTGGACAGTTTCCAGAATGCGGGCCTGTGGCTGTCACGGTCCACAAACACGTGGCGGCAGCCACCTGCCCTGTCGGACCGGCGGAAACCGCGGTGAAACCGTCGTGAATCCCGCGGCCCGCATCCTCTTCGTGTCGTGGCCGACCGGGCCACGCCGATGGAAGGGGGCGCATGGACAGCGCTGCATCCGCGATCGCGGTGACCGGGCTGCGCAAGGCGTTCGGTGACCAGGTCGTGCTCGACGGCATCGACCTCGACGTGCCGGCCGGGACGACGTTCGCGCTGCTGGGGCCGAACGGGGCCGGGAAGACCACCGCGGTCCGGATCCTCTCCACCCTGATCCGCGCGGACGGCGGCCGGGCCCGGATCGCCGGGCACGACCTCACCGCCGAACCGGACGCGGTCCGGGCCGCGATCGGGGTCACCGGACAGTTCTCGGCGGTGGACGATCTGCTGACCGGCGAGGAGAACCTGGTCCTGATGGCGGACCTGCACCACCTCGGCCGCGCGGAAGGACGACGACGGGTCACCGACCTGCTCGGCCGCTTCGACCTCACCGACGCGTCCGCGAAGCTCGCTTCGACGTACTCCGGAGGCATGCGCCGGCGCCTCGACCTGGCGATGACGCTGGTGGGCCACCCGCGGGTGATCTTCCTCGACGAGCCGACGACCGGGCTCGACCCGCGCAGCCGCCGCACGATGTGGCAGATCATCCGGGAACTGGTGGCCGGCGGCGTCACGATCTTCCTCACCACGCAGTACCTGGAGGAGGCCGACGAGCTGGCCGACCGGATCGCGGTCCTCGACCACGGCGAGATCGTGGCGGCCGGGACCGCGAAGGAGCTCAAGCGCAGCGTCCCCGGCGGCCACGTGCGCCTGCAGTTCCGCGACGCCGCCGACCTCGACGCGGCCGCGCGAGCCTTCGGCGAAGGGCGCCGCGACGACGAAACCGTCGCCCTCCAGGTGCCCGGCGACGGCGGTGTCCGCGCGCTGCGGGCCGTGCTGGACCGCCTGGAAGACGCCGGGATCGACCCCGAAGAGCTGTCCGTGCACACCCCCGACCTCGACGACGTCTTCTTCGCCCTCACCGGCCACTCGACCACCGCGAAGGAGACCGCCCGATGAGCGACGCGACGACCATGGTGCGGCGCAACTTCCGCCACACGCTCCGCAACCCGGGGGCGATGATCATGACGATCGCGCTCCCGGTCGTGCTCCTGCTGTTGTTCGTCGGCGTTTTCGGCGGCGCGCTGACCACCGGGCTCGGGACGGCGACGCAGGGGCGCGGCTACATCGACTACCTCGTCGCCGGGATCCTGCTGATGACCGTCGGCTACGGCGCCACCACGACGGCGATGGCGGTCAACCGGGACATGACCGCGGGCATCATCGCCCGGTTCCGCACGATGGCGATCTCCCGCGCGTCGGTGCTGACCGGGCACGTCGTCGGCTCGACCGTCCGCACCCTGGTCAGTGCCGTCCTCGTGGTCGTGGTCGCGCTCCTGCTGGGTTTCCGGCCGGGCGGGGATCCGCTGCGGTGGCTGGGTGCCTTCGGCATCGTCGCCCTGCTCACGCTCGCCCTCACCTGGCTCGGCGTCGCGGTCGGGCTGGCCGCCAAGACCGCCGAGGGCACCGCGCCGTTCACCTTCGCCGTCCAGCTGCTGCCGTTCCTCAGCAGCGCGTTCGTGTCCCCGGACGCGATGTCGGGCGTGGTCCGCTGGTTCGCGGCGCACGAGCCGTTCACCCCGATCATCGACGCCCTGCGCGGCCTGCTGCTGGGCACCCCGGTGGCCGGCTACGGCCTCCTCGCCGTCGGCTGGTGCGTGGGTCTCGCGCTGGCCGGCTACTTCTGGGCGCGGGCGCTGTTCAAGCGGGACCCGAGCTGATCCCGGGCTCCCAGCTCGGCCGATGCCGCGGCGCGAAGGCCGTCGTGGTCCAGGTCGGCGTACGTCGAGACGGCCTCGGCGTACGCCGCCGGGTCGGCTTGCTCCGCGACGTCTCGCAGCCGCGTGATCGACATCGCCGGCTGGAACGACCGCTGCAGCCCGAACCGTTCCGCCAGCGCGATCAGGCGGGCCCCCGACGCGGTGTCCCCACGGTCGAGGTCCGAAACGGCCAAGGCCACCAGTAGTGACCCGCAGGCCGGGAATTCCACGACCGGCGCCGAATCGACCATTGTGGACAGTGGTCCCGGCAGGGTCTCGACGATGTGCGCGACGAGGTCCGACCGGCCATGGCGGGCGTGGGTGACCACGGCGACGGCCTGCACCTCCCACTTCCAGAGCCCGGTGCCGGACGTCGTCCGGAGGTGCTCGGCGGCCTGCCGCCACAAGCGCAGGCCACCGTCGATGTCACCGCGGCTGAGCAGGATCTCGGCGCGGGAGCAGACGTCGAACATCGGCAGGGCGATCGTCTCGTCGTCTTCGGCCCCCGGCTGCAGGCCCCGTTCGGCTTCGTCGAACGCGCCGCGCTGCAGGTTGGCCAGCACCTTGGCCCAGCGGGCCCGGGTGGACGTGGACCGCGCGCCGAGCTCTTCGAGCAGCGAGAGGGCGACGTCGATGTGCCGGAGGGCTTCGTCGCCGGGATCGACCTGCAGGCACAGCTCGCCGACGCGGGCGTGCGCGAGCGCCACCGGCAGCGGCGTGCCGTCGTGCTCGAGCCGCGCGAGCATCCGGCGGGCCGCCCGCAGCGCGCCGTCGAGATCGTTGGCGCTTTCCCTGACGTAGCTGGCGATGTAGCAGGCCATGCCCGCGAGGATCGGCCGGTCGCTGTCGCAGAGTCGTTGCAGCGCCGCGTCATCCGGGGCGCACAACGCCGCCTGGATGGCCCGGACGGGGTCGTCCGGCGACGCGGCGGGCAGCCGGCGCAGGGTGACCAGGGTGCGGCGGGCCGACGCGGTGCGCATGAGCAGGCTGATCAGCGCACCCAGCACGGCCGCGGTGCGGGTGGCTTCGAGGAGGCCGGGCGCCGGGCGGTAGTGCGACAGCAGCCAGGCGGTTTCCTCGGCCAGTGCGGTGAGCCGCGTGAAGTTCGACTCGGTGACCCACAGGCTGCCCAGGACCGCCGCGATCGCGGCGACGGCCGCCCCGTCTTCGCGGTCGAGCCCGTGGTGCAGGGCAAGCGCCAGGTTGTCCTCTTCGACCCGGATCCGGCCGACCGCCTGGACGAGGTCGGGACCGACCACCGAATCGTGGTGCGACATCCCGAAATCCCGGGCCCAGGAAAGAAAGGCCCCGATCACCCGGTCGGTTTCGCCGTCGATCTCGTCGCGGCGTGCTCCGCTGAACTCGCGCACGGTCTCCAGCATCCGGAACCGGGTGCCCGCGGTGGCGTCGGCCGGTTTGAGCAGCGACTGGTCGACCAGCTGCTCGAGAACGCCGTCGTCACCGAGCAGCCGGCGGGCGGCGTCGGCGGTGAAGCCATCAGGGAACACCGAGAGCGTGCGCATGGCGGCCTGGCCGCTGTCGTCGAGCAGGTGCCAGCTCCAGTCGATGACGGCGTGCAGCGTCCGGTGCCGGTCGGGTGCGTCCCGGGTGGCACCGCGCAGCACGGTGAACCGATCCGCCAGCCGGCCGGCGATCTCGGCGACGGACAGGACGCGGATCCGGGCCGCGGCGAGTTCGACCGCGAGCGGCAGCCCGTCCAGCCGCTCGCAGAGGTTCCGGACGGCTTCGGCCGGGAGGTCGGCGCCAGGCCGGGCCGCCCGGGCGCGCTGGGTGAACAGCTCGGCGGCCGTCGGCAGGTCCAGCTCGGGAAGCGCGTAAACGGCTTCGGAGGAGACGCCGAGCGGGGCCCGGCTGGTGGTCAGCACCCGCAGGTCGCCGCTCAGTGACACCAGGCCGTGCGCCAGGTCCGCCGCGCCCCGGACGACGTGCTCGCAGTTGTCCAGCACCAGCAGCACGGGGTCCGTGCCGATGGCTTCGACGACGTCGGCGAGCGCCGTGGTGCCGCTCACGCCGAACTCGGCCGCGACCGCCGCCGCGACGTCGCTGTCCGCGGTGAGGGCGGCCAGTTCGATGAAGTGCACGACCCGCTGGTCGGCCTGACGGCTGACGGCGTGCGCGAGCCGGGTCTTGCCCAGGCCGCCGGGGCCGGCGATCGACACGACCCGCGAGGTGCGCAGCAGCGCGGTCACCGCGGCGATGTCCCGCTCCCGGCCGAGCAACGGGTTCGGTTCGTGGTGGACGCCGTGCCGCTGCGCGGGGGCGTCGCCGAGCAGCAGTTCGCGGTGCAGCGCCCGGAGCGCGGGGCCGGGGTCGCTGCCCAGGTCGTCGCGCAGGGCCCGCCGGTAGTCCTCGTAGCGGTTCAGTGCCGCGGCCGGGCTGGTGGTCGAGGCCTCGCAGCGCAGCAGTTCCAGCAGGACTTCTTCGTCCGCCGGCCGGTCCTGCCGGGCTTCGCCGAGGGGGACGGCGGCCTCGGCGTACCGGCCGAGCCGGGCCAGGGCGAGTGCCCGGGAGCGGGTCAGGCTCCGGTAGGTCGTGGCGCGGGCGGCCCGCAGGGCGGACAGCGGGTCGTCGAGGGCGGTGTCCGCCGGGCCGTCGTACGCGGGGCCGTTGTAAAGCATGAGCCCGGCGTCGGCGTGTTCGAGCGCGCCCGCGTGGTCGCCGGCGCGGGCGGCTTGCTCGCTCGCCGCCGCGTGGAGCAGGACGGCGGACGTGTCGACCTGCTCTTCGGCCAGCGCGAGGCGGTAGCCGGTGGGG
Source organism: Amycolatopsis ponsaeliensis (assembly GCF_030182635.1). Taxonomy (NCBI): domain Bacteria; kingdom Bacillati; phylum Actinomycetota; class Actinomycetes; order Pseudonocardiales; family Pseudonocardiaceae; genus Amycolatopsis; species Amycolatopsis ponsaeliensis. The sequence continues at coordinate 66,357 of NZ_JAPZLD010000001.1, forward strand.
GTGTTCACGATGACGTCCGGGCCGAGCCGCGCCCGGGTCCGCGACACCAGGATCTGCACCGCCTTGGCCGGGTGCTCGGGCCGTTCGCCCGGCCACAGCCCGGCAATCAGCCGTTCCGCACCGCACCCCGTGCGCAGGCTGCCCGCGAGCAGGGCCAGCAGCGACCCCGGCCGGGCGCCGGTGAGCTCCCGGCCGCGGAAGGAGACCCGGGTCAGCAGGGTCAGCTCGACGGTCACGGACCTCAGGTTATCGGGACCCGGTGCCAGGCTCGGGGCTTGCGGCCATGGCGCCCGGGAGCGGTTCGCCCCCGACGGGCGGGCGCGTCGCGTAGGCTGAGCGCGGCGCGCCGGGAAGTCTGGTCGGCATCCGGATTCGGGATGTGGAGGACCGGCTGATGCGCGGGGTCGAAACCGTACTGTTCCTGGTGATCGTCGCGACCGTCGTCGCCACCTTCGCGAACCGGCTGCGGGTGCCCGCGCCGTCTCTCCTGGTCGTTGCCGGGGTCGCCGTCGGGTTGCTGCCCGGCGTCGCCGCGGTGCAGGTGACGCCCGAAGTGATCAGCCTGGTCGTGCTGCCGCCGCTGTTGTTCGCCGCGGGGGAGGAGCTGCCCTGGCGGGACCTGCGTGCCGTCGGGCGGCCGGTCGCCGTGCTCTCGGTCGGGCTGGTGCTGCTCTCGGCCGCCGCGGTGATCGGGACAGCCGTCCTCGTGACGCCGCTGCCGGTCGGGATGGCCTTCGTGCTCGGCGCGATCCTGGCCAGCACGGACCCGGTCGCGGTGACGGCGCTGGCACGGAGGCTGGCGCTGCCGCCGCGGGTGCAGGCGCTGATCCAGGCGGAGAGCCTGTTCAACGACGCGACCAGCTTGCTGCTGTTCCGGGTGGCACTGTTCCTGGCCATCGCCGGCGGGGCGGCGTCGTGGGGCCGGACCTTGGGGGAGTTCGCGGTGCTGGCCGGCGGCGGTCTCGCGGTCGGCGTCCTGACGGCGCTCGGGGCGTTCCTGATCCGGCGGCGCACCGAAGATCCGATCCTGGAGACGGTGATCTCGCTGGTCACGCCGTACGCCGGCTACGTCGTCGCGGAGTCGGTCGGCGGGTCGGGCGTGACGGCGGTCGTCGTGGCGAGCGTGATCCTGGGGACCCAGGCCGAACGGCTGACGACCGCGCGGATCCGGCTGCAGGTCGGTGCGGTGTACCAGACCGTGGTGTTCCTGCTGGAAAGCGTCGTGTTCGGACTGATCGGCCTGCAGCTGCCCGCCCTGGTGCGGCGGCTCGCCGGGAGCGGGGCGTGGTGGCTGCTGCAAGCCCTGGCCATCGCGGCGACGCTGGTCTTGGCCCGGCTGGTGCTCGTGTTCGTGCTTTCGGCGATCCGGCAGCGCCGCGGCGGCGAGCGGATCTCCTGGCAAGTGCCCGCGGTCGTCTCCTGGGCGGGCGCGCGCGGGGTGGTGCCGCTGGCCGCGGCGCTGTCGCTGCCGGTGCTCACCCTGGACGGCTCCGCCCTGCCGGCGCGCGATCTGGTGCTGCTGCTGACGACCGCGGTGATCGTGCTGACGCTGGTGGTGCAGGGGTTCACGCTCGCGCCGCTGGTGCGACGCGCCGGGATCGCGCTGGACCCGGCCGACCTGCGCACCGAGTACAGCGCCGCCCGCCGGAAGCTCACCGAGGCCGGGCTGAGCCACCTGCAGCACCTGTCCGAAACGGAATCGGCGCCGGAGTTCGTCGTCGACCAGCTGCGGACGGGCTGGCAGGCCCGGCTCGAGCGCATCGAGGACGACGCCGCCGAAGCCACCCCGGACCTGGAGAGAAGGATCGACTACCGGTCACTGCGGCGAGAGCTGATCGACGTCGAGACCGCCGAGCTGACCCGGCTCTTCGAAGCCGGCGAGATCACCGACGGTACTCGCCGCCGCATCCAGCGCCTGCTGGACCTGGAGCACGCCGGCCTCGAGTGAACGGGCCGGCTCGCGCGTCTCGACTCGCCTTCATGAACGTCGTTGCGGCGTGATGCCGCGGCGGGTGTCGCCCGGGAGCGGGCGGACGCGCTGGAGGTCGCGGCGGCTGGTCGAGTGCAGCTGCCAAGGGACGCTGGTGACCATCACGCCGGGTTCGAACAGCAGCCGGCCCTTCAGCCGCAGCGAGCTCTGGTTGTGCAGGATGTTCTCCCACCAGCGCCCGACGACGTATTCGGGGATGTAGACGCACACGACGTCGCGGGGGCTGGCGCGCCGCAGGTTCTTGACGTAGGCCACCACGGGCCGGGTGATCTCGCGGTAGGGGGACTCGAGCACCTTGAGCGGGATCTTCATGTCCCGCAGCTCCCACTGCCGCTGCAACGACCGCGTGTCGGCGTCGTCGACGTTCACCGTGATCGCGGCCAGGGTGTCGGGCCGGGTGGCGCGGGCGAACGCGATCGCCCGCTGGCTGGGCTTGTGCAAAGTGGACACCAGCACGACGGCGTGGACGCGGCTGGGCAGCAGCTCGCTCTCGTCGTCGGCCTGGAGCTCTTCGCGGACGTGGCTGTAGTGGCGGTGGATCGCGCGCATCATCACCCACAGCACCGGGATCGCGATGACGACCAGGTAGGCGCCGTGGGTGAACTTCGTGATCATGACGACGACCAGGACGATCGCGGTGAGCACCGCGCCGAGGGCGTTGATCAGCCGGGAACGCTGGATCGACCGGCGCTGCCGGGCGTCGGTCGCGGTGGCCAGCTCGCGGTTCCAGTGCCGGACCATGCCCGCCTGGCAGAGCGTGAACGAGGTGAACACGCCGAGGATGTAGAGCTGGATCAGCCGGGTCGTCGAGCCGTCGAAGGCGAAGATCAGGATCCCGGCGACCAGCGCGAGGGCGATGATGCCGTTGGAGAACGCGAGCCGGTCGCCGCGGGTGTGCAGCTGGCGGGGCAGGAAGCGGTCCTGGGCGAGGATCGAGGCCAGCAGCGGGAACCCGTTGAACGCGGTGTTGGCCGCCAGGATCAGGATCAGCGCGGTGGTGGCCTGCAGGAAGTAGAACATGACGGAGTGGTCGCCGCCGAAGACGGCCGCGGCGATCTGGCTGATCACGGTCCGCTGCGGGTCGCTGTCGCAGTTGCCGCGGAAACCGGTGAGGTCGCAGGTGTTCTCGGCGATCTTGACCCGGGAGATCATCGCGAGCGCGGTGATGCCGCCGAACATGACGACGGCGATGGCGCCCATCGCGGTCATCGTGCGGGCGGCGTTGGCGCTCTTGGGTTTGCGGAAGGCGGGGACGCCGTTGGAGATGGCCTCGACACCGGTGAGGGCGGTGCAGCCGGAGGAGAAGGACCGCAACAGCAGGAAGACCAGCGCCAGTCCGGTCAGCCCGGCCTGCTCGGGCCGGACGTCGTAGCCCGCGCTCTCGGCGACCGGGGCGTGCCCGGCGACCAGCTGCCCGAACCCGAGCACGATCATCAGCATGACCCCGCCGATGAACAGGTAGGTCGGGATCGCGAACGTGCGGCCGGACTCGCGGATGCCGCGCAGGTTCATCGCCGTCAGCAGCACGATGAAGCCGATGTCGAGGCCGATGCGGTAGTCGTTGAGCTGGGGGACGGCGGAGATGATGTTGTCCACACCGGAGGCGACCGACACCGCGACGGTCATGATGTAGTCGACCATCAGCGCCCCGGCCACGACGAGCCCGGCGGAGCTGCCCAGGTTCTTCGACGCCACTTCGTACGAGCCGCCGCCGCTGGGGTAGGCGCGCACGACCTGCCGGTAGGACACGACCACGACGGTCAGCAGCACCGCGACGGCCAGGCCGATCCACGGCGCCAGCGTGAGGTAGGCCAGGCCGCCGATGCTGAGGATGAGCAGGATCTCCTGGGTCGCGTAGGCGACCGACGACAGCGGGTCGCTGGCGAAGATGGGCAGGGCGAGCCACTTGGGCAGCAGAGTCTCGCCGAGGGTGTCGCTGCGGAACGGCCGGCCGAGTACCAGCCGTTTGAGCGATGAGGTGGGTGCCGGCACGTACGGAAGCGTCTCCCGGGCACCCGCGGTGCGGGATATGGAAAACATCAAGATCCGCGGCGCGGCGTAGGGATTTCGTCAAGAAACGCCGGGGCGCTCGTCAGGGTTGCGTCAAGTACCCGAGGGGCCGCTCGATGCGGGTGTAGGGCTTGAACCGGTCGGCTGTCTGGCACGGTGCTGCTCTGCTGTGGCCGTGAGCCGTTCCGGCGGAGCACGACGGAACCTCAGGAAACCGCCAGCGAGTCGCGGAGAACGTGCTTCTTGATCTTCCCGGAGCCGGTCAACGGGAATTCGGTGACGAACCGCCAGACCCGGGGCGTCTTGTGGGGCGCGAGCTTCTCTCGCACATGGGCGAACAGTTCCGCTTCGCCCACGGTCTCGCCGGGCGTGAGCCGGACAAAAGCGGCCACCTGTTCACCCCACTCCGGGTCGGGGACGCCGACCACCGCGACGTCCTGCACGGCCGGGTGGTCGAGCAGGACGTGTTCGATCTCGCGGGGGTAGATGTTCTCGCCGCCGCGGATGATCATCTCCTTGACGCGGCCCTCAATCCGGAGGTAGCCGCGCTCGTCCATGCTCGCGAGGTCGCCGGTGTGCAGCCAGCCCTCCGGGTCGATCGCTTCGGCCGTCTGGTCGGGACGGTCGAAGTAGCCGGTCATCACGTGGTATCCGCGGGTGCACACCTCACCGATCTCGTCGCGGGCACGCACGTCGCCGGTGGCCGGGTCGGTGATCTTGACCGCGCAGCCGGGCAACGGCCGCCCGAGTGTCTCCGCCCGGTCTTCGGGACTGTCGTCCAGGCGGGTCATCGTGATCCCGGGGGAGGCCTCGGTCTGTGCGTAGACGATGCTCATCGGCACCCCCAGCGCCGACTCGATACGCCTGACCAGCTCGGGCGGGACCGTCGCACCGCCGGCGAGGGCGTAGCGGACGGACGAGAAGTCGGTCCGGGGAAACCGCGGGTGGCCCAGCAGGGCCAGCAGCATGGTCGGGACCCCGCCGAACACCGCGCCGCGCTCGGATTCGATCAGCTCCAGCTGCATCCCGGGGTCGAACCACGGCAGCAGGACCTGGGTGCCCAGCGAGGCGATCGGCGCCAGGGTGGCCAGCACGCAGCCCGCGGTGTGGAACAGCGGCATCGGGTTGACGAAACTCTCGCCGGGCCGCATGTCCAGCGTCCGCACGTAGGACAGCAGCGCGTTGTTGGTGATGCCGCGGTGGTGCAGGACCGCTCCCTTGGGGGTGCCGGTCGTGCCGGAGGTGTACTGGATCTGCGCCGGGTCGTCCGGGCTCACCGCCGGCAGCACCTCGGTGGGGGAACGGGATCCGCGGAACGCCGGCCAGTCTTCGAACAGCACCGTCTCCCGCAGGTGCGGGAGGCCGGGGCGCACCCGGGCGAGCAGGTCCGCCATCGGGCTGCCGCGGTACTCCGCCACCAGGAAGACCCCGGCGGCCCGCGACTGGCTCAGGACGTGCCGGAGCTCGCTCTCCCGCAAGGCGGGGTTCACCGTCACCAGCGTCACCCCGGCGAGCGCGGCCGCCATCTCCAGCACCACCCACTCCGGAATGTTGTGGGCCCACACGGCGACCCGCTCGCCCGGCCGGAACCGGCCGAGCAGGGCCCGGGCCGCCTCTTCGGCTTCGGTCAGCAGATCCGCGTACGTCCAGCGGCGCCGGGCCTGCGGATCGGGGACGCCTTCGACCAGCGCGGTCACCGACGGCGCGCGCTCGGCTGCTTCACGGAGCAGGGAACCGACGGTCAGCTCGCGCACCGAGTCCGGGGCTGCCGCGGGTACCAGGGCCGGGTCCGGCATGGAGGCCTCCTCGAATCGGTTGCCGCCGTCGTGACCGGTCACGACAAGCCAGGCCGTGGTGAGTCGTCTTCGATCTCGCAACGGTTACAGGGGTACGCTCGGATGGAGATCGAAGTTCACGGTCAGCGCGGACCCGAGGGAGCCATCGACGTGGTCGAGACGCACGACATCGTTCGCCCGCCTGCCGAACTCAGCGCGGCCCTCGCGGCCATCGGCAGCGCGACCGCCAGCGGCGAGCTCAGCCGCATGGGCATCCGCAGCGCCTTCATCCGCGGCCCGGTTTCGGTGACCCCCGGCGTGCGCGTGGCCGGCCCGGCGCTGACGCTGCAGTTCCTGCCGAAGCGGGAAGACCTCTATCCCGTCGACGAGTACGAAGAACCGGAAAAGCAGCTGCACCGGCACGTCATGTACCACGCCCAGCCCGGCGACATGATCGTCGTCGACGCGCGCGGCGACATGGGCAGCGGTGTGTTCGGCGAGATGATGCTGACCTACTTCAAGGGCCGCGGCGGCCTCGGTGTGGTGGTCGACGGCTGCCTGCGCGACATCGGCGAGGCCAAGCAGCTCGGCCTCGGGCTGTGGATCCGGGGCGCCACACCGAACTTCCACGTCCAGACCGACATCGTCCCGGCCGCCGTCAACGTGCCGGTGGCGTGCGGTGGCACGCTCGTCGAGCCGGGCGACATCGTCGTCGCCGACGACGACGGCGCGGTCGTGGTGCCGGTCAAGCTCGCCCCCGCTCTGGTGGCCCACGCTCAGGAACACGCGGAATGGGAGGAGTTCTCCCGGATCCGGTTGAGCGAGGGTGGCGACATGCGGCTGTACTACCCGCTTTCGGACGAGGCCCGGCCCGAGTACGAGCGGTGGCGCGCCGAGCGGGGCAAAGCCTAGCTCCACAGCCGGTCGTGGCTCGACTCCTTGTCCCAGTGCGTCGTCTCGGCGAAGAACACCGGATCGCGCGGGTCGAGGTGGCGGCGCAGCAAGTCCTCGTTGACATCCCCGAACCCCAGGCCCGGGGTGTCCGGCACCGTGATGTGGCCGTTCCGGATCAGCGGGGCGGTGACGAGGTCGCTCCAGAACTCCACGTCGGCCGCGTGGTGTTCGAGGGCGAGGAAGTTCTCCGTGGCGGCGGCCAGGTGCACGCACGCCATCGTCGCGATCGGGGACGCCGCCAGGTGCAGTGCCATCGCGACCCCGCGCTCCTGCGCGTAGTCGCCGAGCCGCTTGGTCTCCGCGATCCCGCCCGCCGTCGCCGGGTCGGGGTGCACGACGCTGATGGCGCCGGCGTCCAGCAGCGGCCGGAAGCCGTCGAGCAGGTAGATGTCCTCTCCCGTGCACGTCGGGACGGCGACGGCCGCGGTGAGCCGGCGCCACTGGTCGGTCAGCTGCCAGGGGATCAGGTCCTCGATCCACGCCAGCGTGAACGGTTCCAGCGCGCGGCCGATCCTTATGCACGAGTCGAGGGCGATGTGGCCGAAGTGGTCGGCGGCGAGCGCGACGTCGTAGCCGACGACGGAGCGGACGATGTCCACATAGGACTCCAGATGGTCGACACCCTTGACGGTGACCTGGATGCCGGTGAACGGATGCATCGTCGTTACGTCTTCGCGGGCACCCGGCGGCGCGATCAGCGCCCCCGGCACGTCCCACAGCAGGTCGACGCCCACGTCCATCTTCAGCATCGTGAACCCGCGTTGCTTGCGCTCCAGCAGCCGGGCGCCCATCGCGTGCGGGTCCGATAGGGACGGAGTGTCGGCGTAACAGCGGATCTCGTCCCGGAACCGGCCCCCGATCAGCGCGTACGCGGGCACTCCGTACGCCTTGCCTGCCAGGTCCATCAGCGCCATTTCGACGCCGGAGACGCCGCCGCCCTGCCGGCCGTGGAACCCGAACTGCTTGATCTTGCGGAAGATCTTGTCGAGGTTGCAGGGGTTCTCCCCGACGAGCCTGCTCTTGAGCATGAGCGCGTAGGTGGCGCTGGCCCCGTCGCGCACCTCCCCGTAGCCGGACAGGCCCTGGTTGGTGTCGATCCGGATGATCGCCGAGCGGAACGGCACGCCGGCCAGGGTGGCCACCCGCAGGTCGGTGATGAGCAGCTTGCTCGGCCGGGACGCCGTGGCGACGTACTCCTCGGTGATCTCGCTCATCCCTTCACCGCCCCCGCGGTGAGGCCCTCGGTCAGGAACCGCTGCCCGAACCCGTACATGAGCACGACCGGGATGCTGACCAGCAGCGAGGCCGCGGCCAGCTGCCCCTGCGGCACGACGTCGCCGAAGATCATCGACTGCATGCCGACGGGCAGTGTCTTGTATTCGTCCTTGGTGATGAACACGAAGGCGAACAGGAACTCGTTCCACGCGTTGGTGAGCGTGAACAGCGCGACCGCGAGCAGGCCCGGTTTGGCCAGCGGCAGCACGATCCGGCGGAACGCCCCGAACCGCGTGCAGCCGTCGACCAGCGCGGCCTCCTCGAGGTCGGCCGGGATCGACTTGAAGTAGCCGACGAGCAGCCACGTCGCGAACGGCAGGGTGAACGTCGGGTAGGCGAGCACGAGCGCCCACAGCGAGTCGTTGAGCCCGATCCCGCTCATCAGCTGGTACAGCGGGATGAACAGCAGCGCGCCCGGCATCACGTAGGTGAGCAGGATCGTCACCGTGAAGCTTTCCGAACCCCGGAACTTCAGCCGCGCCAGCGCGTAGCCGGCCAGCGCCGCGCAGACCAGGGCGATCACGGTGGACGCCACCGACACCAGGATCGTGTTGAGGTACCAGGTGCCGAACGCCCGGCCCTCGAACAGGTTGGTGAACTGCTCGGTGCTCCAGGGCGTCGGCCAGAGGTCGTCGGTGCGTGCGACGATCTGGTCGTCGGACTTGAAGGCCGTGACCGTCATCCAGTAGAGCGGGGCGAGCACGAAGCCCAGCAGGCCCACGAGCGCGACCCCCGAGCCGGTGCCCCCGACCAGGCGTGCGGCCAGCCGGTTGCCGCGCGAGGCGAGCATGGAGACGAGCCGGCCGACGGCGGCCGCGAGCACCACGAACACGCCCAGCACGAGCGCGGCCTTCCAGATGATCTGCGGCGACGCCCAGACCAGCACGAGCACCGTGCCCGCGACGATCACCCACGGCATCGCCCGGCGCTGAGCCGGACTCAGCCGCCGGCGCCCCATATCGGCCGCGCCCGGCTGGTCGCTGCGGCGCATCATCCGCACGAGGATCACCACCAGGATGGCGATGATCGGCAGCATCACCAGCGTGACCGCGGCGCCCGCGCCCAGCTGCAGCTGCTGGATGGCCTTGGAGTAGGCCACCATCACGTACGGGGCGGTGGCGTCGCCCGGCCCGCCCTGGGTCATCAGCCAGATCAGGTCGAAGTTGTTGAACGTCCAGATAGACGACAGCAGCACCGTCACGATCATGACGGGGCGCAGCCCCGGCAGCGTGATGTGCACGAAGCGCTGCCACGGCGAGGCGCCGTCCACCATCGCCGCCTCGTGGAGCCCGCTGTCGATGGCCTTGAGCCCGGCGAGGAACGTCACCGTGAAGAACGGGATGCCCTTCCAGACGTTGACCAGGATGACCGCCGGCATGGCGAGCGTGGGATCGGACAGCCACTCCGCGGGCCACTTGTCGACGAGCCCCATCGCGGCGAGGGCAGGCCCGATCCCGGAGTCGGTGAGCAGGACGTTGACGCTGCCGAAGATCGGGTCGAGCAACGACCGCCAGGTGAAGGCCGTGACGACCGTCGGGATCACCCACGGCAGCAGGATCACCCCGGCGAGGATCGCCCGGCCGCGGCGCATGTGGTGCAGCATCAACGCCGCGATGAGGCCGAAGACCACCTTGAAGATCTCGGCGTAGGCGGTGAAGACGAACGAGTTGAGCACGCCTTTGTGGAACAGCGCGTCGCCGATGAGGGCGGTGTAGTTGTCCAGCCCGACGAAGACCGTGTCCGCACCGTGGCGTTCGGTGGCGCTGGTGAAGACCGAGCTGATGATCGGGACCAGGATCAGGCCGGCGACCAGCACCAGCGTCGGCCCGATGAACAGCGCGGCGAGGCGCCAGTCGCGCCCGAGCCGCCGCTGGGTCGGGGTGAGCGAGGACGACCCGCCCGGCGCCGGACGGGCCGGCGCCGGCGGTGTCGTCTTCGGACGCAGGACGGTCATTGCCGGTAGCCCTGTTGTTCGAAGATCTGCACGATCCGGGTGTGCGTCGTGGCCACGGCCTCGGCCGGCTTGGTGCCCTGGATGACCGACTGCATCATGTCGGTCAGCAGGTAGGCGGCGACGGCGGCCTGCTCGCCGGGGCTCGGGGCCTGGGGGAAGGCGTAGCCGGTCTTGATCTTCACCGGGAGCGGCGCGCGGGTCTGCTCCCGCAGCGCGGCGAAGGCCGGGTCACCGGTGGTGTAGTACGGGTCGGAGTCCCACACCTTGTCCCACGAGGGGTTGACCAGGCACGGCGCTTCCTTTGCCACACCGAGCAATGCGCTCCCGCCGGCCATGAACTTCGCCACCAGCTTGGCGAGGTCGGGGTTCTTGGCCCCCTTGAACACGACGAACGAGTTGGACTGGCCGTACGCGAGCGGCCGGTCGAGCGCCGGTCCGGTGGCGCCGTTGAACGGGTGGGTGTTGGCGTAGACCGGGTTCTTCTTGGTCTTCGAGTCGGCGTAGACGCTGAACTGGTTGAGCGTGAGCCCCAGGATCTGGGCCAGCCAGTTCTCGTTGTTGCTCGAGTCGGTCCAGCTGCCGATGCCGGGCGGCAGCATCGGCGCGTACTTCGGGTTCGTGTAGATGTCGCCGATGAACGTGATGGCTTCGACGGTCTCCGGAGAGTTGAACACCACCTTCGTGCCGGTGTTGTCCGCGATCGCCCCGCCGTAGGTGTTGATGACGTTCTGGATGAAGCCGTTGGCGTCGCCGGAGCGGTTCACCGTGAGGCCCCAGCCGAAGCGCCGCTTGGCCGGGTCGGAGACCGCCAGCGCGTTGTCGCGCAGCTCTTCCCACGAGTAGTAGGGCTTGAGCGGGAGACCCTTTTCCTGGTACCAGTCCTTGCGCAGGTACATCCCGGTCCCGATGAAGTGGTAGGGGATCGCGAACCAGCGCCCGTCGAACACGCAGTAGTTGGTCGCCTCCGTCGCGGGCTCCCCGTAAAGCGCTTTCATCTCGGTGACCACGTCGGTGACGTCGGTGAGGGCGCCGAGGTTGTGGAGCTGGCCGACGAACCGCAGGTCGCTCATGAAGGCCAGATCACGGTTGGTGCCCGCCTTCACTTCGGCGTCCATCTTCGCGACCATGTCACCGGCGTCGCCGGAGACCAGGTCGTTGCGGACCGTGGTGCCGGTGGCCTGCGCGAACACCTGCAGCGACTTGTCCAGTGCCTTGTTGGCGGCTTCCGAGTACAGCTTCTGCGAGAGCATCCCCACCGACCCGCCTCGCAGGGCGGCCGCCTGGTCGAGCAGCGCCTTGGGGACCTGGACGTCGACCTGCGGTGCGGGTGCGGGGCCGCTCCCGCACCCGGCGAGACCGAGCACGCCCAGCGCGCTCACCCCCGCGCTCATACCGAGGAACGTGCGCCTCGACAGGTCAGTTTTCTCTTCCATGACAAACTCCTCGTACCGACGGGGCGACGGTGCAACCGGCGGGGACAGCGAGGCGAGTGCCGCGCTGTGAGTCTTCAAAGCCGAGTCTTCGAAGCTGGGTCTTTCATGCGGCGAAGGACGCCGTACTGCTGATGCGTTGTCCTGGCAGCCCGTCGAACAACCCGGTCGCGCCGCGGGGCCGCCACAGCGGTACCGGGCCCGCGCCGGGCACGGGGTCGAGCGCCAGTGCGGCCGCCCGTTCCGCGGAGTCGAGCGCCCGCTGGACGACCATCGCGTTGGCCACGCTCTGGGCGACGCTGCCGACCGGCCGCGCTCCGAACTGCACGGCATCGGCGAAGTCGACGAGTTCCGCGCGGTAGCCGTTGTCGCTGCCGCGGAAGACCGTCGTGTGGGCGGTGGCGTCGGAACCGCTGCGGGTCACGCTGCGCTCCGACTCGGATCCGGCGAGCACGAGCACTCCTTCGGTGCCGTACAGCCGCATGTCGTTGGGTTCGGGCGGCAGCGGGATTTCGGGGTAGGACGCGGTGTAGTTGCCGATGGCGCCTCCGGTGAAGACGAGGTTGAGCGCGAGGTCCGACGGTGCGTCGATCGTGCTGTTGGCCGTCTGCACGGCACCGTGCACCCGCGCGATGTCGCCGCAGAGCAGCCGGATCTGGGCGATGTGGTGCACGCCGAAGTCGAGGTGCACACCGCCGCGGTACTGCGGCCGGTGCCGCCACGGCGTGCCGGTGAACCCGCCCTCGCGGGGCACCACCCGGCCGGCGTGCCGCCACGCCATCAGGTGCGGGCGGCCGATCGCGCCACTGTCGAGCAAGGCGCGGGCGTAGCGCAGATCGTCGCGGTAGAAGTAGTTCTCGCCCATCACGAAGGTGCGGTCCGGATGCCCGGCCGCCAGGGCGAGGAAGGCCTCGGCCTGCTCCGCGTCGACGCCGGCCGGCTTCTCGCAGAGCACGTCCTTGCCCGCCGCGAGCGCGTCGCGCGCCACCTCGTACAGGTGCGGGATCGGCACCGAGATCAGCACGGCGTCGACGTCGCCGCGAGCCAGCAGCGCGGCCCGGTCGGCGGCGGCCAGGGCCGGATCGGTCCCGCTGTAGCGGGCGAACCTCGTGCTCTGCTCGGCGGAGGAGTCGGTGAACGCGGTGACCGCGAACCGGTCGGCGAGCGTGCGCAACGCCGGCCAGTGCAGCTTTTCGACCGCGAGCCCGGTGCCGATCAGCCCCAGCCGGATCGGCGGGATCGCGGATGCTGCCATGCCTCGTCCGTCCTCGTCATCGGTTCCGGAGCTCGGTCGTGCAGGGGGTGTGGCTAACGCCGCCGGGCGGCCCGCTTGCTTCGCTGCTCCTTCTCCGCGAGGAGCGTGGAGTAGTTGTTGCTCAAGTGCTTGCGCATCGCCGCGCGGGCGCCCGAAGGATCGCGCGCCACGAGCGCCTCGTAGATCTCCGTGTGCTGGGCGGTGGCGCGGTGCAGCCCGGCCGGCGCCTCGTTGGTGAGGCGGCGGCTGGCCGTGCCGAGCCAGCGCGCGGAGTACATGATCCGGTCGAGGATGCGGTTGTCGGCCGCCCGGCAGATCTCCATGTGGAACTCGTGGTCGACCTCGAGGTAGGCCTCGGGATCCGCCTCGAGCGCCGACATCCGCTCGATCTCTTTCCCGAGCCGGGCCAGCGTCTCGTCGGTGATGCCGGTCGCGGCCATCGCGGCGAGTTCGGGCTCGAGCAGCACGCGCATCTGGTGCAGTTCCTGCAGCAGCTCGTCGACGATCTCCGTCGGCAGCCACTCGATCAGCAACGGGTTCAGGTAGTCCCATTCCGCGCGGGGACGCACGACGACGCGGCGGCCCTGCGCGACGTCGACGATGTCGAGCGAGGCGAGGATCTTGAGCGTTTCCCTCGCCACCACACGGGAAACGCCGAACTCCTGGGAGATCTCGAGTTCCGACGGCGCCCGGCCGTCCTCGATTTCGCCCTTGACGATGCGCCGGGTCAGGTGGGCCGCCACCTGCACCGGAAGAGTCCGGACCTTGACAGCGTCCGGAGACTCTTGTCTCCTTGGCATGTCATCAGCTTATAGGACAAGTTAGACATCGCGACAGACCCGTTCTTCGGCACTACGCAGCGGCAGGAGAGCAATGCGGATCGTGAACGTCACGACGGCGGTGGTGGCCTACCACGGTCAGGCCACGCTGGTGCGGATCGACACCGACGAGGGCCTCAGCGGGTTCGGTGAGGCGAATCCCGACGCCGGCGCGGGCGCCGTCGTCGGGATGATCGACTCCCTGAAGCCGCTCCTGATCGGCGAGGACCCGCGCAACGTCGAGCGGTGCTGGGAGAAACTGCGCCGCAGCAAGGTTTTCGCGGGTGCTCAGAGCGGCGTGTTCGTGATCGCGCTGTCCGGGATCGAGCTCGCGCTGTGGGACCTCGCGGGCAAGGCCGCGGGCCAGCCCGTGTATCGGCTGCTGGGCGGGAAGTTCCGCGACCGGATCCGCCTCTACGCCGACTGCGGCGACGGCGACGACCCGGCGGGTTCGATCGCCGGGTGCGTCGACCGGGCCCAGCGGATGGTCGCCGAAGGCTTCACCGCCATCAAGTTCGACATCGACAACCTGCGCCACCCGGCCAAGTTCGACGATTTCAACCACACGATCAACGCCGCCGAGCTGCGCTCGATGGTCGAGCGCGTGGCCGCCGTCCGGGAGGCGATCGGACCGGACGTCGACCTGGCCATCGACCTCCACGCCCGCTACGACGTGCCGAGCGCGTGCCGGATTTCGCAGGAGCTCGAGCCGTTCCACCTGATGTGGCTGGAGGAACCGCTGCCGGCGGAGAACATCGACGCGCTGGTGCGGGTGCGGGAACAGACCCGCACGCCGATCTGCGCGGGCGAGAACCTTTACCTGCGCTGGGGATTCCGCGAACTGCTCGAACGCGGCGCGGTGGACGTCATCGAACCGGACGTGCCGAAGTGCGGTGGCCTCGCGGAAGCCAAGAAGATCGCCAACCTCGCGGAGCTGCACTACATTCCGTTCGCACCGCACCTGGTGTCGACGCCGCTGGGCACGATGGCCACATCACACCAATGTGGAGCGATCCCCAACTTCCTCGTCCAGGAATGGCACGCCCTCGAGGAGCGCGAGGTGTGGGACAGCTACGTCCACGCCCCCGACGGCAGCGGCTCGATCGTGAAGGACGGTTACATCACGCTTCCCGACACTCCCGGCATCGGGGTGGAGCTCGACATGGACGGCGTCCGGGCCCATGCTGTCGCGGGCTACGGAGTGTTCGAGTAGGGGGAGCCGATCCGGTGTCGACGGTCGATGAGCTGAAGGCCGGGCTGGCCGGGCTGGTCTCGGCCAGGGTGACGGCCTTCAGCAGGACGGTGAACATCGCCGAAGTCGGCTTCACCCGCGGCGGCGTCGAAACCTGGCTGCACGCACAGTGCCCGTTCCGGGTGACTCGCGGCGAGTCGACCTGGTTCGGCACGGTGGACATGGCTTACCCCGCAACGGCCGACGCCGACCCGGACGAGGCCTACCGGACGAACGAGACGATGTTCGACAAGCGGGCGCGTCAGGTCAGCGAGCGTTTCCGGTCCGTCGAGTACGTCGTCGAAACGGCGACCTTGGGCGGGGCGGGGACGGTGACGCTGTCGCTCATGGGGTCCGTCGCAATCGAGGTCTTCCCGGCTTGCGGCGGCCCGATCGAGCAATGGCGCCTGTTCGAGCGGGGTTCCGACACTCACTACGTGTTCCCGGGTGCCGCGGACCGCTGACTTGCCCGGTCCGGAGGCAGGGTGAGTCCGGCCGCGGTCAGGGTGAGGTGCCGCACCAGCGCCTCGGCCGCGGCGTCGGCGTCGCGGGCCAGCGCCGCCTCCTCCAGCCGGCGGTGCTCGCCGACGTGGTCGCGGGCGGGGGTGCGGTGCGCCGACCAGCGGCGGGCCAGCTCGCTCGCGGTCCACATCCGGTCGAAGGTCTCCAGCAGGACCGGGTTGCCGCACCCTTCCAGCAGCGTGCGGTGGAAGACCCGGTGGGCTTCCGACCAGGCCGCGCTGTAGTAGGCGCCCTCGTCCGGCTCGAACGGCGGAGTGCGGGCCAGGCGGTGGTGAGCGGCCCGGACGCGGGCTTCCCAGTCGATGTCGCCGCGTTCGACAGACGTGCGCAGCAGCACCGGTTCGATGATCCGGCGGGCCTCCATGACCTCCTGCCACCGGCGGTCGGAGAAGGCCGGGACGGCGAAGCCGCGGTTGGGCAGCCGGTCGGCGAGGCCGTCGCCGACCATCCGCACGAGCGCTTCGCGCACGACGGCGAGGCTCACGCCCTGCCGGCCGGCGAGGTCCTGCGGTTTGAGCGCCTCGCCGGGCTTGTGGTCGCCGCGCATGATCGCGTCCTTCAGGTGCTCGTAGACCTGCTCGGAGAGCATCTGCTTCTTCGACGAGGGGGAGGTGCGGGCCGTCTCGGGCATGATGACAGCATAGACGATCCGGAAGATAATCGATTATCTGTGTTATGGTCGATCTGTCAGATCGGCTTGAAAGGAAGCACGCGATGAGCGCCAACGACCCGTTCGCCCGCCTCCCGGAGGCGGCATCCTTCGCGGTCACCAGCAAGACCGTCACCGATGGCGCCGCTTGGTCACCCGAGCAGTTTTCCGGCATCTTCGGCGTCCCCGGCGGGAAAGACATCTCCCCGCAGCTGTCCTGGAGCGGCGCCCCGGAAGGCACCAAGAGCTACGCCGTCACCGTCTACGACCCCGACGCCCCCACCGGGTCCGGGTTCTGGCACTGGGCGGTCGCCGGCATCCCCGCCACCGTCACCGAGTTGCCCGAGGGCGCCGGCGACGACACCGGCTCGGGCCTGCCCGAGGGGGCTTTCCAGCTGCCCAACGACGCCCGCGCGGCCCGCTTCATCGGCGCCGCCCCACCGGCCGGGCACGGCCCGCACCGCTACTTCGTCGTGGTGCACGCCCTCGACGTCGAGTCCGTCGAGGTCCCGCCCGACGCCACCCCGGCGTTCCTCGGCTTCACGATGTCCTCGCACACCCTCGGCCGCGCGGTCTTGACCGCCACGGCGGAAACCCCTCGCACGGAAGAAAGCCTCGAACGGATCGAGGTTTCCCGGCTCATCCCCGCCCCTGCAGACGCCATCTTCGCGGTGCTGACGGACCCGAAGGGCCACGTGGACATCGACGCGTCGGGAATGCTCATCGACGCCGAAGGGGAGCGAGTCAAGCAGTCCGGCGACCGATTCCTGGTCCACATGGACCGGGAAGCCCTCGGCGACGTTCCTCTGGGCAAGTACGACGTCGAAGTGGTCATCACCCGGCTCGTCCCGGACGAGGAGATCGCCTGGACGGTCGAAGGCCGCGTCCGGCCGCATGCCCGGCACATCTACGGCTACCGGCTGGAGCCGGCCGAGACCGGCACCCTGGTCACGTCGTACTACGACTGGTCGGAGATCAGCGAGGAGTGGAAGGAGCGCATCACGTTCCCGGTGGTCCCCGAGTCCGCACTGAAGGCCACGCTCGGAATCCTCGAGCGCACAGTCCGGCGTCGGGCAATTTTGGGCGCTTTGCCGGTTCCTCCGTCCGGTGACGCTCGGTAGATTCTCGGGGCGGAACGGGCGGAACGGGCGGAACGGGCGGCACCGGCTACGCCGGGTCGTCCAGGTTCCGTTGCAGGTGCTGGTGTCGGAACTGGTAGACCGCTCCGTACTGGCGGAGCACGCCGCGGTCGCGGGCATCGTCCAGGAACCCGAACAGCCGCCACGGCAGCTTGCCGCGCGCGGCAAGCACGAGCCGGGCCACGGTGAATCTGGCGTACGCGCTGAACAACATCCACGCGGCGCCGTAGCCGAGGGCGATCCGGACCGCGTGGTCGACGCCCAGCACGGCGAACACCGCCGCGATCGCGAGCATGGTTCCGGTCCCGGCCAGGACCACCTTTCGGTCCGCGCGGAGGGTTCCGCCCGGGCTCGTCGGGCGCTTGAGATCAGCGAGCACCACCACGCCGTCGCTGCGGCCGTGGCGTTGCCGGTGCCACAGCTTGCGTCCGGACCACCAGACCAGGAACCCGCCGCCGAGTACGAGCGTCGTCAGCGTCAGTGCCGCGCGGAGGTTGAGCACGAGTCCGGTCGCGATGCCCCGGCCGGCGATCAGCAGCGCGAGCACGCCGACCACGAACAACAGCGCGCTCCCCAGCAGTTTCGCGAAGTCGCGCAATTCGGCGCGCACCTTATGCGTCGAACTGTCGAACGCGTGCGGGGTTTCGATGTCGGTCACGTTGAAGTAGGCCAGGTACCACGAGTTGCCGGCGGCCAGCCCGACCACAGCGGCGGCCACCAACCCGGGCACGACGCCGACCGCGCTGAGCAGCCCGAAGCCCAGCACGGCGCCCGCCACGACCCGACAGGTGGGAGCGACCCACGGGAGGGAACGATCGAGCTGCCACCACGCGATGTCCGCTGCCCCGGTCGAGGCGAGGTTGTGGGCGAGGTGCTCCAGCCAGCGCTGCACGGTGCTGTGGTGCACTCGGGCGAAGGCCACGTGGGGGCGGCGACCGGGGTAGTCCGGATAGACCCCGCGGACGAGGTGCTTCATCAAGTGAGCCTCGATCGAGTCCCAGTCCGGGAAGCGGATCCGGTCGCACAGGTCACCGGGATCGCGGCCGAGTTCCTGGTGGACCACGCGGATCAGCCACACCACGAGCGGCGTCGGCGCGGGCTCCGCACGCAGCCGGGCGAACAGCGGGGCCAAGCGGGACGCGCCATGGGGCACGGTCTCGGCCAAGTACTCCTCGACGTCATCCCGGCCGAGCGGCAGCAGTTCGGCATGGGTGGCGCGCGCCAGCCCGATACCCGCAGCGTCCAGTTCGCGGTACTCGGCCAAGCCGCACGTGACGATCAGCGGAATCGACGACCCCAGACGGTTGAGCGCCGCGATCGCCTCGGCCCTCAGGTCCTCCGCGATCGTCTCCAGGCCGTCGAGGACGGGCAGCACCAGGCCCACCTCCAGCAGCGCGGACGCCAGCGTGATGCGCGTCCCGTCGACCCAGCGCACGGTCCGGCCCAGCCGGTGGTCGCGGGCCAGCCGGCGAGCGAGCCAGTCGAACGCGTGCAGCTCACCTGGGTGCCAGTCGGTGACCGGGACCAGCACCGGCACCGGGTCGCCCCTGGTCCACCCGTCCAGCAGATCGGACACGAGCCGGATCGCCGATACGCTCTTGCCGGATCCCGGGCGGCCGAGCATGAGCAGCCGCCGGGACGGCACGTCCCGGCGGAAGAACGGCCCGAGCCGGTCGAATTCGCCGTCATCAGTGCGCCATCGGGTGGCGAGCGGGCGCGGGTCGTCCAGGCCGAGCCGCCTGGACTCACCTCGCCACAGGTCGGCGACCGCGCCCGCGAGGCCCTCCGCAGCCTCGACCAGTACTCGGCTCAGGTCCGCGCTCAGCACTGCCGAGCGGAACAGCCCGTCTTGTTCCGTGATCGCCGGATCGGCGCGTGGTCCCAGTTCCGGCTGGACGCGGCGGGGCTGCCCGGTCAGCACACGCAGCAACTCGTCGAGTTGCTCGGGGACTGCGTATCGGGTCGCGGAATAGGGCTGGAGGAACGCCGGCAGGTCGTCAGCGGAGCATCCGGGCAGGACGACCGGAAGGATCTTGGCCAGCCACTGAGCCCGGTCCGCGGCCAGGTGCTCGCGCAGCATCGCGAGTTGGAACCGGGCGTGGTCGTGCGGACCGCCGTCCGATGCGGCCAGCCGCTTGTACTTGGGGGAGCCGATCGCGAGCACGAAGTCACCGTGCTCGATCTGGTCCACCGCCCATTCGAGCCAGTCCCGCCGCTGATCGCGCTCCCACAGATCCAGGCGCACGTCGATGCCCAGTTCGCCGCGCAGTTGTTCAGCGAACCGAACGACGGTGTCGGTGTGTCCGCCAGAGTCACCGGCGTACGAGACGAACACCCGGGGACATCGCGTGGGCGGCACGTCGACCGATTCTAGTGCCGCCGCACGGGGTCGGGGCGGGACCCCGGACTTCCGCCGCGAGACCCGCGAAAGTGGCGGCCGCGGCGGACCGGAACTGTCCAGTTCAGCGGTTTCCGTTGCGGAAGACCTCGAGCAATCGGATCGTCAGCTCCTCGGCGACCACGTCGGGGTGCCCGACGACGTCGTCCCAGCGCAGCCGTTCGTCCGCCGGGAGCCGGATCTGATCGCGCTGGTGTAGCGACATCTGCACGCTGGTGCGGTTTGTGTCACCAATGGAGCCTTCCCAGACCGATGTGGCCGGCTCGATACCGATCGTCGGCACTACGTACGGCGGGTGGGGTATGTCCAATTCGGCGAGGAGGGCCAGCAATCCGGTGACGCGGCCGGCGACGTCGTCCGCGTCCAGGACATAGCCGATCTTGGCTTTCGGCAACGGCAGCCATGCGCTGCATTGGCCGCTGCGGAGTACCGCTACGCCAGAACCCGCGAGGCCATCGGTAGTGGCAACGACTGCGGTCTGGTCCGATCGAGGAGTCACCCCGTCGGTGTCAGCGAACAGGCCGTGGCCGCGGCCCAGCGAAGCCAGTGTGGTGCCGACTCGGCGGAGGCGGCCGGCCGGCAACGGGTCGCCACCATCGGGCACGATATGGAGTTCCACCATCGCGGCACGCTGCGCGCCCCAACGATCGTCGAGCAGGGTCGCACGCCAGGTCACGGCGATCGGCTCCGGCAACACCGACCAGTGTGGTGCTGACACGGCCGGCTCGGCGGCCCGAGCGAACGCCGAGGGCGGCAGCGTGGATGGCAGCGGTGGCAGGTCCGGCACGGCGCCGAGCGGCGGCCGGACTCGGCTGGGTTGTCCGGTCAGCGTCCGCAGCA
Source organism: Amycolatopsis ponsaeliensis (assembly GCF_030182635.1). Lineage (NCBI taxonomy): Bacteria > Bacillati > Actinomycetota > Actinomycetes > Pseudonocardiales > Pseudonocardiaceae > Amycolatopsis > Amycolatopsis ponsaeliensis. The sequence goes on from NZ_JAPZLD010000001.1 coordinate 86,597, forward strand.
GGTCGTCGATGCCTGCGTCGGTCAACTCGCTGATGACGTAGTGGTCGGCGCTGAAAGGCTGCAAGAAGAGGGGGATCTCGCCGATGCTGTGGCCGGGGAGCACCACCGGCAGCAGCTTGCGAGTCCAGGCAGGGCGGTCGTGGTGGAGCTGGTCGCGGATCACCACGACCTCGGACTGCGCGCCCGGGTTGTTCGTCGTGGCGATCAGGCCGTCGCCGACCCGCTGGTAGTCGAGCGATGCGACGATGATCACGAAGTCGCTGTTCATGATATGCCCGAGCGCCCAGGAGCCCCAGTCCTTGCGGACGGGGTCGGCCCACTGGTCGAGGATGACGTCGATACCCTTCCTGGTGAGTAGTTCTGCCAGCGCGAGCACCGCGTCTTTGTGGTCGGCCGAGTCGTGGGCGTAGGAGATGAACGCCTTCGGTGCCTGCGCGGGGCCCCTGTCGTTGCCGGTCTGGGCGCCGTTGGCCGGTAGACCAGGTCCAATGGGCATGAGGTGGTCGTCGCCCTTCTGTGGCAAACCGGCCAGTACTGCGCTGGCCGAAGGGATATCGAGATCGCGGTCGCCGGTCAAGCGGTCCGTGCGGCCGATTCTATCGAGACTGTCACTCAGGTCCCGTCCGCGATGATCGTTCACGATAGGACGCTTCCCATTCTTGCCGGGTCAGAGGTTTCGTACCGCCGGTGAAGAAGCAACGCGTCGTCGACCTGGACAGCGCTGTACAACCGCCGGTGTCCGGCTTGTCCAGCCGGTAGTATCGCGGACATGTCTTCGGCGGTGCTGGCAACTCTCATCGCGCAATCCGCAGCCAAAGCCGTCGGCGGTATGGCGGTCCGAGCGTCGGCGCCCGCGTGGAAAGCTGCGGCGAAGAGGCTCCGTCCCGCTCCGGCGCCGGTCAGGCAGTCGGCGAGCTGGCGAGATGTCAAGCTCGTGCGCGCGCAGCAGGCCGCGATCTCCACGTACCTGCAAGGGCGTCTGTGCACCGGCCTGCTGGAGATATTCGCCTATCTGGAGATGACCGGAGAAGGCCCGGACACGGCGGAAGAGTGCGACCGGCTGGGGGAGAGCTTCGTCCGGGAGCTCGTGGACAAGCTCGATCTTCCCGATGCGCAGGAAAACGGATCGCCGAGTCCCTCTGGTCCGAGCTGTGCGCGTGCGTGCGCCTGCAGCTCCAGGAACTGCGTGAAGAGAATGTCTTCACCTCCGATGATTTCCTCTACGCGACAAGCCTTCGCAACCTCGGCGGGAGCCCGCCCGCCGAGTCCTCACTGGCGTCCGCGGTATCCGAGCGATGGGCTCTTTCGGGCCAGCGGCAACGGGCTTCCGCTGCCCACGCCGCCGTTCGCGTGATCCGCCAGGCGATGCGAACGCGGTACGCCATGATGGTGATGCCGCACTCGCGTGATGACCACCGAGTCCCCATCGAGCAGATCTACGTCGCCCGCTTGCTGACTCCGCGACCCCACTTCCAAATGGTCAAGTCCCGTCGAGCGCGCCCCGGCGCCGACGAACGATCGGATACCGGCGGCCCGGCAGAGGCCGTCGAGGACTTCGCGGCCGCAGCTGCGAACGACCTGGCGCCGCTGGCGGAGTCGGAGATGGCAGACCGGCGTTTCGTCGTCGTCGGCCACCCCGGGGCCGGCAAGAGCACCTTCATCCGCAACCTGCTCCATCGTGTCGCCTCGCGCCAGGACGACGAGACGCCGATCGCGCCGATGGTCGTCGAACTCAAGGACCATCAGGCGCCGACCACCTCCTACCTCACCATCTTGGCCGACACCCTGCGCGTCGTGGCGCAGGCCGAGTTCGGTGCCGACACCATCCGGGACATCCTTTTCCTGGGGCTCGGCGTGATCGTTTTCGACGGCCTCGACGAGATTGAAGAAATCGACATGCGGCGTTCGACGGTCGCCGGGATCGAGGAGTTCTGCCGACGCTATCCGCTCGTCACGGTAGTGGTGACTTCCCGCGAGGAGGGCTACCTCCGCGCCCGTCTCGACCCGGCACTCTTCCCGGTCTACTACCTTCCCGACTTCACCGACGAGCAGCTGGAACTGTACGTTCAGCGCTGGTTCCGGATCGTCGCTCAGCCGAGGCACTTCGAGCCCGGCGACCGGGTGCGGAACTTCCTCGAGGACAGCGTGCACGTCGCCGATCTGCGGACCAACCCGCTGATGTTGTCGCTGCTGTGCATGATCTACGAGTACGACGGGTTCATCCCGGAAAACCGGCCGCAGGTGTACGAAGAATGCGCCGAGCTGCTCTTCGAACGATGGGACCGGATGCGCCGCGTACCTATTTCGTTCAAGTCGAACACCAAGACGCGGTACTTGATCCAAGAGCTCGCGTACAACTTCTTCAACCAGGGAAGCGTGCAGAGCGGACTTCCCGAAGGAAGGCTGAAACAGAACATCAAGGACTACTTCGAGCGCAACGTCGTCGACGACGCCGAGTCCGCTTCTCTGCAGGCTCAGGACTTCCTGGACTTCTGTGCCGGGCGGGCTTGGCTGCTGGCACAGACCGGAACCTCCGAACGCGGGGAACGGCTCTTCGGATTCACCCACCGCACGTTCCTCGAGTACTTCGCCGCGTGTTTCATCGTCCGCCACTGCAACAGCGCACGCGACGTCATCGGCATGATCCGGCCGCTGATCCAGTTCAACACCAGCGAAGTGGTCCCCCAGATTGCGATCCAGCAGTTCGACGCACGACGCGCCGACGGCATCGACGACTGTCTGGAGCTGCTCGTGCTCGACCGGTCGGATGCCGACCGTCGCGTCCAGGTGGAGTTCGCTCTGCGTTCGCTGCGGTTCATGCGCCCGAGCCCGAGAGTGCTCGATCGGCTCTACACGGCCGCGATTCTGCTCTACACCAGAACCAGGGACACCCAGCTGCTGGCGCTGCTGCTCTCCTGTCCGCCGGACACCTTCCCGACAGCTCGGCGAAGTTGCCGGGCGATCCTGACCGGGAACGTCGCCGTGAACGCCGAGTGCGGCGCCGCCATCGTCGACGAGTTGTTCCAGGTGGTCGCCGACGGGACGGTGCCCGCCGAACTGGCTCGCCGCCTGGAGTCCCAGCCGGACGCGCTGGCCGGGACCGTGGTCGGCCTCGCACCGAGGATCGCGTCTTCCCATCCGGGCGTGGTCGTGGAGCTGTGCCGTCGTGACCTGGTGCCGATGGAGCGATACGTCGAAGCCATGGGAGCTCGTGGGCTGCTGTCGGTGCAGCTGCACGGCACGCCCGATGAGACACCAGGTCCGCTGGTGGGCCTGCTCCGGCGATTCTTCTCCGCCGGTGAGCTCGATCCGGATCTCCATGCCATGCTCGCGCGGATCGCCGCGTCGCCGGCCTACGTGCTCCCGCTCCGCTGGCTCGTGTTGATGGAGCTTGCCGACATCGGCAGGCTGTCCGAGGCATCCGCGCTCTCCGGATCCTTCGGGCACGACGAGCCCGAAGCCGAGATCACCCCGCTGTCGGCCGAGATGCGCCCCATGTTCGACGACAAGTCGGCGCTGGCCGAACTGCTCGCCTCGGACGAGGTACCGGACGAGACGACTCCCGCGGCGCTCGAGCCGCGGGCGCCGTTCGAGCCGGCAGCCGTGCGCCGTCAGTTCCCGATCGGACGGGACCTTCCCCCGTCGTCGACCGGGTTCTACCTGCTCTTCCTGGCGACGATGCTCGCCGCCTACGAACGTGCCCCGTGGCTCGGTGAGAGCCGGTCAGGCACGTGGCACATGATCGGCTCTCGCTTACCCGGGTTCAGCGATCTCATGATCCCTCTCACCCGAGTGGACAAGGCCGGGCAGCTGACGCTGAGCCGTGACGAGCTGGGAGCCTGCGTCATCCGGTTCGCCCCGACGCTGAACTGCAGCCCGGAATGGCTCGCCTGGTTCGACGCGTGGAAGAAGGAGGAGGCCGAAGCCTTCGTTCGCCACTGAATGGCGGCTTCGGCCCGGTAGCTCCCTGCTGGACAAGCGAACTCGGTGAAGGTCGCCGAGAAAGCTTCGTCCTCCAGTGCGATGTGTGCGACCGATGTCCACAAGAGACGGTACAGGCCGCCGCCCCGGTCAAGACGGTCATCTCGGTGGGTGACGCCGCCGGGCGCGGTGGCTGGCGGCGGTCCGGCCGCCGGTGTCCGGAATCTCGGCTGCGTCGCCGTTGTTCTGGCGCCGCAGGGCCTCGGCGACGATCTCGTCCTTGGACCGCCAGTGAGCGGCTTCCGTGCGCCGCTCGGTCCGGTCGCGCGGGTGTACGTCGTGGGGGCCTCCGGGTCCGGAGGCCCCCACGCTGGTCATCGATTCGCGGCCGGGACCGTCCAGCCGCTGGAACGGATCCAGGTGGGCAGGTCCCACACGCTCGGCTCGATCGTCTTCGCCGCTTCGAAGTCGGCCTGGTAAGCGGGCGTCTCCGCGAACCAGCGGAACATCGCCTGCGCGTCCTCGTCGTCCCCGAGGACCTGCAGGGGAAGGGCTTCGTACCGGGCCGGGAGCCCGGCGTGCGCGCCGAACGCGGCGGCGATCTGGCTGCCGGTGAGCTCGTCGCCCGCGATTTCGATGGTGCCGCCGGCAGCCTTCGCGGTCTCCAGCAGGAACGCGGCGCTGATCTGCCCGATGTCCCGCACGGCGATCAGCTGCAGCGGGACGCCGTCGGGCAGCGGCCAGCGCAGCACGACCTCGCCGTTCTCGACGCTCGGCCCCATGCCCGCGAAGTTGTCCATGAAGGCGACCGGGCGGACCACCGTCACCCGCAGGCCGGACTTCTCGAGGTGCTCCTCCACCCGCCGCTTCGTCTCGAAGTGCGGCACGCCCGAGTCGCGTTCCGCGCCACCGACCGAGCTGTACACGACGTGCGGTACGGCCGCGGCGACCGCCGCGTCGGCGAGGGCGACGCCCTGCGGCGTCTCGGCCGCGATGTCGGCGGCGGAGGTGCTTTCGGGTGTGGTCATGAAGAAGAACGCGTCCACTCCCTCGAGTGCGGCCGACAGCGAGGCGGCGTCGCCGATCTCGACGCGCGCGAGCTCGACCCCGCGCGCGGCAAGTGCCTGCGCCCGGTCGGAGCCGGGGTTGCGGACGAGGGCGCGTACCTGCGCACCCCGGGACAGCAGCGCGTCGATGACCGCCCCGCCTTGCTTGCCCGTACCGCCGAAGACGGCGATCGTGCCGGACGGCTGTGTGTCCATGATCCTTCTCTCTTCGTGCTCACCAATTGTGAGGCTCCATGAGCTCACTGTTAGTTCCTGATGTGAACTATAGTAGTTCTTGTCGTGAACTTCCGCAAGGTAAGCTGACGCGAAGCGAAGGGAAGGACGTGGCGGTGGCGGAGAACAGCGGCTTCGGGAACGACCTCGTGTGGTTGTCGGTGCTGGTGCAGCGCCGGTACGTGCAGATCTGCGCCGAACACGACCTCACGTCTGCGCAGGCGACTCTCCTGTGCGTGATCATGGATGAGCCGCAAGGCATGGGCGAGCTCGCGCAGGCGCTCGGAGCGGCGAAGAACGCACTCAGCGGGCTCGTCGACCGCATGGAACGGCGCGGGCTCGTGCGGCGGGAGACGCTCCAGCACGATCGGCGGACGGTGACACTCAGCGCCACCGCTCTCGGCAAGCAGATCGTCGGTGCGCTCTACGCCGACGTCGACGAACGGATCGCCGAGATCGCCGGTGCGCTGCCTGCCGATGAGCGCCACCGGTTCGCCGGCTCCGTCGCCCGGATCACGGCTCCGGTCCGCCGGACGTCGTCGCCCGTGCCCGACGCGGATCGTCTCGGGGTCGGCGACTAGAACGAGTGGGATACTTCGCGCAGGAGGGACATCGATGGGCTCTGGTGCGGAGTTGGGGATCATCGTGCCGGCGTTCGTGGTTCTGGCCGTCGTGATGGTGATCATCAGGATCCGGTGGCCGGAGAAGTTCCGGGCTTTCGGCCGGGTCCCGCCGCCGGACCCGGCCCACGCACGCGAGTTCGCTGCGCTGCGCGACGAGGACTACGACCTCGTCCTGAAGGGCGGGGCCCAGGTGAACCGGCTCAACGCGACGTGGCTCTTTGCCAGCCTGCTGGTCAGCCGCGGCCAGATCGAGCTGCGCATCCATCGCACCGAAACGATCCGGATCACCCGCGCCGAGGTGACCGGCCTGTGGTGGGTGCGTGCCGGTCGCGGCCTCAAATTCCGAACCGCGTCGGGCCGGTTGGACAAGGTGACGGTGTGGCCTGGGGACAAAATCGAGAAACAGCTGGCCGACCTCGGCTGGCACTGAAGTTGTCATGCCTTCGAAGGGGACAGTCATGCTGTTCGCATGAGCAAATAGCTCGGTGTCGTTTCGACAGGTCCGGGCATAGTTTCGGGCGATGGCGAACGAACTGACCATTCCGCTCCTGCCCTGTCCTTCCATCGATGAGATCGCGTCGTTCTACGAGATGCTCGGCTTCGAGATCACCTATCGGCAGACGCGGCCGAACCCGCACGTCGCGCTGCGACGGGAGGACATCAATCTGCACTTCTTCGGGATGGACGGCTACGACCCGGCGCAGTCGTACAGCACGTGCCTGGTCATCGTGGCGGACACCGGCGAGCTGTTCGAGGCCTTCGCGGCGGGGATGCGTTCTGTGCACGGGAAACTGCTCGTCTCCGGCATCCCGCGGATGACCCGGCCGCGGCTGCGCAACGACCGGTACACCGGGTTCACCGTCGTCGATCCGGGTGGCAACTGGATCCGGATCACCAAGGCCGCCCAGGAACCCGAGGCGCGGACCAAGCTCGCCAAAGCCATGGAGAACGCCGCGAGGCAGGCGGATGCGCGCGGCGACGAGCGTCAGGGGCTGAAGATCCTGGAAGGCGCGTTGAAGCGGGCGACCGGCGACGAACCGGAGTTTCAGGCGGTGCGGGAGTACCGCGACGAGCTCACCGAACGGATCAACGGGGTCTGAGCCACGTCCAGCGGGCAGCCCGCACTCGGTGGGCACGCTGTAGAAGGCCATCGCCCGCCGAGTGCAGCTCGTCGACCCATCAGCCCACGGTGACCACTCTCGCCCAAGCAGGGGGCGCTTCCGGCCTGTAGTGCGGATTGTTCTCGTCCACCGGACGCGGCCGGGAGAACAGGCCCACGATCGTCCGGCCGGGCGGTCGTGCCTCCGGCCACGGTGTCTGGCCGTCCGTCAGGACCACGATCACGTCGGCACGGGGGTTGCCGCGCTGGACCTTCACGAAGCCGGTGCGCAGATCCGTGCCGCCGCCGCCCACCAACGGGATTCCCTCGGCACGGCACAGCTCATGGGTGACGTGGGCGGCGGCGTCGCACGACAGCACCGAGACGAGATCGCGCCGGCCGCCGACCGCGTGGACGATCGCCGCGATTTCGAGGAGTGCGCTCCCCAATTCGGCGTCGCTCACCGAGCCGGAGGTGTCGACGATCACGCAGACGCGCGGCGGCCGGCGCCGCAGGCTCGGCATGACAACCCCGGGCAGGCTCGCCGACCTGCGCACGGGCCGGCCGTAGGTGTAGTCCTCCCCGGCACCGGACATCGCCGAACGGACCGCCGCCCCCAGCAGCTCTCGCCACGGCTGCGGCGGGTGGAACGCCTCCTGCGCCCAGCGCTGCCAGCCCTTCGGGACATCGCCGGGGCTCCCGTTGATGCCGTGCGCAACCCGGAACCGGACGGCGTCGCGTTCCTGCGCGCTGAGCCCGTGCGCACCCTCGGCACCCAGATCCCACTCGCGCTCCAGTCCGTCCGCGCCGCTGCCGCAGTCGAGCCAGGCGTATCCGGCCGTGTAGGGCCCAAGACTGAACTCGCGCAGGTAGTCCTCCATCAGCTGCCCCTCGCGAAGCCTGAGCGACGCCGGAAGGACGGCGCTCTCGGGCCGCACCAGGCCGTCGCCGAACACGTCGTCGTTGATTTCGCAGTCCGCGGCGATGTTCATCCGCAATCGCTCTCCCGGCCCGGTCAGCTCGTGCTTCACGGCGAACCGGTCGCTGCGCCCGTGGTGGTCGCGCAGCAGGTGGGAGACCTCGTGCACCCAGACCCCGGCCAGCTCGGCCGGCGGAGTGCGGTCCACGAACGCCGGCGATGCGTAACAGCGCCAGTGACGGTCCACGGCCATCGTCGGCACTCGCCGGGATTCCACCGTGTGCAGGGCGAACAAGGCCGTCGCGAGATACGGCCGGCTCCGGACGGCGTGCAACCGAGCGGCGAACAGCTTCTCCTCGTCCATCATCGGCGCTCTCCCACGCCGGCCGCGGCCTCGTCCGCCCGCCGCGACAACGACACCGCCACGGACAGCCGCTCGATCGCCGCCGGCACCTGCCAGTCGTCGCGGCGCAGCGCGGCGAGCGTGGCCGCGGGCACGACCACCAGGTCCGGCGCGCCGGTTTCCAGCGCTCGCACCAGCAGCGACCACGCCGCGTTCCACCGGGACAGCTCCGGCCGCTTGCGCACCGCCGCGACCACGCCGTCGAGCACCGTCCGGCGCAGGTCGCCACGCTCGGGCAGCACCGCCGCCTCCGGGTCCGCGAGCAGTGTTTCGGGGTCCGGCAGATCCATCCGATCCAGGCCGGCCAGCAGTTCCAGACCGGGACCGTCGCCGACGGCACCCCGCACCAGCATGGACAACACGTCCCGGGAGACGCCCGCCGCGGTGGTGAACGCGATCAGGCGCAGCGCCATCTCCCAGCTGCGTGGGGAGGGCCACGGACCGCCACGGCGTGCTTCGTTCTTCGGCAGCTGGTGAACCAGTTCGGGCCGGGCGGCGAGCAGGCCGCAGACGGCGCGGCGGGCGAAGGTCACGGCGTCGGGCAGCCGCTCCCGGTCCAGCCGTGGCAGCTCCGCCTTCGGCCACGTCCCGCCCAGCCCGCGGAGCACGACGTCGTGGTCGTAGGTCCACTGGAGATGGACGAACCGGTTGGCCAGCGGCGGGCTCAGCTCCCACCCGTCGGCCGCGGAGGAACGCGGATTGGCGGCGGCGACGATCCGGATACCCGGCGGCAGCCGCAAGGCACCGACCTGTCGCTCGAGCACGACGCGCAACAGCGCGGCCTGGACGGCGGGCGGCGCGGTGGACAGCTCGTCCAGGAACAGCAGACCGCGGCCGGCGCGGACCAGGCGCACGGCCCACTCCGGCGGGGCCATCGGCACCCCCTGCGTCGCGGGATCGTCGCCGACCACGGGCAGCCCGGAGAAGTCGGACGGCTCGTGCACGCTCGCGATCACCGTGGTCAGGGGCAGGTCGAGAGCCTCCGCGAGCTGGTTCAGCGCGGCGGTCTTGCCGATGCCCGGCTCGCCCCACAGCAGTACCGGCAGATCGGCGGACACGGCCAGTGTCAAGGCTTCCAGCTGGGTGTCGGCACGCGGCTCGGTGGTCGTGTCGTGCAACAGGGTCAGCAGATCGGCGGCGACGTCGAGCGGTCGGAGGTGTGCCGCTTCGGAAGAAATATCCATGGCAGTAGACAGTTTTGATCACCTTGGGGTCGGTTCGAGGCCGGGTGCCGGCCAGGCGGGCGGAGAGGTGAGAGGTCAGGGACGGGTCGCGTGGCGCGGCCGGATCCGCGCAGCACGCCGGAGTTTGTCCTTTGTGGACGAAATCGGACCGGATCCGGCCAGCCCGGCCCGGTATAGCCCGTGGAGCACCTGCCGGCGCACGGCCGTCTCGAGTTCGTCGCGCAGTGCGCCGCTGCGCAGGAGCACGTCCGGTCCGAGCAGACCTTCGACGGCGGAGAGGGCGCCGGCGTTGTCGCCGTGGTCCAGCCGAGCTCGGACGTCCACCAGGCTTTCCGGGTGCCGGTGCGCCTCGTCGATCGCGCGCAGGCACGGCAGCTCGGTGCCGCCCAGCGCGCCCAGCAGCTCTTCGCGGCGGATCTCGGCGGAATCGTGGTCCAGCGGGACAAGAACCCCGTCCACCACGGCGATCCGATGGGTGGCACCACGACATTCGACGAAGCGCGAATTCGGCGAGCCGTCCGGAATCCGTGCCGCACCGGCCGGCCGGTGGCCGGGTCGAAGGGCCGAGGCGACGAGCGGGTGCAGCCGGTCGGCGTCGATCAGTCCGGCGTGGAGCAACCGCAGATCGGGCGGGACCCAGGTCGCGGCGTCGGACAGGACCGGCACCGCCCGGCCGCCGGCTGCCGCACCCGGCGCGCCCAGGTGCACCAGCAGCCGGCGCCGGCTGGTGAGCCGCACGGCGACGACGTCGTCCGCGCACCTGTCCGCGTGCAGCAGCAGCGCCGCTTCGGCGATCCACCGGTCCACGGCGCAGGCGCCCACCCCGTGTCCGGACCGCTCCCGCAGTTCACCGGTCCGGCGCGCGTCCCACAAGTGGCGGTGCAGGTCGAAGCGATGACGGCGGTCGGGACGGGGATGTGGATGAGGACCCGCGTCGCGCCGGGACGGTGTCCACAGCGCGAGGCTGATCCGTTGACCGGCATTCGCCCAGGCGGGCGGCGTGCGCGCCACGAGGTGTATCGCACCGCCGCTGTCAGTGGTCGAACAGTACCGAGCGAGGGACACGGTGAGGCCCGGCCGCACCAGGCCGTCCGGGCTGATCCTCGGGAAATGCCAGCGAAGCAGGTCAGGAGCCAGGTGACGCAGATCGGCGCGGACCTGTGCCGCCAACCCGGCGCCGTGGGTACGACCCACGGCTCGCAGGTCCAGATCCACATCGACCCGCGCGGCGGCGCAGGCCCCGGCCCAGTCGCCCACCACCCGGCGGGCAGTCGCTGACTCGATCATCGATTGCGGCACGGCGAACTCGCGCACGCGCGCCCAGAAAAGGAGGCGGAAGTTCTCGTTCGCGGTCAAAGGGTGCATCAGCACTCACCTTTGGCGAACGGAACCCCCGATCTGCTGGAGTAGGTAGTCATCGCGGACGAGCGTAGCAGGACCGCCGGGACACCAGAAGCAGCTGCCGCCCGTCTGCTCGCGCACTCCGGCGGGAATCGAACGAGGAGCGGTCGAGCTGTTTGCCCGTTCGACACACTTTGCCGATCGTCGTTCGGCACCTCACGCTTGCTGCCCCAGTGAGAACATCTTGGCATGAGTGACCTGACCGGACCGGTGAAGCTGAGGGCGGCGCGGCCGGACGAAGCCGAAGCGCTCAGTGGGCTGACAATGCGTTCCAAGGCGTATTGGGGCTATGACGAAGCGTTCCTGGCCGGCTGCCGGGATGAACTTCGGCTTCGGCGCGGTGAGGTCGTCGAACGGCGCACCGTGGTCGCCGAACGGAACGGCGTGGTTCTGGGTGTGGCCACTTTCGAGGGTGATCCGCCGGAGGGTGAACTCGGCCTGCTGTTCGTGGAGCCGGACGCGATGGGCCGCGGCGTGGGGCGCATGCTCTACCAGCATGTGATGGAAGCGGCGGGGCGGCTGGGGTTCACCCGGGCGACGATCGAATCCGACCCCAACGCCGAGGGGTTCTACCTGGCGATGGGCGCGCAGCGACACACCGTTGCCCAGCAGGACGCGGACCGTGCCCTGCCGGTGCTGGTGGCGTGGCCGGTTCGTCCGGAGCCCTCCTGGTCGGTGGTTTGGAACGCGGGAGGACCTGCGGTCCGGGTCGGCAATGTCGCCGAATTCAACGGCCAGTTCGCCGGCGGTGTGCGGGGTCCCGACCACTATTCGTGCCTGGCCGCGTTCTGCGGTCCGCGGCCCGCGATTCTCGTTCTTCCCCAGCAGGTCGGCGATTGGTGGGTCCGGGACATCAGTGCCGCACTCGGCTGGAGTGACGTGGAGGTGATCAGCGGGATCGCCGGTGACGGCCGGGTTTCCGAGGCGATCGTGGCCCGGGCGGAGTTGTGGGAACGCCTCGCCTCCCGGGCAGCGCCCGTGCTGCCGTGGGGGCGGACGGCGGCGTTCGAACCGATCGCCGCATCACCCGGCGGTGTGCTGGCGGCCATCAGACGGTATGAGTCCAAGAGGCATGCGCACGCATTGTTCCGTGCGCTCGCTTCCGAGCACCCGGGAATCGTCGTCCCCGCACAACGGCAGGTCGGTTCGCGTCGCGCCCTCGCCCGGGAGTTGGCCGGAGGGACGCGGGTGGTTCTGAAGAGGGAGTACGGCGTCGGCGGGTCGGGCACGCTGATCGTGTCCCCTGAGACGGAAGGGCTCCGAGCCCTGGCACGGCGCTGGGCCGGCGACGTGCTGCTGGAGGAGTACGTGGAGGGACCGGGCCCCTACCGCAATCCCACCTTCGACGCAGTCATCGACTCCGACGGCGAGGTTCACCCGGTCGGCGTCGGCCTGATGGACGTCGAGGAAACCAGCTACCGCGGAGTCACCGTCGGTCCCGGTGTTCTGGCCGAGCCGCTGACCGACACGGCCGTCCGGTTCGGGGGCGCGGTGGGCCGGGCCTTGGCTCAGGAGGGCTATCGGGGTTGGTACGACGTCGATTTCGTCACTGACCGGTCAGGTCGTCTCGCTCCAGTCGAGATCAACCTGCGGCTCACCGGGCCGGCTGTCGCGTTCCACCTTCAGGCTGCCTTCGATCGCTTGCGAGGAGGGTGTCACTTCGTCCGCACGCTCGACCGGTTGCCGCTGGGTGCGCGGCTGCCGGCGGGGGCGCTGCGTGAGCACGTCGCCCGTACTGCCCAGAGGTGCCGGGTGCTCGGCGCGTCCCTGCTGGTCACCATCCCGACGGCGGCCTTCGATCCCGTCCCTTACCTGGGTGTGGCGATCGCGGCGCGTACCAGGCGGATCCTCGAGGAGGCGGAGAACGTCGTCCGCGGCGCGAACGCGGCCCTGGGCGAGATGTTCGGCGATCTGGAGGTCAGCCTGCGCGATCCTCGCGGACCGCGAAGGCGACGAGCACGGCCGCGGCGATCATCAACGTGATGTTGAACCCGTAGACGAGGGCGGCCTGACGCTCCCAGTCGTTCTTGGCGGCGAGCCGGTAGAAGTTGTCCTGCGGCCACCAAGCGACCAGCAGCCAGACCACCGACAGGTGAGCCAGCGTGGTCAGCCATGGCGGGCGTCCCATCCCGAGTAACCGCCTGCGGCCGAGGAACAGGAAACCGGCCCCCAGTCCGAAGGACAGGCATTCGGCCACATAGAGCACGGTGAACAGCCCGGCCCACGGCTGGGGCACCACCGACAGGTCGGTGGAGCCCGGCCAGAAAGTGTTGGTCAGCAGGAACGCCGGCACGGCGACGATCACTGCCAGAACCAGCATGACCGGCCCGGGCGGCCCATCGCCGAACGCGGGCAGCGACCCCTTGCCGCCTGCGGCTCGTCCCGGCAGCACCGGGAGCGGAAGACCTTCGCGGTCCACCTCACCGGAACTGGTGCGGGGCAGGGAGTCCACCACTATCACGGCCCGGGGGATCCGGTCGGATCGCACCCGCTGGGTGGCCAGGAACGCCCGGATCTCCGCTGGATCGGTTCGGCCGGCGGTGACAACGTACGCGACGAGGGTGTTCCGTGACCCGGTGTGGATCGTGGCGACCACGCACTCCCGCACTTTCGGATGCCTGCGAAGTTCCGCCTCGACATCGTCATAGCCCATAACGGATGTCTCCAAGCGTCGGAAGAGGCGTCAACCCGCACGATGGTACGGGACATCCGGTTCTCCCTTGCCGCAAAACGGTCAGTTGGAGGCTCCGTCCGGGTCGGCGGCCCGGAGGGCGGGGGCGAGGCAGTCCAGGGCTTCGCGCAACAGTTCGGGCAGCGGCCTCTCCGTGACGACCAGAAACCCCTTGCCGGCCAGCGTGTTCTCGGCCGGTGGACGCACCCAGCACTGCATGGCGACCCGGATGGCCGCCGAGACCGCGGCGGCGAGCACGTCGGCGGTGAGGGACTCGGTGTCGCCGATGCGATCGGCCAGCGCGGCGGCGAGCGGGGACTGGACCGCGGACGCGGCCTCGATGAACTCCGCCCGCAGCCGCGGTGTCGTGGTGATCATCGTCAGCGCCTCGCCGGCCGGTTCACCGGTGTACTGCTCGACGACCGTGTCGATCACCGCTCGATCCAGGGGTTCGGTGGCGGGACGGGCGCGCAGCGCGGCCGCGATCCGCAACGCCCGTTCGGCCGTCACCGCGGCCACGATGGCCTGCTCCCGGCTGGAGAAGTAGTTGTTGTAGGTCCGGGGTGACACGCCCGCGGCGTCGGCGATGTCGTCGACCCGCACGTTGTCCGGGCCGTGTTCCAGCGCCAGGCGCAGCGCGGCGACGCTGAGGGCCTCGCGGGTGGCCAGCTTCTTCCGCTCGCGCAACCCGAGGCGGGGACCGGGATCCGGCTCGTCGTGGTCGTGGTCCGGTTCGTGCGCTGCCATGCCGCCAGCCTAACCACGATCATGCGCGAACGCAATTTTGCGTACACGCACTTTTGTGTATGGTGGGGCTGGCACTCGGCATCGCGGAGTGCCAGCCGGGTTGCCGGTGCCGGCGGGATCGGCTGATCCACCCGTCGCGGGCACCGGCACCGGCCACCCGGCGAGAACCCCTGCCGCACTCTGTCCGGAAAGGACGACACCGCAATGGCCAAACTGATCGCGTTCGACGAGGACGCCCGCCGCGGCCTCGAACGTGGGCTGAACATCCTCGCCGATGCCGTCAAGGTGACCCTCGGCCCGCGGGGCCGGAACGTCGTGCTCGAGAAGAAGTGGGGCGCGCCGACCATCACCAACGACGGTGTCTCCATCGCCAAGGAGATCGAGCTCGAGGACCCGTGGGAGAAGATCGGGGCCGAGCTCGTCAAGGAGGTCGCCAAGAAGACCGACGACGTCGCGGGTGACGGCACCACCACCGCCACCGTGCTCGCGCAGGCCCTCGTTCGCGAGGGGCTGCGCAACGTCGCCGCCGGCGCCGACCCCATCTCCCTGAAGCGGGGCATCGAGGCGGCCGTCGAGGCCGTCGTCGAGGAGCTGCACAAGTCCGCCAGGGAGGTGGAGACCAAGGAGCAGATCGCGGCCACCGCGTCCATCTCCGCGGCCGACACCACCATCGGCGAGCTGATCGCCGAGGCCATGGACAAAGTCGGCCGGGAAGGCGTCATCACCGTCGAGGAGAGCAACACCTTCGGCCTCGAGCTGGAGCTCACCGAGGGCATGCGCTTCGACAAGGGCTACCTGTCCACGCACTTCGTGACCGACACCGACCGGATGGACGCCGTCCTCGACGAGCCCTATCTGCTGTTCACCTCGACGAAGATCGCCACGGTCAAGGACTTGGTGCCACTACTGGAAAAAGTCATGCAGGCCGGCAAGCCTCTGCTGGTGGTCGCGGACGACGTGGAGACCGAGGCGCTGGCCACGCTGATCCTGAACAAGCTGAAAGGCACCTTCAAGTCGGTGGCCGTCAAGGCGCCGGGCTTCGGTGACCGTCGCAAGGCGATGCTCCAGGACCTGGCGATCCTGACCGGTGGCCAGGTCATCAGCGAGGAGGTCGGCCTGAAGCTGGAGAACGCCGAGCTGTCGCTGCTGGGCAGGGCGCGGAAGGTGGTCGTCACCAAGGACGAGACGACGATCGTCGAGGGTGCGGGCGACGCCGACCAGATCCAGGGTCGGGTCAACCAGATCCGTGCCGAGATCGACAACTCGGACTCGGACTACGACCGTGAGAAGCTGCAGGAGCGGCTGGCGAAGCTGGCCGGCGGCGTGGCCGTCATCAAGGCCGGTGCCGCGACCGAGGTCGAGCTCAAGGAGCGCAAGCACCGCATCGAGGACGCGGTGCGCAACGCCAAGGCCGCTGTTGAAGAGGGCATCGTCGCCGGTGGTGGCGTCGCTCTCATCCAGGCTGCCGAGGCTGCGTTCGCGGGTCTGAAGCTCGAGGGCGACGAGGCCACTGGTGCCAACATCGTCAAGGTGGCCGTCGAGGCGCCGCTCAAGCAGATCGCGATCAACGCCGGCCTCGAGGGTGGCGTTGTGGTGGAGAAGGTCAAGGGCCTGCCGCAGGGTCACGGCCTGAACGCTGCCACGGGTGTTTACGAGGACCTGCTCGCCGCCGGTGTGCCGGACCCGACGAAGGTCACCCGTTCCGCGCTGCAGAACGCCGCTTCGATCGCGGCGCTGTTCCTGACCACTGAGGCCGTCGTGGCGGACAAGCCGGAGAAGGCTTCAGCCGCCCCCGTCGGCGACATGGACTTCTGAAGCCGGCGCGACCGTGAGCGGCCCGCGCCCGGTTCGGCTCGGGCCGCTCTGGGCCACGATCGAGGGCGCTTCGCGCTTCTCTGTAACGCACGGTTCCGAGCTACAGATACTGATGCCCGTGAGCAAAACCGGCCCTGCCCCCAGCGAGCTGCGGTGACCGATCTGCGCGCGGCGGGCTCGCGGGCGGTCCTCATCGGCACCGGGTGCGCCACCGGTGGTTCCGGCGCGGCCGGCCTCACTGGTGTCCCGGCCGTCGCGGCGACGGTGACCGATCTCGCCACCACGCTGGTCGACCGGTGCGGGATGACGGCCGGCAACGTCCGGGTCGTCCTCGATCCGGCCCTGCCGTTCGGTGTCGGTGAAGCGCTGGCCGAGGAGACGCGGCGCGCGGAAGACGCGCTGCTGATCTACTTCTGCGGTCACGGGCTGGTCAGTCTCGACGGCACCCTCTACCTGGCCACCGCCGCCACCGACAGCCGTCCGGGGTACCTGACGCACACCGCCGTCGCCTACGCCCAGGTGCGTGACGCCGTGCTGGAGAGCCCGGCGCGCGTGAAGATCGTCATTCTGGACTGCTGTTACTCCGGGCGCGCGTTCGCGACGCTGGGGGATACGGCCGGGCCCGAGGCGACCGGTCTCTCGCGCATCCACGGCGGTTACGTGCTGACCGCCGCCGGTGCGAACGAGGCCGCCCTCGCACCGCCGGGGGACCGGCACACCGCGTTCGGCGGTGCGTTGATCCAGTTGCTGACCGAAGGCGACCCGGACGGCCCGCGGGAGCTGACCCTGCAGCACGTGTACGCCCACCTGCGGGAAATGCTGCCCGCGCGCGGCTTTCCGCGACCTCGGCGCCTGGCGACCGAGGCGGCCGACGGGTTCGTCCTCGCGATCAACCCGGCGTTCCGGCTCACCGACACCGACCCTGACACCGAACCAGGCACCGGCGACGAAGACGCCTGCCCCTACCGCGGGCTCGCCGCGTTCGACACCGGGGACTCGGCTTGGTTCTTCGGCCGCGCCGACGAGACGCGCACGCTGCTCGACCGAGTCGCGAAGGCGCGACCGGGCGACCCGCCGGTGACCTTGGTCGGCCCGTCGGGGGTGGGCAAGTCCTCGCTGCTGCGCGCCGGCGTGGCGTTCGGCGCGGCCCACGCCGTGGAACCTCGCCTCCCGATCGTGTTCACTCCTGGGCCGCGGCCGCTGAGCGCCCTGTACGAAGCCTTGGCCGACCGCGGAACCGGGCCGATCCTGCTGGTCGTCGATCAGCTCGAGGAGATCTTCACCGAGTGCGCCGACCGCCAGGAACGCGACAGCTTCGTCGCGGCCCTCACCGCCGGGCCGGACGGCGACGGGCTGCTGGGCAACGCCGTCGTCCTGCTCGGCCTCCGGGCGGACTTCTATCGCCACTGCCTGACCTACTCCGGACTGCGCCGCGCGTTGGAGACCAGCCAGGTCCTGCTCGGCCCGCTCTCGGGTGCCGAGCTCGCGACCGCGGTCCAGGCGCCCGCCGCGGCCGCCGGGCTGACCCTGCAGGCCGGGCTGGTGCAGATCGTGCTCCAGGACGTGCACGACCAGGCCGAGGCCCTCGCGGCGGACAAGGGCACGGAGCTCGACCTGCAGCAGGGCGAGGTGCTTCCGCTGCTCTCGCACGCGCTGCGGGAAACCTGGGAACGCCGCCAGGGCGGCCTGCTGACCGTGACCGGGTACGCGAACTCCGGCCGCGTCGCCCGCGCTGTGGAGACCTCGGCCGAGCGAGTGCACGATGCCCTCGACGAGCCGGGCCGCGTGGTGCTCCGCGCGCTCGCGCTGCGGCTGGCCGCGGTGCAGCAGGGGATGGCCATCACCCGCCAGCTGGTGGCCCGGGACACGCTGGTCGACGACGTCGCGCCGGAGACCCGGCCGGTGGCCGAACGCATCCTGGACGCGCTGGTCGCGAGCGGACTGGTGGTGACCGACGGGGACGCGGTCGGCCTGGCGCATTCCGCCGTCCTGCGGGCGTGGCCGCGGCTGCGGACGTGGCTGGAGGACAGCCGCCAGTCGCTGCTGGTGCGCCGCCGGCTGGCCACGGCGGCCGAGCGCTGGCACGACGAGCACCAGCGGCAGCGCCTGCTGTACCGGGGCGCCCAGCTGACCGTCGCCGCCGAGCTGGCCGAGCAGGGGGACACTCCGCTGCCCGTGCGGTCACGGGCGTTCCTTGACGCGAGCACGGCCCGGCGGCGTCGTTTCCGCCGGGTGTCCGCGCTCGCCGCGGCCGTTCTCGTCGTCACTTCGGTGGTGGTCTACGGAACTGCCGTGCGCGGCCAGGAATGTCCGTCCGGCCTGCAGTCCTCCAGCAGTGTCACCTTCGGCGACGAATGCGTCGGCGTGACGGCCGGGACCTACGTGTTCCGGCCGGAGCTGGCCGCGGTCGAGCACCGGATCGCCGAGGAGAACGCCCGTGTCGAGTCCGGCGGTGGCCCGGCCGTCACGGTGGCGCTCATGGCTCCGTTCCCGGTGGGCAACGGGAACGGCGTGTTCTCCGTCGATTCGATCCGGCGTCAGCTGGAAGGTGCCTACACCGCGCAGGTGGCCGCCAATCGGCTCACCCCGGAGGTTCGGCTGGTGCTGGCCAACGAAGGGGCGTCGGAAGGCGCCTGGGAACCGGTGGTCGGCCAGCTGGCGGGGATGACCTCCGGTGCGGCGCCGCTGGTGGGCGTGATCGGTATGGGCGTCAGCTCGCCGGAAACACTGCAGGGTGTCCGCGCACTCGGAGGCAAGGGCCTGCCCGTCGTGGCTTCACTTGTCACCGCCGACGACTTCGACGAGGAACCGTTGAACCTGCTCCGGGTGCGGCCGCCCAACGTTCAGCTGGCTGCCGTCATCGCCCGGTACATCCGGGACAGGGAACTC
Source organism: Amycolatopsis ponsaeliensis (assembly GCF_030182635.1). NCBI lineage: Bacteria > Bacillati > Actinomycetota > Actinomycetes > Pseudonocardiales > Pseudonocardiaceae > Amycolatopsis > Amycolatopsis ponsaeliensis. The sequence goes on from NZ_JAPZLD010000001.1 coordinate 105,549, forward strand.
AAGGGCAAGGCCGTGCTGGTCGGCGACACCGACTCCGGCAACCTCTACGCCCAGTCGCTGGGGGAGGACGTCAAGGACCAGGTCGGCCCCACCGTGGAGTCGATGACCGTGCACGGCTATGTCGGCTCGCGAGGCTCGAGGTTGGCCTCCTTTCCCAATGTCGTGCGAGGCTTTTGCGGCACTCGCCCCAAGCTGGTGTTCTTCACCGGGAACCAGGGAGATCTCGCCGGTTTCCTCGACGCGGTCGCGGAGTTCGACTGTGGCCCGATCGAGGTGGTCGCCGTGGAACCCGGCGACGTACTTCTCGACCGGGACCGGAGCTCCCGCCTCGCGGCCTCGAACATCGCCGTCACCGCGTTCATCCCGGCCGGCTGGGCAGTGCCGTCCGGACCGGCACCCGAGAACCCGGCTCGGTACCAGCGATACCGGGACGACTTCGCCGCCGCGGGGTTCGATCCGGCGGGCGCCGCGACCGGGGACGCGATTTCGACGCACGACGCACTGATGACGCTGGTCACCGCGGTCTCTGCGGCACGGCCGTCCGGGTGGGTGAACCCGGCCGCCGTGTCCGTGCCCGGAGCCGAAGAGGACCTCGACTTCGGCCCGCACGGCGTCCCGGCGCGCAAGGCGGTCGGGATCGTCCGGTACGCCGACGGGAAGCCACCACAAACGATCGACGTCGCCCACACAGAGTAGGAGCCCGAAGTGGACCTGATCATCCGGATCACCGCCGACGACGCCGTCGCGGAACTCGGTTCCCTGAACGACTGGCTGTCCGCCGACGAGCAATTGCGCGGCCGCATCCACGTGCTCGCCGCGGCCGGCGAGCCGGGCACCCTCGCCGCCGGACTTCCGGAGGCGCTGGCCGTGGCGCTCGCGCCGGGCGGTGTCGCGACCGCGGTCGCGACGGTGCTCGTCACCTGGATCCGGCACCGGACCGGATCGGTGAAGATCACCGGCACCCGCCCGGACGGTTCGACGTTCGACCTCGAAGCCACGCACGTGCGCAACCTCGACGCGGCCGCGGTGCGGGAGTTGACCGCCGAGATCACCGACGCTCCCGAATGACCGAAGGCCGGGCGGCCCACTCGCGGGGTGGAGTGCGCCATACTCGCGGGGTGACCCCAGCCGCGGAGCTCGGAGCGGGACGACAACAGCTGTTCGGCCTGGCGTATCGGCTGCTGGGAGCCGCGGACGAGGCCGAGGACGCCGTCGACGACGCGTACCGGCGCTGGAAAAGACCGGGCTCCGAGGTGACTGCGCACTCGCGAGAATCGCTGACGGCGGTCGTCACGCGGCTCTGTCTCGTCCGGCTGCGCGCTGTGCGGGCCGGCCGTGAGGACTACCGCGGTCCGTGGCTGCCGGCGCCGGTCCTGACCGACGCGCTCGGCCCGCTGCCCACGGCCGAGCAGCGAGACTCGGTCTCCCTCGCCTTGCTGGTCTTGCTCGAACGTCGGACGCCGCACGAGCGCGCGGTGTTCGTGTTGCGCACCGCTTTCGAGTACCGGTATCGCGCCATCGCGGAGATCCTGGAGCTGTCGCCGGGGAACTGCCGCCAGCTCTACCACCGCACGACGCAGCACCTCGCGAGCCGGAGGCCGCCCCGTCAACCGGATCGTGGCGAGCGCGTGCGGCTGGCCGGGCAGTTCCTCGCCGCGATCAGAGCCGGTGAACTGGGTGCGCTTGAAGCGATCTTGGCGCGGGACGTCACGCTCTGGGCCGACGGTGTCCGTCGTGTCGCCACCGCGCCTCGCCCCGTCGAGGGCAGGGAGCAGGTGGCTTGTTTCCTCGTCGCGGCGTTCCGGAGGATCGCGGTGCCGGTCAAGTTCGGGTTCGCCGAAGTCAACGCGGGTACGGCGATACTCGCGGTTGCCGGTGGGACGCTGCTGGCCGTGGTGGCGATGGAGATCGAAAACGGCCGGATCGTCGGTCTGCGGATTGTCGCCAAGCCGGAGAAGCTGTCGTTCGTGGCCCACGGGTTGTCCGCACGTCCGGAGGCGGATTGCTCCTCCGGGGAGTCCCTGGCGAGGCGCTCGACTCAGGGGCTTCGCGAACCGCGGTGACCAGGAATCCTGTTTCGCCGTGCGCGACTTCGACGTTGCCTGTCGGCAGCGGGCCTGCGCGCTGGCGTGCTTGGTCGCTGAACCCTCGATTCCGTCCGGGAACCGGCGATCACCGGGTGCCGCCGAGCATGGTCGCCCGGCAGCGTTGCTCGTCAGCCGCGAGGTAGGCGCGGACGGCAGGCTTTCGGTGCGGCACTGGTGATGCTGCTGGGCAGCATGCTCGGCGGCCAGAGCGCTGCGCAGGCGACGACGTTCGGCTGGGTCTACTTCTCGTTCCCGACGTGGCTGGGCAACTGCGAGAGCGGCGGGAAGGTCACTGCAACAAGTGGCCGGGCTACTACAGGTACGTGTTCCGGGACGACGTCGTACCGACTCGCAACAACCAGACGCTGTGGGTCGGCGCAGCCGGCTGGACGCGCAACTAGCGGCTCTGGTCCCTGTGGCGCGGCGACCGGTCGCTTGCGTGTCGCCGCGCCGACGGGCTCGGGCGTCAGCCGTCCACTGTGACCACCGCCTCGCCGGACTGGCGGTGCCGCGCGGCGTCACCGGTGCTGTCCCGGGGTCAGGCTCCGGGGCGGTTCCCGGTCGGGATCGTGATCGGGGTGCTCGTCGGGGACGTGACCTTGTTGAGGAAGAGCATCGCGATCGCGCGCACGAACTGGTCGAACAGGTAGAAGCCCGCCGGTGCTATCGGCAGGAGCCCCTCGCGGAATGCGATGTACGCGGGCCATCCCGTGCGGACGAGGGCGGCCGCCGCGTAGTCGCGGGGGAGGTGGAGCCAGTCGCCGATCGCGTCGCTCAGGACGTAGCGGACGAACTCGTTGAGGAATCCGCGGGTGACGCCCAGGTCGATCTGCGCTGTCAAGCCGAGCAGGTCCTCGGCCAGTTCCTTGCCCTCGGTCGTGGGGGACAGGAGCGGGGTGAGGACCCGCGTCGACTGCGCGTCGGCCTCGGCCCACGTCTGGGGGATGAACTCGTCGCGCACGCCGAGCAGGTGGATGGCGACCTGCCACTGGTGCAGGAAAGCCGCTTCGTCCGCGGCGGACATCGGGACGCGCCAGTCGAGCAGCTTGCGGTGGACGAACGTGCCGAGGCTGTGGAACGTCACCAGGATGTCGCCGTTGCTGATCGGGATCTGCTCGTCGGCGACCGCCCGCCAGTGCGGTGACTGCGGCAGCAGGTGGCGCACGGCCGCGTGCACCAGCCTCGTCTTGTTGGCCGTGACGACGAACTGGCCCGTCGGCTCGAACGCGTTCAGGTCGCTCAGGTCGTAGCCGAAGGTGAACGTCTTGGCCGCGCGGTCCTGCATGTTCGCCCCGCCCGCGGACCAGTAGACCGACTTGGCCTCCCGCGGGATCACCGTGCTCATGATGCCGCTGCCCAAGCCGTAGAGCATGAACAGGTAGGTGTCCTTGCGCCGGTTGAAGTCCGCGGCGCGGCGCAGCTTGACCGGGTCGGCCCAGGAGGGCAGCCGGTTGGCCTGCTGGAGGTAGGCGGCGAGGTCTGCGGGCAGGCCGGTGGGCAGCACGTCGTTGTTGTTCACCCACGGCCGCAGCGCGGTGTTGACCGCGGGGACCCCGCCGGTGTCGACGATGCCCGCCATCAGGCGGTCGACTTCGTCGTCCCAGGTCCACCAGGGGTCCGTGCCGGCGGCGGCACCGCCGGCCGACGCCCAGGCCGGGACGACGCCCGTCGCGCTCGCCAGGCCCAGCGCGACACCCAGGGAGAGGACGTTCCTTCGGCTGAGATTGCTCATTTACTTACCTAGCTTCCTTGATAGGCATTGGCATGAGCTGAGCAGGTGCAATGGGAGATTCCTCATTAACATAGCGAGGCCGGTCGCGGGTCGGCAAGGGGCTCGCCGGGCTGAATCGGTCCGCCGCGGCTTCGCGAGTCCCCGGCTCGCTTCGTGGTTGACTGGCACGCATGGCCTTGCTCCCGCGCACCCCCGCCCGGCGGCCGCGGTGACCGCCGAGCCGGCCGCGGCCGTCCGGCCGCGCAACCGCAGGCAGCTCATCGTCGAAGCGGGCGCCACCGTCTTCAGCGAGCGCGGGTACCACGCGGCGTCGATGGAGGAGATCGCGGCCGGCGTGGGCATCACCGCGGCCGCGCTGTACCGGCACTTCCCGAACAAGTACGCCCTGTTCGCCGAGTGCGCGAACGTCATGGTCGACCGGCTCGTCGCGGCGCTCGGCGAGGTACCCGCCGACGCGGCACTGGCGGAGGTCCTCGCCGCCGTCACACGAGTCACCGTGGCCCACCGCGGGGCCGGCGGCGTGTACCGGTGGGAGGCGCGGTACCTCAACCGCGAGGACCGCCGGGTGCTCAAGGGGAAGTTCGCGCACGTCGTCGAGCGGGTGGCGGAAGTGGTGCGGCGCGAATACCCGTGGCCGGACGAGCACCTGCGCGCCGTGGCGGCCTTGGGCGCGATCGGTTCCATCACGATGCACCACAACTCGATCGCCCGCCGCCGGGTCGAAGACCTGCTGCGGGCGTCCGCTCTTCGCGTGGCCGCGGCCGATCCCTCGGCGGCGCTCGCGGACGCGCGCGTCGTCGAACTGCCCGCGCGACCGCAGCCCCGCACCCGGCGGTCGGAAATCCTCGCGGCGGCCATCCCGCTGTTCGAACGCGACGGGTTCACCGCCGTCACGAACGGCATGATCGCGGACGCCGTGGGGCTGGCGCCGTCCGGGCTCTACCGGTACTTCCCGGGCAAGGCCGACATCCTGGCGGCGGCGTGCCTGCAGGCCGCGGGCCTGCTGGCCCAGGCGGTCGAGCACAACCTCCGCGGCGTGACCGATCCGCACGACGCCTTGACCGCCCTGACGGCGACCTACGTCGCGTACAGCTTCGAACACAACGCCCTCACCAGCGTGGCCGACGCCGAGATCGTCGGGTTGCCGGCCGGCCTGCGCCGTCCGCTGGTCGTCGCGCAGCGCGAGCACATCGCCGTGTGGGAGCAGTACCTGCGGCAGGCGCGGCCGGGCCTCGACGCGCGCCAGGCGCGGGTGCTGGTGCACGCCGGTTTCGGCGTCGTGGTCGAGGCCGGACGTCGCCTGCGGTGGCGGAACAGCCCTGAGCATCGCGCCGCGGTCGCCGCGCTGCTGGTGAATGCCCTGGACCTGTGAGCGACGCGCAGCCGCAGCCGGCTACGGCTCGACCAGCCTGCGCACGGCTTCGACGACCGTCGCCCGCCTGGCGGCGTGGTCGCGTGGGCCCAGGTCGCTGATCTCCTGGTTCTGCAGGGCCCACATCGAGGCGGTGTTGATGGTGAGCATCAGCAGCTCCGGAGCCGTGAAGCGGGTGGAGAGCCTGCCTTCCTCCTGGGCCTGCCGGATCGCGTCGATCTTCGCCTGGTTCGACCGGGTGACGGCCTCGATCGCGGGCCGGCCTCCCTGCTGCTCCAGCCGGTGCCAGGTGGCGAGGCGCATCACCTCGGGATGGGCGGTCTGGCCGTCGAAGAGGGCGCCCGCGTACTCCGGCAGGTCGTCCGGGGTGATCGGGGCCTGCTCGGTCGTCCGCACGACGACCTCGTCGAACACGGCGTCGAACAGCTCTTCCTTGCTGCCGAAGTAGGTGTAGACGAGGCCTGCGCTGCAGCCGGCCCGGCCCGCGAGCCGGTCGATCCGCGCGCCGGCGATGCCGTGTTCGGCGAACTCGGCCAGCGCGGCCTCCAGCAGAGCGCGGCGCTTCGCCTCGGGGTCTCGGGGTGCCATGTGCCGAGCGTATTGAGTGAACGTTCATTTGACAAGCTGGGCGAGCGGTGCTTACCTGAGTCGGTCGAATTGAATGAACGTTCAGTCAGGAGTTGCGATGGTCATCCCTCCGCTAACCGGCAAACGCGCGCTGGTCACCGGTGGCACCGGCGGAATCGGCTTGGAGACGGCGTTGGCGCTGGCCGGGGCCGGCGCCGAGGTCGTGGTCGCCGGACGCGCGAAGACGAAGGTCGACCACGCCGTCGCGGCGGTCCGCGAGGCCGTCGGCACCGCCAAGGTGACGGGGCTGGTGCTCGACCTCGCCTCGCTGGCGTCGATCGACCGGGCCGCCGCCGAAGTGCTCGCCACCGGGCAGCCGCTGGATCTGCTGATCAACAACGCCGGCGTCATGGCCGTGCCGGAGCGACGGGAGACCGTGGACGGGTTCGAGGTGACGTTCGGGACGAACCACCTCGGGCACTTCGCGCTGACCGGGCACCTGCTGCCGGCCCTGCTGGCCGCGCCCGCGGCCCGGGTCGTGACGGTGAGCGCGAAGGTGGCGCGGAACAAGGGCGCGACGCTGGAGGACCCGCTGAGCGCGGTGTCCTACGCGGGGATGGCCGCCTACACGAAGTCGAAGCTGGCGAACGTCGTCTTCACGCTGGAACTGGCCCGGCGGGCGACCGGAACCGGGATCACCGCCGTCGCCGTGCACCCCGGCACGAGCGCGACCGGGCTGCAGCAGCACCTGCCGAAGTACGCGCAGGTCCTCGCGTCCGCGCTGCTCGAACGGTTCGTGGGCCAGAGCCCCGCCGACGCGGCACGGCCTTCCCTTCACGCCGCGACGAACCCCGGCATCAAGCCGGGCGACTTCGTCGTGCCGGACGCACGCGGCGAACTGCGCGGGGCTCCCCACGTCGCCGAACTGCCCGTCGCGGCAACCGATCCCGACGTCGGCAGGCGGCTGTGGGAGCTGTCCGAAGAGCTGACGCGCGTCGCCTATTCCTTCCGGTGAAAGGTTTTCCGTCATGACCTTCGAGACCGTTCCCGAGTCCACTTTGGATCAGATGCGGGAGATCAACGCCCAGCTCTCCGCCGCCGAACTGCCGGACCCCAGCACCGCCGAAGGACTGGCGGTGCTGCGCGGGACGACGTTCCGGGTTCCGGCGCCGACCGAGCTGACCCCGGTCGACCGGGTGGTGTCCGGACCCGCGGGCGAGGTGACCGTGCGGATCATCCGGCCGGACGGTCCGCTGAACGGCGTGGTGTTCCACGTGCACGGCGGCGGTTTCGTGCTCGGCGCGCCCGCCGACGACGACGCGGTCAACGACCTGCTGGCCCGCACGGCCGGCGTCGCCGTGGTGTCCGCCCGCTACCGGCTCGCGCCGGAGCACCCGTTTCCGGCCGGCCTCGACGACTGCCTCGCGGCGGCGGTGTGGCTGGCCGGGGCGGTGGAGGAGGAGTTCGGCACCGGCCGGATCGTGGTGTCCGGGTATTCGGCGGGGGGACACCTGGCGGTGCAGACGTTGCTGCGGCTGCGGGACGAGTACCCCGAGCTGCTCGCGCGGGTGGTGGGGGCGAGCCTGGTGTTCGGCGTCTACGACCTGGCGCGGACGCCGAGTTCGCGCGCAGCCGCGCCGGACACCCCGGTGCTGCCGCCGCGGTGGATCGACCAGTTCGTCGGGATGGCGTTCCCCGGACTCGACGGGGAGCAGCTGCGGGACGGCGGTGTCTCCCCGCTGTACGCCGGCCTGCACGGGATGCCGCCCGCGCTGTTCACGGTCGGGGACCGCGACCCCCTGCTGGACGATTCGCTGTTCATGGCCGCGCGCTGGCGGGCTGCGGGCGGCGCGAGCGAACTGGCGGTGTGGCCGGAGTCGCCGCACGGGTTCGTCGGGATGACGCCGCCGACCGGGCTGCCGGCGCAGCGGCGGATCAACGCGTGGGTGAAGGCCCTGCTTGCCCGGACTCCCCTCGGCAACACTCCGCGGCTCAGACTTGGTCCGTGGGCCGGATGACGATTTCGGCCACGGCCCGGCGGCGTGGACTCGTGACGATGTAAGCGACGGCCTCGGCGATGTCGTCGGCGGGCAGCTGTTCGACGTCGGCGAACCTGGCCGCCATGCGTTCCTGGACAGCGGTTTGCTGGTGGCCGAGGAGTTCGGTCTCGACGAGACCCGGCTCGACGACGGAGAAGCGGACGTTGCGCCGGGCGTATTCCTGGCGCCAGGCCTCGGTGGCGGCGGTGACGCCGAACTTGGTGGCGTTGTACACCGCGGCGTGGGGGATGACCCAGCGGCCGGCGATGGAGCTGATGTTGACCACGTCGGCGACCTGACGCGGGCTGGTGGCGGCAGCCTCGACGAGCTGCGGCAGGGCGGCCTTGGTGAGGTAGAGCAACCCGTTGAGGTTGATGTCGACCATCCGCTGCCACTCGGTCAGCGGGGACGTGCCGGAGTCGCCGGTGAGCATGACACCGGCCGCGTTGACGAGGGTGTCCAGCCGGCCGAACCGCTCGATGGTGGTGGTGACGATGTCGGCCGCGGTGTCGGCGTCGGTCAGGTCGGCGGCCAGCGCGACCGCCTGGCCGCCCTGCCCGGTGATCTCCTTCGCCAGCACGTCGAGGCGGTCCTGGCGGCGGGCGACGAGCACGACGGCAGCGCCTCGGGCGGCGAGCCGGCGGGCGGTGGCCTGGCCGATGCCGCTGCTGGCGCCCGTGACCAGCGCGACTGTCGAGGTCAGGGTGGTGGTGTCTGCCGGAATGGTCTCCATGACCCCACTCTGCGGCTCGATCCAGGGGGGTGCCAGAGCGGGTTTATCCAGGTATATGGACCACCTGGTAACCGACTGCGCGCGGTGGCACAGTGGACCCGTGACGATGTCCGCGGAGGCGTTGACCGATGAGCAGGTCAGACGGCGGGAGCTGGCGTCGTTCTTGCGCAGCAGGCGCGAACGCATCTCTCCCGAGCAGGCCGGATTGCCGCCGACGGGCCGCCGGCGGACGCCGGGGTTGCGCCGTGAGGAGGTCGCGCACCTCGCCGGGATGGGCGTGACCTGGTACACGTGGCTGGAGCAGGGCCGGGACATCAAGGTCTCCGAGCAGGTGCTCGACGCGATCGCTGCCACGTTGCGGCTCGATCCGTACGAGCGTGCCCACCTCTACACGCTGGCCGGGCATCCCGAGCCGCCGGTCGAGCGTGACTCCGCCGCCATTCCGCGTGCCGTGCTGGTGATGGTGCGCCGGCTCGAGCCGATTCCGGCCGCGGTGATCAACGCCCGGTTCGACCTGCTCGCCTTCAACCGCACCTACGAGCGGCTGGTCGGCGGAGTGGACGATCTGCCGCCCGAGGACCGCAACTGGCTGGTGCTGATGTTCACTTCGCCGAGGTGGCGGGCCCGGATTCTCGACTGGGAGGACGCCGCCGCGCGCCTGGTCGGCCGGTTCCGGGCCGGGATGGCGGCACACGCCGCCGAGTCCGGCTGGAAGGGGCTGGTCCGGCGGTTGCGGCAGGAGTCACCGGACTTCGGGCGCTTGTGGGAGCGGCACGAGGTGCGCGGCCCGGAGAACTTCACGAAGCATTTCCTGCACCCCGAGGTGGGCCTGCTGACGCTGGACTACACGCAGCTGTCCTTCGGCGAGCGTTCGGGGATGAAGCTCGCCACCTACACCCCGGTGGACGAAGAATCCTGGGCGAAGGTGCGGCTCCTGCAAGAAAGCGTCGAGACGGGCGAGGTTTCCGGCCGCTGAGCGCGGCCGGACGTCACGACTCGATGATCGCCACCAGTGCTGCCGTGAACGGGGCCGGGTCGAGGTCGCCGCGGACGGCGAGTTGCTGGGTGTAGCCGTGGCAGAAAGCCACGAAGGCTTCGGCGATCCGGGCCGCTTCGGCCGGCTCGCGGTGGGGGAGCAGGGCGGCGACCGCGGTGCGCAGGTCTTCGAGCTGGCGGTGGACGAGGGCGGTGAGCGGCGGGGATACGGCGGCCTCGGCGTAGATCTGCGCGACCAGCCGGGCGTGGTCCTCCTCGCGCGCCATGGTGCGGATGTGCTCGAGGAACTCGTGCACGGTCGCCGCCGTCAGCTCGGCGGGGAGCGCCTGCGTCGAGTGCTCGCAGATGGCGGCGACGATCTCGTCCTTGCCCTTGAAGTACCGGTAGATCGCGCCGACGGAGAGGCCGGAGGCTTCGACGAGGTCGGTCATCGACGTCCGGGCGAAGCCGTGCGTGGCGAAGCGGGCGCGGGCCGCGTCGACGATCTGCCGGCGGCGGGCGTCGAGGTGGGCCTGGGTGACTCTCGGCATAAAAGAACGACCATTCGTTTTTTGTGATAGCGTCCCGACCATACCCCAGAACAGGAGACTTCCGTGCGTTATCAGACATTCGGGCGGCAGAGCGGCTTGCGGGTCTCGGAGTACGTGCTGGGCACGGCCACCTTCGGCTCGGCGCCGTCCGCCGCGGGCGTCGCGGGCGCCAAGACGATTTTCGACACGTTCGTCGCGGCCGGTGGCACCACGTTCGACGTCTCGAACATCTACCAGAACGGCGAGGCCGAGACCGTCCTTGGCGAGCTCCTCGGCCGCGAGCGCGACGACTTCGTGCTGATCACCAAGTACAGCGGGACGAGGCGGGCGGACGTCCGGCCGGGCACCACCGGCAACAGCCGCAAGACGATGATCCGCTCCCTGGAGGAAAGCCTGCGGCGCTTGAAGACCGACTACGTCGACGTCTTCATGCCGCACTTCCCCGACGGCGTCACCCCGGTGGCGGAGATCCTGGCCGGCTTCGAGGACCTGATCCGGTCGGGCAAGATCCGCTACGGCGGGCTGTCGAACTTCCCGGCCTGGCGGGTCGCCGGCGCCGCGGTCCGGTCGGAGCTGGGCGGGCGGGCCTCGCTGGTGGGCATCCAGACCGAGTACAGCCTGGCCGAGCGCTCCGCGGAACGGGAGCTCCTGCCGATGGCCGAGGCCCACGGGCTCGGCGTCGTCCTCTACTCACCGTTGGCGGGCGGTCTGCTGACCGGGAAGTACCGCCGCGGCGAGCAGGGGCGGCTCAGCGCCGCGGCGACCGAAGCCGAGGGCTCCGCCGTGCTCGACGCGGTTCTCGCCGTCGCCGAGAAGGCCGGGACGACCCCGGTCCAGGTCGCCCTGGCCTGGTTGCGCCACCGCGCCTCCCGGGCCCGGACCTCGATGATCCCCATCGTGGGACCGCGCACCCCGGCTCACTTGAGGGGCTACCTCGACGCGCTGGACGTCGAACTCGCCGACGAGCACTACCGGCTGCTGGACGAGGTCAGCGCGATCCGGCCGGGTACGCCCCACGAGGACGTGGCGGCCGCACTGGCGCACGGCATCGACGGCGACCGGAGCCTGCTCGACGTTCCGCCCGTGCCCGTGCCGTGAATCCCCGGCCTCCCGGACCTTCGACGAGCTGCCGCCGCTGGAGGCGTGGTTTTCCGCGACGTGCGGTTCACTCGACCGATGGCCGGAGGGCTCCCGCACGACTTCGGGCGCTCGCGCTTCGCTGAGATACCGACCGTTCTCTCTGCTAAACTCGAACGGATGGTGCGCAACACTCGTGGTCAGGTGTCCGAAGCGCGGTCGAGGCTGCTCGCGACGGCCACCCGGATCTTCTACGCCGAGGGTCTGCACTCCGTGGGGATCGACCGGATCGTCGCGGAGGCGAAGGTCACCCGCGCCACCCTGTACCGGCACTTCCCCGGCAAGGAAGACCTGGTCGTCGCCTATCTGCAGGGTGTCCACGAGATGGAGCGCGAAGGTCTCGACAAGGCGCTCGCCGCCGGGCTGCCGGCGGTCGACACGCTGCGCGCCGTCGCCGAGTCGATCGCCGAAGGCATCCGGTCGGCGCACTTCCGCGGCTGTGCCTTCCTCAACGCGGTGGCGGAGTACCCGGATCCCGCGCACCCCGTGCACCAGGCCGTGCTCGCCCACCGCGAGTGGTTCCGCCGCACCGTCACGGACTTGCTCGCGCAGGTCGGCGAGACGCCGCCGGAGCCCGCGGGGCGGCACTTCGTGATGCTGCGCGACGGCGCGATGGCCTCGGGCTGCCTGTCGGACCCGGCCCAGGTCTGCGACACGTTCCTTCAGGGCGTCGACGGGATCGTGCGGTTCCGCCTCGACGCGGCGGCCAAGTAGCAGCTTCCCTGGCGCCCGACGGAGCTTTCGTGAGCACGGCGCGATGTCGCCGTGCTGGGGCAATTCGCTGACCCGCAGGCTCATCACCGGCACCTGGGCGAACTGGGCGGGCTCACGCCCATCGGGATGCCGGAGCCGGGCGAGGTGCGGCGGCTCGACGACAACCTCGCGGAGCTGGGCGTAAGACTTTAGATAGAACGTTCTGTCTTGACAGCTCGTGGCACCACGACCATGCTGAATTGAGATAGAACGTTCGGTCTACCGAGGGGGCTTCCCTCATGCTGAAGGGATCATGGTGACTACTGTCGACTCGCCCGCCGTTGGTGGGTTCGCCCCGGCGCTGCGCCGGTTGTACTTCGTGCGGTTCGCGTTCGCCATCGTGTGGGCGGTCCTGGTGTTCCTGACGACCAAGTCGGGCTTGGGGGCGGCCGGCGTCGTCCTGGTCGTCGTGTACCCGCTGTTCGACGTGGGTGCGGCCGTTGTGGACGCTCGGTCGGCGAAGGGCGCCGGGTCGGTTCGCGGGCTGTACGTGAACATGGCGATCAGCCTGCTCGCCACCATCGGCGTCGGCGTGGCCGCCGCGTCCGGTGTCCCGGGGGTGCTGCGGGTGTGGGGTGCCTGGGCGATCGTCGCCGGGCTGGTCCAGCTGATCGTGGGGGTCACCCGCCGCAAGATGGGCGGCCAGTGGCCGATGATCCTCAGCGGCGGCATCTCCGTGCTGGCCGGCGCCAACTTCGTCATCGGCGCCTCCGCGGCGAACCCGTCGCTGGCCAACGTCGCCGGCTACGCCGTTCTCGGCGGCATCTTCTTCCTCGTCTCGGCGATCCGGCTCGGCCGCGCCGCGAAGGGGAACTGACGTGACCACCTACGACGTCATCGTCCTCGGCGCCGGCCCGGCCGGGGAAAACGTGGCCGACCGGGTGGTGCGGGGCGGCCTGACCGCCGCGATCGTCGAGCGGGACCTGGTCGGGGGCGAGTGCTCCTACTGGGCCTGCATGCCGACCAAGGCCCTGCTGCGCAGTGGCGCGGCGCTCCGGGCCGTCCGGCAGGTGCCCGGCGCGCGGGAAGCGGTGACCGGCGAGCTCGACGTGGCCGCCGTGCTCCGCCGTCGTGACGCCTTCGCTTCGGACTGGCAGGACGACGGCCAGGTGTCCTGGCTCGACTCGGTCGGCGTCGCGCTGTTCCGCGGCCACGGACGCATTGGCGGCGACCGGGTCGTCGAGGTGACGGGCGCCGACGGCACCACCACGACGCTGACCGCACGGCACGCGGTCGTCGTCGCCACCGGCAGCGGCGCGCTGGTCCCGGACATCGAGGGCCTCCGCGACGCGAAGCCGTGGACGAGCCGGGAAACCGTTGCCGCGAAGGAGATCCCGGCCCGGCTCGCCGTCATCGGCGGCGGGGTGGTGGCCTCGGAGATGGCGACCGCGTTCACCGGGCTGGGGTCGTCGGTGACCATGCTGGCCCGGGACGGCGTGCTGCACCTCAACGAGCCGTTCGTCGGCGAGCAGGTGGCGGTGTCGTTGCGGGACAGGGGAGTTTCGGTTCGCATCGGCGCCGAGGCCGGGTCCGTCAAGCGCAACGACGACGGCACGGTGTCGATCACGCTCACCGACGGCGAGCAGATCGAAGCCGACGAGCTGCTCGTCGCGATCGGCCGGACTCCGAACACCCAGGACATCGGCCTGGACAACGTCGGCCTGAAGCCGGGTAGCTGGCTGACGGTCGACGGCACGATGCGGGTCGTCGGGACGGACGGCTGGCTCTACGCCGCCGGCGACGTCAACCGGCGCGTTCTGCTGACGCACCAAGGCAAGTACCAGGCCCGGCTGGCCGGCGACGTCATCGTGGCGCGCGCGAAAGGTGAGCCGGTTGACGACGCCGAGTGGGGCCGCCACGCGGCGACCGCCGACGAGCGCGCGGTCCCGCAGGTGGTCTTCACCGAACCGGAAGTCGCGTCGGTGGGCTTGACCGCGGCCAACGCCGAGGCCGCCGGGCTGCGGATCCGGGTCGTCGACTACGACCTGGCCGCCACCGCCGGATCCGCCCTGCACGCCGAGGGCTACCGGGGGCACGCCCGGATGGTCGTCGACGAGGACCGCAAGGTGATCGTCGGCTTTACGCTCGTCGGCCCGGACGTCGCGGAGATGCTGCACGCGGCGACGATCGCGGTGGCCGGTGAGGTGCCGCTGGACCGGCTCTGGCACGCGGTCCCGGCGTTTCCCACCGTCAGCGAGGTGTGGCTGCGGCTGCTTGAAGCCTACGGCCGTTGATCCACGAGCACGGGGACGGACCACGATGACGCTCGATGAGACGACGATCGCGGACCTCGAGCGCGAGTTCGCCGTCTTCGTTCGCCAGGACCGCGCGGCGTCGGGACAGCTCGGCCGGGAGGTGCACCCGGACCTCCCGGTCGCCGCGTACCGCCTGCTGGCTCACCTGGCCGAGCGCGGCCCGCGCCGGCCGACCGAGCTGGCGTGCCACGTCGGAGTGACCTCACCGACCATTTCGCGCCGGCTGCAGCACCTGGAGGAACTCGGGCTCATCGAGCGCCTCCAGGCACGGGACGACGGCCGGGCGTATTTGGTGCGGCTGACCGGCGAGGGCCACCGGCGCGTTGAAGAGGTTCGGGCCGCTCGGGGACGGCGGCTGGGCAAGCTCCTCGAGTCGTGGCCGGAGCACGAGGTCCACGCCTTCGCCGAGCTGCTGGCGAGGTTCAACGGTGGCGCGGCTGCCAGGCCTTCCCGGCGTTGCGGCGGAGCCGGCTGATGTCCTGCTGCGCCGTGAGGAGTTTCGGCCGCCCCGGCCGGGGTTAAGACAGATGTCTTGATTAAGTCAACTGTCTTACCTAGGCTGCGGACATGGCCGACGACAGAGCGCACGCAGGTGACGACCCGGCTGCGGTCCTGGCGGGATTGCCGCCCTACCCGTTCCCGAACCCCACCGCGCTGGAGCCGCCGCCGGAGTGGGCGCGGCTGCGTTCGCAGTGCCCGGTGGCGCGCATCGAACTGGCCAGTGGCGACGAAGCGCTGCTGCTGACCCGCTACGACGACGTCCGGACGATGCTGTCCGACCCGCGGTTCACCCGGCAGCTCGATGCCGCGGACGCCTCGCGGGTCTCCGACAGCGACGACGGCGGGGTGTTCAGCAGGCCCGCGGCGTCGACCGGCGGTGAGGCGGACGCGGACGAGCCGGAAGCGTCGATGCTCGGTGGTCCCGGGCACCGGCGCTGGCGGCGGCTGGTCGGGAAAGCGTTCACCGTCAAGCGGGTGCAGGCGTTGCGGCCCGGGATGGCGGAGCTGGCCGAGCAGCTGATCACGGACATGGTCGAAGCCGGCGCGCCCGCGAACATCGGCCCCGCGCTGGGGTTTCCGCTGCCCGTGTTCGTGATCTGCGACCTGCTCGGGGTGCCGCGCGCGGACCGGGGCCGGTTCGCGCACTGGTCGGACACGATGCTGAACATGACCCGGTTCACCCAGGACGAGATCGACCGGTCGGGCCGGGAGTTCTACGAGTACATGACGGAACTGGTCGCCACCAAGCGATCCGAGCCCGGTGACGACCTGCTGAGCGACCTCGCCGCCGACATGACCGCGACCGAGCTGGTCATGACCGGGCAGGGTCTGCTCATCGCCGGCCACGAAACCACCGCGAACATGATCGGCAAGATGGTCGCGATGCTGCTGGCGGACCGCGAAAACCGCTGGGAGCGGCTGCTGGCCGACCCGTCGCTGGTGCCTTCCGCCGTCGAAGAGGCGCTGCGCTTCGACGCCAACCCCGGGTTCGGGATGCCGCGCTACGTCTCGGAAGAGACCGTCGTCGGGGGCACCACTCTGCCGCGCGGCACGACCGTGGTGTGCAGCATGGCGTCGGGCAACCGCGACACCGACGCGTTCGACGGCGCCGGCGACATGGACCTCGCCCGCCGGCCCAACCCGCACCTGGCCTTCGGTGCCGGTCCGCATTCGTGCGTCGGGCAGCAGCTCGCGCGGGTGGAGCTGCAGACCGTCCTCGATGTACTGCTGCGTCGCCTGCCCACGCTGGAACTCGTCGGGGACGCCGCGGATCTGCGTGCCCGGCAAGGGCTGATCGTCGGCGGGATCGACCAGGTCCTGGTGCGGTGGTGACGGGCGGGAGGTCGGCGGCCACCCGCGCCCGGCTGCTGGCGACGGCGGAACGGTTGATCGCCGAGCACGGCGTCGCCCAGGTGTCGAGCCGCCGGCTCGGTCAGGAAGCCGGGCAGGCCAACAACTCCGCCGTCGCCTACCACGTCGGCACGATGGAGGAGGTCATCCTCGCCGTGCTGCGCGAGCACGGCGAGGCGATGGACCACATCCGGGCCGCGATGGTGGACGCGGCCGAAGGCTCGACGCGGCTGCGCGACCACGTCGAAGCGCTGGTACTGCCGACGACTCTGCACCTCGCGGAACTCGGCGTCCCCAGCTACTACGCCCGCTTCGCCGCCCATGTCGTCAGCGATCCCGTGTTGCGCGCGCCCGCGCTGTCGGTCACCACGTCGACGCCGGTCATGCACCGGGCCCTGCGGGCGGTGGCCGCGCACGCCGGTGATCCCGCCGATCCCGCGATCCTCACCCGGTCGGCGATGGCCCGGCACGCCATCGTCCACACCTGCGCGGAGCGGGAAGCCGAGCTGGCCGGGGACCGTTCGGGCATCCCCGGCTGGGCCGAGACCGGCGAGATCCTGGTCGACGGCATCACGGCCCTGCTGACCACGGCACGGTGGTGAACTCCGGCATCACGACTCGGTGAGCCGGGTGCCCCGCCGCCAGACAGCGCGCGTGTTGAGCGTGTCGCCGATGGTCACCGTCGGGTCGCCGTCGACGAGCAGCAGGTCGGCGCGGAGCCCTTCGGCGACGCGGCCCCGGTCGCCGAGGCCGAAGCGGCGGGCCGTGGTCGCCGTCGCCGCGCGCAGCGCCTGCGCGGGTGTCAGGCCCGCCGCCACGAGGTACTGCAGTTCGTGGTGCAGGCTGGCTCCGTGCGCCAAGCCGCCGAAGAAGGCCTCGGCCACGGAGGCGTCGGTGCCCGCCAGCACGTCGACGCCCGCGGCGGCCAGCGCCCGCACGGTCTCCAGGACGTCTTCGAGCTTGCCCTGCGGGTACCGGTCGTAGCTGGAGCGCAGGGTTTCCTCCCACTGGGAGTCGAGGCGGCGGGCGACGCGGGGGTCGTCGGCGAGAACGTCGCCGGTGATGCCCATCATCGACGCGTCGAGGCAGACGCACGGCACGACGAACATCCCCGCCCCGGCGATGAGCTCGACGATCTCGGTGGTGTGCGGCCGGTCCATGAACACGTGGACGACGCCGTCGACGCCGGCCTCGACGGCCATCCGGGTGGCGTCGAGGGTCAGTGTGTGCGCGACGGTGAGGGCGCCGTACTTCCTGGCTTCGGCGACGCCCGCGTTCAGCGTGGCCTGGTCGAGCATCGGCAGGCCGGGGTGCCCTTCGACGCTGCCGTCGTCGATCATGAACTTGATGTAGTCCGAGCCCCGCGCCAAGAGCTGCGGGACGTACGCGACGGCCTCCTCCGGCGTGGTGGAGAACGGCATCAGCGGCATCTCCCGCGGCAGGTTTCCGGGTGGCCGGAACCCTTCCGGCATGAGCTCGCTGGGGTGACCGCCGGGCGGGGTGATGCCGAAGCCCGCCGACCGCACGTCGGCGACCGTGTCGTCCTCGGTGATGTGCCCGCGGTTTTCGCGGGTGTTCATGCCCTGCATCTCCAGTTCGGTGGTGACGCCGAACCGCAGGGCCAGCGCCAGGGTGCCGGGGCCGGAGTGGACGTGCGCGTCGATCAGCCCGGGCAGCAGGGTCGCGCCCCGGCCGTCGACGATCTCGGCGTCGCCGGGTGCTTCGCCGCCGACCTGGGTGATCTTGTGGCCGTCGAGGACGACGGTCCGCACTCCCAGGGTCTTCTCCCCGTCGAACACCCGGGCGCCGGTGATGGCGGTGGTGGCCATGGTGGCCTCGCTCTCTCGCTCGCAGTTACATACCCAATGCTATGCAGTTGACGACTGGTATGCAAATGCGCCGGGTACTACGATCCACGGGGTGAGCGGTGAGGACCTTCTGCTGGACCAGATCGGGCCGGCGCTGTCCCGGCTGCGCCGGCGCGCCCCGGCCTCGGGTCGCGACCTGTCGCGCAACCTGGTGCTGAACGTGGTCGCCGACGCCCCGGGCGAGCTGACCGTCGGCGGGCTCGCCGCCGAGATGGGCGTCGCGCAGCCGGTGGCCAGCCGGACGGTCGCGGCCGGCATCGCCGAGGGCCTGCTGCGGCGGGCGGCGTCCCAGGCGGACGGCCGCCGGACGGTGCTCGAGCTGACCGAGCGCGGCGAGGCCGAGCGGATCCGGTTCGCCGCCGAGCAGCGCGAGGCGTTCGAAGACATCACGGCCGCCTGGTCGCCGGAGGACCGCGCGCAGTTCGCGCGGCTGCTCGTCCGCTACACCGCCGACGCCGGCGCGTGGTCCCGCCGCCGGAAGGCCGTTGAGGACGACGACATCCGTTAACCCGCGGGAAACGGTGCCCGGACCTCGGAGTCCTTCCGCTTGCGCGTCCGTGCCGGGAGGCAGGAGCTTCGAAGCCGGGCCAAGTCAAGGCAAAGGTCGGCAGGCAAATAAGTGACTCACTCTTTCGAGTGATGAAGACGCCGGTACCCATGGCCTGAGAAGGAAGAAACGATTACCGGCGCCCGGCCGGCTCCGGTCGGCGATGGGACACCTTTACCCTCAGCGGGGGGACTCCGCGAGCGACGCCCGGAAGATCACCAGGCGCTCCGGCGGCGCGGGAACTTCCGGTAATGGGCTGTCAACCACGGCGTGACGTCCTCGTCACACGGTCCCGCACCATTGGCCGGACCACGATCTTCATTCCGCCATCCGGCCGTACCGGAATGGTCCGGTCACGATGGTGAATCCCAGAAGGGACGAATATGCGCGCACCTTCGCTGCGCATCGGAGGGCGAAAGCCGTTCCGAGCACCGCGCCTCGCCGTAGCCGCCCTCGCCGGGGTCGCGGTGACGCTGGCCTGCCCGGCGGTCGCGGCCGCCCACGTGTCCGCCACGCCGGACACGATCGCTCCGGGGGAACCGGCCACGATCGCCTTCCGGGTACCGAACGAACGCGACGACGCGGCGGTGGTGCGGCTGGAGGTGCTGTTCCCGGCCCAGCCGGCGATCACCTCGGCGACGCCCGGGAACCTGCCGGGCTGGAAGATCGGCGTGCGCGAGCAGATGACCGCCGCCGGCGGCGGTGACGGGATGGCGGGGAAGCCGGTGGCGTCGATCGTGTGGGAGGGCGGGGCCGTCCCCACCGGCACCTTCCAGGAGTTCCCGGTGCGGATCGGGGCACTGCCGGCCGCCGGCACGCTCACCTTCCAGGCGCTGCAGACCTATTCGGACGGACAGGTCGTCCGCTGGGCCGACCCGGCGCCGCCGGGGGAGCCCGAGCCGGAGCACCCCGCACCGGTCGTCACCGTGGCTGCCGCGGTCGTCGCCGAGGCGTCCGATGTGGACGGTCCGGCCCGGGCGCTGGGCGGTGCCGCGCTCGGGGTCGCGATCGTGGCCGTGGGTGCGGCGTGGCTCCGCAGGCGATCCGGTGGCAGTCGGCCCGAGGTCGTCGGCGAGACCCGCGAACGGGAAAACGTCCAGCTGTAGGCCCGACCGAACCGGATGGGGATGGCAATGGTGGAGGTTCAGCAGGGCTCCGGTGGTGCCCGCAGCCTGTCTCCGGACGCCCTGGAGCAGCTTCGGCGGAAAGCCGTGGCCGCGGTCGAATCGGGGGCTTCGCAGACGCGGGTCGCGAGCATGTTCGGGGTGTCCAGGAAGGCGGTCGGCACCTGGGTGCGGGCGTACCAGGCCGGAGGAGAGCCGACGCTGCGTCCCCGCCCTCGCGGCCGCCGCGCCGGGCAGCGCCTGGCGTTGTCCGCGGCCCAGCAGGGCCGGGTGGTCGACACTCTGGCGGCCGGGCCGCCGGACGCCGCCGGGCTGCCGTGGCTGGTGTGGACGCGCAAAGCGGTCGCCGAGCTGATCTCCCGCGACTTCGGGGTCGTGCTGGCCGGGACGACGATCGACAAGTACCTGCTCCGGTGGGAGCTGACCGGCCGGGACGGCGGGGCGGCGCCGCCGCGGGACTGCCCGGCGGGAACGCTGCTGGTGACGTGGACTCATCCGCGCTCGCTCACCGGCACCGGCGAGCTGCACGCGCTGGTCGCGGTGAGCGGCCGCGGCGTGCTGTTCTTCCTCGCCGCGGCGCAGCCGTTCGCCGGGATCGCCGAGTTCCGGAGCCGGTTGCGGATGCAGTTCGGCCGGGACGTCCGGCTGGTCGCGCACGACTGGCCCGTCGCTCGTCCGGCCCTGCTCGGCGACGGGCGCGAGCCGGACCAGGAGGTCGTGGTACCCGCCTGAGTCCGGCGCGTCAGGCCTGCCGACCCGGAATTCCGGGTCGGCAGGCCTTTTTCGTGCGTGCCGGGGTGTTACCCGCGCGTAAACAGTTTCCCGTTCTCGCGGGCGGCGTCCGGTGATCTCGCGCATTCGAAGTCCCATGCCGGCTCTTTAAAGGTTACAACGTGCTCGGGTCATCGCGTTCGCGACCACGGACCGGCGTATGCGGACCTGTCCGGTATTTGCCCTCGGCCGCTCGTCGGTCATTTCCGTTCCGATTTCGTGGCGGTGGTCGTCTGTGCTGGTCAGCGAGCTGCCAGTGGCAATGGCAACAACGACGCAATGAAGTGTCGTGCTCGCTTTTCACCGTGCTGGTCAAAGAACCGGTAAACCTGTCACGATGCGGTCGCCGGTTTTTCCAAGCCTGGCACATCCGGCCGGTGAATACCTGAGACCGGGCCAAGAGTCCGGTTCCCGAGGAGGCGGCAAGTGCGAACCAGGATTTTGCTCACCGTCGGCACGCTGACCTTCGTGCTGGCCGGGACACCCGCGTTCGCGGCCGGGTCTCCGGTGACGGCGCCGGGGTGCTCGTCGACGGTCGCCGGGGTGCCGGGGCAGCAGGTGTCGCTCGCCCCCGCGTCGGTGGCCGAGCCCGTGGTGCGGGTGCTCTCCGGCCTGGATCCGCTGGGCGTGCTGACCGGCACGTTCCGCACGGTCTGGGCGAGCACCCCGCCGATCCCGGTGGGTACCGTCCCCGCGGGCGAGGCCGAGATACCGGGTGGCCGGATCGCCGACGCGGTGCTCGCCCGCCTCGGCGAGATCCCCGTGCTGGCACCGGTTCTCACGCCCTTGGTGTCCTCCGTGCGCACCTCGCTGGCGTCGCTCTGCGGCATCCTGGTGCGCGGTCAGGTGCCGGGTGCTCCCGGAGCCACGACGCCCGCGGAGCCGGGGCAGCCCGCCGGGCCCGGTTCTCCGGCGGGCAGCGGTACGCCGGTGGCGGGACGGCAGTGGACGGTCGCCCCGGTGCCCGGGCCGGTGTCGGGTGGCGGCGCGGTGTTCGGCACCCCGATCCCGGGTCAGTTGCCGGGTGCCGGCTTCCCGGGATCGGCCGGTACCGGGGTCCCGCAGGCGGGCACCGAGGCGCCGGTGGTGGTCGAGGCCCGGCGCTCGCTCGGGTCCGTGGAAGCGCTGCCCGAGCAGCGGCGTGACGGCCTGTCGTGGCCGGTGCTCGCGGCGATCCTGGTGCTGGCGGCGGTGAGCGCCCTGCTGGTGCGCCGATGGGTCCTGCGCACCCCACGCTGACCCGCTTCGGCCGCGGAGTGCTCCGTTACCCCCGGGTTACGGGCTGCCGGGCAGGAGGGACGGGCGGTGATCTCCCGTTTACGAAAGGAACTTTCCCACGAACAGCACAACTGCGACCATTCGGGACTTGAACGTGACCGGCCGTGACGCGCGCAGCCTCCCCGCCGACGCCCTCGAGGACCTCCGGCGTCGAGCGGTCGCGGCCGTCGAAGCCGGCGTGACGCGGGCGGAGGTCGCCCGGCTGTTCGGTGTCTCCCGCAAGACCGTCGGCGCGTGGGTCGCGGCCTACCGGCGGGAGGGCACCGAGGCGTTCCGGCCGCGACGCCGGGGGCGGCGGCCCGGCGAGCAGTTCGCGCTGTCGTCCGAACAGCAGGCGTGGGTCGTGCGGACGATCGTCGACGGTCCGCCCGACCGGATCGGGCTGCCCCAGCGGCTCTGGACCCGGCAGGCGATCGCCGAGCTGGCCCACCGGGAGTTCGGCATCCTGATCAGCTCGCCGACGGTGTCGCAGTACCTGGACCGCTGGGGACTGGTCGAGGAGCGCCGGCTGCTGGAGATGCGGCGCAGCCGGGTGATCTCGGACCGCCCGCCGGAACCGCGTCCCGGCACCGAATGGCTCGCGAACGCCGAGATCCTCTGGCTGGCGTGGACGCGGCCGCGCACCCCGGCCGATGCGCGGCGCGGCCCGGTGGCCGACCGGCGGAACCTGCTGACGGGCTTTCGCGACCACTTCGGCGACGTCAACCTCCTGCTCGCCCTGTCCCACCGCGGGATGGTGTATTTCCAAGCTCGGCGGGGAGCCTTCGATGCGCGGCAGGCCAACGAGTTCCTGGCGCGGCTGGCGGAGCAGTTCGGCCGGGGGCTCGACGTCGTCGTCTGCGACTGGCCCGTCCAGCACGACGAGATCCTGCGCGGCTGGCCGGAGCCGGCGCCCGGCCGGCTGTCCGTGCGCTTCGCCCTCGACTGAAAGTTTTGCCGAAACGAACGGATTCACCGCTTGCGACGATGCCGAGAATGGGTAGTATTTGACCACAGTTCCCGATCCGGGGCCGCGGAAAATCTCACCGCCCCTGTCGCACGCCGTGAAAACGGCGATACACGGAATTCATTTCCCGGGCACGCCGCTGTTTCCGGCGGTGGTTTGACTTGTTTCCGAACCGACGCGGACAAGTGGGAGAGCCATGACCGTCAACACCCTTCCTTCGGCCGACCTCGACCTCGACCTCGAAGTGCTGCTGGCGCACAAGGAGACGATCGCCGACGGCGTCGTCCGGCTGGTGTTCCGCCACCTCACGGGGGACCCGCTGCCGGCGTGGGCTCCGGGCGCGCACGTGGATCTGCTGCTCCGCCCGGACCTCGTCCGCCAGTACTCCCTCTGCGGCGACCCCGGCGACCGCTCCGTGCTGGAGGTCGCCGTGCTGCGCGAGCGCGCCGGGCGCGGGGGTTCCGCGTTCGTGCACGACGCGCTGCTCGCCGGGGACCGGGTTCGGATCCGCGCGCCCCGCAACAACTTCCCGTTCGTCCGCGCCGAGCGGTACCTGTTCCTCGCGGGTGGGATCGGCATCACCCCGTTCGTCCCGATGATGGCGGCGGCCGATGCGAGCGGCGCCGGCTGGCAGCTGGTGTACGGCGGCCGGACGCGCTCGTCGATGGCGTTCGCCGCGGAGTTGAGGCAGCAGTACGGCGACCGGGTGGTGGTGCGGCCGCAGGACGAAGCGGGACTGCTCGACGTGCGCGGGATCTTGGGTGCCGCGCTCCCCGGTACCGCGGTCTACTGCTGCGGGCCCGAGCCGCTCCTGGCCGTCGCCGAAGAGGCGTGTGCCGGCCTGCCGGGCCTCGGGCTTCACCTGGAACGGTTCACCCCCAAGGAGAGCTCGGGCGCCGCGACCGGGTTCGACGTCGAGCTCGCCCGCTCGGGGCTGACGCTGACCGTGCCCGCCGACCGGTCGATCCTCGAGGTGGCCGAAGACGCCGGCGTCCCGGTGCTGTCGTCCTGTCGCGAAGGCACCTGCGGCACGTGCGAAACCGCGGTGCTCGGCGGGGTTCCCGACCATCGCGACTCCTTGCTCACCGGCGAGGAGCGGGCGGCGAACGAGACGATGATGATCTGCGTGTCGCGAGCCCGCGGCCGGAAACTGGAGCTGGACCTCTGAATGCTCGCGACGACGAAGAAACTCGGAACCTGGGCGGCCACCCTGCTGGCCGCCACGTCCTGCGGCTGGGCGTTGTGGACGGTGGCGGGCGACCTCGGGGACGTCCCGCCGCGGGCGGCGCAGGTCGCGATCCCGCGCCCGGCGCCTCCGCCGACGTGGCCGGTGACGCCGCCCGTTTCCCCCTCTGTGACACCACCTCCGACGGCACCCCCGGCGGTTCCCGGGCCGGATCCCACCGGTCCTGCCCAGCCGGTCGTCGGCCGCCCTCCCGTGGTCACGACCCCGCCGGGCTATCCGCCTCCGACGGTGGAGTTCCCGTCCCCGCCCGGGGAAACGTTCCCGCTGCCGCCGTCGGTGACGACCACGCCGTCGCCGCCGGAATCCCCGTCACCTGAACCTCCGCCGACCGAGCCCGCCCCGCCGCAGCCCGCTCCGGAATGCGATGCGAGCGGGCTGCTGGGATCGTTGCTCTGCACCGTCCTGAACCTTCTCGGCTGACCCAGGACCATTCTTGGGAAGTATTCAAGACAAACTCTTTCCGGCCTTTTATCGTCCCGATTCTTCACTATGGGAAGCTGTTCTTCCGCCGGACTATTTCACTTCCCGTTAACAGGCGAAACCGGATTGGCGCGCTTTGTTCGTGATTCACTTTCTTCCGTTCGGGCGGCCCGTTTCCGCCGAGCAGACGCAGAAAGGAAGCCCATGTCCCCAGAATCTCCGCCAGGAGCCCGCACGAGGCGGCGGCGCGCGAAGGCGGTGGTCGCCCTCGCCGTCGTCAGCCTCGGCGCCTCCGCGGTGGCCTCGGTTCCGGCCGCGGCGCAGCAGCCCATCGGGGTCGGCCCGGTGCCGATCACGTTCCACATGAAGGACGACAACGGCAAGTGGTTCGACTCCGGGCTGAACCTGTTCGGTGACCAGTCCCTGGCCGTGGCGGAGATGCCCCGCCTCGGCACGCTGGGCGGCCTCACGACCGGCGGCGAGCTCACCAGCCTCCTCAACTCCGACCTCGTCGGCGCGGCCGGGAACCTGCTGCAGAACGTCGTCGGCCAGGTCCCGGTGCTCGGCTCGCTCGGCAGCCAGCTGTGGAAGGCGCTGAACCTCGACAGCACGCTGTCGGCGGTCCAGTCGATCGGGAAGTCCAACCCGCGGGCCGCCCCGGCGGCGACCAAGGCGGCCGGGCTGCTCGGGCAGTTCGCGCAGGGGCTTTCGGCACTCCCGGCCGACAAGCCGGTGAACCTCAACTCCCTGCCGGTGGGCCTCGACCTGCAGGGGGCCCTCAACGACCTCGCCCAGTTCGCGATCAAGGGCCCGCCCGTGACGGTGAACTTCGTGATCGACCCGAAGGAGTCCACCGGCGCCCGCGACCCGATGGGCCTGATCGCTCCCGAAGGGGCGGAAGGCTTCCCGTACGACATGCCCGGCGGCGCGTTCTTCGGCCAGCGGTCGATCCAGCTGACCGAGCCCGGGCTGTACGCGTTCACCGACATGGTCACGCCGTACATGCTGGGCGCGGTGGTGGTCGACGACCCGCTCACCATCGGGCTCGACTTCGGCAAGGCGTCGATGGTGAACTCGCGCAACCTCGTCGTCCCGACCAACTCCGACATCGTCAACCGGCTGGTGAACACGTTCTTCAACATCACCAACCCGAACAACTGGCAGCAGTTCAAGCCGGACTCGGAGAACAGCTTCGACGCGATCCAGCCGCCGGTGCCGATCCTGCAGTACGACGCCGCGGGCAACCCGGTGCTGATCCCCAACCTGGATGCCTACTTCAACAAGAAGTTCTCGTACCCGAAGACGTTGTCGAAGGGCAACCAGCCTCCGGCGACGCCGGGGGTCGGCGAGGTGTGGGTCGACACCGAGGTCGAGGAGTGGGCCGAGAAGAAGGCGGTCGGCTCGGCCACCAAGGTCAATGTGACCAACTGGACGGTCGACCGGAAGATCGGCGCGCCGTCGATCAACATGAACAACCCGCACAACATGTGGACCGACAAGGACTACAAGTACCTGTACCAGACCGAATGGTTCTCCAACAAGGTCGATGTGTTCGACCGGGAGACGGGCCAGTTCATCCGGTCCACGCAGGTCGGCCAGAACCCGGCGCACGTGATGACGGAGACGGGCAGCGACAAGCTCGTCATCGGCATCAACGCCGGCAACGAGATCGTCGAGCTGGCACCGGGCGCCACGAGCGTGCTCCGGAAGATCACCGTCAGCCCGACCGGTGAGATCCGGCACCCGCACGCGCACTGGACCAGCGCGGACGGGAAGACCGTGGTCACCCCGAACGTGCGGACCAACAACGCGTCGGTGATCGACATGCCGACCGGCACGGTCCGGACCGAGAAGACGGGCCAGTTCCCGATCGCCTCGAGCATGGCTCCGGACTCCTCGAAGTTCTACACGGCGGACTTCCTCGGCGAATCGATCACCTGCGTTTCGCTCGCCCAGGACGCCTGTGCGGACAACGGGCAGAAGGTGCACAGCAAGACGATCGACCTGTGGGCGAACTACAGCCCGCAGGACGGCCCGAAGAGCGGCGCGCCGTTCGGCGGGCTGATGATCCAGCTGCCGGTGAGCCCGGACGGCAAGGCGATGCTCGGTGCGAACGTGCTGTCCCAGACGATCACGGTCGTCGACCCGAGGACCGACAAGGTCGTCAAGGACCTGCCGTGCAGCGCGGGCTGCCACGGTATCAACTTCGGCGCCAAGAAGGGTGGCGGCTACTACGCCTACGTGTCGAACAAGTTCGCCAACGTCATGCAGATCATCGACGTCGACCCGAACGGCGACGGCAACCTCGATGACGCGAAGGTGGCGGGCCAGCTGACGCTGGACCCGACGGCGACGACCAAGATGGACGGTTCGATCGCCGGTAAGGCCGGCTACGGCGGCCAGGGAGTGCTGCCGGTTCCGCTGGTCTACAACGGATGGGCCCAGCAGAACCAGGGGAGCTGGCGGTCGCAGCTGACCTGCCGGCAGCTCGACCCCATCGGCAAGTCCACCTGCTGACCTAGCACGACTGCCGTGGTCCGGGGCCGGACGATATCCGGCCCCGGGCCACGGCGTTCAGGAGATCCCATGTCGCACCGCTGGAAAGCCTTGTCCCGCACCCTGTCCGCGTTGCTCACGGCCGTGCTCGGCCTGCTCGCGCTGTCGGCGCCCGCGGCCGCCCAAGTGTCCATCGTGCCCGATCGGGTCGACGGCGGTGGCACGCAGACCTTCGCCTTCCGGCTGGCCAATGAACGAGCCGAGACGAAGTCGACCCGGCTCGAACTGGTCTTCCCGCAGAACCCTCCCGTCGCGTACGTCGAGGTCGCGCCGGCGCAGGGTTGGACCGCCACGGTCCGGCCGCGGCCGCTCGACCCGCCGCTGCACGTCGGCGGCAAGGTGATCGGCGAGGTCGCCGGAACGCTCGTGTTCGAAGGCGGCGCGGTCGCGCCGAAGCAGTTCGAGCAGTTCCTCGTCACCATGGGCCCGCTGCCCGCCGACGGGCGGCTGCAGTTCCAGGCGACGCAGACCTTCGCGAACGGAGCGGTCGCGCACTGGGACGAAACGACCTCGCCCACCCCGGCGATCACGTTCGGATCCGGACCCGCGCCCGCTCCCGGATCCGTTGCCGCGCAACCGGTTCAGGCCGGCGGTGTGGCGGCTCCGGCGGACGAGGCGGCGCCGCCGGGCGAAGGTGGTTCCGGCGGGCTTCCGTTCGCCTTGTTGTGGGGAGCGATCGGACTCTCTCTCGTCGTGATCGCCGCCGTCGGGTACCAGGCCCATCGCCGGAAGGCCGCCATCGCCGCCGGTGAACCGGAGCCCGAACTCGAACGCGCGGAGGAAACCCAGGTGGGTGCCGAATGACGAAGGTGCTGGAGCGTCCCCGCGCGGCAACCGCACCGCCGCCCCGCGTGGCCGGGCGGCTCGTCGCGCTCCTGGTCCTGGTCGCCGCGTGCTGGGGCACCCTGCTCGCCACGACACCGGCGGCGACCGGGGACCCGGTGCTCGTGACCACCTCGCCGGGCAGCACCGAGGTGGTCAAGTCGCCCGACGCCGTCGTGCTGACCTTCGACCGCGCGGTGCCCGCCGCCCTGGCCACCGTGCGCGTCCTCGACCCCGACGGCAGCCAGGTCGTCTTCGAGCGGCCGGTCCACCCGGACGGCCGCGCGGACACGATCTCCGTGCCGATGCCCGCGGAGCGGCACGAAGGCACGTACGCGGTGGCGTGGACGCTGCCGTCGAGCCGGCTGCAACCCGTCAGCGGCTCCTTCACGTTCGACGTCTCGTACCCGATCCGGCCCGACGGCGTGCCCGAGATCGAGACGACGCGCGACCCGGTGGTCGCGGCGGTGTACCTGACGGCGCGGACGGTGGCGATCGCGGCCATGATCGTGCTCGCCGGCGTGGCGTTCTTCGTCGCGGCGATCGGGCCGGTCGCCGCGCGGACCCGAGTCACGCGCCGGCTGGTCAAGACGACGTGGTGGCTGGTGGTGGCGGGCACGCTCGGCGCTCTCGTGTCCTTCGGGGCGTACGCCGCGTGGGTGCCGGTGCGCGACGCGTTCGACGCGCGGCTGCTGTCGGCCGCCGTCGAATCCGACGCGGGCGGCGCGCTGCTCGCCCGCCTGTACGTGCTCGTCCCCGCCACGCTCGGCCTCGCGCTGCTCATGAAAAGCCCGCCCGCCTCGACCGCCGGTGAGCGCCGGCTGCGCGGCGCCGGAGTGCTCGGCTGTGCGACGGCCGCGCTGGCCACCTGGACCTTCGCCGATCCACGGCCACCGGGCGCGCTGTCGCCGCTCGCGCTCGCCGTGGACGTCGTCCTGCTCACCGCGCTCGCCCTGCCAGCCGGCGGCCTGCTGATGTTCCGGTTGCCCGCCGTCCGTGACCGGAACACGGTGTCCCGGTTCGTCCGGCCGCTGCTGGGATGCGCTGTGCTGCTCGCTGCGGCCGGGACCGCGCAGGCCTGGTACGGGCACCGCTTCGGTTGGCTCCCGGCCGGCGCGCTCGCGCTGGCCTCGGTGCTCGGCGGCTTCGCCTGGCTCAGCGCGCGTCGCGTGGGCGGGCCGGTCGCGCGGCAGCGGCGGTTCGGCCGCCGGGTCGCCGGTGTCGCGGGGCTGGTGTCGGTGGTCGTCGTCGCCACCGCGGCGCTGCTCGCGCTCGACCCCGCCGGGAACGCGCACGCACTGGGCGCGCCCGGCGAGGTGCCCGCGGCGATCCGGCAGCAGGTCGCGCCGACGCGGCTCGCCTACGACACCGGCACGCCGGACGGCCAGGGATCGGTGGACCTGGTCCTCATCCCCGGCGCGGCCCGGCTCGACGCGCGCGTTTCGGTGCTCGGCCCGCACCGGGAGGACACCACCGTGACGGCCGCGCTCAGTCAGGGGAACCAGACGACGGCGTTGCCCCTGGACCACGCCGGGACCGGCTACTGGACGGGGCAGGCGACCGTGCCCGGATCCGGCCGGTGGGAGCTCGCGCTGACCCTGCGGGCCGGGGACGGGAGCACGCACACGGTCAAGCAGCCCATCGACGTGCGATGAGCGTCGCATCCAGCCGCCCAGGAGCCGCCTTGTCCGCCACGCAAACCGCCCCCGCGCACCGAGCCCGCCGGCCGTCACCCTCGCCGCGGCTGAGCACCGTCCTGCAGCTCGTTTCCCGGCGGCTGCACTTCCTGGCCGGCATCGTGGTCGCGCCCTTCCTCGCGGTGCTGTGCCTGACCGGGCTGGTGTACGTGTTCAGCCCGCAGATCCACGACAGCCTCTACCGGACCGACCTGCACGTGAACGAGGCCGGCGACGTCCGCCGTCCGCTCGCCGAGCAGATCCGGGCGGCGCTCACGGCACACCCCGAGGCCACGCTCAAGTCGGTCCTCACGCCGCCCGCCGCGGACCGCACGACCCGCGTGGTGCTGTCGGTCCCCGGCCCGGCCGGCACGCCGGACCGCACGGTGTTCGTCGACCCGTACACCGCGTTGATCAACGGCGAGCTGGCGACGGTCGAGAACCGGCTGCCCGCGAACACGTGGTTGCGCCAGCTGCACGGCAACCTGCAGCTGGGAACGCCCGGCCGGCTCTACGCCGAACTCGCCGCGAGCTGGCTGCCGCTCATCGTCGTCGGCGGCCTGGTGCTGTGGCTCGCCCGCACCCGCCGCAAACGCCGCCTGCGGGAGGTGCTCGCGCCGTCCACCCGGGACAAGACGGGGTGGACGCGCCTGCGCGTGGTGCACGGCTCCGCCGGGCTGTGGCTCGCGGTGGGCCTGTTGCTCGTCGGCGTCACCGGGCTCGCCATGAGCCAGTTCGCGGGTGGCCGCGCGGACCGGGCGGCCGACCCGATCCACCTGCGGGCCCCGGTGCTCACCGCGGCCCCGGTGCCGGTTCCGCCCGGCGCCCAGCCGATCGGCTTGGACCGCGCGGTGGCGGCCGCCGAGGCCGCGGGGCTGAGCGGCGAGCTGGCCGTGAACCCGCCGACCGTGGCAGGTGCGCCCTTCACCGTCACGGAGATCGCGGAAGGGCTGCCGATCCACCGGGGTGCCGTCGCGATCGACCCGTACACGGCACGGGTGACCGAACAGATCGGCTGGGGCGACTACTCCTGGGTCGCCAAGCTCAGCGCCCTGGGCACCGAGTTCCACACGGGCACGCTGTTCGGGCTCGCGAACCAGCTCGTCCTCGCGGCGCTGGCGGTCGCCACGCTCGTCCTGCTCGCGCTCGGGTACCGCATGTGGTGGATCCACAACCCGTACCGGGGACGGTGGACGTCCTTGCCGCGGCCGGTGTGGCGCCAGCTGGCGGGCTGGCCGTTGATCGCCGTCCTGCTCGGCGTCGCGCTGCTGGCGTGGCGGCTGCCGGTGCTCGGCGCGAGCCTGCCGGTGTTCCTGGCCGTCGACGCGGGCTTGAGCCGGTTCAAGCGGCGTACGAAACCCGCGGAGCTGTCAACCGCTTAAGTCCCAGGCGCTTCCGGAAGGGAGAGATTGTCACCGCGCTGGACAAGCTTAGCGGATTGTCGCAGGATCTCTTGACAGGTAATGCGGGTGCGCTGGCAGACTTAAGCGCTTAATGTCGTCCTCAACGCAGAGGAGCCAGCCCGTGTCCCCACGCCTGCGCAAGACTCGCCTCGCTCTCGCCGCGGCCGCGATCGTCACCACGGCCCTGGCGGCGCCCGACGCCGTCGCCAGTCCCCGAGCCGGGGGCACCCTGAACTACCTCAAGCAGATCTCCGGGCAGTACACGATCGCCGGGCAGCACAACAAGGAACCCGCGAACCAGCCGTCCTTCTACACCGGCAAGGCGCACGACATCACCGGCCAGTACCCCGGCCTGTGGGGCGGCGACTTCTTCTTCGGCGGCTCGGACGTCGCCAACCGGCAGGCCGTCATCGACCAGGCCAAGCTCGAGTGGAGCCACGGCGCGATCGTCACCATGACCTGGCACATGTGCCCGCCCACGCAGGGCAGCTCCTGCGACTGGTCGTCCGGCGTGACGAGCAAGCTCAGCGATGCCCAGTGGAGCGAGCTGATGACGAACGGCTCGAACCTCGACAACCGCTACAAGGCGCGCCTCGACGAGGTCGTGCCCTACCTGCAGCAGCTGCAGAACGCGGGCGTCCAGCTGCTGTTCCGGCCGCTGCACGAGCTGAACGACGGCTGGGCGTGGTGGGGCGGGCGCCCGGGCCTCGGCGGCAGCGCCGGCCTCTACCGGATCACCCACGACTACCTGGTGGGCAAGGGGCTGACGAGCATCGTCTGGGACTGGGCGGTCAAGGACGTCAACATGGGCTCGATCGCGAGCTACTACCCGGGTGACGCCTACGTCGACGTCGCGGCCCTCGACGTCTGGATGAAGGCGAACTCGTCGGCGTCGGACTACCAGGCGATGCTGAACGTCTCGCACGGCAAGCCCATCGCGCTGGGGGAGACCGGGACGATCCCGTCGCCCGAGCTGCTCGCGTCGCAGCCGAAGTGGACCTACTTCATGGAGTGGTCGGAATACCTGCAGGGCAGCAACTCCAACGCGGCCATCCAGCGCACGTACTTCGACGGGCGCGTGCTGGTGCTCGGCGAGATGCAACGCGGCTGACGTCCCGGGTGCCGGGTTCTCCCGGCACCCGGTTCACCGCAGCAACCGCGTGATGGTCTCGCTCATCGCGCGGGCGAGGAGGTTTTCTCCCGTGACGTTGGGGTGCTGGTGGTCGCCGGCGTCGTACTCGGCCGCCATGCGCGAGGGGACCGCGGCGGAGCGGAGCACCGCGTCGAAGTCGGCGAACTCGTGGCCCGACGCCCGGATCCAGTCGTTCACCGCGGTGCGGATCGGCTCCCGGTCATCGCCCTGCCCGGGCGCTATGGGAGTGATGGTGGCGAGCGCCACGCCGAGCCCGGCCGCGGTCGCGCGATCGATGAGCTGCCGGTAGGCGTCGATCTGCTGGGCGGCCGTGGGCAGCTCGCCGATCGGTGCGTGTTCTCCTGGGAGGCCGATGTCGTTGCCCGCGTGGGCAAGCACCACGTGGGTGACGCCGGTGGTGCCGAGGACGTCTTCGTCGAACCGGGACAGTCCCGACCGTCCCCAGGGCGGGTGCGCGGGCGGGGCGTCGTGCCGAAGCCGGTTTCCTGGGATCCCGCGGTTCAGGACGGCGATCCGCGCGTCGGCGGGCAGCATCGCGGCGGCGAGCTGCGGCCAGCCCATGGTCGTGATGGACGCGCCGAGGCACACGATCACCGCGGCGGCTTCCGTGCCGGCGACTTCGACGGCGCGCAGGAACGGGCCGCCGGACGGAAGGGACCACCCGGTTCCCTCGGCGGCGAGTCCGGTCTCGGCCGCCGGGAACTGCCGCGAACCCACGACGTCTCCCGGGGCCGTCGCGCGCTGGAACCTGAATCCGTTCGCGGTCGCGTAAGGCGTCGGTTCGGGCAGGTAGAGGTCGACGACGACGTGGTCACTGCGGCCGACGGTCAGCTCGACCGGGTCGGTCCACCACGATTCGCCGGCGGGGATCTCGACGGACCGCTGCCCGTCGAAGGTGATGTCGAGCGACTGGTCGCCGACGCCGATCGCGCCGTGTCCGATCAGGACGGGCTCGTCCCCGAAGCGGTTGCTCAGCTCCGCCCGGACGTGGCTGCCGCCGATGCTCGCGGGCACCGTCATGCGGACGGCGACATCGGCGAACGGCGGCTCCTCGTCGTCACCGCGGAAGTCCGTCATCGCCTGGGTCCACGTCGCCTGCCATCGCATGCCGCCAGTCTGGAACGGCGTTCCAGAGATGTCAAGATCCTGGCGGCGAGCTACGACCATCGCACTATCGGATGATCGTTCTTCGGTGCGATGCCGGGGGCGTGCGCCGCATCTACCGTTCGGAGCATGAAGATCGAGGCAGTGCTCGGGACGGTCGTTCTCTGCGGCGCGCTGGCCGGCGTCGCGGCGTGCTCCAACCCGAGCGGCAAGTCGTGGGCCATCACCTACGAGGTGACCGGGCAGAACGCCGGGACGCTGGCGAACGTCGGCTACGCGGACTCCCCGAACCGCTACAACGACGAGATCAAGCAGCAGACCGTCCAGGGCCCGGTCGGGGTGCCGTGGAAGCAGGACGTGGTGGTGACCGCCGGCCAGAAGGCGGAGATCACCGCCACGCCGACCGGGGACCTCACCCTCACCTGCCGCATCCTGCTCGACGCCCAGAAGGAGCTGGCCCGGGCCACCGCGCCGGGACCCGGGAAACCGGTGTCGTGCGCCAAGACCACCGACTCGTGAGCGCCTTCAGTCGTTGACGCAGCGCAGAACCGGGGGAGCGGTCAGCTTCGCCGGATCGAGCCGGTAGCGCGTGGCCACCCGGATCGTCGCGTGATCCCCGGGCAACAGCGTCAGCAGACACTGGTCCGCTTCCGCGTCGGGCGCGAGCCGGTCCGCGAACACCGCCAGCTCGTGAACCAGAGACCGTGCGGTGACCGTGATGTCGTAGCCCGCCTTCGTCCGGGTGACGTCGGTGTCGAACCGGGGCTCGGGGTAGGCGATGTCGAGGTCGTCGGCCAGGAACCGGATCGTGCGCTCGGCGCCCGTGTCGGCGACCAGCAGTTCCCGGGACGGGTCGGCGGCGGTACCGACGTCACCGAACGGCAGCGTCACGGTGTCGCGCGGGGGTACGAGCACGGTCGTGCCGGTCTTGGCGAGGATCTCGCCGTCCACGGTGATCCGGCGCAGTTCCAGGGGCGTCTCCCAGGGTGACGCGGAGTCGTTGACCAGGATCGCGGCCCGGCCGCCGTCCCGCTCCTGGATGGTGATCAGGCGGTCGGCGTAGGCGTCGCGCAGTGCGTACCAGAGCGGCTTGCGACGCTCCGCGCCGTCGATCGCGCTCCAGGACGTCACCGGCCAGCAGTCGTTGAGCTGCCAGACGATCGTGCCCATGCACCGCGGCCGGTGGCTGCGGAAGTGCTCGATGCCGGTCCGGATGGCGCGGGCCTGCGTCACCTGGGTCAGGTAGTGCCAGTCCTCTGTGGACGTCGGAGTGGCGAAGTGGCGAGCCAGGCCGCGGGCGAGCTTTCCGTTGCCGTCCTGGGCTTTCTGGTGGTGCAGGATGCCCGGCGACTCCGGGGTCAGCGGCTGGTCGTGGACGGCCGCGGTGAGCGTCGACCACGCCGGCGGGGCCTGCCAGCCGAACTCCGAGACGAACCGGGGGACGCGCTCGAGGTAACCACTGAAGTCACGCTCGTTCCAGACGTCCCAGATGTGCACGCAACCGTGATCGTCGTCCTGGGTGTCCCGCGCCGGGTCGCCGGACCAGGGGCTGCCGGGGATGTAGGGCCGCGTCGGGTCGAGTTCGGCGACGATGTCCGGCAGCAGGTGCTCGTAGTAGCCGGCACCCCAGTCGCGGTCGGCGAGTTCCGTTTGCCAGCCCCAGTGGAACCAGCCCATGTAGTTCTCGTTGTTGCCGCACCATAACGCGAGTGACGGGTGCGCCGCGAGCCGGACGACCGCCTCGCGGGCCTCGGCCTCGACCTCGCCGCGCAGGGGCTCGTCCTCGGGGTAACCGGCGCAGGCGAACAGGAAGTCCTGCCACACCAGCACTCCCCGCCGGTCACAGGCCGCGTAGAAGTCGTCACTTTCGTAGATCCCGCCGCCCCAGACGCGCAGCAGGTCGATGCGGGCGTCGGTGGCCTGCTTGACGCGGCGGTCGTA
The DNA here is from genome assembly GCF_030182635.1 of Amycolatopsis ponsaeliensis. NCBI lineage: Bacteria > Bacillati > Actinomycetota > Actinomycetes > Pseudonocardiales > Pseudonocardiaceae > Amycolatopsis > Amycolatopsis ponsaeliensis. The sequence goes on from NZ_JAPZLD010000001.1 coordinate 140,456, forward strand.
ACGAGCGGCGTCGACCCGGTGCGGGAAGCAGTCGTCGGGGATCCAGTTGGCGCCGCGGACGAACAGTGGGACGCCGTTGACGCGGAAGGTGAACGCACCATCCAGCTCGTCGAGTTCGATGGTGCGGAAGCCGATCTCGCGCGACCACGTGTCCACAATGGATCCATCGGCCGTCTCGAGGGTGACGGTGAGCGGGTACAGCTGCTGCTCGCCCATGCTGTGCGGCCACCACAGCCGTGGCTGCTCGACCGTCACCGACAACGGCGACCCGGCGGCTCCGGCCACTTCGGCCCCGGCCACCCGGGCCCGCAGCACGAGATCGCCGTCGGCCTCGGCGTGGATCTCGACGACGCCGTCACCCTCGGGCGTCACGGTCACCAGCGGCCGGACCGGACGCAGCCGTCCGACGTCCCAGACGTCGATCGCCGCGCTCTTCCACAGGCCCGCGGTGACGAGCTTGGGACCCCAGTCCCAGCCGAAGTTGCAGGCCATCTTGCGGATGAAGTTCGACGGCTCGTCGTTGCCCAGGTTGGGCAGGCTGCCGAGCCGGCGGCGCTCGTCGCGGGCGTAGCGGACGGCCGAGCTGAACGTGACGGCGAGGGTGTTGCCGTCGGCCAGCAGGTCGGTCACCGGGACGCGGTACGAGCGGTGCATGTTGGCCGTGGTGGAGACGACGCGGTGGTTCAGCTCGACCTCGGCGATGGTGTCCAGGCCGTCGAAGACCAGCTCGACCACGCCGGGTTCGGCCGGGCGGTCGAACGTCGTCTCGTAGCGCCAGCCGGTGAGGCCGATCCACTGCAGCTCGTTCTCGGTGCGGTCGAGGTAGGGGTCGGGGATGAGCCCGGCGGCGAGCAGGTCGGTGTGCACCGTGCCCGGCACGGTCGCCGGGATCCCTTCGGCGAGCCGGCGGGCCAGCTCGATCGGGACGTGGGTCAGAGGTCCGCAGGCGCGCAGCGTCCAGTCGCGGGCGCCGAGGTCGATCCGCACGGGTGGGTCCCTTCTGGTGGATGGGAGGGTCAGCGCCACGGGTCGGGCGCGGCGGCGGCGAGGCGACGGGTGTAGTCGTCGGCCGGGTGGAAGATGACCTGGTCGGAGTCGCCGATCTCGACGACGCGGCCGGCGTTCAGCACCATGGTCGTGGTGGAGAAGTGCCGGGCGGTGGCGAGGTCGTGGGTGATGTAGAGGACGGCGAGATCGTTGTCCCGCTTGAGTTCTTCCAGCAGGTTCAGGATGTCCAGCCGGACCGAAACGTCCAGCATGGACACCGGTTCGTCGGCCAGCAGCACCTTCGGCCGGGGCGCGAGGGCCCGCGCGATGGCGACGCGCTGGCGTTGCCCGCCGGACAGCTCGTGCGGCAGCTTGTCCGCGAACTGGTCGGCCGGCCGCAGGTGGACGCGGTCGAGCAGGTCCAGCACGGCCCGCCGGTCGCCGTCGAGCCCGTGGACGCGCAAGGGGCGGACGAGCTGGTGGTGCACCGGTTTGACCGGGTTGAGCGAGGCGAACGGATCCTGGAACACCATCTGCACGTGCTTGCGGTACTCCCGCAGCGCCCGGTAGCCGGGGCGGCGGGGTTCGCCGTCGATCGTGATGGTCCCGGAGGTGGGCCGGTCCAGCCCGCACAGCATCCGGGCGATCGTGGACTTCCCGCTGCCACTCGCGCCCACCAGCGCCAGGGTCTGCCCGGAGGTGACGGTGAAGCTGACGCCGTCGACCGCGCGGAGCCCGGAGTATTCGCGCACGAGGTCGTGCGCGCTCAGCTTGGTCATCCGGATACCTCCTGCCGCTGGGCGGTGTAGAGGTGGCAGGCGACGTCGGTGCCGCCGACCGGCAGCAGCGTGATGTCGGTCGTCGTGCATTCCGGGCGGACGAACGCGCACCGGTCGGCGAACGCGCACCCGGCGATCGGCATCGACAGGTCCGGTGGGTGGCCTGGGATGCCGTGCCGGTCGCGCCGTTCCGAGCGTAACGTCGGGAACGCGTTGAGGAGCCCGGTCGTGTACGGGTGCTGGGGATTCTCCCGCAACCGCACGCTGTCGCCGAGTTCGACGACGCGCCCGGCGTACATCACCGCGATGCGGTCACTGATCTCCAGCAGCAGCGACAGGTCGTGGGTGATGAAGACGACCGCGAACCCGAGCCGTTGCCGCAGCTCGGAAATCGCGTCGAGGATTTCCCGCTGCACGAGGACGTCGAGGGCGGTCGTGGGCTCGTCCATCACGACGACGTCGGGGTCGAGCGCCAGGGCCATCGCGATCATCACGCGTTGCCGCATCCCGCCGGAGAGCTGGTGCGGGTACGAGCGGGCGACGCGCTCGGGGAGTCCGACCAGGTCCAGCAGCTCGCCCACCCGCGTCCGGCGTTCGGCCTTGGTCAGCTGCGGCCGGTGGGCGTGGAAGAGGTCCTGCAGCTGCGCGCTGACCCGCTGGACGGGGTTGAGCGCGTTCATCGCGCCCTGGAACACCATCGACATCCGGTCCCAGCGGAACTTCCGCAGCGCGGCGCCGGTCAACGCCGTCACCGACACCGGCGTGGTGTCGTGCACGCCCTGGAAGGTGACGCTGCCGGCGGTCAGGTGCGCGGGAGCGCGCAGCAGCCGCGTGATCGCGTAGGCCAGAGTTGTTTTGCCGCAACCACTCTCGCCGACGATGCCGACCAGCTCGCCGCGGTGCACGTCCAGGTCGACCCCGCGGACGGCGTGCACCGGCCCGGCGGCGGTTTCGTAGTCGACGTGCAGGTTGCGCACCTGGAGCACGGGCGTCATCGGATGTCCCCCTGGGCGTCACCGCGGCGCCGCACGCGCAGCCGCGGGTTGACCAGTTCGTCGACGCCGATGTTCAACAGCGTCAAGGCCGCGCCGAGCACCGCGATGCACAGGCCCGGCGGGAGGAACCACCACCACGCGCCTTGCGAGAGCGCCTCGCCGTTCTGGGCGAAGAACAGCATCGTGCCCCAGGTGACGGAGTTGAGGTCGCCGAGCCCGAGGAACGACAGCCCGGCCTCGCCGAGGATGGCGCCGATCATCGCGAACACGAACTGCGAAATGAGGATGGGGTAGAGGTTCGGCAGGATCTCGACGACGACGATCCGCCATGCGCGTTCGCCCGACGCGCGGACGGCGTCGACGTAGTCCCGGTGCGCCAGCGACGCCGTCTGGGCGCGCAGGACGCGCGCGGAGGCGGCCCAGCTGGTGACCGCGATCAGCAGCGCGATCACGGCGATCCCGCTGGAGTGCAGGTAACTGGCGGCGACCACGATCAGCGGAAGGGCCGGGATGACGAGGAAGACGTTGCCGATCAGGTTGAGCACCTCGTCGGCCCAGCCGCCCGCGTACCCGCCGACCACCCCGACCAGCGCGGCCAGCACCATCGTGACGGTGCCGGCGAGCAGCCCGACCAACAGCGACGACCGGAAGCCGACGATCAACTGGGCGAAGACGTCCTGCCCGTTGTTGGTGGTGCCGAGCAGGTGCGCGGCCGAGGGCGCGGCCAGCAGATCGTCGCCCGTCGCGTGCGGGTCGCCGACCAGCAGCGGCCCGATGACCGCGACGGCCGCGTAGACCGCGACGATGCCCGCGCCCAGCAGGAACTTCGGCCGCCGGGTCAGGGCGGAGACCCGCCCGGCGGCGCGGACGGGTGTGATCACGGCCTGGGTCATCGGGCACCTGCTTTCGCCGTGGTGCGCACGCGCGGGTCGATGACCGCGTAGAGCAGGTCGACCAGGAGATTCGCGCCGAGCACCGCGAGGGTGATGATCAGGAAGATGCCCTGCATCAGCGGGTAGTCGCTGTTGCGGACGGCCTGCAGCAGCGTGAACCCGATGCCGGGGTAGGAGAACACGGCTTCGGTGACGATCGCGCCGCCGACGACGAACCCGAGCGACACCGCGACGCCGGAGACGCTCGGCAGGACGGCGTTGCGGGCGGCGTAGGTGACCATCACCCGCCGCAGGCTGAGGCCTTTCGCCTGCGCCGTCACGACGTAGTCCTCGCCCATCGTGGAGACCATCATGTTCCGCATCCCCAGCAGCCAGCCGGCCAGCGAGCTGACGACGATCGTGAGCGCCGGCAGCAGCGCGTGGTAGACGACGTTGCCGACGAACTCACCCGACCAGCCCGGTTCGATCTCGACGTCGTAGCCGAGGCCGAGCGGGAACCAGCCGAGGCCGGCCGAGAGGAAGTACAGCGCGGCCAGCGCGAGCCAGAAGTACGGGATGGCGGCGAGCATCGTCGACCCCGCGACGAGCGAGTCCACGACCCCGCGGCGGAACCACCCGGCCAGCGCGCCGAGGGAGATGCCGAGGGTGAACGACACGACCGTCGCGACGCCGACCAGGCCCAGCGTCCACGGCAGGGCCTGGCCGATGATGTCCCCGACCGGCGCCGGGAAGAACGTCACCGAGCGGCCGAGGTCGCCGGAGAAGATCTGCCCGAGGTAGCGCAGGTACTGCTGCCACAGCGGCTGGTCGTTCACGCCCAGCAGCAGTTCCAGCGAATGCCGCGCCTCCGGGGAGACCGGCGCCATCGACGACTGCCGGGCCAGCACCGCGTCCACCGGGTTGCCGGGCGCGAGGCGGGGGATGAGGAAGTTCAGCGACAGCGCCGCGAGCAGCGCCACCGCGTAGAACATCAGCTTCTTGCCGAGAAACCGCATCTACTTGACCGGCTTCAGGTTCTTGGCGACGAACCCGGTGTCGGGGAAACTGTCCGCGCGCGAGAGGGCGTAGGCGTTGTCGTCGGTCGGCCAGCCGGTGACCTTCGTGGCGAGGAACGTCGCGTTCGGGCTGTTCTGGAAGATCGGGACGTAGGGCAGCTTGTCGAGCATGACGCGAGCGATCTCCTGGGCGCGCTGCTTGAGCACGGCCTGGTCGTCGGTCCCGGCCATCGCGCTGAGCGCGGCGTCGACCTGCGGGTCGGAGAAGCGTGACCAGTTCGACGCGGCCTTCTGCCCGATCGGCGCGGTGGTCGCCGAGGCGAGCACCTGGTTGTAGAGCTGGTACGGGTCGGGTTTGCCGCCCAGGCCGTCGATGAGGAGCTGGAAGGTGCCGGTGGAGCGGTCGGAGTTGAACTGGGCGCTCGAAACCTGCTGCACGGTCAGGGCGATCCCGGTTTCGGCGAGCTGCTGCTGCATCAGCTGCAGCGCCTGGATGTAGTCGGTGTAGCCGGTGACGACCTTGATCGAGACTTCGAGGCGGCGGCCGCCCTTGTCGACGTAGACACCGTCCGCGCCGCGGGTGTAGCCGGCCTTCTCCAGGGCGGCCCGCGCGACGGCGGGGTCGCGGGTGACCGGGCCGGTGATCCGGAAGCCGTCGTCGCGCGGGGTCTGCAGCAGCTCGGGGCTCGGCACCTTCGCGATTCCGAAGTAGACGGTGTCGACGATGCGTTTGCGGTCCAGCGCCAGGTTCATCGCCTGCCGCACGGCGAGGTCGTTCGTCGGCCAGCTCGTCAGATTGGGCACGAGGCTGGTCTGGTAGATGCCGGCCGACGGGACCAGGTGGGTCTTCGGGTCTTTGGCGACCCAGTTCTTCTGCGGGTCGGGCACAAAGGTGTTGCCCCAGTCGATCTTCCCGGCCAGCAGCGACTGGTTCGCGCTCGTGTTGTCGCTGAAGGAGATGAACCGCACGCCGTCGATGGCCGGCTTGCCTTGCTCCCAGTAGTTCGGGTTCTTCTTCAGCAGGAAAGTCTGCGGGGAGAACGAATCGAGGGTGAACGGCCCGGTGCCGACCGGGTTCGGGTTGAGTTCCGTGGCGGGGTCGGCGATCTTCTCCCAGATGTGCTTCGGCACGATCAGTGTGCGGCCCGCCGCGCCCCACAGCTGGTTGAACGCGGGCTGGGCGAAGGTGATCTTCGCGGTGTGGTCGTCCGGCGCGGTCGCGGCGGCGAGCGTCAGCCCGTTCGTGTTCAGCTCGGGGTGCTTGATCATGGCGTCGAAGGTGAAGGCGACGTCCTGCGCGGTGAAGGCCTGGCCGTCCTGCCACTTGACGCCGTCGCGGGTGGTGACGGTGAGCGTCCGGCCGTCGGGGGAGAAGGTCGCGGACGTGGCCAGCTGCGGCACCGGCGGGCGCCGCTCGGCCATGTCGAAGAACAACAGCGACTCGTAGATGGTGCCGCCGTACCCCGCCTGGGCCTGGTTCGGCAGGAACGGGTTGAAGTTGCGGACGAACGCGCCCGACGCGCCGGTGTTCGCGGTGATGATCACGCCGTCGGTGCTGGTCGCGGTGCTGGAGCACGAACTCATCGCGAGACCGAGCGTGAGGACGACGGCGGCGGGGGCGAGCAGGCGGCAGTGCCTTCCGGCCTTCATGGGGACTCCAGGAGGTGCTTAAGCGGTTAACGTCACGGGCGGCCGCGCTGACTGGGCGCCGGGAGAGCTCGGTGTCGTCAGGCGGCGATCGGGGGCGAGCCTGGGTTAAGCGCTTCACATCTTGTAACCTCGGTCACGTCATGTCAATGGACTGGGACGAGCTCCGGGTAGCCTCGTGCGTGGTGAAGCGATTGAGTGAAGGAGCGCGATGAAGCGGCTGACCATCTCGGACATCGCGGACGCGGCCGGGGTGTCGACGGGGGCGGTGTCCTACGCGCTCAACGGGAAGCCCGGGGTGTCGGCGGCGACGCGCGAGCGCGTGCTGGAGATCGCCGACCGGATGGGCTGGCGGCCCAGCAACGCCGCCCGCGCGCTGACCCGCTCCCGGTCCGGCGCGATCGGGCTGATCGTCGACCGGCCCGCCCAGGTGCTGGGGATCGAGCCGTTCTTCATGCAGCTGGTCTCCGGCATCGAGATGGCGTTGCGCTCGGACCCGTCGACGGCCCTGATGCTGGCCGTCACCGACGACCGGGACGCCGAGATCGAGACCTACCGCCGCTGGTGGGCCGAGCGGCGCGTCGACGGCGTCATCGTTGTCGACCTGCACGAGAACGACATCCGCACCGGCGTGCTGGCCGAGATCGGGCTGCCCGCGGTTGCGCTCGGCTACCCGGAGTCGGCCGAGGTGCCGTGCGTGTGGGCCGACGACGCGGCCCCGATGGAGGAGGCGGTCGGCTACCTCGCGGCGCTCGGGCACCGGCGGATCGCCCGGGTGGCCGGCCCGGACCGGTTCGCGCACACGCTCCGCCGCGACGAGGCGTTCACCAAAGCGGCCGGGACGCACCAGCTGGAGTGGTCGAAGACCGTCCACGGCGACTACTCCGGCGACAGCGGCGCCCGGGCCGCCCGCCGGCTGCTGTCCGAGCGCAACCGGGCGACGGCGGTGATCTTCGACAACGACGTGATGGCGCTCTCGGCGATGGCCGCGGCCCAGGAGATGGGCATTTCCGTGCCCGAGCAGCTGTCCATCGTGTCCTGGGACGACTCGGCGCTGTGCCGGCTGGTCCGTCCGGCCGTGACGGCGCTGGACCGGCACATCACCCAGCACGGCGTGCTGGCGATCGAGACGCTGAACGAGGTGCTGGCGGTGGGCGCGGCCGAGCACGTCCAAGCACCGGCGCCGATCTTGATGCCCCGCGCCAGCACCGCCCGGGCTCCGCTGGATTCGTGACGGCCCGGGCGTCAGCTGGTGCGGCGCGGGACGGCCACGACACCGTCACCGTGGCCGTCTCACCGGGGAGTAGCCAGAGGTAGTTCTCGCTGCAGCGCAAGGGAAGGACCCGCTCGTCGGTGCGCGCGTCGTGGCCGAGACGCGGGCGCCAGCGGTGACTACCCGGCGGTGTTACGACGGGACAGACCGCTCACGGTCGGGGCACCTATCGGGAGAGCTTGAGATCGACGAACCGCGGGCGGTTGTTGTCGATGTTCGCGTAGAGGTCGGCCAGCTTCTCGCTGTTGGTGTTGTACGAGATGACGAGCTCCCCGGGGCGGCTGATCTCGGGGTGCGCCGCGACGTTGTAGGTGTAGCGCCCGTTCCCGGCTTCCGGCGCGGTGTAGATCGTCTCGCCGCCGGTGAACGGCCCGACCGGGCTGGTCGCGTGGTAGGCGTGGATGGTGCTTTCCAGGCCCGAGCCGAACGTCGTGAGCAGGTACTCGCCACCCACCGGCGTCACGCCGAACGAGCTGCCGACGTTGCCGAGCAGCCGTGCCGACGCCGCCGGGTCGGCCGACCAGCCGGTCGCGGTCCGGAACTGCCACGGCCCGTCGAGGCGGCCGATCGGGGCGCGGGCGACGTGCAGGTACTTCGTGAAGCCTTCGCCTTCGACGCCGTAGATGTAGGTCCACGCGCCGTCGCGCATCAGTTCGGTGCCCCACTGGACGTTGCCGACCGAAGCCACGTCGGTGAGCTTCTCCAGCCGGAACGTGTCCGGGTCGAGCGTCGCGAGCTTCGTCTTGGTCCAGGCGAAGTTGAACGGCGGCGGGTCGTCGGTCGGCGCCTGCTCGAACTCGATGACCCGCAGCTTGCCGCCGTCGACGATGCCGTCGCCGTTCCAGTACCAGTAGTCGTTCGGCTCACCCGGGCTGTTCGGGGTCGGCCCGACCAAGGACTTCGGGTGCCCGGGCGGTCCGGGTGCGATCGTGGTGAGGATGTGCTTCGCGTCCGGTGTGGACAGTACGGCCGAGTTGTGGGTGAACGGCGCGGACTCCGGCAGGCTGTCGTCGGCGCGCACGGGCCCGAAGAAGGTGTCGTTGTACAGCCAGACGTCCAATCCGGACGGCAGCCGCGTCGAGTAGGTGCCGTCGGCCGCGGCCCAGCCGACGCCGGGGCGGCGGCCGAAGTCCTGCCAGCGCTGGGTGAGCGCGGTGTCGGCGGTGGCGCCGACGATCCGAAGTGGACGGTCGGTCGCGGCGGCGGGTCCGGCGATGGCGAGGGAGGCGGTGACGGCGGCGGACAGTGCCAGGGTGCGGCGGAACTTCATGAGCCGATCCTTTCCGTGGTCAGCGGTGACCGAGCAGTTCGACTTCGGCGAGGGACGTCGTGGCCGCGCCGGCGAGTGCCCTGCGGGGTCCAGGCGTAGGACGGCACGGGAGCTCCCTAGGAGATCGGGCGGGCAGGCGCCGACGTGTCCCGGTGCGGATTGACAACGTTGGCAACGCGGCCCAGTCTCGATCGGCATTGTCAGCGTTGTCAATGGCCAGGACTGGACAGAACCGCTGCCCGGCGCGGGTTTCGCTGACCGGCTGAGTGCCTCGGCGCGGGTTTGTGACGGGGTTTCAGGCGGGTCCGCGGGCGCCCGCCGCGGGCCGGGAGCGGTCGGCGCGACGCGGTGGTGACCGGCGGTTCAGTCCCCGCCTGAGCGCAACGCGACCCCGAGACCCTCGCCGGAGCCGCGCGGCACGAGCGTGGTCGGCAACACCACCCGCCGCGGCCGGGAACGGTCTCCGTCGAGGCGGGCGAACAGCAGCTCGGCCGCCCTCTTGCCCAGCTCGCGGGGGTCCTGCGCCACCACCGTCACGCCCAGCACCTGGGCCAGCTCCGAGTCGTCGAAGGCCACCAGCGCCGTCCGCGGCGCGGCCGACTCGGCGATCGCCCGGGCCACCCCACCGACGAGGCGGGGGTTGTCGGCGAACAGCGCCGTCGGGGCGTCGCTCGCGGCAAGCAGCTCGGCGGCGGCCCGGTGGGCGGCCGCCGCGTCGACCGCGTCCGTGCGGACCGCGCGTGGTTCGAGACCCGCCTCGGCCAGCGCTGCGCGGAACCCGCGCAGCCGCTCCCGCGCCGTGTGGATCACGGGGGAGTGGCCGACGTACGCGATCGCCCGGTGACCCTGCCCGAGCAGGTGCGCCACGGCCTGCCCGGCGCCCTCGGCGTGCGCGGCCAGCACGCAGTCCACCGGCAGCCGCCTCGGCGGGCGGTCGGCGAACACCATCCGGGTGCCGACGTCCAGCTTCGGGCGCAGGTGGTCGTGCCGGACGTCGGCCGACACCACGATGAGCCCGTCGAGGCGGCGCTCGACGAACGTGCCGAGCAGCCCGCGTTCACGCGCCGGATCTTCGTCCGAGCCGGCGACCAGGGTGGTGAACGACCGCGCGGTGCTCACCTGCTCGATCGCGCTGAGCATCCCCGCGTAGAACGGGTCGGCCAGGTCCGCGGCGAGCACACCGATGCCGCCCGCGGGCCGGTCGGTCCGCCGCAGGCCCACGGCGTTTCCGTTGGGCCGGAACCCGAGCCGGCGGATCTCGGCCTGGACGCGCCCGCGCACGTCGTCGCTGATGAACGGGTAGTTGTGCACCACCCGCGACACGGTCTTGACGCTCACCGACGCGGCCGACGCGACGTCGCGCATGGTGGGCCGCCCGGTGGGCGCCGGTCCACGCCGGCCGCCCGCCGAGCGCTCCGCATCCGAGGCTCGCGTCACGGCGGCACCCTACCTCAGCCCCGGAGCCATTGTCGGGCAACAGGATTCGCCGAGCCGGGCGGCACCGCCCGGCCTACGCGGTCTGGCTGATCATCGCCGGCGCGGGCAGGCCGAGCAGGATCCGGTACTGAGCCTCGAAAGTGGCCAAGGCGCCGTCGATGTCGTGGTGCGCGACGAGGGCCCGGGACTCCGCTCCCATCCGGACACGGGCAGCCGGATCCGCGGCCAGGTCGGCGATCCACCGCGAAACACTGGTGATCGCGCCCGGTGCGAACAGGTAGCCGTTGACGCCGTGGTGCACGAGGTGCGGCAGGGCGAGCGCGTCGGCGGCGATCACCGGCAGCCCGGCGGCCATCGCCTCCATCGTGGCGAGGCTCTGCAGCTCGGCCGTGCCGGGCATGCAGAACACGTCGGCCTCGGCGTAGCGGTGGACGAGCTCGGCGTCGGAGACGAAGCCGTGGAACGTCACGCGCTCGGTGATGCCCAGCCCGGCGGCGAGGGCCTCGAGCTCGTCGCGCCGGGTGCCGTCGCCGACGAGGTCCGCGCGCACGTGCGGCAGCGGAGCGAGGGCGCGCAGCAGCTGGTCGATGTTCTTCTCCGCGTCCAGGCGGCCGACGAACAGCACCGACATCGGCCGGTCGGCGGGGCGCACGGCGGGCGCGGCGTAGTGCGCGAGGTCGATGCCGCAGGAGACGACCTGGACCGGCCGGTCGAGCCCGATGCCGGCGAGAACCTCGGCGGCGCGCGGCGTCGGCGTGGTCACCAGGCGCGCGTCGCGGTAGACGCGCAGCAGGTCCCGCCAGGCCCAGCGGGCGAGCGCGTCCTTGACCCGCTTCGGGAAGGGCGTGTAGCCGAGCAGGTTGTCCGGCATGAAGTGGTTCGTGGCCATGCCGGGCAGCCCGCGTTCGGCCGCCGCTTCGAGCAGGGCGCGGCCGACGCCGAAGTGGGCCTGGACGTGGACGACGTCGGGACGCAGCCGCTCCAGGAGCGGGCGGACTTCCGCGCGGGCGCTGCCCGGCGTGCAGAACCGGTAGTCGCCGTGGAACGGGATGGCCCGGGACCGGATCCGGTGGACGGTGTAGCCGTCGCGCTCCTCGGTGCGCGACGGGCCGTCGTCGGACGGGCAGGCGACGTGGACGTCGTGCCCGCGCCGGGCGAGGCCCCGGGCCAGCCGCTCGGCGAAGAACGACGCGCCGTTGACGTTGGGCGGGAAGGTGTCGGCGCCGATCAGGATGCGAAGGCCGGAAGCGGGCACGGAGTTCTCCTTGGCTCGGGACGGATCTTGCGAGAGGGCACCGGCGAGCACGCGCACGCCGGCGAGAGCGACGAAAGCGGCCGCGGCCGCGAGGACCGCGGTGGTCGTGGTGAGGTGCGGGGCCTCGCCGTAGGCCAGCGCGGCCACGGCGACGGCGGTCAGCGGGTCCAGCACGGTCGTGGTGCCGACGACGACGGCGGTGTGCCCGGCGGCGTAGGCGCGGTGCAGGACCACGCCACCGGCGCCCAGCAGCAGAAGGGCTTGCGCACCCAGCAGGACGGCCGTCGCGAACGGCTGGGTGACGGCGGCGTGCACGACCGCCGAGCCGAGTCCGAAGAGGACAGCCGCCGCCCCGGCCAGGACGGCACAGCTCGCCCGGGCGAACCAGACGACCGCGGCCAGCGCGAATCCGGCTACCGCGACCGATTCGGTCGTCGTCCAGCTGATCGCCGTGTCGGTCGTCGTGGACGCCGCCAGCGCCACGAAACCGGCGACGCCGAGCAGGACCAGGACGACGGCGCCGAGGACGCGTCGGTCGCGGGCGCGGCGGGCGAAGACGACCGTCAGCACCAGGCTGAAGACGCCCAGCGGCTGTACCACCGGAAGCGGAGCGAGGGACAGGGCGACGACGTGCAGCAGGCTCCCTCCGGTCGCCAGCGACGTCCCCGTCCACCACCCGCGTGACCGCAGCAGCCGGGCGAGGGTGCGCAGCCGGGGCGTGCCGTCGACGGCCAGGCCGGCGACCTCGTCGTGCTGCCGGGTGGCCGCCGCCGCGAAGAGGACGGCGGCGAGCAGGGCGCAGGCGATGGCGATGGCGGTCATCGGGCGGCCCGCCGCAGCGCGGTCGCCATGGTGGCGATGATCAGGAACTCGGCCAGGAGCGCGACGCGTTCGAGCAGGCCGGCCGGGAGCCAGCCGACGACCTGCGCCAGGCCGAACGCCGCCGCGGTCACGACGCCCGCGACCGCGCCCCGCCGGAGGGTGGCCGCCGCGGCGAGCCAGCGGGTGTCGGTCCGCAGCCGGGTGCTCAGTGTCCACGCGGCCAGCGGGAGGCTCGCGAACAGCACGGCCCCGCCCAGCCGGTGGATCTCCCCGGACGCGGTCGGGTCCGCGGTGCTGACGTTGCTGCGGAACAGCAGGACCACGACGAGCCCGGCCGTCCACAGCAGGAACAGGGCGCTCACGAGGGGCGTCCGGGGCAGCGCGGCGAGGTGCGCGGCGACGGCGAGGGCCGCGGCGGCCGCGAGCAGGAGCACGACGGCCGCCGCGAACAGGAACCGGCCGCCGCGGTGCCAGGCGTAGTCGCTGACCGGGTCGTGCCACGGGCTGACGTTGCCGGCGAAGCCGAAGGTCAGCCCGGCGATGATGGCCTGGGCGACGGCGGCCATCACCAGCGTCAGGGTCGCCAGCGGCGTGGGCGAGAGCGTGGACCGTGGAGTCACCCTTCAGACGGTGGTGCCCGTCCATGAGAGTTCGATGAAGATCACGCGGGGTTTGGTTAAGAAGCGGCGGGCGGGACGACGAGGTCGAACCGCGCGCCGCCCGTTTCGGCCCGGCCGGCCTCGGCGCGGCCGCCGTGCTGGGTGAGCACCTGGTCGACGATGGCCAGCCCGAGGCCCGAGCCGGGCAGCGCGCGGGCGGCGTCGGCCCGGTAGAAGCGCTCGAACACGTGCGGCAGATCGGCGTCGGCGATGCCCGGGCCTTCGTCGTCGACGCGGACGCGCACCGCGTCCGGCGTCACCGCCATCGTCACCTGCACGGTTCCGCCGGGCGGCGACCACTTCGCGGCGTTTTCCAGGACGTTCAGCACGGCGCGTTCCAGGGCTGCCGGCCGGGCGAGCACCTCGGCGCCGGTCAGCTCGGCGGTGAAGGACACCTTCGGCCACCGCGACCGGGCGCGTTCGAGCGCGGACCCGACGACGTCGGCCAGCGCCACCCGTTCGGCCACCTCACTGGGCCGTTCGCCGGTGGAGAGGTCGACCAGCTCGCCGATCAGCGCCGTCAGCTCGACGGCCTGGGTGTCGAGGTCGGCCAGCAGCCGCGACCGGTCCTCGGCCGACAGCTGCCGCTGCGGGTTCGCCTCGGCGTGGATGAGCAGCTCGATGTTGTTGCGCAGGCTCGTCAACGGCGTGCGCAGCTCGTGCCCGGCGTCTTCGGCGAGCCGCCGCTGCTCGTCGCGGGACCGGCTCAACGCGCTCAGCATCGCGTTGAACGCGCTGGCGAGCCTGCCGATCTCCCCGGCGGCGGTGACTTCGATGGCCGCCGACAGCTCCTGCGTCCGGGCGACGTTCTCGGCCGCCGCGGTCAGGTCGTCGACCGGGCGCAGCGCCGACCGGGCGATCACCCGGCCCACCAGCGTCGCCCCGACGACCCCGGCCAGCGACACGACGATGAGCCAGAAACCCAGCCGCGCCAGCGTGTCCTCGATGTCTTCGGAGTCCTGGGCGACCTCGACCGTGCCGCCGTCGGAGCGCTGGGCCGTCCACACCCGGAACCGGTCGCCGTCGATCCGGCGGGTGTCGGAGGTGCGGCCGAGCGCGCCCAGGGCCACCGGTGCTTCCGGCGGCAGGGGCGGGATGACGGACTTGGCGCCCGCCGTGCCCGTCACCTCGCCGGTGGGGGACAGGAACTGCACGGTCAGCCCGCCGTCGCGGCCGGAGCCCATGCCGGAACCGTGGTTGTCCGCGGAGCGGAGGGTTTCCAGCGCCTCGGCCGGAGACGCGGTTTTCGCCGCCAGCTGGGCATAGGACTGCAGCCGGGCGTCGAACTGGTCGAAGAGATCCGCGCGGGTGACGCTGAAGGAGATCGCCGACACCAGGACCACGGCGATCGCGACGGCGGCGGCGACCAGGACACCGAGCCGCGCGCGCAGCGACAGCCGCTTCCACCGGGGGCGTTTCACAGCGGTTCCTCGCGCAGCACGTAACCGACCCCGCGCACCGTGTGCAGCAGCCGGGGTTCGCCCTCGGCCTCCAGCTTGCGCCGCAGGTAGCTCACGTAGACGTCGAGGCCGTTGGACGCGGTGCCGAAGTCGTAGCCCCACACGTTCTCGAACATCACGGTCCGGGTCAGCACGATCCGCGGGTTGCGCAGGAAAGCCTCGAGCATGGCGAACTCGGTCCGGGTCAGGTGCACGGGCCGGTCGCCGCGGAACACCTCCCGGGTCGCCGGGTCCAGGGTCACGTCCGCGAACCGCAGCGCCGCGGGGGCCGACGGCGCGGGCGGAGCGTGGTACTCGGTGCGGCGCAGCAGGGCACGCACGCGGGCGAGGAGCTCCTGCAGCGCGAAGGGCTTGACGAGGTAGTCGTCGGCACCGGCGTCGAGGCCGGCGACCCGATCGGTCACGGCGGTCCGCGCGGTCAGCATGAGAACGGGCACGGTGTTGCCTTCGGCCCGCAGCACCCGGCACACTTCCAGCCCGCCGAGCACCGGCATGGTGACGTCGAGCAGCACGCCGTCGGGCGTTTCGCCGCGGACCAGCTCGAGCCCGGCCGCACCGTCGCCGGCGACGGAGACGGTGTAGCCCTCGAAGCGCAGGGTGCGCGACAGCGAGTCCTGCAGGGCCGTCTCGTCGTCGACGATCACCAGGTGCACTCGGCGTCCTTTCGTCCGGGTGGTGATGACACTGGGTAACTGTAGTTGAGGACGTGGCAGGGGCGGGCAACTCTCATCGAACATTAACGTTCGCCGGCTCGGGCTTCGGTTTTTCGCGGTTAGCCTCGGGAGAAGTGATTTCCCGGAGCGAAAGAGGAAATGATGAGCGAGAACGCGCCCGGCACGACGCTGCCCACGGATACCGCGGACGGGATCCGCTGCTCGGATGCGGAACGTGAGCAGGTCCGGGCCACGCTCTTCGCGGCGGCCGGCGAAGGCCGTTTGACGATGGACGAGGTCGAAGAGCGGCTGGCGCGGATCGAGGAAGTCCGCTTCCGCCACGAACTCGCCGACTTGACGGCGGATCTGCCGGGCCCGGCAGCGGAGGCGACGCACGGCTGGCGGCCGATCGTCGCGGGTGTCCGCCGGACCCTCGCGGCGGATCTGGCGGTGCTGCTCGGTCGGTCGCCCGAACCGGCACCCGGTCGACGACGGCTGCTGCTGATCGTGACTGTCCTCATCGGACTGCTGGTTGCGGCGGCGATCGTCGTCGCGGCGGTGCACGGCTTCGGCGGGGATGGCTTCGAGCCGCACGGTATCGAAGCCGGTGAGCACGGTCGAGGGTGATACCTCGGCGGTGGTGTTGCGCCAAGCGGACAATGGCGGTCATGCGGATGCTGCGGATCGTCGCGCTGGTGGCCTGGCCCGTCAGCTGGTACCTGATCTGGAAGGAGATCTTCGTCTGGCACCACATGACGAAGACGTTGCGCTTCCAGGCGCCCGACCCGCCCCCAGGAGTGACGGTGACCCCGCGCCCGGGTGTCCCGGTGATCTGTCTCCGCGCGGTCGCCGTCGCGGCGCCCGTCGTGGCTGTACTGGGATTCGCCTTCGAGGCCCGGAAAGCGGCTCAGGCGGGCGGGTTCGGACGGGTCAAGCCGAGGTCGTAGGCGAGGATCACCGCCTGGATCCGGTCCCGGGCACCCACCTTCGCGAGCACCCGCCCGACATGCGTCTTGACCGTCGATTCCGACAGCACGAGGCGCTCGGCGATCTCCCCGTTGGTCCACCCCCGCCCGATCGCCACCAGGATGTCCTGTTCGCGGGCGGTCAAGGACTGCCAGCGAGGATCCGCGGGGTGCGCCGGCGTGGCTCCGCCGTCGGGGAGCCGGTGGCCGTAGGTGTCGAGGAGCCGCCGGGTCAGGGCGGGGGCGATGACCGCGTCGCCGCCCGCGACGGCTCGGATGCCGGCGAGCAGTTCCTCGGGGTGGGCGTCCTTGAGGAGGAACCCGCTGGCTCCCGCGCGAAGGGCGGCGTAGGCGTACTCGTCCATGTCGAACGTCGTCATGACGAGGACGCGGGACCGGCCGCCGGTCGCGAGGATGCGGCGGGTGGCTTCGATGCCGTCCATGCCGGGCATTCGGATGTCCATCAGGACGACGTCGGGCCGCAGCTCCGCCGTCCGGCGCACGGCCTCCGCGCCGTGGGCCGCCTCGCCGACGACTTCGGTGTCCGGCGTCGCGTCCAGCAGCATGCGGAAACCGAAGCGCTGCAACGGCTGGTCGTCGGCGATGAGGATGGTCGTCACGGTGTCCCGCCGGGCAGTGGCGCGAGGTCGAGAACGGCCATGACGACCCATCCGCCGCCGGGGGTGGGGCCCGCGTCGACCGTGCCGCCGTACAGGGCGGCCCGCTCCCGCATCCCTGCGAGCCCGTTTCCCTTCTCCGGCTGCACTTCTGGGTGCGCCGGGCTGTCGCCGCGCCCGCTGTCCCGGACGCGGATGCGCAGCTCCCGGCCGTCGGCGGCGATCAGGACGTCGATCCGGGTACGGGGCCCGGCGTGGTTGAGCGTGTTCGTGAACGCTTCCTGGACAATGCGGTAGGCCATCAGCTGCACGCCCCGGTCGAGCGTGTCCAGTTCGCCGCCGGACCGGTAGACGACCTCCGGCCCGGCCGCGCGGATCCGCGCGCACAACGCGCCGAGGTCGGCGATCCCCGGCTGGGGATCCAGCTCGGGGGCGTCCGCCTTCTCGCGCAGGACGCCCAGCATGCGCCGCAGCTCGCCCAGCGCCTGGCGGCCGGCGTCGCCCACCAGCCGGAGCGCTTCCTTGCTGCGCTCCGGGGCGACGTCGGCCGCGTAGACGCCGCCGTCGGCCAGCGTGATGATGACCGACAGGTTGTGGCCGACGATGTCGTGCATCTCCCTGGCCACCCGCACGCGTTCGGTGGCGGCGGCCAGCCGGCTGCGCTGGTCGCGTTCGATCTCCAGCCGGGTCGCGTGGTCGCGCAGGCTCGTGAGCTGGGCCCGGCGGATCCGGACGGCCAGCCCGAGCGCGACGGCCGCGGTGATCGTGGTGAGCAGGAAGAACAGTGCTTCCCAGAACGACACGAAACCGGAAACCCGGGCGGCGACCGGAATCAGGAGCGCGATCTCGGCCGCGCAGGCCCACGGCAGGTGCTTCAGGCGCCCGTGCAGGGTCACGCTGTAGAGCGCGACGAGCAGCGCGACGTCGGCACGCAGGAAGACCCCGAGCGACCACTGGACCAGGAACGCCACCGCGGTCAGGGCCAGCGCGACCGACGGTGCCCGCCGCCGCCACAGCAAGGGCAGCAGCAGCCCGGCCTGCAGGGCCACGGTGCCCACCGGCGGCAGCTGCCGGAAGGTGAGCAGCAACTCCTCCGGGCCGCCGTCGTCGTGGTCCGGGACCAGGTCCGGCAAGCAGAACATGACGAACAGCGCGGCGACGACGGCCAGGTCCAGGACCCACGGGTGCCGCCGGTCCGCCTGCCGCACCGACTGGCCGAGCCGCGTCAGCCGGGTGACCAGCGGGTGCGCGGGCGGGGCAGCGGCCCACGACGAGGCCGGCCCGGGAAGCACCCCGGAACCGGTCTCGTCGTCGCCACGCATGTGCGTCACCTGTCCATCGTGGAGGAAAGTCCGTCCGTGCGGCACCCGGGTCAGGCGTCGGACCGCGCCAGCCGGTAGGCCGCTCCGCCCAGCAGCAGGACGGTCCAGCCGAGGAAGACCAGCAGCCCGGCGCCCGGCGACAGGCTCGTGGCGTCGTGGGTCAGGGCGAACATCGACTGGCCCGCGTTGCTCGGCAGGTACGGGCTGATGTCGCCCTGCCAGGACTTCGGGAGCAGCGAGACCAGGCCCGGGATCAGCATGAGCGCCCCGACCAGGACCGAGATGCCGCCCGCGACCGACCGCAGCAGCGCCCCGAGCGCGACGCCGATCACGCCGACCAGGCCCAGGTAGAGACCGGTGCCCAGCAGGCTGCGCAGGACACCCGTGTCGGACAGTGTCATCGCCGCCGGTGTCCCGGCCACGATGCCGCTGCCGAACACGAAGGCGAGGAACGCGCCGGCCAAACCCACGAGCAGCGCGACGACGCCGAACACCGCCGACTTGGACCACAGCACGGGCAGCCGGCGTGGGACCCCGGTCAGCGTCGAGCGGATCATGCCGGTGGAGTACTCGCCGGCGGTGACCAGGACCCCCAGCACGCCCAGCGCCAGTTGCGCGAAGTTCGTGCCGAAGAGCGACAGGTTGAGGGCGGTGGCGCCGGCGAAGTCCTCGTCGAGGGGCTGGCCGGAGCCGATGTTGGACTTGTACCGGGCGGCGGAGATCAACCCGAACGCCACCAGGAACACCAGGCCGAGACCGAGGGTGATCCAGGTGGAGCGCAGGGACCAGAGCTTCGTCCACTCCGAGCGCAGGACGTGGCGCCCGGTCACGCGGTAGGCCGGGCGGGCGGCCCGGGCGGTGGGAACGGCGGGTGTCGTCAGGGTGCTCATGCCGCCCTCCCGAGCGTGTCGATGCCGGTGGTGGCGCCGTGGTACTCGACGGCGTCGCGGGTCAGGTCCATGAAGGCGTCCTCGAGGGAGACGGTCCGGGGGGAGAGTTCGAACAGGGCGATGCCGTGCTCCGCGGCCTTGAGCCCGATGGCCCGGGCCGAAAGACCACTCACCTGGAGTTCCTCGGATCCGGTGCGGCCGGTGATCTCGACACCCGGCCCGGCCAGGAGGTCACGCAACCGGCCCGGCTCGGCTGTAGCCAGGTGCACAGTGTCGCCGCCGGCGTCCCGGACGAGGTCGCGCACGGTGGTGTCGGCGAGCAGCCGCCCCCGGCCGACGACGATGAGGTGCTCGGCGACGAGCGCCATCTCGCTCATCAGGTGCGAGGAGACGAAGACGGTCCGGCCGTCCGCGGCGAGTTCGGTGAGCAGGGTGCGGATCCAGAGGACGCCCTCGGGGTCCAGGCCGTTGACCGGTTCGTCGAGGATGACCGTCGCCGGGTCGCCCAGCAGGGCCGCGGCGATCCCCAGCCGCTGGCCCATCCCGAGTGAGAAGTTCCCCGCGCGCTTCTTCGCCACGGACTGCAGCCCGGTCAGTTCGATCACTTCGTCGACCCGCCGGCGGGGAATGCCGTGGGTCTGGGCCTGCGCGAGCAGGTGGTCGAACGCCGACCGGCCGGGGTGCACCGACCTCGCCTCGAGCAGGACCCCGACCTCCTGCAGCGGCGCACGGTGCTCGGCGTAGCGGCGGCCGTTGACCACGACCGAGCCACTGGTCGGGGCATCGAGCCCGACGATCATCCGCATCGTGGTCGACTTGCCCGCCCCGTTGGGCCCCAGGAACCCGGTGACGGTCCCCGGGCGGACAGTGAAGTCCACTGTGTCCACCGCGGTCTTTTCCCCGTACCGCTTGGTCAGCTGGTGTGCCTCGATCATCGCTCATCCCCTGGAAGTCCCCGGCCCGGACTACCCGGGCCGTTCGCTTCCGACGTTAGGGACGGAGTCGAGGCGGATCGTGGTACCGGAGGAGGGAATCCGGCGCGGCCCGTAGTACCGCGGTACGACGGCGCAGCCGACCACCCTGTTACACCTGGATCATTCCGTTGTTACGGGCGTAACATGCCAGGATGGGTATCGACCAGGGCTGGCTCGTGATCAGCGTGTCGACCGCCGGCGCTCCCGACTCGCTGCGGGTGCAGGTCTGGCGCAAGCTGCGGTCCCTCGGTGCGCTCTACCTGCAGCAGTCGGTGTGCCTGCTGCCCGCCCGGCCCGAGGTCGTGCGGGAGATCCGCCGGCTGGCCGACCGGGTTCGCCACCAGGGCGGCACCGCGCGGGTGCTGCCGATGACCTTCACCGATCCGGCCGAGGAAGCGGCCGTGATCGCCGAGCTCGATGCCGCCCGGGACGTCGAGTACCGCGAAGTCCTCGACCGGCTTCCCGCGCTGCGCCGGGAGCTCGCCGACGAACGGGCCCGCGGCAACCTCACCTACGCCGAAGTCGAGGAGTCCGAGGCCGACCTGCTGCGATTCCGGAGCTGGATGACCAAGATCGCCGCCCGCGACTACTTCGGCGCACCGGGTGGCCGGGACGCTCGGGACGCCGTCGAGGAGGCCGCCGCCGAACTCGCCGCCTTCGAAGAGGCTGCCCTCCACGCCGAGGCGCCCAACCGCCCGGCGCCCCGCCTCCGCGTCGTCGACCAGCCGTGACCGGCTCGTTCTGGGGTGACCTGCTGATCGGCCTCGCCGCGGCGCTCGTGGTGGCGTGGCTGGTGCTGATCGTCGCGCTCGTCCTCGTCCGGCCGAAGGGCGGGCTCCTGCGGGAGGCCCTGCGGCTGCTGCCTGACGTGCTCCGGCTCATCCGGCGCCTGGCCGCGGACCCCACCCTGCCCCGCGGCGTCCGGATCCGGCTCGGCCTCCTGCTGGTCTACCTCGCCATGCCGATCGACCTGATCCCCGACTTCATCCCGGTGCTCGGCCACGCCGACGACGCCATCCTCGTCACGGCCGTCCTTCGCGGCGTCGTCCGCCGTGCGGGGCTCGAGGCCGTGCGTGCCCACTGGCCCGGCACCGATGACGGCTTCGCGGCCGCGGCTCGCCTGGCCGGAATCCGGACCCCGGGGAGCTGACCCGGCGGCGTGATCCGCTCGTGCGGGGACGGCCGCCGTTCGTCCGGGATCCGGTGCCGGTCGTTCGCGATCGGTTGCCAGGCCCGGAGCGAGGCGAAGAAGGTTTCGGGAGAAAGCCGAGCGATGGGAGGTGGACGGATGGACGCCTGGACCGCCGAAGAGTTCGAAGCGCGGCTTCGGTCGATCGGGGAAAAGCGGTACCACCATCTGCACCCGTTCAACGAACGGATGCACGCGGGCTCGCTGAGCGAAGAGGAATTCCGGGGCTGGGTGCGGAACCGCTTCTACTACCAGCTGAACCTGCCGGTGAAGGACGCGTTCATCCTGACCAAGCTCCCCGGCCGCGACGACCGGCGCCGGTGGATCCGGCGCATCATCGACCACGACGGGCGCACCGGGGACGAGGGCGGCCTCGAGAAGTGGGTACGCCTCGGCGAAGCCGTCGGATTGACCCGCGAGCAACTGTTCGACACCGACACGGTCCTGCCCGGCGTGCGCTTCGCCGTGGACGCCTACGTGGACTTCTGCCGACGGCAGCCGTGGCTGGAGTCCGTGGCGTCGGCGCTGACCGAGCTGTTCGCGACGGATCTGCTCAGCCGGCGGATCACCGACGTCCGGCACCACTACCCGTGGATCGCGACGGAAGGCCTGGACTACTTCCGGGCCCGGCTCACCCAGCAGCCGAAGGACATCGCGCACCTGCTCGAGCTGGTGCTCACCCACGCGACGTCCCGGGAGCAGCAGGACGCCTGCGCGCGGGCTCTGGAATTCAAGTGCGACGTCCTCTGGAGCCTGCTCGACGCCGTGCAGCTCGAGTACGGCAAGAGCTCCTGATGGACGCCGACGACCTGACCGCCACGCCCCGGCTGGCCACCAAGGCGATGCTCAAGCACGACAGCGTCCGCGACGTCGAACTGCTCCTGCTGCCGGAACGGGTCGTGCTCCTGAACAAGTCCGGCGCGGCGATCCTGGGACTCTGCGACGGCAGCCGGACCGTGCGGCAGCTGGTCGAGCGGCTCGAGCACGACTTCGAGGCGACCGACCTCACCGACGACGTCATGGCGTTCCTCCAGGACGCCAGCGGACGCGGCTGGGTGGTGGTCAAGTGAACGGGCCGCCACCGCCCTACGGCCTGCTGGCCGAGGTCACCCACCGGTGCCCGCTGCACTGCGTCTACTGCTCGAACCCCTTGGCGCTGCTCGACAGGCAGGACGAGCTCGCCACCGAGCACTGGGTGCGGGTGCTCGGCGAAGCGGCCGAGCTCGGTGTCCTGCAGGTCCACTTTTCGGGCGGGGAACCCCTCGTCCGCGGGGATCTGGAAACGCTGGTCGCCGAGTGCCGTCGCCTCGGCCTGTACACGAACCTGATCACCAGCGGCCTCGGGCTCACCGAGCGCCGGGCGGAATCGCTCGTCGCGGCGGGACTCAACAGCGCCCAGCTGAGCATCCAGGGCGACGCCGCCGAGGCGACCGACCTGATCGCGGCGAGCAAGCGCTTCGACAAGAAGGAGGCGGCCGCGCGCATCATCCGCGACGCCGGGCTGCCGCTGAACATGAACGTCGTCCTGCACCGGCTGAACCTGGACCGGCTGGACGCGATCATCGACGTCTGCGTGAAGTGGGGCGCCGAACGGCTGGAGCTCGCCAACACCCAGTACTACGGCTGGGCGCTGCGCAACCGCGACCGGCTGATGCCGAGCAAGGCCCAGCTGGACGAGGCCGTCGGTGTCTACGCACGCCGCAAGGCCGAGCTGGCGGAGCAGGTGGAGCTGCTGTGGATCCTCCCGGACTACTACGAGCCCTACCCCAAGCCGTGCATGGGCGGCTGGGCGCGGACGGCCCTGACCGTCGCCCCGGACGGCATGGTCTACCCCTGCCCGGTGGCAGCGGAGATCACGACGATGGAGTTCCCTTCGGTACGCGAGCACGACCTCGCGTGGATCTGGGCGAAGTCCGCCGCGTTCGAGGCTTTCCGCGGCACCGACTGGATGCCCGACCCGTGCCGAAGCTGCCCGCGCAAGGAGCTGGACTTCGGCGGCTGCCGGTGCCAGGCCTTCGCGTTGACCGGCGACGCGGGACGCACCGACCCGGTGTGCCGGCACTCGCCGGACCACCACCTGGTGCAGGACGCTCTCGTCCGGGCCAACCAGGAGGACGCCGCGGCCGGCGGACAGCTCGTCCACCGTCGGCCGACGGTGCCGGCACGCGAGCGGTAGCCCGTCCCACTCGTGGGCTCCGGGATGCCGTTCGGCACCGGTTGCCGACCGCTGGTTCAAGATCGGTTGTGGCGGCTCGACCGAATCGAAGATGCTCACCGGTGTCCGCGGAATTCCGCCCAGGCGCCGGGCGCAGACGACAGGAGGATCAGGCATGAAGTGGGAAACTCCGGAGTACACGATCGTCGAGGTGTGCGCTGAGGTCACCGGTTACTTCCACCGGGGCTGACATCCGGGCCCCCGGGCCCGCGTCGGCGCGAGGCCCCGGCCCGCCGGGTCCTCGCGCCACTCCGGTCATTCTCTCGAGGTGGTTCGAGTGACGCTTGAATTCCTTCCGCTGATCGCCCTCGCCTTCGGCCTCAGCCTCGACAACTTCCGTTCGTCGATCGCCATCGGCACCATCCCGTTCGGCTGGCGGCGCGCGTTGCAGGTGGCGCTCGTCTTCGGGGTGTGGGACGCCGTGGGGCCGCTGCTCGGTGGATTCCTCGGCCGGTACCTGGGTGACTTCCTCGGTGACTCGGCGGAGTACATCGGGGCGGCCGCGCTGGGGTTGTACGGGGTCTACTTCATCGTCGGGGCGATCCGGAACCCGGAGCCGGAAGACATGGACCACCCCTGGGTGACGCTCTTCGGGATGCCGCTTTCGCTGACCATCGACAACTTCATCGCCGGCGCCGGCCTGGGCATCGCCGGGTTCTCCCTCGTGGTCCCGATGCTGGTCTTCGGTGCCATGACCGTGGTGATGTCGTTCGCCGGCCTGTACGTGGGGCGGATGGCCGCCAGGGTCGTGCGGGTCCGGTCCGACCTGTTCAGCGGGATTTCGTTGCTGGGCGCGGCAATCCTGCTGCCCCTGGTCTTCGGCTGAGCCGCGGGTGACGAGGACACCGGATGCCCGAGAATCCCGACACCCACGTCTACCGCACCTACGACCAGGTCCTGGGCGAGAGCCGGCGGAACCGGCCTGGCGACCGGTGGCCGCACCGCGTCGACCTGAAAGCGTTGCGCCGGCCCGGGGACGACCCGCTGGGCGCGGACTTCGACTACGCCGCACAGTTCGCGACGGTGGATCTCGACGAACTGGCGCGTGACGTCGACGAGGTGCTGACGACGTCACAAGACTGGTGGCCGGCCGAATTCGGGCACTACGGTCCGCTCGTGCTGCGCATGGCCTGGCACGCCGCGGGCACCTACCGCGTCAGCGACGGCCGAGGCGGTGCCAGTGCCGGGATGCAGCGCTTCGCCCCGGTGAACAGCTGGCCGGACAACCGCAACCTGGACAAGGCACGCCGGTTGCTGTGGCCGGTCAAGAAGAAGTACGGGCGCCGGATCTCCTGGGCGGACCTGATGGTCTTCGCCGGCAACCGGGCACTGGAGTCGATGGGCTTCCGGACGTTCGGGTTCGGCGGCGGCCGCGCCGAGGTGTGGGAGCCCGACGAGACGTACTGGGGCCCGGAACGCAAGTGGCTGGCCGAAGAGCGCTACAGCGGCCTGCGTGACCTCGACGAGCCACTGGCCGCCACCGAGATGGGGCTGATCTACGTCGACCCGCAGGGCCCGGCCACCAATCCCGACCCGGTGCTCGCGGCCCGCGACATCCGGGAGACCTTCAAGCGGATGGGGCTGGGCGACGAGGAAACGGTGGCGCTCATCGCGGGCGGGCACACCTTCGGCAAGACCCACGGCCCGGCGGACCCGAACGTCGTCTGCGGTCCCGAACCCGAGGCCGCGCCGGTCACCGCGCAGGGCCTGGGCTGGCGCGGCGGGCACGGCAGCGGCATCGCGGCGGACACGGTCACCAGCGGGCTGGAAGGGATGTGGACGCGCACGCCCGCCCGGTGGGACCACACGTTCTTCGAGACGCTCTTCGAGTACAAGTGGGACGTCGAGCTCAGCCCGGCGGGACTGTGGCAGTGGATCCCGAGCGACGGCCAGGGTGAAGGCACCGTGCCGGACCCCTTCGACCCGGACGTGAAACACCACCCGGTCATGCTGACCACGGACCTCTCGTTGCAGGAAGACCGGGTCTACGCGGCGATTTCGCGGCGGTTCCTGGAACACCCGGACCAGTTCGAGGACGCGTTCGCGCGGGCCTGGTTCAAGCTGACGCACCTCGACATGGGCCCGATCGGGCGGTACCTGGGGCCGCTCGTCCCGGCCGAACGGCTGATCTGGCAGGACCCGGTGCCGGAGGTGGACCACGAACTGGTGGACGCCGCCGACGTCGCCGCCCTCAAACGCGAGATCCTCGGCTCCGGCCTGACTGTCGCGCAGCTCGTGGCGACGGCGTGGGCATCGGCTTCGACGTACCGCGACAGCGACAAGCGCGGCGGGGCGAACGGCGCGCGGATCCGGCTCGAACCGCAGCGCGGCTGGCCGGTCAACGAACCCGGGCAGCTGAACATCGTCCTGCCCGCGCTGGAAGAGATCCAGGAGCGGTTCAACGCCGCCCAGCAGGGCGGCAAGCGGATCTCGATGGCCGACTTGATCGTGCTCGGCGGGTGTGCCGCGGTGGAGCACGCCGCCGCGGCCGGTGGCCACGAGGTCGGCGTCCCGTTCCGGCCCGGGCGCACCGATGCGACGCCGGACTGGACCGACGTCGAGTGGTTCGGCGCGTTGCGGCCGCGGGCGGACGGCTTCCGGAACTACCTCGGCGACGGCGTCCGGCTGCCACCGGAACACCTGCTGGTCGACCGGGCGAACCTGCTGACCTTGAGCGCGCCCGAGATGACCGTGCTGATCGGCGGGCTGCGAGTGCTCGGCGCCACGCACCGAGGTTCTCCGATGGGGGTGCTGACCTCGGCGCCGGGGTCGCTGACGAACGACTTCTTCGTCAACCTGCTGGACATGGGGACGGAATGGGTGCCGAAAGGGGACGGACGCCGCTGGACGGCGAGCTACGAAGGCCGGAGAACCGGGGAGGTGAAATGGACCGCGAGCCGGGTCGACCTCCTCTTCGGTTCGCACTCCGAACTGAGAGCGCTTTCGGAGGTCTACGCGAGTGACGACGCGGGCGGGAAGTTCGTCCGGGACTTCGTCGCGGCGTGGGTGAAGGTCATGGAACTCGACCGGTTCGACCTGCGCTGAACGGTACCTCTCGCCGGGCGAACGGTGGACCCCGGCTGTTCTGTGGCAACGGATATCGGGCCGGCGTCCCCGGCGGTAGAGTCCGAACGCGTTGCAGGACAACAAGAGTGCGAACCAGCACCTGGAGGCGAGGTCCGATGACGACTACCCAGGAACGAGAAGACCTCCTGGCCGAACTGCGCGGACAGAACAAGGCGACCATCGGTGCCGTGCTCGGGTCCGGCACGATCGCCCGGGCGGACGAGCGTGCCGACGGCACGATGGAAGCGACCATCCGGATCCGGGAGGACGCGATGGCGTGGGAGCCGGGGGTGCTGATCATGCCGCATTCCGGTGTCCTCGAACTGACGATCATCAACGACGACAAGAACACCCACGCCTGCCTGCTGCCCAGCAACGGGGACAAGCAGTTCATCGGTCTGCTGAACCACTCGAAGGGCAGCGCGACCATCGAACTGGACGGTCCCGGCTGCTACTGGTACGGCTCGCCGGCGGGCAACGACGAGGGCCGGGGCCTGACCGCCGCCATCGTCGTGACCGGCGAGGTGCCGCCGGAGGCCAAGCTCGACCGACCCGCCCAGCCGCGTCCGTAGAAAGGCAGGAGACACCATGACACTCGAATACCTCGACGCCGGCAAGGCGTTCGATCACAGCAAGCTGTCCAACCTGCCGCACAGCGCGCCGGACGTGACGCGCGGCCTCGGCTACGAGCGCATCCTCCAGGCGCGCAGCGAATCCCGGAACTGGATCACCTACTACGGCGACTACGACGGCAAGCGGCACAGCCTGCTCGACCAGATCAACGCCGGGAACGCCAAGGACCTGAAGGTCGCCTGGATCTTCCAGGCGGGTGCGAGCGGGATGATCGCCTCCACTTCGACGTACGCGTTCGAGGCCTGCCCGCTGGTCGTCGACGGCGTCATGTTCGTCACCGGCTGGGACGGCTGGCTCTGGGCGCTCGACGCGAAGAGCGGCGAACAGCTGTGGCGCTACAAGCACGCGATCCCGATCGACGTGACCCTGTGCTGCGCCAACGTCAACCGCGGCTGCGCGGTGGCGGGCGGCAAGGTCTACATGGTGACCCAGAACGCCCAGCTGGTCGCGCTCGACGCCACCACCGGGCGGAAGGTCTGGCAGAAGCCCATCGGCGACGTGCGGGCGGGCGAGAGCGCCACGATCGCGCCGCTGGTCATCAAGGACACCCTCATCACCGGCTCCTCCGGTGGCGAGTACGGCGTCCGCGGCCACATCGACTGCTGGGACCTCGAGACCGGCGAGCGGCGCTGGCGCGCCTACACCGTGCCGAAGCCGGGGGAGCCCGGTTCGGAGACCTGGCCCGCCGACGGCGAGGCTTGGCAGCGCGGCGGCGCGAACCACTGGGTGACCGGATCCTTCGACCCGGAGCTGAACCTCTACTACGCCGGCACCGGGAACCCGGCTCCCGACTTCGACGGCGAGGTCCGTGAAGGGGACAACCTCTACACCGACAGCGTGGTCGCGCTGGACGTCGACACGGGTGAGATCAAGTGGCACTACCAGTTCACCCCGCACGACCTGTGGGACTACGACTCCACGATGGAGATGACCCTGTTCGAGCGGGACGGCAAGAAGCTGCTGGCCCACTTCGACAAGAACGGGTACATGTTCGTCCTCGACCGCACCAACGGCGAGCTGCAGCACGTCACGCCGTTCGTCGACCGGATCGACTGGGGTGTCATCACCCGCGACGGCAAGGTGACCGCGCGGAAGTACCCGGACAAGGAAGGCGAGCCCTGCCACTTCTTCCCCGGCCCCGCCGGTGCGAAGGAATGGACGCACGTGTCGTACAACCCGGACCACGACCTGTTCTACGTCCCGGTGGCCGACGTCGGTGCGACCGCCACCCGGCGTCGTCGCGAGTTCAAGGAAGGCATGCCCTACTGGGGTGCCGCCGTCGAGGTCGACATCGACAACATGGCCGGCTCGGTCAGCGCGTTCGACTCCCACGGTGAAGAGAAGTGGCGTCACCGCCTCGACGGCATGCCGATGGCCGCGTCGACCCTCAGCACCGCGGGGAACGTCGTGTTCGCCGGCACGCCCGCGGGCGATTTCCTGGCGCTGCACGCGGAAACGGGGGAGAAGCTCTGGAGCTTCCAGTGCGGCTGCGGTCACCACAGCAGCCCGAGCACCTACAGCGTCGACGGCAAGCAGTACGTCGCGGTGCCGGTCGGCTGGGGTGGCTGGCTCGAGGGCATCGTCCCCGGCATGTCCGGTCAGGGGCACGGTGCCGCGTTGATCGTGTTCTCCCTGTGACGGGAAACCGCCGCTGACGTGGCCGAGCCGTCGTCCCGGCGACGGCTCGGCCACCGGAACGAAGGTGATGTGATGGACCAGCCGCCGCCGTGCCTGTACTGCGGGGAGCGCTACGGGCCCGACGACGTCGCGCGGCACACCGAGCCGGTGCACTGCGAGCGCTGCATCACGTGCGTCGACAAGCCCGCGTGCTTCGCCTGCCGGCTCATGTACTGCGTCTGTGACGTGCACCGGTACCGCGGCTGACGAGCGCCGGGTCAGATCTCCAGCGCCCGGCGCACGGTCGGGGCGTTGCGCCGGGAAACCGGCACCATGGTCTTGGCGTCGTCGTCCATGACCAGGAACAGCTCGCCCTTGTGCCGGCGCTCGACCTCGCGGATCCGGCTGAGGTTCACCACGTACTGGCGGTGCACCCGGAGGAACCCCGAATCGGTCAGCTCGGCCTCGAGCCGGTCGAGGCCCGGCGAGGCGGAGCGCAGCAGTCCCTGGTCGGTGGACAGCCACACGTCGTTGCCGTCCGACTGCGCGAAGGAGACTTCGGGCAGCCACAGCAGGACCATGCGGTTCTCGCGCGTCGCGACCATCCGGTGCGGCTGCACGTGCGGCGGCACGTCCTCTTTCGCCCGGGGCAACGGATCCCCTTCGGCCACGCCGAACGAAACGACGTTGCCGACCAGGTGCCCGGACAGGAACACCGGCTGGAAGCTGATCGACGTCGGTTCGGTGGCCAACCGGGTGAAGATCTGCGTCGAACCGGCCCAGCCGGGGTTGCGCACCGCCTGCTCGGCGGCGTACTTGGCGGCCCGGATGAACTCCGGCAGTTCCGGTTTCCACCGCACCGCGGGATCGGGCGCCGGCGTGGAGCCAGGGATGCCGAGGAGCACGCCGGCCGTGTCGTCGGCGAGCACGACCCGGCCCGCGGCGTCCACGGCCGCGAGTGCCGCGCTCGAGCCCGACCTGACGTGGCTGAAGGCGGCCATCAGTTCGGCGCCGTCGTCCTTGGCGCGCCTTCGCAGGATGCGCTGGGTCATCGTGGCGGCGTTGCCGAGCCAGGCCCCCACCGTGCCGGGGAGATCGCCGCGCCAGCACGAGATGTTGAGCACCGCGACCGGTTCCCTGGTCACGACGTCCCGCACGGCCACCCCGGCGCAGGTCCAGTCCTGGAACGCCCGGCACCAGTGCTCGGCGCCGCGGATCAGCACCGGGGCGTAGGACATCAGCGCGGTACCCATGCCGTTCGTCCCGGTGGCGCCTTCGGACCAGCAGAACCACCGGGCCAGGTTGGCTTCGGCGGCGACGTCCTGCGTGGCCTGGTCACCCCATTGGGCCAGCACTCGCCCGGTGCCGTCGGTGATGGTCACCATGCCGCCGAGGGTGCCGACCTCGTGCGCCAGCGAGGCGGCGCGGAAGCCGAGTTCGGCGAACACGACGTCGTGCTCCAGCGCGTGGCCGACATCCGCGACGGCCGCCGGGGCTTCGGTCAGGCCCGGGTCGACCCGGTACTGGTCCCGGCACCGCTGCCAGGAAATCGCTATCTCGGGCCGGACTCCGCTGAGATCGTCGCCGCCCCGCGCGAACCGTTCCCACGCCTGGTACACCGTCGCTCCGCCACTCGCACGGGAGTGCGGGTCGAGCCGGCGTACCTGTGCCATGGTTAGACCGCCTTTGGTCTGTCGGGCCCGGGCGCGGCGATTGGCCTTCGTAGCAAGCTAAACCGGGCATCGGACCGAGGGCAAGCGGCGCGTGATGACCGCGGGCGAACGTCCCACGAACGGTGGTGCGGCGATGACGGGCGGCGGCCATTCACCCACCAGCGGTCGGGACGGCGTTTCGCAACCAGCCGGGCATATGCTCGAAGCCAGCCCGGATTTGCTGCTCCCAGCCTACCCGTCCGTTCGGGTAGTTCTACAGCGAAGTGGTCGAACGGTGTGAACATGTCGTGAGACGCTTCGCCCGGCGACAAGGAGGTCGCGATGACCGGGAGAGTGCCGCCACTGGTGATCGCACCGCGCCGGCCCGGCGGACGCGAGCGCGTCCCGGCCGGCTCCCTGGTGGCCACCTCGTCGGCGAAGGAAGTGGCCCGCGCGTGGGAGAACTTCGCGGCGGGCGAAAACATCGAAACGGGTGTGCGGCCGGAGATCCTGGCTTCCTGGTACCGGTGCCGGGACCGCTACGACGTGGACCGCACGCTGGACGTCGCGCCGGGAGCCGAAGGCGACGAGGACCAGCGCAGCGACGACGGCGTGATCTTCACCTCGCTCGGCGGACTCGGTGCCCTGGCCGGCCAGGAAGTGGAGCGTGACGGCGCCGTCGTCACCGTGACGGACGGGGACGGGCGGGTCCTCGGCGCCTGGGGCGACCCCACCGCGCAACGGCGCGCCGAACTGCACAACCTCGCGCCGTGGTCGTCGTGGTCGGAGGAGTGCACCGGCACGAACGGGATGGGCACGTCGCTCGAGGTGTCCGGCCCGGTGACCGTGACGGGGCCGGAACACTGGTGCGAAGCGTTCCACCACTGGGCGTGCGCGGGCACCTCCGTCCGCGACGTGGTGACCGGCGCGCCGGTCGCGTCGATCAACATTTCGCGGTGGAACGCGGCGCTGTCCGAGCTCGTGTCGCCGTGGCTGACGAAGGCGGCGGCCTTCGTGGAACAGGAGATCTACCGGCGCGCCATCCACGAAGCCGACAAGGTCATCGCCGAGTTCACCAGGAAGTGCGCGCAGGCCGGGGGTTCGTTCCTGGCGATGGATCGCGGGGGAAACGTGCTCGCCGCGAACGAATCGGCGGTCGCGATGCTCGGGCTGGCCGGCGAAGCTCCCATCTTCGCGGGCGCGGCCGAACCGGCGCGGCGGTGGACCCCGGACATCGCGGGACTACCGGAAGTGCTGCGGTGGGCGAAGGACCGGGCCCGGGGAAGCGCCGAGTGGAGCGGCTACGCGCTGCTGCCGGTGTGCCCCGGTGAAGAGCCCACGCCGTTGACCATGCGGGCGGTCGTCGACGCGAACCACGTGGTGGGCATGCTGTGCGCGTTCGGGGTGCAGGAGGGTGAAGCCTACGAGGGCGGCGCCGACGACGAGGTCGGGCCGCTGCCCCGCAGCGTCATCGGGATGCGCAACGACCGGCTGGTTCTGCTGGCGCCGTCGGAGATCCGCTACGCCGAGGCCGACCGGAACATCGTCTGGCTGGTCACGGAACGCGGCCGGATCCAGGCCGCGACCCGGGGCCTGGACAACGTCGAACGATCCCTGGCGTCCTACGGATTCCGCCGCGTGCACCGGCGTTTCCTGGTCAATCTGCGCCGGGTGGCGGAAATCGAGCGCGGTATCAAGGGTGAACTGTTCCTGATCCTGGACTCCCGGGGGCACGAGTTCGTGCCCGTTTCCCGCCGCCACGCCCCGGATCTGCGGCGCCTGCTCGGGGTGTGACCACCAGGAAAGCGTTTCCCGGCTCCGCCCGCCGCGGCGAGGTGCCCGGCCTCCGGCTGACCGTGCTCGCATGGCTGCGCGGCCGGCTGACGGACATCCGGCGATCGGATGCCGCGTGCCGCGCGCTGTGCGAGCACGACGACAAGTCGATACCGTGCCGGATCTGTGCGGTGCGCTACTGGTGACGCCCACCGGACACAGTGGACACACGCAGCGGTGTCACCACGATTCGATCAGGGGAGCGCCACGCTCCTGCCGCCGCCATTGCCCGGTGAGGCGATCGAGCCGGTCCGGGGCGGCGATGCCGCGGACCACGGCGATCTTGCCGGCCCGGATCTCCAGGACCACGACGCCCAGGACCCGGTCGTCGAGCGTGGCGAGCATGGCCGGGCAGGCGTTGACCACGACCGCGTGGATCGAAGGGGAGCCACCGGCGAGCCTCCGCTTGGCCGGAGACGGTTTGAAGCCGGCACGCAGCGCGCCGGCGATCCGCTCCGGGGTCGGGTACCGGATCAGCCTCTCCGCCAGCCCCAGTCCGGCGCCGTCGGAGATGCCGGTCGCGTCGTCGGTCAGCAGCGCCACCAGCCGCTCGGTCCGGCCCGAGGAGGCGGCCTCGACGAACGCCTCGACGATCCGGCGCGCCGAGGCGTGGTCGATGTCCGTGCCGCGGCCGGCGGCGATCCGGCGGCGGGCCCGGTGCAGGTGCTGCTGGCTCCCGGACTCGGTGATGCCGAGGATGCCGGCGATTTCGGCGTGGCTGTAGGCGAAGGCCTCGTGCAGCACGTAAGCGGCTCGTTCGGCCGGTGACAGGCGCTCCATGAGCGTCAGCACCGCCAGGGTCACCGATTCACGCTGCTCGACGGTGTCGGCCGGGCCCAGCATCGGGTCGCCGTCGAGGAGCGGTTCGGGCAGCCAGGTGCCGACCGCGCGTTCGCGCCGCACCTTCGCCGAACGGAGCCGGTCGAGCGCCAGGTTGGTGACGATCTTGGTCAGCCACGCCTCGGGCACCTCGACGTACCCGCGATCGGCCGCCTGCCACCGCAGGAACGCGTCCTGCACCGTGTCCTCCGCGTCGGCGGCCGAGCCGAGCAGGCGGTAGGCGAGTGAGGCCAGCCGGTTCCGGCTGGCCTCGAAACGCGCCACGGCGGCGGTGTCCATGAGCACGACTTTAGGCGGCGACCACGTCGGGGGAGTGCTTTCCGGTGGTGGCCAAGCGGTACCGGTGACCCGGCCTGCCGAAGGTCGGGCGGCTGATGGTCCAGCCGCTGGCCGCCAGGACCGCCGCCTTGACGTGCGCGGCCGGCCGGCCGCACAGGGCCCCGGACCTCGCGCGCGCATCGCCGTCGACCAGCTGGAAGATCCCGTCCTCGCGGCCGAGGCTGATGTGGTTGCCGAGGTAGCTCAACGCGGTCGTCTTGACCTCGCGCCCGGTCCGGTCGCCGATGATCGCGGCCGTCGCCTGCAGCGCGGTGAACCCCGCGGAGGCGCAGGACATCGGCAGCGGCCGGCCGTTCTCGCCGATGACGAAAGCGCTGTCCCCGGCGACGTAGACGTCCGGGTGCGAGACCGACCGCAGCTGCCGGTCGACGGTGATCCGGCCGTCGGCCACCACCTCGAGGCCGCCGGCGGCGGCGATCGGGGGCACGGCGAAGCCGGCGGCCCACACGGTCGCGTCGGCGGCGAAAGCGGTGCCGTCGGCGGCGACCGCCGTCGTCTCCCCGACGCGCTCGATGGTGGTGTGCTCGTGGACGTCGATGCCGAACCGGTCGAAGGCACGCAGCAGGTGACGGCGGGCCTTGGCGCCGAGCCAGCCGCCCAGTTCGCCGCTGGTGGCGAGGCCGACCCGAAGTCCCGGCCGGGATTCGGCGATCTCGGTGGCGGCCTCGATCGCGGTGAGGTTGCCGCCGACCACCAGCACCTGCCCGTCCTCGCCCAGCTCGTCCAGCCGGGCGCGCAGCCGGAGCGCGGACGGCCGCGCGGCCACGGCGAAGGCGTGCTCGCCGACGCCCGGGACGCCGTGGTCGGCGACGGTGCTGCCGAGCGCGTAGAGGAGGGTGTCGTATTCGAGGCCTTCGCCGTCGGCGACGGTGGCCGTCCGGTGCTCGGCGTCGACGGCGGTCACCCGCGCCACGCGCAGCCGGATCCCGGTGCCGGCGAACACCTCGGTCAGCGGCCGGTGGCGGAGCTCCCGCCCGGCGGCGAGCTGGTGCAGGCGCAGCCGCTCGACGAAGTCGGGTTCGGCGTTGACGACGGTGATCTCGAAATCGCCGGGGTGCAGGCGGCGGGCCAGGTATCCGGCGGAGAAGGCTCCGGCGTATCCGGCCCCGAGGACGACGATGCGATGCGGCATGGTTCGCTCCTGTCAGGTTCGCGTGCCCCCTGAACGAGACAGCTCCCGAATCCCTGACAGCGCCGGCCGGTGACGTGGGTCACGCTTGACGGCGACGGCCCGGCAAGAGGGTCAGCCCGCCGAGAACGACGGCCAGGAGACCCGCGACCACGGCCGCGGCGCCCCCGACGACGCCGTTGCCGGTGCCGGGACCACCGTCGGCGACGGCCAGGTTGACCACACCGACGGCGACGGCGACCAGGCCCGACGCCAGCGCCACCACGGCTCCCTTCCGCCCGCCGGCTCCGGGACGGCGGCGGCTGCGGGCGAACACCCGGCCGCCGATGATCGCGCCGGCCAGCCCCAGCAGCGCGGCCGCCGTCGCCCAGAGCCGTGCGGCGGTCACGGTGTACACGGTGACGGCGGCCGGCGCCGGCGTGGCGAGTTCGAGGAAGGCTTGGGTGGCGGACATGAGGTTCTCCTCTGCTGGGTGTCGCTCGATCCTGTCCGCCGGACCCACCACGGGTCGTCCGGCAGGCGTAGGCACTTCGCGCTGCCGCGGCCGCCGCAGGAGCCGGGAAAGTACTGCGTCTGCGGTAGTCCGAGGATCATCCGTGCGCAGGAGTCGCCCGGGTCCGCACGCGATTACCGTGCAGGCATGAGCACGGCACGGATCCGGCTCGGGGACGGACTGATCGCCGTCGGTGTGGCGGCGGCCCTGCTCGTCGCCGGGCTGTACGCGCACCACCCCGCCACGAGCCTGGCCCCGCTGGGCTACGCGCTGCTGGTGATCGGCGGCCTGGCGCCGGCCGCGTACCGCCGGGCGCCGGTCACGGTGCTGGTGGTGACCGGCCTGTGCGCGCTGGGTTACCAGGCCGTCGGGGTCGACGTCCCCGCCGTCGCGTACCTGCTCGCGGTGTACGCCGCGGTCCGGGCGGGACATCGCCTCATCGCGGTGGTGAGCGCGGTGCTCATGGTGTGCGTTCTGCCGGTCGCGATCCTCGCCGCGCCCGGCGACCTGGCCGTGGGCGAGGCGATCACGCACACCCGAGACGTCCTCCAGATCGCGTGGCTGATCGCCGCCGGTGCCGCTGGTGAAGCGCTGCGGCAGGCCGAGCGCCGGGCGGAGGAGGCCGAGCGCACCCGCGAGGAGACCGCGCGGCGGCGTGCCGACGAGGAGCGGCTGCACATCGCCCGGGAGCTGCACGACTCGCTCACCCATCAGATTTCGGTCATCAAGGTGCAGGCCGAGGTCGCCGTCCACCTCGCCGGCAAGCGCGGGGAGCAGGTGCCGGACGCGCTGCTGGTGATCCGGGACGCGGGCCGTGAGGCGGCACGCGAGCTGCGCGCGACCCTGGAAGCGTTGCGCGACGACCAGAATCCCCCGCACGGGCTCGACGACGTCCCGGACCTGGTGCGGCGGGCACGGGCCGCCGGTCTGGACGCGACGCTGACGATCGAGGGAGAGCGCGACGACGTTCCCGTCGCGACGGACCGGACCGGCTACCGGATCGTCCAGGAGTCGCTGACCAACATCGCCCGCCACGCCGCCGCCGAGACCGCGTCGGTCCGGATCGGCTACCGCCCCGGCACGCTCGAAATCCGCGTCGACGACGACGGCACGGCCACTCCGGACACCGCACCGGTCCCCGGCGTGGGGCTGCTCGGGATGCGCGAACGAGTCACCGCGCTCGGCGGCCACCTGCGGGCGGCGCCGCGCAGCGAAGGCGGCTTCACCGTCCACGCCGAACTTCCCGTGGGCCCCGCGTCGTGATCAGGGTCCTGCTGGCCGACGACCAGCCGCTCATCCGCAGCGGGTTCCGTGCGCTCCTCGACATCGAGGACGACATCGAGGTGGTGGCCGAGGCCGCCGACGGTGGCGAGGCCGTGGCGCTGGCCGGGCAGCACCTGCCCGACATCGCGCTCATCGACGTCCAGATGCCGGTCGTGGACGGCATCGAGGCGACCCGGCGCATCGCCGCCGATCCTGCGCTGGCCGGGGTGCACGTGGTCATCCTGACCAACTACGGCCTGGACGAGTACGTCTTCACGGCGTTGCGCGCCGGCGCGGCCGGGTTCCTCGTCAAGGACATCCAGCCGGAGGACTTCCTGCACGCCGTGCGGGTCGCGGCCCGCGGCGACGCCCTGCTCGCGCCGTCGATCACCCGCAAGCTGATCGACCGGTACGTCACCCAGCCCCTCGAGACCGGCGCCCCGGCCGGGCTGGCACACCTGACCAACCGCGAACGCGAAGCCGTCACCCTGGTCGCGCAGGGGCTGGCGAACGACCAGATCGCCGACCGCATGGTGATCAGCCCGCTGACCGCGAAGACCCACATCAACCGGGCGATGACCAAGCTCCACGCCCGCGACCGGGCGCAGCTCGTGGTCCTCGCCTACGAATCCGGCTTGGTGGTACCGCGCACTTCTTGACCCCCAACGGTTTCGGGGTCGTTCGAAGGCAAGGCACCGGTTAACTCCGCGCAAGGTCCGGCTTTAACTCGGACATTTCACCGGTGTGGTGCCCGCCGGTCGGTTCTCGTTCGATCCGCGTTCACCCGACGCGCCCGCCGAAGTCACTTGTCATGCCTAAGTTTCTGTCGCGACTCAGGAAAAGAGGCAAGGGGAACCATGGACACGCCCGTCGCGGTGCGAGCGCGCGGAATCACCAAGTGCTTCGACGACGTCGTCGCGCTGGACGGCATCGATCTGGATGTGGCGCCGGGACAGATCCACGGGCTGGTCGGCCCGAACGGCGCGGGCAAGACGACGCTGCTCGGCCTGCTGCTGAGCCTGGCGGTCGCCGACGAGGGCCGGCTCGAGATCCTCGGGACGCCGGTCGGGAAGACCCTCAGCGCGCCCGGTGGCGTCGCCGGGTTCGTCGACGGCCCCGGGCTCTACCCCTCGCTCACCGCCCGGCAGAACCTCGCCGCGCTGGCCGCCCTCCGCGGCGGCGACCGGCGGACCGCGAAGATCGGCGACGTCCTCGGCGAGGTCGGGCTCACCGACGTCGCCGACGACCGCGTGCGGGGCTTTTCCCTCGGCATGCGGCAGCGGCTCGGCCTCGCCGCCGCCCTGCTCACCGAACCCCGCCTCCTGGTGCTCGACGAGCCGGCCAACGGCCTCGACCCGGCCGGCAAGAAGCACGTGCACGGCGTCCTCGACCGGCTCGCCGCCGGCGGTACCACGGTGGTGCTCTCCAGCCACCGGATGGACGACCTCGAAGCGCTGTGCTCCGAAGTCACCATCTTGTCCACCGGCCGCGTCGTCTTCACCGGCCCGCTGGGCAAGCTCTCGGCCGAGAACGGCGAGCTCGACTACCGGCTGCGCACGTCCGACCCGGCGGCCGCACGGCCCCTGGTCGCCGGCGCGCCGGGGATCCGCCTCACCGACGCGGACACCGACGCCTTCGTGGTCCGCGCGCTGGTGCCCGCCCTCGACGAACTGGTGCTGCGGCTGGCGAAGGAGGGCATCGCGGTGCGCGAGCTCGCGCCGGTCGTGTCCCCGCTCGAAGCCGCTTTCCTCGCCCTCACCGAACAGCCGGAGGCCGGCCGATGACCGCGACCGTCCCGGTAGCCGGCCGGCCCGTCCCGGTGACGCGCGGCTACCACTTCGAACTCGTCAAGCTGTTCTCCGCCTGGCGGATCCGCCTGCTGGTGCTGGCCTGCTGGCTCGCGCCCGCGGTGTTCGTCGCCGTGGTGAGCGGGCAGAGCTCGCTGCCCGTCGACACGCTCTTCGGCCGGTGGATGAACGCCACCGGCTGGGCCGGGCCGCTGGTGATGCTCGGTTTCGCGGGCACGTACGCGCTTCCGCTGCTGACGTCGGTCGTCGCCGGGGACGTCTTCGCCTCCGAAGACCGGCTCGGCACCTGGCGCCACCTGCTGGTCGCCGTCCGCTCCACCCGGCGGATCTTCGTCGCGAAAGCGCTTGCCAGCCTCACCGTGATCTTCGTGCTGGTGGCCGGGATGGCCGTTTCCGGTGCGGTGGGCGGGCTCCTCGCCGCCGGCGACCGGCCGCTGGCCGGCCTCGACGGCCACCTGCTGACGCCCGGCGACGCCGCGGTGCGGGTCCTGCTCGTCTGGGTCTGCGTGTTCGCCCCGACGCTCGCCCTGGGCGCGATCGGGTTGCTCGGCTCGGTCGTCTGGGGCCGCTCGCCGATGGGCCTGCTGCTGCCCGCGGTCGTCGCGCTCGTGCTGGCGCTCGCCCAGCTGCTGCCGCTGCCGGTCGCCGTCCGCCTCGCCCTGCCCAGCTACGCCTTCATCGCGTGGAACGGCCTGTTCACCGACCCGGCGCAGCTCGGGCCGCTGCTGATCGCGGTCGGCGTCAGCCTGGCGTGGGCCGTGGTCGCGACCGCGCTGGCCTACCTGCTCTTCGCACGCCGCGACTTCACCAACCCGGCTCACGACGGCTCGGGCCGTCGCGGGCTCGTCGTCGGTGTCGTGCCGCTGGCCGGGCTGCTCGCCGTCACGGCCGGGATCGTCGCCGTCGCCACGCCGGCCACCGGGTCCGGGATCGGCCTGGACAAGGTCCAGCGGTCGGTCGCCACCGCGTTCGCCCACCTCTACCGGCTGCAGGCCGGGCAGCTCAACCGGCCCGACGTCACCGAGGCGCAGCTGGCCGCCACGGCCGCGTGCACCAAGGGCGACGGCCTGGTCGAGCCCGAGGGCCCCGGCAACGACTGGCGGTGCGTCGTCTCCTGGCACCTGCCGGGCATCGCGGCGACGGGGTCGGCGATCTACCAGCTGGACATCACCTCGGACGGGCGGTACGTCGCCGACGGCGACGGACCGAAGGAAGTGAACGGCTACTTCCAGGTGCGGACCCCCGCGGGGGACCAGCCCAACCCGCTCTGGCAGTTCGACGGGAACGTCGAGCTGCTCTCCTCCACGAAGGGATAACCCGATGCAGGTAACACGCCGCAGACGGCGTGTCGGGAAGGCTCGCCTTCCCGGTCACCTCGCTGGTCACCGGTTCCGCTACGCGACAGCCGGTTCCGCCACGCTCGTGCTCGTCGCGACCGGCACCGGCGTCGGTGTCGCGTCGACGCAGCAGTTCGGCGAGGACCAGGTCGGCCAGGTCACCGAGAACGGCCAGGTCGTCTCCGCCGACCAGTACCTCAAGCCGATCGGCGACCGGCTGGTCGTGAACAACGGCAAGATCATGGCGTCCTCGGTCAGCCCCGACGGCGCCCACCTCGCCGCGCTGACCACCGACGGCGGG
Source organism: Amycolatopsis ponsaeliensis (assembly GCF_030182635.1). Classification (NCBI taxonomy): domain Bacteria; kingdom Bacillati; phylum Actinomycetota; class Actinomycetes; order Pseudonocardiales; family Pseudonocardiaceae; genus Amycolatopsis; species Amycolatopsis ponsaeliensis. Next base: position 180,064 of record NZ_JAPZLD010000001.1, read on the forward strand.
ATCGCGCTCACCATCGTCGACCTGAAGAGCTGGCAGGTGCAGCAGCTCGTCGGCAACTCCGCGACGGCGAACCTGCGCATCCCCGGCAACGATGTCGGTCAAGAAGGGCCGGCGTACTCCCCGGACGGCAAGGCGCTGTGGCTGGCGCAGACCGACGGCTACACCCGGTTCACGGTGAACCCGGACGGCACGGTCGCCGCCCCGACGACGGTCAAGATCCCAGCGGACGGCGCGAAGCACGCGCTGGTGGCCCAGGCCGTGTTCTCGCCCGACGGCACAACCGTGTATTCGGCGGTGAACGGCCAGAACCGCGTCGTCGCCCTCGACGCGGTGACCGGCGCGATCAAGCAGAGCTGGGCCGTCGGCAACGCGCCGCGTGACCTGGTCCGTGTCGGGACGAAGCTGTACGTCAGCAACGAAGGCGGCCGCCCGGCACGGCCCGGCGAGCCGACGCTGAACTCCTACAACACCCAGGTGCCGGCCAGCCCGTTCACCGGTGCGACGACCAGCGGCACGGTCAGCGTCATCGACCTCGCGAACGCGGCCGCCGCGCCGAAGAGCATCGACGTCGGCCTGCACCCGACCGCGGTGTACTCCGCCAAGGGCGCGCTGTTCGTCACGAACACCGCGAGCAACACCGTTTCCGTCATCGACACCGGCCGCGACAAGGTCGTCCAGACCATCGCGACCCAGCCGTGGCCGCAGGCTTCGGTCGGGTACGAGCCGGACGGGGTGACCCTCACCGGCGACGGGCACCTGCTGGTGACGCTCGGCCGCGCCAACGCCGTCGCCGTCTACCGCTACCAGCGGGCGCAGGAGCCGGTGAGCTACGTCGGCCTGCTGCCGACGGACTACTTCCCGACGGCGATCACCACCGTCGGCCCGGACGTCGTCGTCTCCAACACGCGTGGCATCGACGCCCGCCGGCCCACCACGGCCGCCGGGCACGGCACCCACGACACGACGTCGAGCGTGCAGCGCTTCCGGCTGCCGGACGACCGCGCGATCCGCGGGTACACCGGCCAGGTCTTCAAGCAGAACGGCTGGACGGACGACTCGGTCCAGGTGGCGCACGACGACGGCCACCGGAAGGCGGTCCCGGTCCCGGCGCGGCTCGGCGACCCGTCGACGATCAAGCACGTCTTCCTGCTGGTCAAGGAAAACCGGACCTACGACCAGCTCTTCGGCGACGACGCACGCGGCAACGGCGACCCGGCCGTGGCGCAGTTCGGCGAGAACGTGACGCCGAACCAGCACGCGCTGGAGCGGCAGTTCGGCTTGTACGACAACACCTACGACATCGGCACGAACTCCGCCGAGGGCCACAACTGGCTGATGCAGGCCGACAACCCGGAGTACACCGAGTCGTCGGCGGGGGAGTACCTGCGCAGCTACGACACCGAGGACGACGCCCTCGGCCACCAGAGCTCCGGGTTCCTCTGGACCGGCGCGCAGGCGGCCGGGAAGTCGGTGCGGGACTTCGGCGAGTTCCAGCAGTTCCTGACCAAGCCGGCCGACGCGAGCTGGCAGAACCTCTACTGCGACAGCAAGAACATGGCGGCGACCGGCGAGCCCAGCGCCTACCCGCTGGTGTCGTCGTCGCCGATCCCGTCGCTGAACGACGTTTCGGTGCCCGGGTTCCCGAAGTTCGACACCGCGGTGCCGGACCAGTACCGGTACCAGATCTGGAAGGACGACTTCGAGAAGCACGGGCCGGCCAACCTGAACATGTTCTGGCTGTCGAGCGACCACACCGGCGGCCCGCCGAACGCGGCCGCCCAGGTCGCCGACAACGACCTCGCTGTCGGCAAGATCGTCGACACGATCTCGCACAGCCAGTACTGGAAGGACTCGGCGATCTTCGTCGTCGAGGACGACTCCCAGGCCGGTCTCGACCACGTCGACGGCCACCGGGCGCCGGTGCAGATCATCAGCCCGTACGCCCAGCACGGCGTCGTCGACAGCCACTACTACTCGCAGATCACGATGATCCGGACGATCGAGCAGATCCTCGGGGTCAAGCCGATGAACCAGAAGGACAGCGCGGCGACGCCGATGAGTGCGGCCTTCACCCCGAAGCCGAACTACGCGCCGTTCACCGCGTTGCCGAACCGCACCTCGCTGACGGGCGGCCTGGCAACCCAGCCGTCCTGCGGCGCGGACACCCCCGCCCCGCCGGACCCCGCGGCGGCCCCGGTGCCGTCGTCGGCGGTGCCGGCGGACAAGGCGCGGGTGGCGGCGCAGTGGCAGGAGTGGACGACGCACCAGCGGCTGACCGGCCCGAACGCGGTCGCCGACTACGCCAACCCCGCGCAGATGAACCACTTCACGTGGTACCAGACGCACGGCTGGCAGCTGCCGTACCCGGGTGAGAACCAGGTGCTCGCCCCGGAGCAGGTCCCGGGCGCGTACCTCCCGTCGGCCGAGTCGGACGGCTGAGAAACCCATCGCGGCGCTCGGTCCTGCCCGGACCGGGCGCCGCGATGGCGTTCACCGGCGGTGGCGGGCGACCGGCCCCGAAACGCGGGAGGATGGCCCGCATGACGTTGCCTGCTCTGCCCGAGGAGTCCTTCCAGCGGGTGCTCTGCGTCGTCGCGCACCCGGACGACATGGAGTACGGCCCGTCCGCGGCCGTCGCCCGCTGGACCGCGCGCGGCATCGAGGTCGGTTACCTCCTGCTCACCCGCGGCGAGGCAGGCATGCCGAACCCGCCCGAGGAGACGGCACGCCTGCGCGTCGCCGAGCAGCGGGCCGCCTGTGCCGCCGTCGGCGTCGAACACCTGACCGTCCTCGAACACCCCGACGGCGTCCTCGTCTACGGCCTCGACCTGCGCCGGGACATCTGCCGGGAGATCCGCCGGTTCAAGCCGGACGTCGTGCTCGGCACCGGATGGGACGTCGAGACGCCGTACGGCTTCGACCAGGCCGACCACCGCGCGGCCGGGCTCGCGACGCTCGACGCGATCCGCGACGCGGGCAACCGGTGGGTCTTCCCGGAGCAGGTCGGCGACGAGCACCTCGAACCGCACTCGGTGCGCTGGTTCCTCATCCCCGGGCCGCCCGGCGCCGGCGCGACCCACGGCGTCGAGGTCACCGGTGAGCCGTTGCGCCGTGGCGTCGCTTCGCTCGAGGCGCACGCCGCGTACCTGGCCGCGCTCCCGGATCACCCTGCCCCCGCGGACTTCATCCCGCAGTTCGCCGCGATGAGCGGCAAGGCGATGGGTGTCGAGCACGCGGTCCTGTTCCGCGCCCACGACCTCCAGGCGCCGCCGGACCTCGGCACCTGAGCTGTGGTGGACTCGACTGTCGCCGGGATCGGCCCGGGAGCGATCGGGACGACCGTCGCCGCCGCGCTGCACCAGGTGGGACGCTCTACGGCCGCACGGCTCGCGACCGGCTCGGGGTTCATCGGCCCGTACTTCACCGGCGCGATCAAGACCGCCACCGGCAGTTTCACCTACGCGCTCCTCGCGATCGCCGAGGGCTCGCCCGGCATCGGGCTCGACCTGCCGGTGCACGGCGAGGACGTCGTCGTGCGCAAACGCCGGACGAGCGCGTTCGCCGGCACGGACCTGGATCTCGTGCTCCGGGCACGCGGCGTGGACACGGTGGTCCTCGCCGGCGTGGCCACGAGCGCGATGGTCGCCGCGACGGCCTACGACGCGGCCGATCGCGGCTACCGGGTCACCGTGCTCGCCGACGGGTGTGCCGACGGTGACCCGGCCGTCCACGAGTTCTTCGTGGAGAAGGTCTTTCCCGGCCGGGGATTCGAGGTCGCGCGCTGCGCCGGCGTCAGCTGACGATCAGGACCAGCCTCCCCCGGACGTGACCGCTTTCGCTGGTGCGGTGCGCGTCGGCGATCCCGGCGAGCGGGAAGGTCCGGTCGACCGGCAGCCAGAACTTCCCGGCTTCGATGAGCTCACCCACCGTCGCGAGCGCGTGGAAACCGGTGCCGTCGACGAATCCGTTGCTGAAGTGGACGCCGTGCTGCTCGGCACCCGCGAAGTCGGCGAGCGTCACCACGTTCTTCGCGTCGCCGGCGAGGTCGATGAGCTCGGGCAGGACGCCGCTGCCGGCGACGTCGAGCGCGGTGTCGACGCCGTCGGGGGACAGGGCGCGCACCCGGTCGGCCATGCCTTCCCCGTAGGTCACCGGTTCCGCGCCCAGCAGGCTCAGGTAGCCGCTGTTGCGGGCACTGGCGGCGCCGATCACCCGCGCGCCGCGCGCGACGGCGAGCTGGACGGCGGTGCTGCCGATCCCGCCGGAGGCCCCGTTGACGAACAGCGTGGTGCCGGCGGTGACGTGGAGCTGGTCGAGGCTGCGCGTGGCCGTTTCGAGCGCGACGGGGATGCCGGCCGCGTCGACGAACCCCAGTGACGGCGGGATGATCGCCCGGAAGGTCAGCAGGGCGAATTCGGCGGCGCCCGCCTGATCGTCGGAGATGCCGAACACCCGGTCGCCGACCGCGACGTCCGTGACGCCTTCGCCGACCTCGTCGACGACGCCCGCCACGTCGGCGCCCGTCGTCTGCGGCAGTGCCGCACCGAAACTCAGGTCACCGCGGCGCACCTTGGAGTCCGTGGCGCTGATCCCGGTCGCGCGCACCGCGATGCGGACCTGGCCGGGACCCGGGTGGGGGTCGGGAAGGTCCACGAGCTCGAGGACCTCGGGGCCGCCGTACTGCTTGAACTGCACTGCTTTCATGACACTCAGGCCTTTCCGCTCTGCTGGGTGACGAACTGCTCCGCGCCGGGATCGGCCGCCAGGGGGCCGCCGCGGAAGAGGCCGGCGGACAGCACCGCGCCTCCGAAGAACAACCCGGCCGCGATCCAGAACACGAAGTGGTAGCCGGTGAGGGTCGCTTCGGCGATCGTGGCCGGGTCGGCCGCCGTCGAGGCGTGCGTGCTGAGGTAGCCCGCCGTCACCGTCGTGCCCAGGGAACTGAACACGGCCAGTCCGATGGAGCCGCCGACCTGCTGGGTGATGTTCACCATCGCCGAGGCCACGCCGGCTTCGTGCGAGCGCACGCCACTGGTCGCCGCGTTCTGACCCGGCCCGAAGATCATTCCCAGGCCGAGGCCGATGACGAGCAGGGCCGGCAGAACACCCGTGGCGTACGTCGAATCCGCGTCGAGGCCGGTGAGCAGCGCCATGCCGATCGCGGTGAGGAGGCTGCCGGCCGGGACGATCGGGCGTGGCCCGACGCGCGGGAGCAGCACCGCGCCCGACACCATCGCGCCCACCATCACCAGGCCGACCATCGGCAGGAACGCCAGTCCGCTTTCCAGCGGCGTGAACTTCAGCGTCTCCGCGAGGTAGTAGGTGACGAACAGGAAGACCGCGAACCCGCCGGCGCCCGAGATCCCGATCGCGAGGTAGGAGGCTCCCCGGTCCCGGTCCAAGACGACCGGCAGGGGGAGCAGCGGGTCGCGGACGCGGCGTTCGACCAGCACGAACACGACGATCAGCACCACGCCGGCCACCGTCGGGGCCAGCGTCCGGAAGCCGGTCCAGCCGTCGGAGGTGGCGTTGCCGAGGCCGTAGACGATGCCGAACAGGCCGAGCAGCGCTAGGACCGTTCCCGGCACGTCCAGCCGGGTGCGCTCCGGCCGGTCCCGGTCCACGAGGAAGGCCAGCGCGCCCGCGATCGCGACCGCCGCGATGATGACGTTCACGTACAGGCACCACCGCCACGACAGGTTCTGCGTGAGCACGCCGCCCAGCAGCAGGCCCAATGCGCCGCCGGCGCCCGAGATCGCGCCGAAGACCCCGAAGGCGCGACCGCGTTCGTCCGCGTCGTCGGCGAAGGTCACCGACAGCATCGACAGCGCCGCCGGCGCGAGCATCGCGGCGAACGCACCCTGCGCGATCCGCGCGATCAGCAGGACGCCGAACCCGTCCGCGGCGCCACCGGCGGCCGACGCGATCGCGAACCCCACCATCCCGGCGATGAAGAGCCGCTTCCGCCCGTACAGGTCGGAGAGCCGGCCGCCGAGGAGCAGGAGACTGCCGAAGGCGAGCGCGTAGCCGGTCACCACCCACTGGCGGTTGCCGTCGGAGAACGCCAGGTCGTGCTGCGCGGTCGGCAGCGCGATGTTCACGATCGTGGAGTCCAGGATGACCATCAGCTGGGCCAGGCTCAGGACGACGAGCGCGATCCAGCGGTTGGCTGTGCGGTGCATTTCGGCCCTCGATCTCCGGTGGACACCGGGTGGACTGGTCGTCGGCCGCGTTAACTTAACATCGGTATATTAACTTATCAATGGTAATTCAGTTGGCGACGGGTAAGGTCGGTGACCGTGAGCACTGGAGAGCCGGCGACCGGCAGCGGTGACGTCCTGTGGCTGCGCGAAGAGCCGCCACGACCGCCGCGCCGGAGCACGCCGCTCACCCTGGAGCGCATCATCGACGCGGCCATCGCCGAACTCGACGCGCACGGGGCGGAGCGGCTGACGATGCGCAAGCTCGCCGAGCGGCTCGAGGTGACCTCGACGGCGCTCTACTGGCACGTCTCGACCAAACGGGATCTGCTCGACCTCGCGCTCGACCACGCCGTCGGCGAGGCGCCGCTGCCCGCGCCCGACCTCGATCCGCGGTCCGGGCTCCGGGCGGTGCTGCTCGGCTGGCGGGCCGCGATGCTCGCGCACCCGTGGCTGCCCGGCCTGCTCGGCCGGCCGCTGCTGGGGCCGAACGTGCTGGCGCGGACCGAGTTCATCCAGGCGATGCTCGTCCGCTCGGGGCTGTCCGGAGTGGACCTCGCGTCCGCCACCCGCCTGCTGGCCAACTTCGTGATCGGCGCGGCGATGGCGGACGCCACCTGGCGCCAGTTCGACGATCCCGCCGTGTTCGCCAAGGCGCGGGCGCACATCCTCGGCCTCGGTGAGCGCTACCCGACGCTCAGCACGTCCGGCTTCACCGATGGGGAGTGGAGCGACGACGAACTGTTCGGCCTCGGCCTCGACCGGGTTCTCGACCAGTTGCTCTCCGCGAGCTGACCCGCCCCTCGGCTACTCCGGCCCGGCGGCCTCGACCGCGGGACCGGTCAGGTAGTGGCGGATGACCGGCGCGACCCAGGCTTCGAGCTCGTCACGCCCCATGCCGGCCAGCGGCGGCACCTTCAGCACGTAGCGTGAGACGGCCAGGCCGAGGATCTGCGAGCCGAGGAGCGCGGCGCGTTCGGGGGCCCGGTCCGCGACGACGGCCGCGACCGCCGGAGCGACCTGGCCGGTGAACAGCTCCAGCATCTTCGCCGCGGCCGCCTCGCTGGTCGTGGCCGCGCGCAGCAGGGACAGGAAACCGGCGTCGTCTTCCCAGACGCCGAAGAAGCGGGGCATCAGCACGTGCCCGAGGTTCTCGGCGCTGACCCCGGTGAGGTCGGGCAGGTTCAGTTCGAACTCCGCGGCCGCCGCGAAGAGGCCTTCCTTCGTGCCGAAGTAGCGGATGACCATCGCCGGGTCGACGCCGACGTCGGCGGCCACGTCGCGCAGCCGCACGCGGTCGAATCCTTGCGCGCCGAAGCGGGTGCGGGCGGCGTCGAGGATCGCGGCGCGGGTCGCGGGGGCAGAACGGCGGCGGGTCTCGGGCACGCCGTCAGCATAAGTCACCGGCGGTTGACTTGTCGCGATGGTGCCCGCTACCGTCTAAGTCACCCGCTGTTGACTTAGGAGGTTCGGCGTGGACACCGTGGATGTCGTCGTGGTCGGAGCCGGCCCGGCCGGCTGCATGCTGGCCGGGGAGCTGGCCCTGGCCGGCCGGTCGGTCGTGGTCGTCGAGAAGCACGCGGAGGCGTCGCCGCTCAGCCGGGCGTTCGGGACCCACGCCCGGACGCTGGAGGTCCTGGACACCCGCGGGCTCGCCGACGACCTGGTCGCCACGGGGACGCGCGCGGGCAGCCTGAGCTTGTGGAAGAGCGCGGGGCTCGACCTGACCCGGCTGCCGTCGCGGTTCCCGTTCCTGCTCGTGACGCCGCAGCGCAACGTCGACTCGCTGCTGGAGAAGCACGCGCGGGACCAGGGCGCGCGGATCGTGCGCGGCACCGCCGTCACCGACCTCGAACAGCGGGACGACGGCGTCGTCGTCCGCGCCGGCGGACTCGCGTGGAAAGCGTCCTATGTGGTCGCGGCCGACGGCGCGCACAGCACCGTCCGGCGGCTGACCGGCACGGAGTTCCCGGGCACGGTGCTGCTGAAGTCGATCATGCTCGCGGACGTGCGGCTCGCGGACCCGCCCGCCACGGTCATCACCGTGGACGCGGTCAAGGACAGCTTCGCGTTCCTCGCCCCGTTCGGCGACGGGTGGTTCCGCGTCATCGCCTGGGACCGGCGGCACGAAGACGACGCGGCCTTCCGGGCGGAACCCGCGCTGGTGCGCGACATCCTCCGGCGGACGATGGGCACGGACTTCGGCATGGGCGAGACGCGGTGGATCTCCCAGTTCCGCAGCGACGAGCGCCAGATCGGCGCGTACCGCTCGGGGCGCGTGTTCTTCGCCGGCGACGCCGCGCACGTCCATTCGCCCGCGGGCGGGCAGGGCATGAACACCGGCATCCAGGACGCGGCCAACCTCGGCTGGAAGCTGGCCGCCGTCCTCGACGGCGCCGACCCCGCGATCCTCGACACCTACCACGCGGAACGGCACCCGGTCGGCAAGCTGGTGCTGCGCACGAGCGGGGCCACGATCCGGCTGATGACGGTGCGGGCGTGGCCGGCGCGGATGCTGCGCAACCACGTGATCGGCGCGCTCCTGCGCAGCGGCCGGTTCTCCCGCAAGGCCGCCGGGATGTTCACCGGGACGGGGATCCGCTACCGGCGCGCGCCGGCCGAGCACCGGCTGGTCGGAACTCCCGTGGGCGAGCTTCCGCTGCGGGACGGGCGGTTGCCGGAATCCTTGCGCCACGGCGGTTTCGTGCTCGTGGCGGGCAAGGGCGCCGGGCCGGTGACCGCGCCGGTGCCGGTGGTGCACCGCACGGACGACGGGCCGGGGTTGCTGGTGCGCCCGGACGGTTACGTCGCCTGGGCGGGCGACGTCACGGCGGGGGAGTGGGCCGCGGTCCTGGACCGCTGGACCGCGCCGCAACGCGAACGGAGTGGCCGCTGATGCAGGTCGTCGTCATCCGTTTCACCGTGCGCGAAGAGTGGGTCGGCCGATGGCCCGATCTCGTCGGCGAGTTCACCCGCGCGACGCGGGCCGAGGACAGCAACCTGTGGTTCTGGTGGGCGCGCAGTGTCGACGAGCCGGGTGTCTTCTTCCTGTTGGAGGGTCACCGCGAGGACGGCGTCGAGCAGCACCTGAAGTCCCCGCTGATCCCGAAGATCCAACGCGAATGGCCGGCGGCTTTGGTCGAGACGCCCCAGGTGCTGATGACGACGATGCCCGGGGACGGCTGGCAGGAGCTGGCCCTCCTGCCGGTGCCGGCCCGGGTCGTCCGGTGAGCGGGCTAGCGGTGCAGCTCCTTCCGCGCCATCCACTGCCAGACGTGGGTGCCGCCGATGCTCGGGTCGTTGCGGGCCACGTAGATCCAGGACCAGTGGCCGGGGAACTGGTGGCCGTTGCGGACCACGTGGTCGTAGAGCGTCAGCTCGGAGCGGGGGATGAGCTCGTGCGCGTGGACGGTGTTGGCCTGCGGATCCACCGTGTCGTCGTCGCGGGAGGCGACCAGCCAGGTGGGGGCGCTGATCGCGGTCAGCTCGGCGTCGGGGATCAGCGGCGGGTTGCCTTCTGCGCGAGCGGTGACGACTCCGCAGATCGGTACCGACGCGGCGAACGTGCGGGGGTAGACGGTGGTCATCTTCAGGCTCATGTAGCCGCCGTTGCTGCAGCCGACGACGTAGACGCGTGCGGGATCGATCGGCCGCGTGCGCACGACGTCCCGGACGATCTCCTGGATGAGCGGGGCGAAACGGGGACCGTCGTCCATCCAGGCGGACGTGCTCTGCGGGGCGACCACGTAGGCGCCGTCGAAGATCGCTTGTGCTTCCCGGGTGGCGAAACCCAGTGCGCCGCGGTTGGCGCGCAAGGTGGTCTCGTTGTCGTAGTAGCCGTCGGGCAGGGAAGCGCCTTCGCCGCCGCCGTGCAGCCAGACGATCAGGGGTTGCCGGCCACGGTGTGACGCGGGGGAGTACAGCCGGTACTTCATCCCCGAGCGCGAAGCGTGGTAGCTGAAAGCGTCTACTTCGGGGTTGCCCAGCCGGCCTTGCGTGAACCGGGTGAAGGTGACCGGCCGTCCGTGCCGTTGCCGGATGGGGACGTTCTGCGTGATGGTGTAGACCAGATCGAGCCGGACGTTGCGGCTCTTGCCGTTGATGTAGCCGAGGGTGCCGCCGCCGGTCTGGCCTTCGCCGTGGCTCAGCTCGAGCACGATGTTGCCGCCGCGGTCGAGCCGTGCGGCGGTGACGGGCCGGTCGAGGTCGTAGCCGATGTCCTGGCCGCCGGTGTCGATCGGGCTGGTGGCCTTCGCGTGCACGGTGAACGTGGTGGTGGTGAGGCTTGCCGGATCGATCGGCCCGAACCGGTTGGTGTCGAGGGTGATCGAGGTGATCTGTTCTCCGCCGTCGAGGGTTTCCGCGTCGAGGGCGAACTTCACGCTGTCCGTCCCGTGGGCGTGGGCGACGCCCGGCAACGCCAGGCCGGCGGTGACGCCCGCTCCGGTGACCAAGGCGATGCGACGGCTGAACACCTTGTCCATGCGACTCCTTTGTCGTGGGACGTATTACGGTACCGCTCAACGGTCTTGGTCGGCGAGTTTCCACCACGCGGCCGTACCGGTGGTGCCGAGGACGCCGACGAGGACGACGAGGGCGTAACCGAGCGGACCCGGCAGATCGCCTTGGGGCCCCGCGGTTCCGGCGAAGAGCGCGGGAACCGACCAGGGGAAGTAGCGGCCGTAGCCCAGCAAGGTGATGACCTGGGCCAGGAACGTCACCACGAACATGGCGGCGACGCCGGCCAGGTAACCGCGACCGGCGCTGGCCGCCAGTGCGAACGGCGTGACCAGCGCGATCGTCATGGCCGCGGTGAGCAGCAGGTTCGCCAAGCTGGCGGCGGCGATCGCGGTCGACCACCCGGTCAGGCCGATCGCCGAGCCGATCGCGAGCCCGAGCAGGGAGGTGTAGAGCGTGAGGAGCAGGCTCCAGGCCGCGACGACACCGAACTTGGCGCCGACGATCGCGGTGCGCGGCGTCGGGAGGGCCAGGAGGTCCTTCGCCGTGCCTTGGCTGAATTCCCGGCCGAACACCCACACCACGATCAGCCCGAAGAGCAGGGTGCCCCCGACGGCGATTGTCTGGGCGAGCAGCGCGAAGTAGCCGGGCCAGTCGGCGGTGCCGCCGGTGAGCGACGCCTTGGCGCCGAGCAGACCGAGGGCGCGGGCGCGGCGCAGGTCCTGGAGGATGAACATGACCAGGCCGCCGAAGCCGGCCGCGATCGTGAACGCGACCGCGGTCACCCAGGGCAGGCGGGATCGGCGCGCCTTCAGCAGTTCGGCCGCGATGGCGTTCATCGGGTGCCGACCAGGCGCAGGAAGCACGTTTCCAGGTCGTCTTGCTCGACGGCGAGCCGGCTCGGCGGGCAGCCGGCGTCGACGAGCAGCGTGGCGATGTCCTCGGGGCGCCGGATCGCCCGGTCGCCGGTGAGCGTGAGCGCGCGGTCGCCGTTGTCCGCGGTGGGATGTCCGGCCGCGTGCAGGATCGCGGCCGCCTTGGGCCGGTCGTGGACGACGACGCTGAGCCGCGGGCGGGCCTGGGCGACGAGATCGCCGGCGGCGCCTTCCCAGACGAGCCGGCCGCGGTCGAGGACGCCGATGCGGGTGGCCAGGCGGGCGACCTCGGTGAGGATGTGGCTGGAGAGGAGCACGGTGACTCCCTGGGAGTGGGCGAGGTCGTGCAGCAGCTGCCGGATTTCGACGACCCCGGCGGGGTCGAGGCCGTTGGCCGGTTCGTCGAGGATCAGCAGTCCGGGCCGGTGCACCAGCGCCTTGGCGAGACCGAGCCGCTGCTTGTTGCCCAGCGACAGCGTGCGGGCGCGGTGCCGGGTGTGACGGTCGAGTCCCAGCCGCGAGATCACGGCGGCGACGGCCTTTTCGTCGCGCAAGCCGTGCAGCCGGGCGGCCATCCGGATGTTCTCGTCGACGGTGAGATCCGGGTACGCGGAGGGTGTCTCGACGAGGTACCCGACCCCGGCCCAGACGGCGCGTGCACCGGGCCGGATGGGCGAGCCCAGCAGCGAAACCCGGCCGCGGGTGGGGCGCACCATGCCGAGCAGCATCCGGATGGTGGTGGTCTTCCCCGCCCCGTTGAGGCCGAGCAGCGCATGGATTTCCCCGGGCGCCACGTGCAGGTCGAGCCCGTCGACCGCGAGGACGTCGCGATAGGCCTTGGTCAGGCCGACAGCGTCGATCACCATGGGAAGCCTCGTTTCGCGCGTTCCGATACGACGCCGACCAGGCTTCCCGGCACTCCGTGGGCCAGCGTACTCCTTGCACGTCCGTAGGGGATTGGCCAACTGCGTCCGTTCGGGTGTTCAGCTTCGAAGGTGGTTACAGGGCAACGGCTTCCGGCGACCTCGTGGGCATCGTCCGACGTCGGAAGTGGGGTTGCGTGACCGAGGAGCTGCCGCCGGCGTTGCCCGGCGAGGACCACAAGCGCACCGTGCTCGAACGGACCGCCTTCGGTGCCATGGTGGCCGTGCTCGGTCCCGGGGTCGGGTTCTTCTCGGCCTTGCAGGACCAGTTCCAGCCCTTCACGGGACAGGGGCCGGCGACGTGGGTGCTCACCCTCGCGGTGCTGGTGCTGGCGGGCGCCGCATGGTTCCTGGTGCCGCGGCTGGTGAAACTCCTGCGCCAGCGCAAGCCCGCGCGCGCGATCTCGCTGGTGCTGGCGGTGATCCTCATGGTCTGCGCCGCGGGTGCCGGGGTCGCCACGGCGGCGCTGCTCGGGATCGGCGGGCGAGAGGTCGCGGCGCCGCCCGCGTCGACGACCTCGGCCGCCCCCACGGCGACGTCGTCGAAGCCGCCGGACGTCCCGGCGGCCGGCACCAGCACCCCGAACGGTGCCGCGACCATGACGTCCACGAGCACGACGGCCCCGCCCACGACCACGCCCACGAAGGTCCTGCCGCCCACGCCGCCCACCCAGGCGCCGGTCGCGTTCAAGTTCGACGCCGTGAAGACCGTGCCGCACTGCCACAACTACTTCGGTGACGGGACGCAGCCGGGTGCGGACAAGGTCGTGCTCCTGGTGCGGCAGGCGCAGGACCCGAAGAACCGGTACTTCGAGCGGGTCGTGGAGTTCGACGGCTCCGGCCGGTGGTCGGCGCTGAGTCTCGTCATCGGGCTGCCGGGCGACACCGGCCCGTTCTACCTGGAGGCATATGAGGTCACCGCGGACGAGGCACACCGGCTAGAGGGCGCGCCGGGCAACGTGCCGTCCGAGGTCCACGGCACCGGGCTCACCAGCCTGCTCGTCGTCCGCGACACCGCCAAGGACGACTGCTAGGCGAACACACGCACCCAGTCGACGTGGAAGGTGACCTGGTCGGGGGTCGACGCATCCGGCGCTGGGATCCAGCCGGGCGCGCCGAACGGGCCGGGTTCCTGCTGCATCACCAGGTGCATCGGCTTGTTCGGGATGCCGGGTTTCTTGCTGCTGTACCGCGTGTCGTAGACCGTCTGGCCATCGATCGAGTACTTGATGTGGTCCGGCTGCCAGTCCACCGCGTACACGTGCCACTGGGTGTAGTCGCCGGTGAGCTTGCCGCTGTCGCGCTGGCCTTGGGGCGGCGAACCCCAGTGGACCGACGACAGCGCCGTGTTCTTCTGCGGGCGGGCGCTTTCCACGAGGTCGAGCTCACCGTCCTGCGGCCACTGGTTCGACTGCGGCCACAGCAGCATCGCCACCCCGAACCCCGCGCCCGCGTCGAACTTCGCCCGGGCCATCCACAGCCCGTAGGTCCGGTCGCCGTCGCCGCGGCACCAGCACAGCGCGCCCGACGTGTTCGCCTTGCCGCTGGGATCCTTGCCGTGCCCGGTGATCCGCAGCTCGCCGTCGGCGACCCCGACCTCCTCGGGTTTCCACCGCGAGACACCGTTCGACGACTTCGAGTCGTACGGCGACCACTTGGTCGTGTCCAGCCCGGCGCCGTCGAACTCGTCCGAGGCGACCAGCTGCCGCGCCTGCGCCGTGCCGTCCACTTCGGACTCCACGCCCCGCGCCGAGACGACGCCGACCTGGTACCCGAGCAGCAGGCAGAGCACCGCGGCCAGCACCACTGTCGTCCGCTTCGTCATCAGTACTCCCGTCTTCTACAACTGGGCGAGCACGCGCGCCGCGAGCACCGCCACCAGGATCACGGCCGCCGCACCGGCCGCCAGGTCGAACCGCCGTTCGGCGGTTCCGAGTTCCGCCACCGCGACGCGGGTCAGTACCAGCGCGAGGAACAGCCCGAACGCCGTGGCAGCGGTCCAGTTCAGTGTGTGGATCATCGGGCACCCGCCGTCGAGCGGATCAGTCGAGCGGGAACACCCGCGTAGACACCGGGTTCCGGGCAGTCGGCGGTCACCACCGCCCCCGCCGCGACCACGACGTCGTCGGCGATCGTCACGCCCGGCAGGATCGTCACCCTGGCCCCGGTCCAGACCCGGTCGCCGATCCGGACCGGCAGGCCGACCGGCCGCCGTGACGTGCCGGCCGCCGTGGTCTCGTGGTGGGAGGTGACCACCATCGTCCGCATGCCGAGCTGGCAGTCGCGGCCGATCGACACCGGTGCGACCAGCTCGAAGAAGCAACCCGTGTTGACGAACGTCCCGGCACCCAGGGTCAGGTTCCCCGGCCGGCCCGCGATCTCGAGGCCGGGAAAGACGTTGGGGGAGCGCACATCGGCGCCGCACGCACGGTAGATCAGCCACCGCAGCGGACGCGGGACGAGGGAACTGCCGGCGACGACGTTCAGCAATGCCCGCCGGGTCAGCATGGTGAACTCGATCCGCAGCTCCCGCCGGAGCCGGCCGCCGCTCATCGGAGGCTCCCGGCGGTCTCGGCGCCCGAGCGGATCCGGGCCAGCTCGTCACGCAACCGGGTGCGGAGCACACCCACCTCACCGAGCAGCCGCGCCGACTCGGTCGGCCGTTGCCGGGCCAGGGTGTCGACGTGCTCGCGCAGGATCTCCGGCGTGACGCGGTCCGTGCGCACCGACCACTCCGCCGACCCGACGGAAGCGAGGAAGTCGGCGCACTTCGGCTGGTACTCCAGGCCGGCCATCGGAACCCCGGCCGCGGCGGCCAAGACGAGCGCGTGCAAGCGTTCGGCGACAAGGACAGTGCAGTCGCCGACCGCGGCGAAGTAGTCGGGCACGGTCGTGGCGAGGCGGATCTCACCGGTGACGGCGGCGCGGCGAAGAGCCTCCTCCGCGAACGGCCGGTCCTTCGGGTTGATCACCAGGAACCGCACCGACCAGCCATCGGCGACGACTCCGCGGGCGAGACCGGCGGCGGCGTCGACGACCCGCTCGTGGTCGTGGCCCCACAGGTCGTCCCCGAAGCCGAGATTCACGGCGAGCAGCTTGTCCCGGGGCGCGATCGGCGACGCGGGTTCGTGCAGCAAAGCCGGATCGCCGACCACCTCCGCGTCGATGCCGACGGACTCCAGCAGCGCGGCCGAACGCGGACCGCGCACGGTGACCCGGTCGAACCTCTTGCACAGCCCCTTCCAGCGCGCCAGCTCGCCGCCGGCGGAGAAGGAGTTCTTGCCCTGGAACGAAGGATCCTCGACGCCGATGCCGATCAGGTGCCACGGCCGGCGCCGGGCCAGCAGCAGGCCGGAGGCTTCCAGGAGCAGCCGCCAGTTCCGCCGTCCGACGACCGTGCCGCCGCCGACGAGCACGGCCCGGTCACCGGCTCCGCGAAGACCCCCGCGGAGCACCCGGTGCGCGAACGCCTTCGGGTCGTGGGGGACGTGCCACGGCTCGACAGCGGGCAGGTGCGGCAGCAGCGCGTCGGCGATGGCGTCGTCGCCGAGGTTTCCGTGGCCGGTCCACCCGACGTACAGCAGGCGGGAGCGGGCGTCGTTCATCGGGAACCTCCGGGTCGGTGGGTGAGCAGCACGGCGTCGCCGGATCGCAGCTGCTCCTGGTAGGCGCCGGACGAGACGAGGTCGGCGCGCACGGATTCGGTCCACCCGGCCGGCAGGCCGAGCAGGGTCACGCCGTAGTCGTCCTGGGCCCGGGTGATGACGACGAAGTCGGGGCCGACCCGGCCGACGCACGGCCCGGCGCCGGGGCCGGGCACGCAGGTCCGCTCGAGGGAGCCCTGCTTGACTTCGCCGACCCGCGCCCAGTTCATCGGCGCGTACGCGGTCAGCGACGCGATCCGCTGACCCGGCCGGGCCAGCTGGTAGGCCTCGGCCACCACCGCCTGGTCGGACTGCCGGAAGGCGACGTAGCCGTCGTTGCCACCGCGCGCGCCCACGAGGAGCACCGCGGCGACGCCGAGGACGGCGGCAAGTGCGACCGGGACGAGCCGGTTGCCGCGGCTCAGCAGCCGGTCGAGCCCGGCGCCGGCGAGTGCGCACAGCAGCGGGAGCGCGTACAAGTACGACCGCAGCAGCATTTCCCCGCCGTAGGACTGCAGGGCGACGAGGCCGGCGGGCACCACCGCCGCGACGCCGAGCACGTACGGGCGCCGGCCCCGCGGGGTCCGCAGGCCCCACCAGCCGGCGGCGGCGAGCACCCCGGCCAGCGCGACCAGCGCGAACCGGAAGCCGAGCACGGTCAGCCGGCCGGGGTCGCCGCCCACGCGTTCCTGCACGTTCTGCTGCACCGAGCCGGACAGGTCGCCGATGCCGCCGGTCAGCACCTGCAGGTGGCCGACCCAGTAGTCGCTGGCGCCGACCACGAGCCAGGTCAGCGGGGCCAGGATCGCGACGGCGAGCAGCCACGGCTGGGTGAGCCGCTTGCCCACCACCAGCACGGCGAGGATCGCGGCCAGCGCGAACGGCGTCACCTGGTGCGTCGGCGCGAGCGCGAGGATCAGCAGGACGAGCCCGCCGGACGCGGCGACCCGGCGCTTCGGGTCGGCGTCACCGCACAGCCACCGGAACACCAGCGCCAGCGCGCCCAGGTACAGCAGGAAAGCCAGCCCCTGCGGGGAAAAGTAGTCCTGCTCGACCCAGTTGACGCAGAGGAACGTCCACGCGGCCAGCCACGGCGCGCGGCCGCGGCCCAGCACCGCCGTCGCAACGGCGTGCACCCCGAGGGCCGCGAGCCCGGTCAGCACCGGCGGGGCCCAGGCGAGCAGCGCGGTCGTGCTGCCGAGACCGGCGAACTTGGTCAGCCAGGCCGCTCCGGCGAAGAAGGCGGGCCAGGAGAACCGCGCGTCGAAGTCGTGCAGCACCGTGCCGTGCGCGCCGATGTAGTCGGTCCACCCGGCGTGCAGCCACGCGACCGGCAGCCGCGCGACGGGCTCGGTCAACGGCTGCAGGCCGTACATGCCGAGCACGGTCAGCACCACGGCGGTGGCCAGCAGCCAGGTCCGCGGCCGGGCCGACCGCACTTCCACGACGAAGGCCGCGGTCAGCACCACGAGTCCCGCGAGCGCACCGGGGGACAGGGCCTCGAGCAGCCCGAACGACCCGAGCGTGCCCGGGTCGACGCTCTTCAGGAACACCCCTTGCAGGACCACGGCGACCACGCACAACGCCGGCGCCAGCAGGCCACGCGAGCTGGTCGCGGGAGCCGTCTCGGGTTCGGTCATCACCAGGCTCATCGGCGCACCTCGCGCAGCCGCCGCACGAGCGAGGGCAGGACCAGCGCGCCGACGACGACCTGGGCCAGCACGAACCCGAGTGCCGGTCCGGGCAGGTGCCACCCGGCGGGGACCACGAGCACCCCGCCGACGACGAGCGCCGCGCCGGACAGCTGGACCCGCGCCGCGCTCATCCCGTCGCCGTCCATCAGCCGGACCGCCACGCCGAGCGCGACGACCGTCCGGGCCACCAGCCCGGCGAGCACGATGCGCAACGCGCTGCCCCCTTCTTCCGCGTAGCCCGCGCCGAACAGGCCGAGCAGCAGCGGTGCCAAAGCGATTCCGGCGACGGCGCCCGAGCCCACGAGCAGGCCGAGGCGCTTGCCGACGGCCCGCAGGATCGCGGGCCGGCTCTCCGGATCACCCGATCCCCGCAGCACCATCGAGTTCACGAAGCCGTTGATCGCGTAGTCGGTCGCGGTGAGGCCGTTCCACACCACGAAGAACACCGCTCCGCCGGCCGGGCCGAAGCGGGTGGTCACGACGAGCGGCACGACGTTGTAGAGCACCGTCGTGCCGATGGTGGCCAGGTAGGTCGGGGCCAGGAACGCCACGACCGTGCGCCGCTGCGGCAGCGTCACCAGGTCCGGTTCCGCGCGCTTGCGGCGGACCAGCACGGCCACGAGCGAACCCGCGATCGCCGTGCAGACGACCGTCGGGACCACCCAGGAGACCAGCACGCCGAGCGCGCCCAGCGCCGCGCCGAGCACGGGCAGCACCGCGATCCGGGCGAAGCCGAACGCGCTGTTGAACAGCGGCACCCACCAGACCCGGCCGAGCGCGGCGAGCACGGAGTCCTGGAGCTGGAACAGTGCCCAGCACACGCACGCGACGACGAACAGCAGCGCCAGCGCGCCGGGGGCGTTCTGCCGGCCGACCGGCAGCAGCACGAACCCGAGCCCGCCGACTGCCGCCGTCAGGCCCACCAGGAGGTAGCCGCGGCCGACCAGCCACCCGGTCCGGTGGCCGGCGCCGGGCAGCCAGCGCAGCAGCCCGAGCCCGACGTTGAGCTGCGCGATCCCCGCGACGAGCACGAAACCCGAGACGAAACCGGCCGCCCGGCCGACGGTCTCCTGCGGCAGCGTGCCCGCGGCGACCACCCAGCAGACCAGCCCGGCGACACCGGTGATGGCCGCGCTGAGGGACAGAGCCGTCCCGGCACCGAGGGCCTGCCGGTCGCTGCGGGCCTTCGCGGACACGGTCGTCATGCGGTCGCTCCTTCCCCGCGACGGGCCGCGACGAGGTGGAACCCGAGCAGGAGCGCGCATCCGCCGAGCGCGCACGCCGACGCGACGCCTGGCCGCCAGGCGGTCAGGAGCATCAGCTGCGCGCCGAGCAGGTCGATCGCGACGCTGGTGGCCACGACCAGGGCCCAGGTGAGCGACGACGTGCCGTGGCGGAAGAAGGCGATCACGGACCAGCCGGGGACGAAGAACAGGAACAGCAGGGTGAGCAAGACGCGTGCGGTGCCGTGGACGTCGAGCACGGCGAGCGCCGCGGTCACGGCCGTGATGCCCAGCAGCACGGCGGTGACGATCCGGGGGCTCACCTGGTCCGCTCCCGGACCAGGGCCAGCGGACCGGACAGCGTCCCGCGCACCTGGGCGATGACCAGCCGGCGGGGGAAAGGTGACGCGCTCGCCTCGGCGGGCCGGCGGCCGAACAACGCGGGGAGCCCGCGTGGCAGCGCGGCCGCCAGCTCGCGGAGGCCGCCGCGCCGCCGGGCGTGCAGCAGGTACAGCGCGGCCAGGCCGGTGCCGTACCCGCGCAGCTGGCGCAGCAGGTCCGCTTCGGTCGCCCGGTGTTCGTGCCGGACCAGGGCGTGCGGGGTGTAGACGATCCGCCCGCCCGAGCGCACGAGCCGCAGGTACAGGTCGAGGTCTTCGCCGGAGTGCGTGCGCCGCCCGGGACCGAGCCGTTCGTCGAACCCGCCGAGCGCCAGGAACGCGTCGCGGTGCCACGCCATGTTGTTCCCCGAGCCGAACCGGCCGGGGGAGAGCAGGTTCCGCGGGTCCTCGGTGAAGACCTGGCGCCGGTAGCCCTTGCCGAAGCCGCCGAACGCCTCGAACCACACCTGCGCCGGGGTGTCCAGGCACAGCGGCGCGACGAGCCCGGTCACGCACGACGTCCCCGGCTGGGCGAGTTCGGCGACGAGCTCGGCGGGCCAGGCCGGGTCGACGACCGTGTCGTCGTCGGTGAAGGCGAGCACGGTGCCGGTCGCTTCGCGCGCGCCCAGGTTGCGCGCCCGGCTCGCGCCGGGCACCGGTTCGTGCAGGCAGCGCACGCGGTCGTCGGCCGCGGCCAGCGCGAGCAGTTCCTCCCTCGGCCCGGCAGGAACGTTGTCCACCACCAGGACTTCGAGGTCGGGGTACCCGGTGGCCAGCACACTCGCGACGCACCGGCGGACGTCCGAAGGCTTCCCCGCGGTGGCGAGTACCACGCTCACGCGCGGCAGTACGGGCGGCCGTGGCGGCCGGTCTCGCACCTGGTCCGACAGCGACCCGGCGAGGGTGCTGATCTCCTCACTGCGCCGGGCGGCGCCCAGCACCACCCCACCGGACCGGACGAGCACGTCGGCCTCGCCGTCCCAGGTGGATGGTCCATCCGCGATGTCCACTGTGTACGCGGGCACCGCATCGAGTTCGGTCACCGGGGTGCGGGCCCGGCCGCGCACGTACCCGGCGCCCGCTGCCGCCGTCGCCACGAACACCGACAGCGCACCCGCGGGATTTCCCCCGCGCAGTTCGCGGAACACGGCCTTCGGCAGCACCGAACGCAGGTACGACCGCTCGGTCGAGAGCGCGTCCTGGGCGCCGACGAGCCGGGACACGGCCGCTTTGGACAGTCCCTCGGCCCAGCTGCGCTGCCGGACGTACCGCCGTCGTGTGCGGTCGTCCGACACGCGGTGACGGACGGTCGCGTGCGGCAGCAGGAGCACCTTGGCGCCCAGAACCCGTTGCCGCAGCCGGATGCAGAGCTCCGTCTCCTCACAACCCAGGGGCAGCGCTGCGGTGCGGCCGACGCTTTCGGCGAACCCGCCCAGGCGCTCCAGGTGCTCGCGGCGGAAGGACATCGCGCAGCCCATGATGTTGCGCACCTCGGCCGGCTCGACGGGCTGGCCGGTGTAGCCGCAGCCGACGATCCAGTGCAGCTCCGGGGGCAACCACGGCGGCGCGGCGGCACCCGGCCACACCGGGATCGCCCGGCCGCCGACCGCGGCGACGTCCGGATCACCGTACGGCGCCAGGGTTTCCGCGAGCCACCACGGGTCGGCCGCGGCGTCGTCGTCGAGGAACGCGACGATCTCGCCCTTGGCCGCGAGGTAACCCGAGTTGCGCGCGCCGGACAGGCCGGCCGTGCGGTCGTTGCCGATCACCCGGACGGCGTCCCCGGTGAACGCCTCGGTGGCCCGCTGCAGCAGCGCGGGGTTGTGGTCGACGACCACGATCAGCTCGGCCGGCACCTCCGTCTGCGCGGCGACCGACGCGACCGAGGCGGTGAGATCGGCCCAGCGATCCTCGGTGTAGCAGCAGATCACCACCGAAACCTCGGTCATGACCGCACCGCGCGGTCCGAATCGGACAGTGTGGGTACCCGGTGCCGCCGTCCGGTCCGCCACGAACGGGTGCACTCGCGGAGGATCACGCGCAGCACGCGGATGCCGTCGCGGAACGTGTTGAGGTTGCTCGTGCCGAACATGCGGTCGCGTTCGAAGCTGGGCACCTCGCTGATCCGCAAGCCCGCCAACGCGATCCGGCAGTTGATCAGCGTCTCGATCTCGAACCCGTCACCCCACTGCCGGCCCGCGTCGCGGTCCAGGTCGGTCGGCGGCAGCGCCAGCACCGGGATGAGGTCCGACCAGAACGCGTTGTAGCCGTAGCAGAGATCGGTGAACCTGGTGCGCAGCAAGAGGTTCGTGAACCCGTTCAGCACGGCGTTGCCGGACCTGCGCAGCAAGGTGATGTCGTCGCTGCCGCCGCCGGAGGTGAACCGGCTGCCTTTGGCGAAGTCCGCGCCGGCGACCAGGGTCTTGGCGAAGAGCGGGATCTCCTCGGGTGCGGCGGACCCGTCCGCGTCGAACATCACGACGACGTCGCCGGTCACGCGGGCGAACCCGCAGGCGAGCGCATTGCCTTTGCCACCACGGGTCTGCGTCACGATCTCGATGCCGGGGAGGCAGCGCTTCGCGACTTCGACCGAGTCGTCCACTGAGTTGCCGTCCACCAGGATCACCTGGTGGACCTCGGGCAGGCCGGGCAGCACCACCTCCAGGTTCCTCGCCTCGTTGAGCACGGGTATGACCAGGGAGATGCGGGGATCGGGGCTACGCATGGCCACCTTTCACAGGTGTCGGAGCCGCGTCACCGGTTCGAGACGACGACGGCACTGGCATCGGAAACGGTCGAAACGGGTGGCGGCGGTGGTCGAACCCTCCGGAGCGCACGACGAAACGCCGGTGGGGCCGCGTGATCGCGGCACCGGAGGGGTGCGGGGTCCGATCGGCTACACTGGCGGACCGGATGGATGAACGCAGCTACGCGGCGAGGAGTGGGCGCGGCGAATGACCGGCGAGCAGGTTTGCGTGTGCGGACACACCGAAGCGGCTCATCGCCATTTCCGGCCCGGGAGCGACTGCGGCAGCTGCGGCGCTGAGCGGTGTTCCCGGTTCAGGCGGGACAAGGGCGCGAAGTCCGCGAGCCCGAAGGGTTCCCTCCCGGAGCCGGGCGACAGCCGGCGCGGGTGATCAGGCGCAGCGCGGTCTGCGAGTGCGTCTGACGGCCGTCGAGCTTCCTCGGCGGCTGCACGTGGCCGGGGGGACTTCGGCGATGTGAATCATAAAAAGATCCGAACGGTTGTTGTGTGATCTTTTGACAACTGCGCGTGAGGCCGAGACTCACAGGTCACCCGCACGTTGTCAATGACAGGGCAGGCCATTACCCGACGATGGTCTGGACCTCAGCGCACGGCCTTGCCAGGCTCGGCGAAGATCATCCATACTTCGGCGTTGGCCATGGTCAGGCCTACTGGTCGGCCGCCTCTTCTTCCCTCGCGCGGATGGCGCTTGAGGGTCCTGGAACGAACTCCGCGCGATCGCGTCGGAACGTCTTCGAGCCCGCTCCCGGGTCGCAGGGTTAATCAGGCTTTCCCGGTCTTTTAACACGATCTTTCGCCGTAGGGGCCTTGGTTCGCGACCTTCGGCGGCGCCGGTTGCGGGCGGCGGTCCGCGAACTGGCACTTGACCGGACATTTGCTCAATTGTACGGTCAAATCATGCCTGAGGCGTTGCACCTGCGGATCAAGCGGGCGATCGAAGAGCGGATCCACTCCGGGGAGCTGCCCGCCGGAGCGCGGCTGCCGACCGAAAAAGACCTGTGCGACCAGTACGGCGTCAGCCGTGCCACCGCGCAGCGCGTGCTCAACGACCTGGCGAAAGCCGGCCTGGCCGTCCGCCGCCGGCGGCACGGCACGTTCGTCGCGGACGGCGTGCGGCAGGTCAACCTGCTCAACTTCGTCGTGCCCGGGACCGCCGAGAAGGGTGCCCCCGGCCGCCACGAGATCGTGTCCGCGCGGATCACCACGGCCGCCGACGCGGTGCTCGCGCTCCCCGGCGCGGCACCCGACGTCGCCGTCGTGGAACTGGTGCGCCGCAAGCTGGACCTGCGTGAGCGGCCGCAGTCGATCGAGCGGCACGTCGTGCTCTTCTCGGTGGCTCCCGACCTGCTCGACGAGGACCTCGAACACCTCGTCAGCCTGGCGTACCTGCGGCGCCGGGAAGTGCCGGTCGACACGATCCGGCTCTACCTCGATCCGGTGAGCCTCGACGAGGCCGACGCGGCCCTGCTCGACAGCGAACCGGGCACGGCGACCATGCGGCGGCGACGCGAGCTGCGCGTCACCGACGGGACCGTCGTCGAAGTCGTCACCGCGCTCGTCCGCCCGGGCACCGCCGAGTTCTTCGTGGAGCTGCCCGCTTCGGCCGTGTGAGCACCACTGTCCACTTCGGAAAGGGAGGTTCGGGGATGAAGGTCATCGTGGTCGGGGCCGGGGTGCTGGGGACCGCGGTCGCCCGGGCGCTCGCCGTCGCCGGCGAGGAGGTGCTCCTGCTGGACCGGGGGCGCCCGGGCACCGGAACCACCTCGACGACGTTCGCGTGGACCAACGCGAACCGCAAGCTCGACCCGGCCTACCACCGGCTGAACGTCGCGGGGATGGCCGAGCACGCGGACCTCGCCCGGCAGCTGCCCGGTGCGGCGGCGTACTTCCCCAGCGGTGCCCTGCATTGGGCGAACTCCGCGAGCGCGCCCTGGCTCACGGACAACGTCGACCGCTTGCGGGCCCTCGGGTACCCGGTGCGGTGGGTCGAGCGCGACGAAGCGTCGCGGATCGCCGGCGCACTCCGGATCCCCTCGGACGCGGTGTCGTTCGCGCACTTCCCGAGCGAGGGGTACGTCCTGCCGGACCGGTTGCTGGGAAACCTGCTCGCGGACGCCGAGCGGCACGGTGCGACCTTCGCGATCGGCGAGGTCGCCGGCATCGACGACGGCCCCGGCGGGGTGGCCGTCACGCTGGCCGGCGGCGAGGTCCGCACGGCCGACCGGGTCGTCCTGGCGACCGGCCGCTGGAGCGAGCGGCTCGCGGCGGGCGCCGGGATCGCCCTGCCCATGCTGGCGGGCGTCGAGCGGGGATCGCCCGCGGTCGGGCTGCTCGGCTACGTGCGGGCGCCCGGGATCGACCTGCGCTGCGTGGTCCACTCGCCGGGGCTCAACCTGCGTCCCGCGGCCGGCGGGCACACCGTCGTGCAGGCGCTCGACCTGAACGCCGACGTCGACCCGGCCGACCCGCCGTCCCCGGACGGGCCGATCGCGCGCGAGATCACCCGGCGGCTCTCGGCCGTGCTGCCCGAGCCGGTCTCGGACATCGACCTGCGCGTCGGGTTCCGGTCCCTGCCCGCGGACGGCCACACGATCGCCGGGTTCGGCTCACCCCGCGTCTACTGCCTCGTTTCGCACAGCGGTGTCACCCTGGGCCCGCTCCTGGGCCGCCTGGTCGCGACCGAGCTCGTGACCGGCCGGGGCGACGACCTCCTGGACGCGTTCCGCCCTGCCCGGTTCGCCGGCCGGCGGCGCGCGGACTTCGACGCGGACCAGCACGCCACCCGGCTGGGTGAGCAATAAGTCCCCACTACGGAAGGCCGATCGGGATGACGGACACGCACCGACCCACCACCGGTCCGAAGACCGGGATGACCGTTCTCTTCCGCGTCATCGGCGCGATCGAACGCGCCGGGAACAAGCTCCCGCACCCGTTCTGGCTGTTCTGGATCCTGGCCGCGGTGCTGGCGGTCACCAGCCTCGTGCTGGCACTGGCCGGCGTCCACGTCACCCTGCCGAAGACCGGCGAGGTCGTCGAGGTCAAGAATCTGCTTTCGCTCGACGGGATCGGCTTCGCCGCGAAGTCCGCATTGGACAACCTCGCGAAGTTCCCGCCGCTGGCGGTCATCCTCGTCATGCTGCTCGGGGTGAGCGTCGCCGAGAAGAGCGGCCTGCTCGAGGCCCTGCTGCGGATCACGGTGGTCCGGCTGCCCGGGCGCTGGGTGACGTTCGCGATCGCGTTCAGCGGGATGATCGCGCACATCATGAGCGACTCGGCGTACCTCGTGATGATTCCGTTGGGAGCGCTGGCTTTCCGCGCGGCGGGCCGCAGTCCCGTGCTCGGGGTGATGGTCGCCTACGTCGCGGTGTCGGCGGGGTTCAACGCCAGCCCGCTGGTCACGCCGTCCGACGCGATCAGGTCGTCGCTGACGGCCGCGGCGGCGAAGACCGTCGACCCCGGCTACGTGGTGACGCCGGTCGCGACGTACTTCTTCTCCGCGGTGTCGTCGGTGGTCCTGGCGGGGCTCATCACCCTGGTGGTCGAGCTCGTCCTGGCCAAGCGGCCCGAGTTCGCACCCTCCGAAGAGGACGGTGACCCGGCCCCGGCCATCCGGCTGACCGCCGTGGAACGCCGGGCGATGAAGGTGACCGCCGGGTTGTTCGTGTTGTTCCTGGCGGTGGTCGCGGTGCTGGTGGTGCTGCCGGGCTCGCCGCTGATGGGTGCCGGCGGCAGTTTCGTGCGGTCGGCGGTCGTGGTGAACATCAGCGTGTTCATCGCCCTGCTGTTCGCGATCCTGGGCGTCGGCTACGGCCGGGTCACCGGGACGATCCCGTCGCTCGCGCAGGTCCCGGTGATCATGGCCGGGGGAGTGGCCAAGATCGCGCCGGTGATCGTGCTCTTCTTCGCCGTCTCGCAGTTCCTGGCCTACTTCACGTGGACCGGCATCGGGTCGGTCGTGGCGGTCGGGGGCGCGGACCTCCTGCGTTCGCTGAACGCGCCGCACCTGGTCGTGCTGCTCGCCATCGTGCTGGCGGTCGCCCTGCTGAACATGCTCGTCACCAGCGGGTCGGCGATGTGGGCGATCCTCGCGCCGATCCTGGTGCCGATGATGATGTACCTGCAGGTGCGCCCGGAAGCGGCGATGGGCGCCTTCATGATCGGCGACTCGGTCACCAACGCGGTGACCCCGATGAGCCCGTACTTCGTGCTGGCCTTGGGGTTCGTGCAGCAGTACCGGAAGAACGCGGGCATCGGCACCCTGATGTCCTTCACCGTGCCGATCGCGTTCGTCTTCCTGATCGCCTGGTCGGCGTTGTTCGCGCTCTGGTACGGCCTCGGCCTTCCGCTGGGCCCGGGGGTGTCGCTGAGGTAGGGCGGCGGTGCGGATCAGTCCCGCAGGTCCTCGGCGGTGAACGAACGGCGCTCGGTGAGCTGCGCCAGGTGGCTTTCGAGAGTCTTGAGCTGCTCGTCGCCGATCCGGGCCGCCCAGCGGCTGCGGACGTCGTCGAACAGGGCGCCGCCGATGGCCATCAGCTCGTGGCCCCGGGGGGTGACCCGCACGCGCTTGCGGCGGGCGTCGCCCGGGTCGGGCTCGCGGTCGACGTAGCCGAACTCCTCCAGCGCGGCGATCGTCTGCGCGGCGGCCTGCTTGGTGACCGACAGCCGGCGGCCGAGCTCGGAGGCCGTGTCCGCGCCCGCGTCCACCGCGCGCAACGCGAACTCGTGCACCGGGCGGACACCTTCGTGGCCGCGTTTCGCGAGCTCCACGTTCACTTCGTCGACCATCGAGTGGAACCCGCCGAGCAGCAGAAGCGCGAGCTCGGCGCCGCTGGACTGCGCCATGCGGCCGATCATACGACGCCCGCCGAGGTGGACAAGTTACTTGTCCATCCTCTAGGGTTCGACAAGTAACTTGTCTATCGATCCGGAGGAACCCCGTGAATCGCCTCGCCGCCACCATCCCCGGTGTCGACCACCACCGCGTCCGCCTCAACGGCACCGAACTGCACTACGTGGCCGCCGGTACCGCCGGCTCGCCCGTCCTGCTGGTGCACGGCTTCCCCGAGACCTGGTGGGTCTTCCACAAGCTGATCCCCCTGCTGAGCGAGCACCACCGCGTGTTCGCCGTCGACCTGCGCGGATTCGGCGACTCCGCCACCGCCGGCCCGGACCACGACAGCGCGACCTCGGCTAAGGACCTGAGCGACCTGATCGCCTTCCTGGACGTCGGGCCCGTCCACCTCACCGGCCAGGACATCGCCGGCCCCACGACGTTCCGCGTCGCCGCGTCCCACCCCGAACTCGTCCGCAGCTACACCGGGATCGAGACCGCACTGCCGGGATTCGGCGCCGAGACGCTCGCCGACGTCACCCACGGCGGCGCCTGGCACATCGGCGTCCTCGCCGCGCCCGGCATCCCCGAGATGCTCCTCGCCGGACGCGAGCGTGCGTTCCTCGCCGACTACGCGATCCCGTCCCTCACCGCGAGCCCCGGCGCGTTCGCCGAAGACGACGTCGACGAGCTCGTCCGCTCCTACGCGCGACCCGGCGCGTTCGCCGGCGCTGCCGGTCTGTACCGGTCCCTCCTCTCGGAGGGCGACGAACTCCGCAAGCTCGCGGCCCGGAAGCTGGACATGCCCGTACTCGCGGTGGCGGGCTTCTCGGACCGGACGCCCACGACGTTGCGGCAGGTCGCCACGAACGTGACCACGGTCGGCATCGAGGGGATCGGTCACTACGTGGCGATGGAAGCCCCCGACCGGCTCGCGGCGGCCCTTCGCTCCTTCTACGCGGGCATCTCCTAGGGCGCTGTGCAGGGGAGATCGCCGCTGCGCAGAGCGTGATCGTCGTCGTTGCCGTCATCCGACCACAGCACGGCTTTGCGGCCGCCGGTGCACGTGGACTGCGGCGCGATCGCGAAGCCTTCGTTGTTGTAGTTCGGCATCCCGCTCGGGCGGTTGTAGACGGCGGAGACCGCGAAGGCACCCTGCCGGACGTCGAGCGTCGCGGTCTGGCCCTTGCAGGTGTCGTCGCACGCGGCCCACAGGTGCCCGGTTTCCGGCTCGAACTCCAGGTCCATCACCGCCGGGAAGCCGCTCTTGAACGACGCCACCCGGGTGTAGCCCTGGCCGTTGAGATCGAGCGCGTAGGCGTAGACGGTCCCGTTGGATTCCAGGCCTGCGAAGTACAGGCCGCTGCCGTGTCCCGGGTAGGTGGCCGGGTCGTAGGCCGCGCCGGTCTTCTGGTCGGTGAAGCCGTGTGCGGTCAGGAAGGAGTCGGGGACCCAGGAGATCGCCTCGATCCCGGTGTTCGGGTCCGACTTCGGCAGGTCCGGGGTGAGGTCCCACTGCCCGGTGGCGTCGAGGGCGCCGCTGCCCGCGCTCGGGTCGAAGCGCAGGATCTCCTGCTTGCTCTCGTCCTTGTCGTCGTTGTCGCGTTCGGTGGCCGCGAAGATCCCGTCCGGCGTGGCGACGACGCCCTCCGCGTCGGCGTCGCCGCTGCCGTCGCCGTAGTGCAGGGCCCAGTCGGCGGCCGGTGTCCACTTCGGACCGTCGGGGACGAGCCGGTACAGGGTGCCGGGGCCGTTCTTCACGGCCCAGAGCACGTCCGGGCTCTCGAACGACAGTCCGCTGAGGTTCTCGCCGAACACGTTCGCGTCGTCGGCGGTCCGCACGGACGCGCTGCCCGGCCAAGCGGTGGCCGCCTGTCCCTGGGCGGCCGCCGGGACGGCCGCCAAGCCGCCGGCGGTCACGAACGCCGCGATGAGCACCGGCAGCCGTCGTCGAAAAGTCATGATCCGCCTTCTAGCTCGTGTGGGTGACGGTCAGGTCGTGGATGACCACTTCGCCGTAGTTGTCGGCCGAGCACGGCGCGGACTTGTCGCAGTTGGCCTGCGTGTAGGCGCCGGCCTTGAAGTAGGCGCCGCTGAACTTCTGGGTGATCGTGGCCTGCAGCGCGCCGTTGTAGTAGGCCTTGACCGCCCCGCCGGAGACGACGAACTTGGCCTCGAACACCGTGCCGAGCCGGTAGTCGCCGGTGATGAGCTTGTAGTGGGTGTCGTCGCCCTTGGTGACGTAGAGCTTGGTGCCCTCGAGACGGAAGACCGTCAGGTCGTCGTCCGAGCCGTGGATCTGGCCCGCGACCACCTGGTTCTTGTTCTCGGGCAGGTGGGTGACCGCTTCCTTGACCACCATCGTGTGGGTGCCCGAGGTCGACGACCAGCTCGCGTTCTCCGGCCCGTCGGTCTCGCGCAGTTCCGACCGCGGATAGCTCGACCCGCTGGTGGTGACGCCGTTCACCGCGGCCCGGAACTGGACGCCGGAGCAGTCGGGCGTCGCGGTGAACCAGGGGTCGGCGCGGTAGGTCGCCAGTTCGGGCTGCTTCACGTTCTTCGGGCTCTCGGCATCGCCGATCGGCAGCCCCTCGTACCAGTTGTGCAGGTCCAGGACGTCGGCCGGGTAGGTGCAGGACGCCGTGGCCGGGGCTGCCGGCGCCGCGATCGCGGCCGCGCCCCCGGCGAGCACCGCCGCGGCACTCAGGACGGTTGCCGCCGTCAACCCGCGCTTGACCCTCATCGGCTTCCCCCTGCGTATGCGACTGTGGACGCATCGTAAGTTTCCGCCGACCAAGACGTCAATGACGTGATCTATCGACAAGCGACCGGGAGGGCCGCTAGCCGTGGAAGGTCACGGTGAACCCGCGGCAAGAGCCGCACTGGTACATGGTCTGGTTCCCCGGCTCGGTGTCCTGCTTGGACCACGCGTAGGCCTTCGGGCAGTGCGCCTTGATGGTGTCGCTGTAGCTCGTCGGGCTGTCGCGGTTCGGGTTGACGCAGTTGAGCGGCGCGCCGTCCGGGCCGTGCTGGAGGTCCTCGGCGGGGCAGAACGGCAGCAGGTCGTCGACGCACCCGGCGGAGCCGCAGGACGCCGAGCCGGGCGGCACGGTCGCGTCGACGGGCTCGATGGTGACCGGCACCGAGAAGGAGTTGACGTAGCTGACGTCGTACCAGGGTGCGAGGCTGTCGCCGCGGTCGAAGTTGAATTCGGCGAGACTCGCCGGTTGCTCCCCGGTCGTGCAGTGGTCGGCGTAGGCGCCGCAATCGCCGACGAGGCAATGGAAGTCCTGTCCGGAGGTGCCGGTGCATCCCTGGCGGCCGAAGAACTTCCCGCGCCAGTGGCCGGGTTCGGCCGACTCCGGGATCGTCACCGTCGCCGACTGCCCGTCGGCGAGCGTGGGCAGGCCGGTGAAGTTGACCGACCCGTCGGCATTCACCGTGCTGCCGAGCCACAGCGTCTGCCCGGACCGGTTGACGAAGGTGACGGTGTGGTCGGCGGCCGCGGCGGCGGGGTGCGCCACGAGCATCGACGCGAGTACCACGCCGCCGAGCAGAAGACGTTTCACCACAACGGAAAGCATGATCCTCCTCCGGTCAGGAGTGCACGAACGACCAGGTCACCGGGATGGTCCCCAGGCCGGTGTCGGCCAGCTGGGAAAACGCGGGAGCGCTGAGGTCGACATGCGTGCTGTCGCAGCTCGGGCACTTGTCGACGACCGGCACGGTGATGCTGCGGCCTTGGTAGGAAACTCGGACGGAAACGCCTTGGCACAGCGGGTCGTTGTTCGGGTTCGCGGTGGTCCAGTACGCGGCCGGCGCGGCGGCCAGCAGTTGCGTCGAGGCGTCGATCTGCGTGCCGCAGGCTCCGTACCCGGCGTCGTTGTAGTACGTGGCATTGCCGGTGATCGGCTGGTCGAAGGGGATGTCGGCCCAGGCCGCGCCGGCGGACACGAAGGAAAGCGTGACCGCGACGGTGAGTACGCCGAGCGACTTGGCGGTTTTCCGCATTCTCGTTCCCTTTCCTCGAGGTCTGGGATGCCGCATCGTATCCCGGTTTCCGGCTCGGGTCCCGGTGGTTGCCCCGCAAAGACCAATACCGAAGGCGGTGATCACAAGTTGTCCAGACAAGATTGGTGACAACTGTTGACACGGCGCCCGGAACTGCTCAACCTGAAACGCGCTCAGCGTGCTTCCGGAATTCTCACGGCGCGATGGCGCCCCCGGGAAAGCCCGTCGATCCGGGAGGTTCCGCGTGTTTCGCCGGCTGCTCGTCGTCTTCGCCTTGTTCGCGTTCAGCGTCGTCCTGGCGCCGGCCGCGTCCGCCGCCGCGCTCGGGCCCGCGGTGCGGGTCATGCCGCTCGGGGACTCGATCACCTGGGGCGTGGGCAGTGCCACCACGTCGTCCTACCGCGCGCCGCTGTCGCGGATGCTGGCCGCGCAGTCGCGGTATTCGGCGCGGTTCGTCGGGACGCAGGCGTCCGGGAGCCTTCCCGGCCCGGCGAACGAGGGACACAGTGGTTACACGATCGACCAGCTGACGGCCGGGATCGACGGGTGGGTCGCGGTCGACCGGCCGGACGTGGTGCTGCTGCACGTCGGCATCAACGACCTGGCGCGCGGCATCGACGTCGCCCATGCGCCGCAACGGTTGCGGACGCTGGCCGACCGGATCTTCGCGGACCGGCCCGGGGTCGCGCTGCTGTTCCTGGGGCTGATCCCGACCACGCCGGGGCTGGAGAGCGCGACGGCGTCGTTCAACAGCCAGGTGAAGGCGATGCAGGGGAGTGAACAGCAGGCCGGGCACCGGTTCCGCTACGTCGACCCGCCGGCGTTGACGTCCGCGGAGATGGCCGACAACCTGCATCCGGACGACGCGGGCTACCAGCTGATGGCGCAAGCCCTGTACGGGCCGCTTGACCAGGCGTACACCGACGGCTGGATCGCGACGCACCCCGCGCTCGGCGCGGCCACCGAAGCCGGTGGCGCGGGCAAGGTCCGCTGGGCCGACTTCGACGGTGACGGCCGGGCCGACTACCTCGCGGTCGCGAGCACCGGTGCGGTGTCGGCGTTCCTGAACCGGGGTGGTGACGGACGCGGGGGCTGGTCGGTGCTGGGCCAGGTGGCGACCGGCACGACCACGGATCCGGGACGGGCAAGGTTCGCGGACTTCGACGGCGACGGCCGGGCGGACTACCTGACGATCGGGAGCACCGGTGCGGTGACGGCCTTTCTGAACCGCGGCGGTGACGGCCGTGGTGGCTGGCTCGGCCTGGGCCAGGTGGCGACCGGCACCACCACCGACCCGGCGCGGGTCCGGTTCGCGGACTTCGACGGCGACGGCCGGACGGACTACCTGACGATCGCGAGCACCGGCGCGGTGACGGCGTTCCTCAACCGCGGCGGTGACGGGCACGGCGGCTGGCTCGGCCTGGGCCAGGTGGCGACGGGGACGACCACCGACGCCACCCAGGTCCGGTTCGCCGACTTCGACGGCGACGGCGCGGCCGACTACGCGGCGATCGCCGCCTCCGGCGCGGTGACGGCGTTCCTCAACCGCGGCGGCGACGGCCACGGCGGCTGGCTGCAGTACGGCCAGGTCGCGACGGGCCTGACCACGGCGGCCGACCGCGTCGCGTTCGCGGACTTCACGGGTGGCGGCACCGCGGACTACGCGCTGGCGGATCCGGCGACGAACGCGGCGACGGTGTACTCCTGGGAGGGCGGCGACGGCCACGGCGGCTGGGCGAACCTCGGCAAGGTGGCCGGCGGTGTGCCGATCGGCTGACCGATCGCCGCGATGAAGAACCTCGCGAACGGGGTCGAAATCCGGCCGCCGGTGCGGCAGGGTGGGGTCGACTGAGGAGGCGACGATGCCCGACGCGACTTTCACCCTGCCCGGAGCCGTGACCGCTTACCGGTGGGACCCGGTGGGCGCGCCGGTCAGTGTCTTGCAGCTGACCCACGGCATGGGGGAGCACGTGCGCCGCTACGAGCGGGTCGCGCGGGCGTTCACCGGCCGCGGGTTCGCCGTCTACGGCCAGGACCACCGCGGTCACGGCGCGTCCGTCACGGCGGAACCCGGCGACCTCGGCCCGGACGGCTGGGCGGCACTGGTGGCCGACATCGGCGTCCTGACGGCGCGAGCCCGCGAAGAGCACCCGGGCCTGCCGGTCGTCCTGCTGGCGCACAGCATGGGTTCCTTCGCCGCCCAGCAGTACCTGCTCGACCACTCGGCCGACGTCGACGCGGTGATCCTCACCGGCACCGCCGCGCTCGACATCCTCGAGCCCGCGCTGGACCTCGACCAGCCGCTGGACCTGTCGATGTTCAACGCGGCGTTCCAGCCGCAGCGGACGGACTACGACTGGCTCAGCCGTGACGAGTCCGAAGTGGACGCTTATGTCGCGGACCCGTTGTGCGGCTTCGGGCTCGACCCGGTGAACACGAAGGCGATGTTCGCGGGCGCCCGCCGGCTGGCGGATCCGGACGCGGTCGCGCGGATGCGGCCCGATCTGCCGCTCTACCTCGCGGTGGGGGACCAGGACCCGGTGACCG
Source organism: Amycolatopsis ponsaeliensis (assembly GCF_030182635.1). NCBI lineage: Bacteria > Bacillati > Actinomycetota > Actinomycetes > Pseudonocardiales > Pseudonocardiaceae > Amycolatopsis > Amycolatopsis ponsaeliensis. The sequence goes on from NZ_JAPZLD010000001.1 coordinate 213,617, forward strand.
GCAACCTCGCGTTGTTCGACGTCCTGGTGCAGCGCTACCGCGACGCGGGCGTCAAGGACCTGACGGTCCGGGTGTACCCGGGTGCCCGGCACGAGATCCTCAACGAGACGAACCGCGCCGAGGTGGTCGCGGAAATCCTCGCGTGGGCCGAAAAGAGGATCTAGCCGTACAGGCCCGAATGCCGCTCGCGGAGCTTGTACTTGAGGATCTTGCCGCCGACGGTCTCGGGGAGCTCGTCGGAGAACACCACCGCCTTCGGGGTTTCGTAGCCGGCCAGGTGCTCGCGGCAGAACGCGATCAGCTCCGCCGCGGCCGGTTCGGCGCCGGAGCGGGGGACGACGACGGCCGTGACCGCCTCGCCCCAGTGTTCGTGCGGCAGCCCGATCACGGCCGCGCGCAGGACCGCGGGGTGCTGGTGGAGCACGGCCTCCACGCGCATGCTGGAGACGTTCTCCCCACCCGACTTCACGATGTCCTTGTACCGGTCGACCATCACGCGCAGCCCGGCTTCGTCGACGACGGCCGAGTCGCCGGAGTGGAACCAGCCGCCGCGGAACGCCGTGCGCGTCGCTTCTTCGTCGCGGTAGTAGCCCGCGGTCATCACCGGCGACCGGTACACCGCCTCACCCGGGACGCCGCGGACCGGCTCGCCCAGTTCGTCCACGACGTCGGAGGCGAGCAACCCGCTCGGCACGCCGACGTAGTTCATCGCGGGCGCGGTGCGCGCGTGCACCTCCGGCCACGCGCTCGGCCAGAACCGGTGGCAGGCGATGGCTTCCGTCTGCCCGAAGATGCCGACCGTGACGAACCCGGGCGCGGCGTGGGCTTCGAGCCGCCGCAGCAGCGCCGGAGCGAGCGCGCCCCAGCCGTAGACGAGCGTGGTCAGCGAGGTCAGGTCGAGCGACGGGTCGGCGTCGACCGCGTCGGCCAGAGCGGCGACGAACTGCGGTGACCCGGCCCAGACGGCGGTCGCCCGCGACTCCGCGAGGGTCGCCGCGACCGGGCCGGGGACCGGGCGGCGGCCGAGGACCAGCGTGCCGCCGGCGAGGAACGTCGAGTACGTGAACAGCGCGTCACCGACGTGGTAGATCATCGGCAGGAACGTGCAGACCCGCAGGTCGGTCTCGTGGCGCAGGCCGCGCGTGAGCGACAGCGCGAAGTTCAGCCCGGCCAGGTGGGCGTAGCTGTGCGACAGCATCACGCCCTTCGGCAGCGCGGTGGTGCCGGAGGTGAACAGCAGCTGGAAGATGTCGTCGCCGTGGATCTCGACGTCGGGCTCGGTGGCCGGCTGCCCGTCGAGGAACTCGCCGAACGACGGCGTCCCCGCGACCGGCCCGCCGCCGACCGTGATCGTCGCGCCGACCCGCACGCCCGAGACGCCGGCAAGCCGGGGCCACAGCTCCGCGTCGACGATCGCCAGCCGCGGCTCGGTCAGGCGCACCAGGTGGTCGAGGACGTCCGGGGCGAGGCCGGGGTTCAGCGGGACGGCGACCATGCCCGCCTTGGCGATCCCGATCTTGGCGAGGAACGCCTCGACGGTGTTCTCGCAGAACAGCAGCACGCGGTCGCCGGGCACGAGTCCCTCGGCGGCCAGGGCGTGGGCGAGCCGGTTGGCGGCCTGGTCGGCTTCCCGGTAGGTCACGGAGGCGAACTGCGCTTCCCCGCACGCGCCCTCGGCCGCGCTGATCGCGACCTGGTCCGGGCGGCTCCAGGTGAGCCGCTCGAAGACGTCGCCCACCGACGTCCGCTCCCAGCGGTGCACGGCTCGACGGCCGCGGAGCGTCTCGACGTCGATGAGGGCTGCCGTGTGGTCGGTCGTGGTCATGCCGGGCTCCTTCGCCGTCGCTGACGTCGATCAGCATGCCGTGAGCCAGGTCACCAAATCAAGAGAAAGTTATTCGCCATTCACTGACGGAGCCGGTGTCGGCGTGACCCCGAGGCAGGCGTGGGCCATCCCGCCGAGCAGTTCGGCGAGCCGCTCCGGCGCGAGCCCGCTGCGGAAGAACAGCGTGGACTGCACCGCGCCGATCGCGGCGTGCACGGCCAGCCGGAGCTCGCCGTCGGCGAGGTCGGGGCGCAGCGGGGCGAGCACGTGGACCCAGTCCTCGAGGTAGTGCCGCTGCAGCCGGCGCAGGCGGCGGCGGTCGTCCTCGGGCAGGTTGTGGATCTCGCGGTGGTAGACGGCGAGCACGGTGCGGTCCTCGATGGCGACCAGGACGTGGTCCCTGATCAGGCCCGACAACGCGGCGTGGTCGTCCGTCGCGGCGGCGAGGATGGCGGCGGCGCCGTCCTGCAGGCGCGCCATCACGCGGTCGAGCAGCGCGACCAGGATCGCGTCCTTGTTCTCGAAGTGCCGGTAGACGCCGGAGCCGACGATGCCCGCCTCCGCGCCGATGTCGGCCATGCCGATCGCGTGGAACCCGCGCCGGGCGGTCAGCTCGGCGGCGGCGGTCAGGATCCGCTCCCGCCGCTCGGGATCGCGCCGGCGGCGGGTGGCTGGGGAGGTCGTCGTCATCTTGTCATCATCGCAGCCGGGCGCTACGGTGCGCTATAAGTGAATTTTGAATCACTAAGGAGCGTCGGCGTGGACGTGTTCGAGAGCGACGAGGCCCGTGACCTCCGGGCCGCGGTGGGCGCCATCGCCGCTCCGTTCGGCGGCCGGTACTACGTCGAGCACGCCCGCGAAGGCCGGGAGTGCACCGAGCTGTGGCACGCCCTCGGCGACGCCGGCTTCATCGGCGTCAACATCCCCGAGGAGTACGGTGGGGGCGGCCGCGGCCTGGCCGAGCTGACCATCGTGATCGAGGAGAGCGCCGCGAAGGGCGCGCCGATCCTGCTGCTGCTCGTCACCGAAGCCATCTCCGCCGAGGTGCTCACCGAGTTCGGCACGCCGGAGCAGCGCAAGGAGTGGCTGCCCGGCATCGCGACCGGCCGGACGAAGGTCGTCTTCGCCATCACCGAGCCGGACGCCGGCTCCAACACCCACAAGCTGAGCACCACCGCCCGCCGCGACGGCGACGACTGGATCGTCGACGGCGAGAAGTACTACATCTCCGGCGTCGACACCGCCGACGCGCTGCTGCTGGTCGCCCGCACCGGCCGTGACCCCGACGGGACCGCCCAGCTCTCGCTGTTCCTCGTCCCGGTGGACGCGCCCGGCCTGACGGTGACGCCGCTGCCGGTGGACGTCATGCTCCCGGAGAAGCAGTTCACGCTGCACTTCGACGGCGTCCGGCTGCCCGCGTCGGCGCTCGTCGGCGACGAGGGCGCCGGGTTCCGGCAGGTCTTCCACGGCCTCAACCCCGAACGCATCACCGGCGCCGCGCTCTGCGTCGGCATCGCGCGCTACGCCCTCGACGTCGCCAGCCGCTACGCCCGCGAGCGCGTCGTCTGGGATCGGCCGATCGGAGCGCACCAAGGGGTGTCGCACGCCTTGGCCAAGGCCAAGATCGAGACCGAGCTGGCCGCCCTGATGACGCACCGGGCGGCCGCCCTGCACGACGCGGGCCAGCCGGCGGGCGAAGCGTCGAACATGGCCAAGTACGCCGCCGCGGAGGCCGCGCTGGCCGCCGTCGACGCCGCGATCCAGACCCACGGCGGCAACGGCGTCTCGGCGGACTTCGGGCTGCTGCCGTACTGGGGGCTCGCCCGGCTGCTGCGGATCGCCCCGGTGAACCGCGAAATGATCCTCAACTTCGTCGCGCAGCACAGTCTCGGGCTGCCCCGGTCCTATTAGGAGGACTGATGACGGACCACAACCTCGTCCATCGGGTCAATGTCGGCGACGCCCTGACCCGCGTCGCGTTCTCCCGGCCGGAAGCTCTCGCCGTGGTCGACGGCGATCGCCGCTGGACCTACGGCGAGTTCGACACGTGGGTCAACCGGCTCGCACACGGCCTGGAAGGACGCGGCTACACCACCGGTGACGTCCTCGCGCTGGCGTCGGCCAACAGCGCCGAGTTCCTCGCCGTCTACTACGCCTGCGCGAAGCTCGGGCTCGTCTGCGTCCCGGTCAACCTCGGCTGGCGCGGCGACGAAGTCGCGTACGTCCTGAAGCATTCGCAGGCCCGCGGCATCGTCGTGGAGAGCCAGCTCCTCGGCGCGATCACTCCCGCCGTGGCCGAGGCACCCGGCGTCACCGACGTGATCATCGCGCCGGGCACCGGCGGCGACGGCACCGGGCTGGCGATCGACGACGTGCTCTCGGACGACCCGACCTCGCCCGAGGTGGTCGTCGAAGACCGTGCCCCACTGTCCTATTTGTACACATCAGGCACGACGTCGTTCCCGAAGGGCGTGGTCGGCACGCACCTGGCGATCCACCTGGAGTCCATGTCGGCCGCGCTCGACTCCGGCTGGCGCGCCGACGACAAGTTCGTCGCGATGATGCCGATGTTCCACACCGCGCAGCTGAATGCCTTCTGCACGCCCGCGATCGTCGTCGGCGCCACGATCTTCGTGCACCGCGGCTTCGACCCGGACCGCTTCCTCACGACGATCGAACGCGAGCAGATCACCCAGGTCTTCGGCCTGCCGATGATGTACCGCGCGGCGCTGGAGCACCCGTCGTTCGCCGGGCGCGACCTGTCGTCGCTGCGGCGCGCGGTCTACGCGATGGCGCCGATGCCCGAGGCGCAGATCAAGGCCTGCCTCGACGGCTTCGGCTGCGACTTCGCGCTGCTGTTCGGCCAGACGGAGATGAGCCCGATCACGACGCTGTTCCGGCCGGAGCACCAGCTGTCGCACGTCGGCGCGGTCGGCACGCCGCTCACCGGCGTCCAGGTCGGGATCATGGACCCGGACGGCAACCTGCTGCCGCGCGGCGAGCAGGGCGAGATCGTCTACCGGGCGCCGTCGGCCATGCAGGAGTACCTGCACAACCCCGAGGCGACGGCGGAGGCGTTCCGGCACGGCTGGTTCCACTCCGGTGACGTCGGCCGGTTCGGCGAGGACGGCGTGCTGTGGTTCGCCGACCGCTTCAAGGACGTGATCAAGACCGGCGGCGAGAACGTCGCCTCGATCGAAGTGGAGCGGGCGATCTACGACACCGAGCCGAACGTCGCCGAGGTCGTGGTCGTCGGCCTCCCGCACGAGCGGTGGAGCGAGGCCATCACCGCGGTCGTCCTGCCCAAGCCGGGGGAGCGGATCGACGCGGACGACCTGCGGACCCGGCTGAAGGACCGGCTCGACGGCTACAAGGTCCCGAAGGCCGTGATCGTCGCCGACGAGCTGCCGCGCACGTCCACCGGGAAGATCCAGAAGAACGTCGTCCGCGAGCGGCACGCGGGGCACTACGGGGCCGCTCGATGACCGTGCTCAAGTCGCAGCTGGACGTCTCCGCCGAGACGTACACGGCCAACCGGAAGACGCAGCTCGAACTGCTCGCGCGGCTCGAGGAGCAGCTGGAGCTGGCCGTCGCGGGCGGCGGTGAGCGCTATGTCCAGCGCCACCGCGACCGCGGGAAGCTCCCCGTCCGCGAACGCCTGGAACTGCTGCTCGACCCGGACAGCCCGTTCCTCGAACTGTCCGCGCTCGCGGCGTGGGGCACCGACTTCACCGTGGGCGCCTCGGTGGTCACCGGTATCGGTGTGGTGTCCGATGTGGAGTGCGTGATCATCGGGCACGACCCGACCGTGCGCGGCGGCGCGATGAACCCGTACTCGCTGCGGAAGACGTTGCGGGCGCTGGAGATCGCCCGCGTCAACCGGCTGCCGGTGATCAACCTCGTCGAGTCGGGCGGGGCGGACCTCCCGACGCAGGCCGACCTGTTCGTGCCGGCCGGGCGGATCTTCCACGAGCTGACCGAGCTGTCGTCGCTGGGTATCCCGACCCTGGCGATCGTGTTCGGCAACTCGACCGCCGGCGGGGCGTACGTGCCGGGCATGTGCGACTACGCGGTGCTCGTCGACCGCCAGGCCAAGGTGTTCCTCGGCGGCCCGCCGCTGGTCAAGATGGCCACCGGGGAGGAGGCCGACGACGAGTCGCTCGGCGGCGCGGACATGCATTCCCGCGTCTCGGGGCTGTCCGACTACTTCGCGGTCGACGAACTGGACGCGCTCCGCCTCGGCCGGCGAGTCCTGTCCCGGATCAACTGGCGCAAGCTCGGCCCGGCCCCCAGCCGGACGCCGGAGCCGCCGAAGTACGACCCGGAGGAGATCCTCGGCATCGTGCCGCCGGACACCAAGGTGCCCTTCGACCCGCGCGAGATCCTCGCCCGCACCGTCGACGGCTCCGACTTCGACGAGTACAAACCGCTTTACGGCACCTCGCTGGTGACCGGCTGGGCGAGCCTCCACGGCTATCCGGTCGGCGTGCTCGCCAACCACCGCGGGGTGCTGTTCAGCGAGGAGGCCAAGAAGGCCAGCGAGTTCATCCTGCTCGCCAACCAGACCGACGTCCCGCTGGTGTTCCTGCAGAACACGACCGGCTACATGGTCGGCACGCGGTACGAGCAGGGCGGCATCATCAAGGACGGCGCCAAGATGATCAACGCCGTCACCAACAGCACGGTGCCGCACCTGACGGTCAACATGGCGTCGTCGTTCGGGGCGGGCAACTACGGCATGTCCGGGCGGGCCTACGACCCGCGGCTGATGTTCGCCTGGCCCGGCGCGAAGCTCGCGGTGATGGGCGCGCCCCAGCTCGCCGGGGTGATGTCGATCGTCGGGCGGGCCTCGGCCGCGTCGCAGGGCAAGCCGTTCGACGAAGACGCCGACCGGGCGCGCACCGCGGCGATCGAAAGCCAGATCGACACCGAGTCGCACGCCTTCGCCGTCACCGCCCGGCTCTACGACGACGGCATCGTCGACCCGCGCGACACCCGGGACGTGCTGGGGATGTCGCTGTCCGCCGTCCACTCCAACCGCGTCGAGGGCCGTCGCGGCTTCGGCGTCTTCCGGATGTGAGCCGATGATCACCAAGCTGCTCGTCGCCAACCGCGGGGAGATCGCGGCCCGGGTCCTGCGCACCGCGCACGACCTCGGCATCTCGACCGTCGCGGTCTACTCCGACCCGGACGCCGGCGCGCCCTTCGCCCGGCTCGCCGACGAAGCCGTCCGGCTGCCCGGATCGGCGCCTGCCGACACCTATCTGCGCGCTGATTTGGTCATCGCGGCCGCGCGGGCGACCGGCGCCGACGCGATCCACCCGGGATACGGGTTCCTGTCGGAGAACGCCGGGTTCGCCCGCGCCTGCGCCGAAGCCGGGCTGACGTTCGTCGGCCCGTCCCCGGAAGCCATCGCCTCGATGGGGTCGAAGATCGAGGCCAAGGCGCTGATGGACGCGGCCGGCGTCCCGGTGCTGCCCGGCGCGACCGTCACCGACGAGACGGACCTCGCCGCGGTGGCCGCGTCGATCGGCTTCCCCGTGTTGGTGAAAGCCGCGTTCGGTGGCGGGGGCCGGGGCATGCGTGTGGTGCACGACGAAGCCGGGCTGTCCGATGCGGTGGAGGGTGCCCGGTGGGAAGCCGCGTCGGCGTTCGGGGACGGGACGGTGTTCCTGGAGCGGTTCGTCGTCGACCCGCGGCACATCGAAGTGCAGATCCTCGGGGACGCGCACGGCGAGGTGGTGCACCTGTTCGAGCGGGAGTGCTCGATCCAGCGGCGGTACCAGAAGATCGTCGAAGAGTGCCCGTCACCGGCGGTGGACGACGCGCTGCGCGCTGAACTGGGTGCCGCGGCCGTGGCCGCAGGGAAGGCCATCGGCTACACCGGCGCGGGCACCGTCGAGTTCGTCCTGGATGCCGACGGCCGGTTCTTCTTCCTCGAGGTCAACACGCGGCTGCAGGTGGAGCACCCGGTCACGGAGCTCGTCACCGGGATCGACCTGGTCGAGCAGCAGCTGCGCGTCGCCGAGGGCGAGGCCCTGCCGCCCGAGGTCACCGGCGCCCGCATCACCGGGCACGCGATCGAGGTGCGGCTCTACGCCGAGGACGTCCCGGCCGGGTTCCTGCCCGCCACCGGCACCCTGCACCGCTTCCACGTCCCCGCGCTGCGCGGGGTCCGCGTCGACTCCGGCGTCACCGACGGTTCCGTGGTGGGCCCGCACTACGACCCGATGCTGGCCAAGGTGATCGCCCACGGCCGGACCCGCCGCGAAGCCGCCCGGACGCTCGCGCGGGCGTTGCGGCACGCCGAGCTGCACGGCGTCACGACCAACCGGAACCTCCTGGCCGGCATCCTGGCCGAGCCCGAGTTCCTGGCCGGGCGGACCGACACCGGCTACCTGACCCGGCACGACCCGGCCGCGCTCGGCGCGTCCTCCGGCGGTGCCCGGCAGGCCGCGGCCGCGGCTTTGGCGGCGCAGGCGCGCAACCGGCGTGCCGCGCGGGTCGTGCCCGAGATGCCGTCCGGGTGGCGCAACGTCGGGGGCGCGTCCCAGCGGGTTGCTTACACGGTAGGTCCGGAAACGCTGGAGGTCGCGTACTCGTTACGGCGCTCCCGCCTGCGCGTCAGGGTGAACGGTGAGCCACTCGGTGGTTCGGTGCGGTTGCTGTCCGCGTCACCTTCGCTGGTGGAGCTGGAGATCGACGGCGTCCACCTCGCCTACGCCGTGCGGACGTACGCCGGAGTGTCCTATGTGGATGGACCGGACGGGTCCGTCGCGCTGACCGAGGTGCCGCGGTTCGCCGACCCGGACGCCGCCACGGCCACCGGCTCGTTGCTCGCCGCCATGCCCGGTGCGGTGGTGCGGGTGTTCGCGGCCTCGGGCGATGCCGTGACGGCCGGGCAGCCGTTGCTCGTCCTGGAGGCGATGAAGATGGAGCACACGGTCGCCGCGCCGGCCGACGGCGTGCTGTCCGACCTGCGGGTGCGCCAGGGCGACCAGGTCGACACCGGCCAGGTGCTGGCGGTCGTGTCATGAGCGTCTCCTACGAGGTCGACGACGGGATCGCCTGGCTGACGATCGACCGTCCCGAAGCGCGCAACGCACTGTCCAAAGAGGTCAGAGACGGGTTGTGGGCGGGCACCCGCCGGTTCGTCGCCGACGACTCCGCCGCGGTGCTCGTGCTGACCGGCGCGGGCGACAAGGCGTTCTGCGCCGGCGGGGACCTCAAGGAGATGGCCGAAACGGCGCTGGAGATCCCGCCGCCGGACTTCCTGCCGGTCTTCGGCCGCAACATCGACGTCCCGAAGCCGACGATCGCCGCGGTCAACGGCGTGGCCTACGCGGGTGGCTTCCTGCTGGCGCAGCAGTGCGACCTGGTCGTGGCGGCTTCGCACGCGCGCTTCGCGGTGACCGAAGTGAAGGTGGGCCGCGGGGCGCCGTGGGCGGCGCCGCTGTCGTGGCTCGTGCCCCCGCGGGTGGCCCTGGAGATCCTGCTCACCGGAGATCCCCTCGATGCCCGGCGCGCCCGGGAAGTGGGCCTGGTGAACGACGTGGTTCCCTTGGCGGACTTGCGTTCCCGCACCCAGGAGCTCGCCCGGCGGATCGCCGCCAACGCGCCGCTGTCGGTCCGCGCGGCGAAACGCACCGCCTATCTGTCCTGTCCCGACGTCTACGACCGCGCCGAAGAGATCTGGGCGCCGGTGTACCGCTCGCGTGACGCCCAGGAGGGCCCGGCGGCGTTCCGCGAGAAGCGCCCGCCGGTGTGGGAAGGACGCTGACATGCCCGTCTCCCTCGATGCTCTGCTCGACGACCTCCTCGCCGAGACCGCCGACGTCGAAAAGATGGTCGCGCCGCTCGACGACACCGGCATCGCGCGGCCGACCCCCGCGGCGGGCTGGGACATCCGCGACCAGCTCACGCACCTGGCGTTCTTCGACGAAGCCGCGACGCAGGCCCTGCTTGACCCGGACGGGTTCCGCCGCGCGGCGGCCGCGTTGATGGCCGAGGGCATGGACTTCCCCGACCGCGTCGCCGCCGAGCACGCGGGATTGCCCGCCGAGGAAGTCCGGGCGTGGTTCGCCCGAGCGCGAGCGGCGTTGGTCACGACGTTCCGCGGCCGCGACGCCCGCGCCCGGCTGCCTTGGTACGGGCCGGACATGAGCGTGGCGTCGTCGGTGACCGCGCGGATCATGGAGACCTGGGCGCACGGCCAGGACATCGCCGATACCCTCGGCGTGACGCGGGTGGCGACCGACCGGCTCCGGCACATCGCCCACCTCGGCGTCTCGACGACCGCGTTCAGCTTCGGGCTCCACGGTCGTCCGGCGCCGGTCGTCCCGATCCGGGTCGTCCTGCACGCACCCTCGGGCGACCGGTGGACGTGGGGGGACGGCGCCGCCGCCGACCGCGTCGAAGGCACCGCGCTCGACTTCTGCCTCACGGTCACCCAGCGACGGCTTGCCGAGGACACCGGTCTGGTCGTGCGCGGGCCGGCGGCGCGGGAGTGGATCGGCATCGCCCAGGCCTTCGCGGGCGCGCCCGGCCGGGGACGCGCGTGAGCCGCCCGGTCCGGATCGCCAACTGCTCCGGCTTCTACGGCGACCGCCTCGAAGCGGCCCGCGAGATGGTCGAAGGCGGCCCGATCGACGTGCTCACCGGGGACTACCTCGCCGAGCTGACCATGCTCATCCTCTGGAAGGCCCGCCGGAAGGACCCCGCGCTCGGGTACGCGAAGACGTTCCTCACCCAGCTCGAGCACGTCCTGGGCACTTGCCTCGACCGCGGCATCCGGATCGTCTCGAACGCCGGCGGGCTGAACCCGCCGGGGCTGGCCGCCGAGATCGGCGCCCTCGCCGAACGGCTCGGCCTGCACCCGGAGATCGCCCACGTCGACGGCGACGACATCGTCGGCCGGCTGGCCGACCTGCAGGCGGCCGGGCACGATCTCGCGCACCTCGACACCGGCCGGAAGCTCGCGGAAGCCGGCGTGGAACCGTTGACCGCCAACGCTTATCTCGGCGGCTGGGGCATCTCGTCGGCGCTGGCCGCCGGCGCCGACGTCGTCGTGACCGGCCGGGTCACCGACGCTTCGCTGGTCGTCGGCCCGGCCGCCTGGTGGCACGGCTGGGCACCCACGGACCTCGACGCGATCGCGGGCGCGATGGCCGCCGGGCACGTCATCGAGTGCGGCCCGCAGGCCACCGGCGGCAACTACGCGTTCTTCGAAGAGGTGACCGACCGGCGGTACCCCGGCTTCCCGATCGCCGAGGTCGAAGCCGACGGCTCGTGCGTCATCACCAAGCACGCGGACACCGGGGGACTGGTCTCACCCGGCACGGTCACCGCGCAGCTGCTGTACGAGATCGCCGAACCGGCCTACGCCGGGCCGGACGCCGTCGCGCACTTCGACACCCTGCGGCTCGAGCAGACCGGACCGGACCGGGTGCGGGTCAGCGGCACCCGCGGCAGCCCGCCGGGCGAGCACCTCAAGGTGGCGCTGAACCACGACGGCGGCTACCGGAACACGATGACCCTCGTGCTCACCGGCACCCGCATCGAGGAGAAGGCGGCGTGGGCCGAGCAGCAGCTTTTCGCGCTGCTGGGCGGAAAGGACCAGTTCGCCGAGGCCGACGTCACGCTGCTGCGGTTCGACCACGCGGACGCGCCGGTGAACGCCGAAGCCACGGCGCACCTGCGGATCACGGTCAAGGACCCGGACGCCCGCAAGGTCGGCCGCCGGTTCTCGAACGCGACGATGGGACTCGCGCTCGGCGGCTACCCGGGCTTCCACACGACGACCCCGCCGTCGGCCGAGAGCGCGTTCGGCGTCTACTGGCCGGCCTTGGTCCCGGCCGCCGAGGTGGCGCACCGGGTCACGCTGCCGGACGGGACGGCGGTCGTCATCCCGCATCCGCCCACCGGCCCGCTCCTCCCGGCGCGGGTGCCCGACTCGGTACCGCCACAGGACTTCGGCCCGACCCGGCGGGCGCCGCTGGGCGACGTGGCGGGCGCCCGCTCGGGGGACAAGGGCGGCAACGCCAACGTCGGCTTCTGGACCCGCACCGACGACGAATACGCGTGGCTGCGCGGATATCTCGACGAAGACCGCTTCCGGCAGCTGCTGCCCGAAGCGGCCACGCTCGACGTCCGCCGGTTCGCGCTGCCGAACCTGCGCGCGCTCAACTTCGCGGTGGTGGGCCTGCTGGGCGAAGGCGTCGCCGCGGCGACCCGGCCCGACCCGCAGGCGAAGGGGCTCGGCGAATACCTGCGCAGCCGGGTGGTCGACGTGCCCGCGGTGTTCTGAGCGGTTCCGCCCCTCAGGTGCCGACCTCGAGGGATTCGCCCGCCGTGATCCGCAGGGCGAGGGCGGCGAAAGCGAGGTCCTGCAAGGCGATGCCGACCGAGTTGAACAGGGTGATCTCCGCCGCCCCGGTCCGCCCCGGCACCAGCCCGGCCAGCACCGCGCCGAGCTCACGCCGGAAGTCGTCCTCGGTCGTCACGCCTTCCCGCAGGGACAGCAGCGCTTCCCCCGACTTCCGCAGCTGGACGCCGGTGCTGTCGACGAAGACGGTCGCCCGGGCCATCCCGGCGGAGTCGATCTCGCGGTGGTCGGGCCGGGGTGGCGCGCCGACGGCGTTGACGTGCAGGCCCGGCCGGAACCACGCGCCTTCCACGACGGGGACGCGCGACGGCGTCAGCGTGCAGAGCACGTCGGCCGCTTCGACGACCTGGCGCGGCCCCGAAGCGGCGACGACGTCGAGGGCCGGGACGCCGTCCGCGTGTTCCCGCCGGTGCAGCGCGTGGCGGAACTCGGCGACCCGGGCCGCCGAGCGGGACCAGACGACGACGGTGCCGATCGCCCGGACCGCGCGGACGGCGGCGACGTGCTCGACCGCGAGGGGACCGGCGCCGACGAGCCCGAGGACCCGGGAGTCCTTGCGGGACAAGGCATCCGTGGCGACGGCGCTGGCGGCGGCGGTCCGCATCCGGGTGCCGGTCCCGCCGTTCATGACGGCCAGGCGGGCGCCGGTCCGGGAGTCCAGCACCACCACCGTGGACTGCTGGGCGGGGCCGTCGCCGTCCCGGTTGCCGGGCGCGTCGGTGAGGACCTTGACGACGGTCAGCCCGAGGCGGTGGGAGGTCGCCACCATCGGCAGCACGATGGTGGCGCCCGCCGTCGAGCTGATCGCCGGGACCGGCTGTTCGGCCCGCCCGAGCGCCAGGTCGGTGTGCGCGGCCCGGACGGCGTCGATCAGCTCGCCGAGGTCGACGAGCTCGGCCAGGGCGTCGTCCGGCAGCACGGTGGTCACCGGTAGGCCTTCATGAAGCTGTCGTCGGCCAGCTCGTCGTAGGCCGGGACCTGGGTGAGCATCGCGCTTTCGGCCAGCATCCGCATCCACCGGTCACTGCCCGCGGGGTCGATCGCGACGGTTTCCCAGACCGCGCTCGCGGTCATCTGGCGGGTGGCTTCGCGCAGGATCCCGAGGTCCTTGCCCGGCCAGCGCGTCGTGAGGATCCCGTCGATCGTCTCCGCCGGCGTCGAGGGCAGGCGCTGCATCGCCGCGTCGATGCAGCCGACGAAGCGGGTGAACCGCTCTCGCAGCTCTTCGACGCGATCGGTGCGGCAGTAGTAGACGCTGTTGGGCATGATCCCGCCCTGGTCGAGGTTGCGGAACACGATCCGCCCCTGGCCGGTGGCCTCGAGTTCGAGCGCCGAGACGAGGTCCAGGATGATCGCGTCACCCAGCCCGGCACCGAACAGCTCGACCAGCATCGGCGTCGAGAGGTCCCGGACGAAGGTGACGTCGGCCGGATCGGCGCCCGCCTCCCGGATCAACCCGGCGGTGACCGCGTACGGCGCGCTGCCGCCGATGCCGGGCGCGAGGACGACCTTGCCGGTCAGGTCGGGCAGGGTGAAGCCGTCCGGGGCGCCGCGGTGCACGATCGCCTTGGGCGCCTGGTGGTTGAGCTGGCAGACCACGGTCAGCGCGCGGCCGCTGCCGGCGTACATGCCCGGCACCCAGAGCCCGCCCAGCGCGAGGTCGGCCTCGCCGGAGGCCAGGTCGTCCAGCACGCCGGTCCACGGGTCGCAGGCGCGGGCGGTCACCGCCAGGCCCGCGTCACGGAACAGGCCGGTCGTGTCCGCGAGGTACTCGGGCAGGTAGTTGAGACCGTTGGCGGTCGCGGAAATGCGCAGTGTTTCCAAGGGTTTTCTCCGTTTCGTGGTCAGGCGGCGGCGGTGTCTTCGTTGATCTGTTCCAGCGTCCGGGCCCGGGTCTCGGGCGCGAACCGCGAAGCGACGACGAGCAGGGCGTACATCACCGCGACCATGCCGAACACCCCGGCGAGGCCGAACGCGGCGAAGAGGGCGACAGCGAGGAACGGCATGACCGCGCCGGCGATGTTGCCGATGCCGTTGACGATCGAGGTGCCGGTCGCGCGGATCGACGTCGGGTACAGCTCCGGCGACCAGACCGCGAGCGTCGTGTTGGTGATCATCGTGAAGAACTGGAAGAGGGCGCCCAGCACGAGGATCAGCACCGTCGAGTCCCCGAAGGCCGCGAACGCCGCGGCCGTGACGCAGCCGAGCGCGCCCGCGCCGCCGACGGCAGTGCGCCGGCCGACCCGTCCGGCCAGCAACGCGGCGGCGCAGGCGCCGAGCAGCGACCCGACGTTCATGATCATGGTGAACAGCAGGCTGTCCGAAATGGAGTAACCGCGCTCCACGAGCAGCGTCGGCATCAGGAAGTTGAGCGTGACCTGCGCGCCGAAGGCCATCCAGGACGCGGCGCCGATCGAGAGCGTGCGGGGCAGGACGGCGCGGGCGAACACGGCCGCGGGGGAGGACTTGAGCTGGCGCGCGGGCACGTCCGCCGTCGTCAGCGGGCCGCCGACCGGCGTCGCCGCGGTGCGTTTCAGGGAGCCGGAAGCCAGGATCGCGAGGGAGCGGTTGGCGTCCTCGACGCGGCCCTTGGCGAGCAGGAACCGGGGCGTCTCCGGGAGGCGGCGCCGGTAGAGGACGACGAGCAGCGCCGGGAGCGCGAGGAACAGGAAGGTCCAGCGCCACACGAGGTGGTCGCCGCCGAGTGCCGGCGCGAGCGGGCCGAGGAGCAGGAAGAACAGCCCGTAGGACAGGAAGTTGCCGACGCCGCCGGAGCCGATGTTGAGCGTCGCGACCAGCGCGCCCCGGTGCCGGGTGGCGACCATCTCGGCGAGCATCGCGATGCCGATGGTGAACTCGCCGCCCAGGCCGATACCGACGACGAACCGGCTGGCCAGCATCATGTCGTAGTTCACGGCGACGGCGCTGAGCAGGCCGCCGAGGGTGTAGAGCAGCAGGTTCAGCGACAGGGAGGCGCGGCGGCCGTACCGGTCGGCGAGCCACCCGCCGGCGAGCCTGCCGACGAGCCCGCCGAGCACGGTGGCGGTGTTGATCGTGGTCAGCTGGGTGTCGGTGATCCCGAGCGCGAGCTTGAGGTTCGCGCCCATCGCGCCGACGGAGTTCTGCTCGAGGGTGTCGAAGAACATCCCCGCGAGGATGAGCATGAGCACCCAGAACTGGGCGCGGCTGAAGCCGATGCGGTCGAGGTGCAGGGCGAGGGTACCGGGGGTGGCGCGCTCCGGGGTGTGGGTCGAGGTCATGGGCTGGGCTCCCATCGGGAGAGGCGGCCGAGCAACGAACCTCTGTTTTGTATACGAGACTTATTGCCGGGACGTTACCACGTGTGCCGAAGACGTGAACTGGCTAGCTGGCGGAGATCTTTTGTATACGAATCAGGCTGACGGGGCGGCCTGGCGACGGTAGATCCACTCGTCCTTGAGGATGTGCTCGCCCATCAGGTAGCCCGCCTGGACCGGGGACCCGCCGAGGATCGCGGTGGCGATCGCGGCGTGGTCGGCCCACGACGTGTCGATGCGGTCCTCGATCTCGAGCTCGAAGCCCCACGAGATCCGGCGCAGCAGCTCCTCGAGCATGCGGGCCAGCTCGGCGTTGCCCGACGCGCGGGCGACCACCTCGTGGAACTCCATGATCAGCGGCGGCAGCTGGTCCACGGCGCCGTCCTCGCCGGCCTGGCGCCCGCGCGCCACGACCGCCCGCAGGTGCTCGGCCTGGTCGCCGCCGTGCGCCTCGGCCGCGAGGGTGGCGGCGAGGACTTCCAGGCCGCGCCGGATCTGCATCAGCTCGACGACGTCGTGCTGCGAGCGGGCGGAGACGGTGGCGCCCTTGTACTTCTCGGTGTTGACGAAGCCTTCGCTCTCGAGCTGGAGCAGGGCTTCGCGGATGGGCACCCGGGAGACCCCGAAGCGGGTGGCGATGGCCTCTTCCTTCAGGCGCGTCCCCGCGGGGATCGTGCCGTCGATGATCTCCGCACGCAGCACCGTCACGACCGAATTCGACTTGGCGACCACGAGGCGAGGATAGGCGACCGGGCACGGTTCCGCCTTCAGGCCGCGCCTCGCCCGAGTGTGGTTCGCTGGGGGGATGACGTACTGGGACGTCCGGCGCCATGGATGACCGCGCCGCGATCGAGCTGATCGAGCAGGCCCGCACCGAGACGGCTCGCCTGGCCGCCGCGCTGGCCCGGCAGCGGGACGGGATCGTCGAGGCATCGGAGTTCACCAGCAACGACGACGAGCACGACCCGGAGGGCGTGACGATCGCCTTCGAACGGGCGCAAGTGCAGGCGCTTTTGCGCCAGGCCCAGGACGACCTCGCCGACCTCGACCGGGCAGCGGAGCGAGTACGAGTGGGCGTCTGGGAAACGTGCGAGCGCTGCGGCGGCCCGATCGCCGAAGAGCGGCTGACCGCCCTGCCGGCGACGCGGATCTGCATCGGCTGCGCGAACAAAGTGCGTTGATCCGCCGGGTCAGCTGGTGCTCTGGTCTTCCAGCGTGGGGATAACCGGGGACAGAAGGTGGTCCGCGTGCTCGGTGACCTTGCCACGGACCAGCCGGAAGACACGGAAGTTCAGCATGTGCTCCGGGTGTTCGTCGTCGTGGACGTACAGCAGGCCGTATGCCCCGGGGGCGAGCTGTCCGATCTTGGTGAACAAGTCGAGCACGGCTTTACCGTGCTGCCCGCGGTGATTCGGGTTCCCGCCGAGGTGGATGTAGTGGGTGCCGTTCATCGGTTGAAGATCCATCAACGCGTAGCCGGCGAGCTCGTCGACCAGGGCCTGGATTTCGCCGAGCCGAAGGGGCGGTTCGTCTTCCAGGGCTTCGGCGGTCGAGCGAAGCGTGATCCACCCGTGGTACTCGAACATGACGGAAGTCTAAGCGCACCACGACGCGCTACGACCGGGCACGACCGCGCTGACTTGCCGACGCGCAAACGTTCGTTCGCTGTGTTACGCGAGGTGGACGTCGTCGCCTTGCGGGTCGTAGACGGCCAGCCCGTGGTGCGCGGCCAGGCGCAGGACTGTCTCGATCGCCGGCGTGCTCCGGGGACCGGATCCAAAATGCATGATCACGTGGTCGATACCGACCGAAAGCGGCGCCGAGTTCCAAGGGCAGCCAGGCGCTTCAACAGCCGGACCACGGTCGGGGTAGATGGACCGCACCTGCTCGTAGAAGGCCACGATGCGCCTGTCAGGCTCGCCGACGTTGTGTGTGCCCACGGCGGTGCAACGCTCGAACATCCGACGTACGGAGTCGGCTTCACTGCCTGCGTTCAAGGCCAGGACCACCAGATCAAAGCTCATGGCCTCATTGTCGTCAGACGTCCTCTTCGGCCGATGAGCGAGTCGCCTGCGAAGGCCGCCGGGGTTTGAGGCGACCGCAGCCGTGGTACTGACCGGGATCATCGTCGTCCCGTTTTGGAGGGTGCTCGTGCAGATCCAGGTCAACACCGACCACAACATCCACGGTGGCGAACGGCTGGCCACCTTCGTGACCACCGACCTTGAGGGCAGCCTCTCCCGGTTCGGCGGATGGTTGACCCGGGTGGAGGTGCACCTCAGCGAAGACGGCGGTGGCAAGCCCGAGGACAAGAAGTGCGTGATCGAAGCTCGGCCCGGGGGTAAGCAACCCGTTGCGGTCACCCACCACGCGACCACTGTGGACGACGCCTACGCCGGGGCGGCGCAAAAATTGGGGCGCGTGCTGGATTCCCGCTACGACCGCGCCCATGACTACAAGGGCAGCGAAAGCATCCGGCACATGCCCGCTCCGGAAGACCCGGAAGACGATCACAGCGACCGGTAGAAAGCCCGGTGCGCCTGCGCGGCGGACGGCCAGCTGTAGCGGCGGGCGACGGCCTTTCCGGGTTCCGGGTCGCCGCCCGCCAATGCCTCTCGCAGGGCTCGCGCGAACCCAGGCGGGTCGGTCGCGAAGCGGGCTACGCCGCCGAAGATCTCGCGCAGCACCGGGAGGTCGCGGGTCACCACCGGCACCCCCGCGGCCAGCGCCTCCATCGCGGCCAGCCCGAAACCCTCCTTGGTCGACGGGAAGGCGAACACCGCCGCCGACGCCATCAGTGACGGCAGTTCGTCGTGCGGGACCGGGCCCAGCACCTCCGGCTCGACACCCAGCTCGGCGGCGCGTTTCTCCCACCGCGCGCGGTAGTCGCGGTAGTCGAAGAGCGTCTCGCCGCCGGCGATCAGCAGGCGGACCTCCGGTGAGGCCAGCAGCGCGTACGCCTCCAGCAGGTCCAGGGAGCCCTTGCGCGGCTCGATTCCGCCGACCGCCAGCACGTACCGTCCCAGGCCGGCATCCGGAAGGGCGGTGGCGAAACGGTCGTAGTCGACGCCGTTGGGGATGACCGTCGCCTCGATGCCCCAGCCGGCGTGGACCTCCGCCGCCACCGCCGCGGACACGCAGATGTGCGCGTACGGCCGGACGATGGCCCGCTCGTGGCAGGCCGCCAGCTCCGGCGTCGTGAAAGTGTCGAGGTGGTGGATCGTCCGGACGCACCGGTCGACCGCGTTGGCGCTGATGCAGTCCTGTGCGTGCACGACGTCGTACTCGTCCGGGGTGAACGCGGCGCGCAGCACCGCGATCGACCGCAGGATCCGCTCGCCGACGCTCTCGCCGGGCACGTCCGGGAACGGCACGATCGACAACCGCACCGCCGGGTCGACCGGCCGGAAGAACCCCGCGTCGCCGCCGCGGCCGAGCGTCCACACCGTGACGTCCTCGCCCAGCGCCGCCAGCGCTTCGGCCAGCGCGAGCGTGTGCACTACCCCGCCGCGGGGTTTCGTCGAGTAGCTCAGCAGGGCGATGCGCATCAAGCCTCCCGGTACACCGACGGTTTCCGTTCCCCCAGGTGGTGCAGCACGCGGCGGGCGTTGGCGATCTCCTGCTCGACGTCCAGCTCGGCGACCGCGATGCCGGCCTTCGACCAGGTCCGCGCGAGGATCTCGCCGCCCGGCCCGACCACCTTGGCCTGGCCGAGGAACCGCATGCCGCCCATCGCGCCGGTCTGGTTGGACGACACGAGCACGACCTGGTTCTCCGCCGCCCGCGCCTGGTCGTAGAGGTCGAACAGCCGCGACTGGCGGTCCTGGGCCATCCGCGGGGCGCGGCTGGTGATGCTCGTCGGCCACGCGCTCAGGCAGGCGACGATGTCCGCGCCGTCGACCGCCAGCGAGCGGGCCGACTCGGGGAACGTCTTGTCGTAGTCGATCAGCATGCCGAGGCGCCCGACCGGCGTCTCGAACGCGGCGAACTCGGCCCCCGGCTCGTACGCCACGCTTTCCCCCGGTGGCTGGTGCACCTTCCGGTGCCGGCCCAGGACACCGTCACCCGTGACGCACACCGCGGAGTTGTAGCGCCGCGGCCCGTCGGCCTCGCAGTAGCCGACGCAGACGACCATCTCCGCGGCCAGCGACCGGATCGTCTTGAGCTCCGCGCAGTCGGGGTCGAGGGCCGGCGGGAGCGCCTCCGGGTCCGGATGGCGCAGGTCGGCGAGGTAGCCGCCGAGGGCCGCGTCCGGCAGCACCAGCAGCGCGACGCCCGACGAGCGCGCGTGGTCGATCAGCGTCGCGATGCGCTGCAGGTCGAAGTCGAGGTCGCGGCCGAAGTGCGCGGCGACGGCGGCGATCCGGATCTGCCCCATTCACGGGACACTAACGGGGTAGGCGTCGGGTCGTCTGTCCGCCAGGTGCCCCATCGACCGGCGCGCGGTCGCGAGCGCGGCCTGGACGTCGAACTCGGCGATCGCCATCCCCTCGGTGACGCCGGTGTCGGCGACGATCTCGCCGCCCGGGTCGACGATCTTCGCCCCGGCGACGAACCGCAGGTCGCCGAAGGTGCCGGACTGGTTGGCCGAGAGCCAGACGATCTGGTTCTCCAGTGCGCGGGCCCGGTCGAACAGGTCGAACCGCCGCTTCCAGCGGTCCTGCGCCAGATCGGGAGCCGCGTTGGTCCGGCTGCCGGGCCAGGCGCTCAGGCAGACGACGATCTCGGCGCCGTCCAGGGCCAGCGCCCGCGCGGACTCGGGGAAAGCCTTGTCGTAGCAGATCATCATGCCCAGCCGCCCGACCGGCGTCTCGAAGGCGGCGAACCCGCGGCCGGCGCCGTAGCTGGCGTTTTCGGCCAGGGGCTGGTGGACCTTGCGGTGGTTGCCGAGGACGCCGTCGCCGGTGACGCAGACCGCGGAGTTGTAACGGCGGCCGTCGGCGATCTCGCAGTACCCCGCCGTGACGACGAGGTCGCCGGCCAGCGCGGCCAGGCGTTTCACCTCCGGGCCGTCGACGGCCAGCGCGGGCGGGCCCTCGGCGCCGCCGTCGAGGTTGGCGAGGTAACCGCCGAGGGCCGCTTCCGGCAGCGCCAGCAGCCGCACGCCCTCGGCCTTCGCCTCGCCGATCAGCTTCTCGATGCGCGCGAAGTCGCCTTCGAGGTCGCGGTCGAACGGCGCGGCGACCGCGGCCATCCTGAGTGTCGTCATGAGTTCCCCAATCCGGTGACGCCGCCGTCGATGGCGGGCGTCAGTTCGCCGTCGGGCCAGCGCAGCGTGACGCCGGTGCCCGCGACCAGCTCGCCGCAATCCGCGGTGACCGCCGGGCCCGCGGGCGCGGGTGTGCCGGTGGTGAGCATCGCGAAGCCGGGGAAGCAGGTCAGCCAGTCCCCGATGGACGCTCCGCGCGGCCGTGGCACCTTCTCGACGTCCAGTACCGCACCGCAGCCGGACGCCTCCGCGAGCATGCCGAGCGTCCCGGCGATCCCGGCCATCGAGACGTCCTTGGCCGCCGCCGGCCGCGCTTTCGCGACCGAACCGAGCAGTTCACGCAGCTCCGGCGTGCGGCGGAAGCTCGTCGAGTCCCACTGACGTCCGGTGTAGCCCGGCCGCCAGCTGCCGCTCACGTCCGCCGTGAGCCAGACGCGCTCACCCGGCTTGCCGCCGCCACCGGGCACCGGATCGGTCGTGCGGCCCAGAGCCGTCACCGACAGCGAGGCCGGGACGCCGAACTGTGTGTGCCCGCCCAGCACCGGGACGCCGTACGCCTCGCTCGCCTTGCGCAGTCCACTGAGGACACGGGCGGCGAAGGACGCGTCCCGCGCGCCCAGCGCATCGAGCAGCCCGGTCGGCGCCGCGCCCATCGCGGCCAGGTCGTTGAGGTTGACCAGCACCGAGCACCAGCCCGCCCATTCCGGGTCGCGCTCGACCATGGACGGGATGATCGCGTCGCACGCTGCGACGACGTCGGTGCCGGGCAGCGGGACGCCGTCGTCACCGATGAAGCCCGGCACGCCGGTCATTCCGTGGAGCAGCGGGCCGAGCGCGGCCTTCGTCGACCGGGCCAGCGCCGCGATCCGGCCGATCGGCCACCGCATCAGCACGTGGTCGTGCCCGGCGACGGTCACCGGTCGCACGCGCTGCCAGCCGAGGCGGGTGAACAGCCGCTCGGTGCGGGTCTGCACGGTCGCCTCGAACCGCAGTGCGCCTTCGGCCTCGGCTCGTGCGCACGCCGCGCGCACCAGGGCCGAGCCGATCCCGGCCGGCGAACCGGGGGCGACGACCAGGCGGCCGCCCTTCCACCAGCCGAGGTCCGGGCCGTCGGTCGCCGGGCCGAGCCGGACGCCGCCGAGCACCTCTCCCGACGCGTCCCGGGCCACCAGGACCAGGGTGCGCGGGTCGGTGTCGTGGTCGTCGAGGTCGTGGCCGGCGAAAAGTCCTTGCCGGGCAACGAAAGCTTCGTGACGCAGCGAGCGGTACGTAGTCAGTCCACTGTGGTCGGATTCGCCGATGGTGAACGCCGGGCGCGCCGCGACGCTGCGGACGTCACCCAGCAACGCGAGGATGTCGTGGTCCACGTCAGCCACCCGCCGCGCTGAGCAGCCCGCAGGCACCGCACGCGGCACAGCCCGCGCCCTGGTCGGCGCCGGTCATCCCGGCGGCCCGCAGCAGCGCGGCGATCCGGCCGGTGACGTCGGCGACCAATGCGGGCGAAGGCGCGGTGGCGCCGTCCTGACGGGCCAGCGTCCCGACCATCGGCCGCATCGGCACCGCGAACGGGTAGACGCCCATGTCGACAAGCCGCCCCGCGCCCTCGACCAGCGCGTCCGGGTCCTCGCCGAGGCCGATCAGCAGGTACGTCGAGACGCGGTTGCGGCCGAACACCCGGACCGCCTCCGCCCACGCGGCCTCGTACTCCGCCAGCGGCACGGTCGACTTGCCCGGCATCCAGCGCCGCCGGACGTCGTCGTCCAGCGACTCGACGTGGATGCCGATCGACGTCGCCCCGGCGTCCCGCAGGTCTTGCAGCACACCGAGATCGCCCGGTGGCTCGATCTGCACCTGGATCGGCAGGCCCGGCACGGCGTCGAGCACCGCGCGGACGCACCGCACGAGGTGCCGGGCGCCGCGGTCGGGCCCGGATGTCGTGCCGGTGGTCATCACCATCTGCCGGACGCCATCGAGCCGCACCGCCGCCTCGGCGACTTCCGCGAGCTGCTGCGGCGTCTTCGCGGCCACAGTGGACCCCGCGCGCAGCGACTCCTCGATGGTGCAGAACCGGCAGCGCTGGTCCTCGGCGTACCGGATGCACGTCTGCACGACCGTCGTCGCGAGGACGTCTTGCCCGTGCAGCAAAGCGATCTTCCGGTACGGCACACCGTCCGCAGTGGACAGATCGTAGAACCGCGGGCGGCCGACCGGGGCGACGCTCAGGCCCAGGTCGATCGTCTCGCGGAAGATCCGGCCGTCGCGGACGACGTACGGGCTCGACGGGTTCAGGGGCAGCGTGGCGTTGGCACCGTCGACCACCAGGTGGCCGTCGTCGCTCGGCCCGGCGCCCTTGCTGCGTTGCACAGGTGCGTCCACACGCACTCCGCGGACGGCGATGTCGGCGCGGGTTTCCAGGTCTTCTTCGATGCCAACGCGCACACTGGCTCCTAGAACATGTAGGTGGAGTTGATGATCGCGCCCTTGCGCGCGTAGTGGATCAGCGCGTCCTGCACGTCCAGGGGGTGCGTCGGGATGACGCCCTCGATGAGGTCCTCTTCGCGTGCGCCGTGCAGCGACAGGCCGAAGCGGCAGCAGTAGGCCTTGCCGCCCTCGCTGATGAACGTCTTGAGCTGGTCGTTGATGTTCAGCTCGCCCGGGAACGCGGCGTTGCCGGTGGTCGGGAAGCCACGCGTGGCCAGGCAGTTCAGCGAACCCGGCCCGTAGAAGTAGATCGCGGCTTCGAAGCCCTTCCGCAGCGCGCGGGTCGCCTGCAGGATCGCGACGAAGCTCACCGACGACTCGTGCGCGATGCCGTGCACGAGCGTGAAGTAGCTCTGGCCGGGTTCGGCCTGGTAGTCCGGGAAGACCTTGGTCCCGCCGTACAGGTTGGACCCCTGCGGCAGCGACGGGTGCGGGATCTCGTCGAGGCTGGTCTTCTCGGTCTCGGTCAGCTCTGCCATCGGTCTATTTCCCTTTCTTCGGTCCGTACAGCACGTCGAACGTGCCGCGGAAAACCAGGTCGGCGAGCTCGCCGTCGCCGGCCGCGGCGGCCAGCTTGGCGAGTTCGCCCTCGTGATCGCCCCACGGTTCGTCGGAGGCGAAGAGCACGCGGTCGTGGCCGATACCACGGCGCGAGATCTCCTCGACGAGCCAGCGGGGCGTGAAGCCGATCGCCCAGGACAGGTCCGTGTAGACCTGCTTCCCGGCGGCGATCCAGTCGAAGAAGCGGCCGCCGACGAGCTTGATGTGCCCGCTCATCCCGCCGCCGAAGTGGACGAGGTGCAGCTTGACGTCGCCGGCGTAGGTGTCGACGAGCTTGCCGACCTCGTCGATGTCCGACGCCGCACCCGGCGAGGTGTGGACGTGCACGACGAGGTCGTGTTCCCTTGCCGTGGCGAAGATCTTGTCGAGCTGCGGCTTGCACGCCGGGTCGGATGCCTTGCCACCCAGCAGGAAGCTGAGTTTGAGCGCCCGCACGCCTGGTTCGCCGGCCAGCTTCAGGGCGTTGTCGGTACGGTCGGCGTCTTCGGCTCGCGGCGACACCCACAGCGCGGCGCTGATCCGGTCGTCCTTGCCTGCCGCCTCGACGCAGAGTTCGTTGAAGGAGAACGCGATCGCCGGGTCCGGGACGCCGTAGTTCGGGATCACCAGCGCGCGTTCGGTGCCTTCGCGGTCCAAATCGGACAAGAGTTCGCCGATCGTCGCGCGGCTGCCGATCGCCGGGGCGACCGGCGGGCCGCCGTAGAACGGGAACGCGGGTAGCACACCCAGGTGGCGGTGGGCATCGTTCGTCCAGCGCATCAGGCCACCGTCCGCGGCGCGACCCAGTCGTCGTCGGCCGGGTAGGTGCTCACAGGCGTCCCGGAGAGCCACCGGACGTCACCGCGGCCGCCTCCGGTGATCCGCCGGGCCAGGTACTCGGCGTCCGCGGCGACCCCGCAGAACCGCCCGGAACCCCAGGTGTGCTGCCAGGGCAGGCCGAGGAAGTACAGGCCGGGGCAGCTGGTGACGCCGCGGTGGTGCGTCGGGTAGCCCTTGCCGTCGAAGACCGGGACGTCGATCCAGCGGTGGTCGCGGCCGAAGCCGGTGCTCCAGACGACCGCGGAGAGCGCTTCCGTGTCGAGGGTGCGTTGGCCGCCTTGTGGCTCCCACACCGGCTTGTAGCGATCTTCCTTCGGTGTGGCGATCCCGCGGTGGGCGATGAACCCGTCGATCGAGTCCTTGATGCCCTCGGACACCGCGTCCGCCGCGTCGAGGTTGCGGCGCAGGTCGTCGGCGAACTCCAGGTGTCCACTTCGGACACTTTTCAGTCGGCCGTAGAGCTGCATGCCCTCCGCGGCGAACGCGCGCAGGTCGATGTCGTGGCCACCGTCGCGGCCGGTGACGTAGTGGTTGGCGCGGAACCGGACGGCGTCCGCGTCGGCGAACTCGTCGATTCCCCTGGCGTAGTACCCCATTTCGTCGAGCCAGGCGACGACGTCGCGACCGCGGTAACGCCGGGCGACGCGCGGCGCCGACCCGACGGCGAGGTGCACCCGCCGCCCGGCCAGGTGCAGGTCCTCGGCGATCTGGCAGCCGGACTGCCCGGTGCCGACCACCAGGACGTCCCCGTCCGGCAGCTGCGCGGGGTTGCGGTACTCGGCCGAGTGCAGCTGGACGACGTGGTCCGGCAGCCGCTCGGCCAGCCGCGGCTTCAACGGCACCTGGTACGGGCCGGTGGCCAGCACGACGTGGTCGGCGGTCAGCTCGCCGGCCGACGTCGTGAGCCGGAACCCGCCGCCGGGCAGCTGCCGCAGCCGCGTCGCCTCGACGCCCTCGTGCAGGGGAACGTCGAAGTCCTTCACGTACGACTCGAGGTAGGCGACGATCTCGTCCCGGACCATGAACCCGTCCGGATCGTCACCCGCGTAGGGGAAACCGGGCAGCCGGCACTGCCAGTTGGGCGTGACCAGGCAGAAACTGTCCCAGCGGCGGGTCCGCCATTCGTGCCCCGCGCGCTCGCGTTCGAGCACGAGGTGCCCGACCCCGGCAGTGGTCAGGCAGTGGGACATCGACAGTCCCGCCTGGCCGCCGCCGACCACGATCACCGGCCGGTGCAGGCCGTCGAGCTGGAGGTTCATGCCGATCAGTGCACCGGCGGACGATTTCCGGACGGTTTCATCCGGAACATCGGCGTGTTACCAGACCGGCCGGGGGTAACGCTTGCGCCGGGGCGCTCGTAACACGCCGCCCGCCGCCGGCCGGACCGGAAATGGCGGCCCGACGCCGCCCGCCTCGCAGGTTCGCGGCTCGCGGCTCGCGCCGCCCGGCTCGCGCTTCGCGGCTCGCGCCGCCCGGCTCGCGTCGCCCGCCGCACCTCCGGCGGTGTCTTGAATGAGTCATTCAGGTCTTGCGAGGTCCTGAATGACTCATTCAAGACGTCTGCCCAGGGCGCCACACCCGTCGACCGGCGCCGGGGCGGCCAGGCAGGCGACTCTGTCAGGACCCCGCCCCCAGCTGGACCAGAAATGGCGGCCCGCCGCCGCCCTAATGAATCTTTCCGGGCAGCAGGGTACTTTTGTCGTCACCCGTTCGGTGTGGTCAACGACCTTCTTTTGTTGGTTTGTGCGCGTTTCCGGAAAAAGCGGACAGAAATGGATCTTCGGTATCCGCCGAATGGCCGTCGAAGCGCTGAAGTTTTGCTGGTTACACTCCGCCGGGTATGTTCCCGATCCTTCGTCTACCTGGAGGTTCTTCATGCAGACCGTTGATTCAACCGCCGTCTTGGAAGGCTGGCTGTCGGGTTCGGAATCGGCGCACGGACTGGCGAACCCCGCCGGCCCGCTGTACGTCGGCGGAAACGCCGCCGAGGCTTCGCTGGTCGACCCGACCGACATGCTGTACGCGTTCTGTTCGAGCCCGAGTGGTTCGCACGGCAGCTGGTGCTGCTGACGAAAGTCGTTCATCGGCACGCGCCCGCGACTCCCTTGCCGGGGGAGCGCGGGCGCGCGCCCCGGGTCGGATCAGCCGGAGGCCAGTGGTGCTCGATTCAGCAGACAGTGAGACCCTCCCGTTCGGCGGGCCGGTGGACCGGCTCGCGCGGCCGTGGCGGACCGCGCTGGCGGATGCGCTCGACGCCATCCCCGGCCTGACCCCGGACGAGCGCGCCGTGGTGCTGGCCGCCGGGAGTGACGCGCTGGTCCAGTCGTTGCACGCGAAGCTGTCGCGGGTGTTCTTGATCGAACTGCACGCCCGGCAGCTGACCGCGGGCGGCGACGGCACCGGACTTTGGGCGGAGTACGTCGAGGAAGCGACGCGCGAGGACTACCTGGCGAGCATCGAAGGGCGCTACCCGGTCCTCCCGCGGCGGGTCGAGTCGGTGGCGCGGCTGTCCGTGGCCGCCGTCGCCGGGTTCGCCGCGCGGCTGGCGGCGGACCGCCCGCTGTTCGGTGCGCCGTTGCGCGGGGAACTGCGGGCGGTCACCTTCGGCCGCGGCGACACGCACCGGGGCGGCCTGACGGTCAGCCGGGTCGACGTCGGCGACGGGACCATCATGTACAAGCCGCGGAATTCGGCGATCGACACCGCGCTCGCGGCCTTGATCGAGGACGTCTACGAGACGTTCCCCGGCGCCCCGCCGGCCGCCGAGCGGATCCGGGTGCCGCCGGTGCTCCGGCGCGACGGCTACGGGTGGGCGGAGTTCGTCGAACCCCGCTACTGCGCGGACGAGCGCGAGCTGGGCCTCTTCTACCGCAACCTCGGGCACTGGCTGGCGGTCCTGCGCCTGTGCGGCGGCACCGACATGCACGCGGAGAACATGATCGCGGCGGGCCCGGTGCCGGTCATCGTGGACGCCGAGACCCTGTTCGACGCCCCCGCGGAGTTCCCGCCCAGCGGCCAGGGCGACGCCGTCGACGTCGCGACCGCCGCGATCCGCCGGACGGTCCTGCGCACCGGCCTCCTCCCGGTGCGCGGCAAGGGCTACGCGCTCGGCGGGGTGGACATCTCCGGCATCGGCGCGCTGCCCGGGCAGCAGCCGCGCATCCCGTCGCCGGTCATCGCCGACGCGGGCACGGCCGCCGCGCGCCTGGAGGTCGACCTGGTCGAGATGCCGGCCGCGGGCAACCACCCCAGCCCGACCGCGGTGCTGCACGCCCACTGGGACCGCGTGCTCGAGGGCTTCCGCGAGATGACCGCGCACCTGCACCGCCTCGACGCCGGTCCCGGCGTGCACCACCTGCTCCGGCACTTCGAGGGCGTCGAGGCCCGCCGGATCCTGCGCCCGACGCAGGCCTACGTCGACATCGGCCGGATGCTGTGGCACCCGGCGTCCCTGCACGACGAAGCGGCCGCGATCGAGCGCGGCCGCGACATCCTGCTCCGCAACGCGAAGGTCCTGCACGGCGCGCCGCAGGACCTCCCGGCCATCGACGCGGAGATCGCCGACCTGCTGGCCGGGGACGTCCCGCTGTTCAGCTTCGAGGTGGACCGCGCGGCGATCGAGGCGTCGGTGGCCGACTGGCGCGGCGCGGACCTGCCGTTCGAGGAGGCGATCATCCAGGACGCGCTCGTCGGGGCCTACCTCAACGAGCGCACCCTGCCCTCGCGCCGCCAGTACCCCGCCCACGACCCGCATTGCCGGGACCGCGAGCCCCGGCGCCGGGCGCTGGCCGCGCGGCTGGTCCGGCAGCTGTGCGACGGCGCGGTGCGCGGCTCGGACGGCACGGTCAGCTGGGTCAGTCCCGTGTTCACCCCGGCCGGCTGGTCGATCCGTGTCCTGCCCGCCGACCTGTACACCGGCCAGGGCGGCGTGGTGCTCACCCTGGCCGAGTACCTGGCCGAGGTGCGCGCCGGACGCGCCGACGAGGTCGACGGCGTGCAGGAGTGCTTCGACGGCGCGCTGAAGGTCCTGATGAGCGTCGAGGAACTGACCGAGACGCCGTCCGCCGGGGCGTTCAGCGGTGCGGCGTCCCAGGTGTGGACCTGGCTCGCGCTGCACCGCGTGCTGGGCTGGGACTGGCTGCTGGACCGGGCGGAGGAGCGAGCCGGCCAGTTCGCCGACGGCCGCATGATCGCCGAGGATCGCGAGGTGGACCTGCTCAACGGCGTCGCGGGCGCCGGGGTGCCGCTGCTCGGCCTGGCCGCGACCGGACGGCCGAAGTGGCTGCCGGTGGCCGCGGCGGTGGGGAACCGGCTGGCCGACCTGGCCGTGCACGAGGACTACGGGGCCCGGTGGCCCACCCGGCTCAACCCCGAGGGCATCGGCGGGTTCGCCCACGGCGCCACCGGCATCGGCTGGACGCTGACGCGGCTCGCGCTCAGCGACGCCGGAACCCCGGCGGAACGGGCCACCTGGCGGGAGCTCGCCGAGCGGGCATTCGCCTACCAGGAATGGCTTTACCGCCCGGAGGTCGGCAACTGGTTCGACGCCCGCATCGGCAGCGAAGAGGACTTCTTCACCAGCTGGTGCCACGGCAGCGCCGGCATCGGCCTGGCCATGCTCGACCTGCACCGGCGCACCGGCGACCCGCGGCGGCTGGAGATGGCGGTCCGCGCCGCCCGCGCGAGCGCCGCCGAAGGCTTCGGCTGGAGCCACACCCTGTGCCACGGCGACATGGGCCTGTGGGAGATGCTGGACGCCATCCGCCTCGCCGACCCGTCCTGGGACGGCCCGGACCGCGACGAGATCGACGGCGAACTGCTGACCGGCCTCGAGCAACGCGGCCCGGTCGGCGGCCTGGCCCGGGAGGCGTTTTCCCCGAGCCTGATGTCCGGGCTGGCCGGGGTGGTGCACGGCCTGCTCCGCATGCGCCCCGAGCAGCGCCTGCCCTCCCCGCTGCTGCTGGACTAGGAACGGGCCCGGGACGTCGCCGCGACGATGTCCCGGGCCCGCCCCCGGTTCACGGCGTCAGGTAGCAGGACTTCGCGATCCCGGTCAGCGGGTCGGTGCCGAACGCCGCGGTCGTGCACGGCGTCCCGCCCGTGAAGGTGCGGTACACGAACGCGCCCCGCGCACCGTAGGCGACCGTCCGCTGCCCGGCGAACCCGCAGGTGGCGCCTTCCGCGGCACACGACGTGGCGTAGCCGGGCGGGCTGCCGTCCCTGGTGTAGCACGCCTTGGCCTCGCCCGGGATCGGGTCGCCGCCGAAGGAACCGTTGGCACAGCCGAGCGTGCCCGAGGCGGTGACGTACCGGAAGGCACCGAACGCGCCGTAGGCCACCGGCTGGCCGCTGACGGCCGGACAGGAACCGCCCTCGGCCGCGCACTGGCTCCAGCCTCCCGCGGGTGGTCCGGCCGGGGCGAGGTAGCACGACTTCGCGACGTTGGCGATCGGGTCGCCGAAGACGGCGTTCGTGCACGGGGTGCCGGCGCTGAACACCCGGTACGCGAACACCCCGTTCGCGCCGTAGGCGATGCTGCGGCCGTAGCCGGTGAACGAGCAGGTGCCGTTCTCGGCCGCGCAGGCCGTGTATCCGGCCGGGCCGCCGAGCGGCGCCACGTAACAGGACTTGGCCAGGTTCGCGGCCGGGTCGATCCCGAACGCGTCGTTCGTGCAGGCGGTCGCGGAGGTCGCGGTCTTGAACGTGTAGGCCCCGGCGCCGTAGGCGACGCTGCGGGTGCCGGAGAAGGCGCATTGACCGCCTTCCGCCGCACAGTGGGTGAAACCGGCGGGAAGACCGGCGGCGGCGGGCGGCGGGGGAGGGACCGGGTTGCCGAGGCCGGCGGCGGTCACGTCGTAGGTGCCCGGCGCGACGCCGGTGAGGTAGACGTAGTCGCCGTCCTGCGAGGCGGCACTGATCCCGGGGCGGGGTGTGAACGTGTTGTTGCTCCACACGACCGCACCGTTGACGGAGACCGAGATGTTCGCGCCACCCAGTTTGGGCACGCCGATCCGGCCCGTCGTGCCGCCCGGGCTGCCGAGGTGGGCGGTGTAGGTGCCGGCGCCGGGATTGCGGGACCAGGACGCGTTCACCGGCCCCTGCGGCAGCGTGATGC
Organism: Amycolatopsis ponsaeliensis; assembly: GCF_030182635.1. Taxonomy (NCBI): domain Bacteria; kingdom Bacillati; phylum Actinomycetota; class Actinomycetes; order Pseudonocardiales; family Pseudonocardiaceae; genus Amycolatopsis; species Amycolatopsis ponsaeliensis. Next base: position 244,307 of record NZ_JAPZLD010000001.1, read on the forward strand.
GGCCCTCGGCGCTGCTCAGGTCACCGGGATGGGGGACGAACCGGTACTGACCCACCTGGGGTTCCGGTGCGGTGCCCAGGACGTCGAAGGTCAGCGCGGAGGTCGGGCCGCTCGACCAGCCGTGCGCCATGCTCATGAACGACCCGCCGTAGGCCGGGGTGCCGTCGGCGTTGATTCCTTCCCAGAAGGTGCTCTTGGTGCCGACCGGGCTGTTCAGCATGTGGCCCCAGGTGCGGCGGATCTGGGCGAGGGCGGTGAAGTCGTCGTTGGCCGCGAAGTGCGCCTGCACCTCCATGCCGCCGGAGAAGGGGTGCACGCCGCCGCCCCACTCGGGGGTCGTCGCGCCGAAGGCGTTCCAGCGGCCGGCGAGGGCCCGGACGATGCTGGTGGCCTTCGACGGCGAGTCGGTCAGGCCGTACCAGACCGCGAGCGAGTTGCCGTCCTGCGGGTACAGGCCGCTGTTCGGGTTGTCGCGGTACATGCCCGCACCGGAGTCCCAGAGCCGGGCGTTCGCCGCGGCCTTCAGCGCGGCGGCCCGGTTCGCGTAGGTGGCGGCCAAACCGCTGTCGCCCTTGACGGTCGCGAGGGAGGCGCCGCCGGTGAGCGCGGCGTAGAGCAGCGCGTTCGCCTCGATGTTCTCGCCACCCTGGCCGGAGCGCGCCCAGTCCTGGGTCGCGGTCACGTTGAGCAGGTTGCCGGAGTCGATCTTGCCGATGATGAACTGCATCCCGCGGGTGTAGTTCGACCACACCGAGTCGAGCCAGGCCCGGTCGGCGGAGTACGTGTAGTACAACGACGTCCCGAGCAGGGTCCACGTGTGGTAGGTGTCGGACCCCTTGAGGTTGAACACGGGGCCGGACCACGGAATCTCCCCGTTGGCGGCCTGCACGCCGTACATGGTCGACAGGGCGTTCCGGGTGGCTTCCAGCTCGTTCATCGACGCGTAGGCGGTCGGGACCGAGATGCCGAGGTCGCCGGGCCAGACGGTCCGGTCGCGCTTGGCGCCGTCCACCAGCACGGAATTGCCCACTCCGACCACGGCGCTGTTGTCCCATTCGGACGATGGCGGTGGCCAGGCCCGGCCCTGGTCGCTCGCGATGATGTTGGTCTGCACGGTGTACGCGCCCGCGTACCAGATCCGGTTGAGCAGGTCGTCGCTCGAGTAGAAGTAGTTCGCGTACGCCGCGGGGTTCGGTTTGCCCGGTGCGGGCGTGAAGGCCAGGGACACGCCGGTGAGATCGACCCAGCCCGCCGTGTCCAGGAAGATCGTCAAGTACCGGAAGCCGCCGCGCAGTCTCGCCGCCGGCATCGTGTAGGTCCCGTTGGTGGGGGCGTTTCCGTGGATCGCGCCGTCGGCGTTGCCGCCGCTGCTCGCGTCGCTCGTCCGTCCGATGTAGAGCGACGACTCGGTGAACGCGAGCCCGGCCCGCTGCCCGCCGCTGGTCGCGCCGAACGAGAGCGTGGCGATCCCGCCGACCTCCTTGCCGAAGTCGAGCGTGATCGACGAGTTCGTCCCGGAGAGCCGGGTCGCTTGCCCGGTCAGCACGTTCTGCGGGCTGGTCACCGATCCGGCAGTGCCCTGGACGGCGACCGGCCGCACCGTCCGCGAGGTCGGCGAGAGGTTCAGCGCCTCGAGCGCCCCGGGCGGTGGCGCCAGGGCGGCCGAGGTGCGCGGCGGAGCGCTCACGCGGGCTTCGACGGGCGGTGTGGCCAGGAGAACCAGGAGCAAGGCAGCGGCCAAGCCGGCGGAACGCATGGCGACCTCCAGGATTGGAACGTTTCAAATCCGGACCGGACGGGTTCTGCGAGCGAGCGGAGCGCAAGGGGGCAGATTGGTCTAGACGAGTTCGTTCCCGTCAGGGTGCTCCACGTCCATGGTCATGTCAATGCCCGGCCGGCCGTGAACTCAGCTGTAGACCTCGAACCGGGCGATCTGGCCGGCCGGCCACCCGGTGTTGCCGGTGCAGGTCAGGCGGAGGAACCGGCGGCTGCCGGCCGGCACGGTGATGGTGACGCTGTTGCCCCTCGCCGGATCGAAGACGTACCCCGTCGCCGGGACGAGGGTGGCGAACGTGGTGCCGTCGGCGGAACCCGACACGGCCAGCGTCTGCGTCCGGGTGCCCCACGCGCTCGACGGCGGGACGGCCACCACGATCCGCGTCACCGCCGTCGCCGCGCCGAGGTCGGCCTGGAGCCATTGGGGGAACGCGTTGTTCGCGCTTTCCCAGTAGCTGTCGGCGTTCCCGTCGACGGCGTTGCCCGAGCCGTAGTTCTGGGTGTGGCTGCTTTCGGTGGTGGCGCGGCCGCGGGCGAGGTCGGTCGAACCGCCGGTGGTCAATATCGGCGAGGTCGGACGGGTCGGGGTGAGCGGAATCTGTCCCTTGAGCATGCGGCCGCCGTCGGCGGTCAGGCGCAGGTAGTAGTCCGACGAGCACGCCGTCCCGTCTTCGTCGAGGGCGAGCAGACCGGCGCCGACGGGGGACATCGCGGCGGTTTCCGCGGTCTTGGCGATCTGGTTGCCTTCACCGTATTCGTCGAACATCGAGATGTAGATGCCCTGCGCGCCGGCCCGCACCATGTTGTAGAACTGGCGCCACATGAAGTCGCCGTGGGCGCGCTGGCGCCCGGAGACGTCGCCGGGGAGCACGCACGGCTGGTAGTCGATGCCGTGGGCGGCGCAGTCGGCCGCGTCGGGGACGTTGAGGTTCGCGTACATCCAGTCCGAGCCGGCCACGTCGCCGACGGCGCCGACCATCCACGGCGAAATCATGTTGAACGCGCGGTAGACGTCGCCGAAGCCCGGCCGCGAGCCGCCGTCGCTGGTGCGCCACTCCCGCGGCACGCCACCGATGACGTAACAACCCTGGGCCTTGAACCAGTTCACGACGTCGAGGCAGGTGTTCGCGTCCCACGGGTGGTTGCCGTCGTTGTAGCCGAAGCCCCAGATGCAGACGACCGGTTTGCCGTTCTGGCGCGCGTAGGCGGAGGACGCCGTGTGCGCGGACATCTTCGTCGTCCAGTCGGCTTTCATCTCCGGCTGCATGTTCGCCCAGCCGGTGGCGTCGTACATGATGTAGAACTTGCGTCCGTGCGACTCGGCGGCGCTGCGGACCTTCGCGGCTATCGCGTCGCGCGTCGGGCCTTCGCTGCTGTTGGGGTTGAAGCGCTGCAGCGCGGCGGTGTCGCAGCCGTTCTGCTGCATCCACAGGAAGTGCGTGTCGACGGTTTGCTGGTCGTAGGACGAGAAGAGGGTGGCGGGCTGCCCGTTGCCGAGGCTGCCGTAGGCGGTCGGGTAGGCGCGGGTGTACTCGCGCATGTCCGGCCAGGCCTTGATGACGTTGTTGCCCGGCGACGGGGTCTGGCTCCAGTTCTGGCTCCAATGCCACCAGCCGTCGATCGGCGCGCCGTCGCCGGCGCAGGCGAACCAGCCCTGGTACCCGACGGTGATCTTGCCGACGACGTCCCCGGGCGGGCTGGCCGCCGCGGCACCGGGGGCGCCGGCGAGGGACAGTGCACCCCAGGCCGAAGCGGCCGCGGCCGAGCCGATGAACGTCCTGCGCGAGATCGCCATGCCCGTTCCTCCCGCCACGCTGCACGAGTACGTCTGCCGGTGAGAGGACTGTAGGTCTTTGGCCAAGAAGTGGCAATACTCGTACTGATTTCTGAAAGTTTCCGATCAGATCGCGCAAGATGTTGCCTGGCGGTCCGGGTTACCGTGGTTCTCATGGCAGAGAACCTCGTCCGCCGCACTGGCGAATCACTGTGGTCGTCAGCGGACCTGGCGCGGCTCGACGCGGCCCGGGAACTCGAGATCGCCGTCCGGCGCGCCGACGACACGCTGCGGCGGGCGGTGCCGGTGTGGGTCGTGTGCGCGGGTTCGCACGTGTACGTCCGGACCTGGTACCGGCGCGACACCGGGTGGTTCGGCCAGGCCCTGCGCACCCGCCGGGCGCGGATCGGTGTCGAGGGCTGGGAAGCCGACGTCGCGATCGAGGACGTCGGCCTCGAGCACCGCGCGGATATCGATACCGCTTACCGCGTCAAGTACGGGCGCTTCGGTGAGGGATCGGTCGGAGACATGGTGAACGCGTCCGCCGCGGCCACGACCCTGCGGCTGGCGCCCGTCCCGCGAGCCTGAGCTTCCGGTCGATCAGCTCACCGGCGTGAACCCGGGCGCGAAGCTCGCCGCCGGGTTCCGGATCCGCGCTCGGTGGGCGGAAGGTCGCCGATCACCCGGCGGCACAGCCGGGTGAGCGTCTCGCGCAGCTCGTCGTCGGAGAGGTGGTCCAGCCGGCGGTTCACCACGCCGAGATCGCTGATGAGCCAGTACGCGGCCCGCTCGTCGACCGTGGGGTCCGGCCCGAACATCAGCTCCAGGCCGCGGTGGCTCAGCTCGTCGAGCTCGCGGCTGATCCGCTCGTGGCGGCGCACGATCGGGTCGTGCCGGCTCATGGGCGCGAGCGTCCGGTAGGCGGTCACGACCTGGTCGACCCACGTCGTGATCAGGTAGTCGACGCGTTCGGCGCGGTCGGTGATGCGCTCGGCCGCCTGGAGCCGCTCGGTGAGCGCCGCCACCGTGGGGGCGAGCAGCTCTTCGAGGATCGCGATCTTCGTGCGGAAGTAGTAGTAGACGTTGGCCTTCGTGACGCCCATGGTGTCGGCGATGGTCTGCAGCGAGGTGGCGTCGAAGCCGTGTTCCAGGAACAGGCTCCGCGACGTGTCGAGCACTGCCTGCCTGGTCCGCTCGGCCTGAGCCGCCCTGGTCGCCGCCATGCGGTCATGCTAACCGCACCCGGGTCGCGGAATCGGCGTAGCGTGTTCGTTAGCCGATCGGCTAACGAACACGCGAGCGAGGAGCGCCGGATGCCGGGGAGAGTGCTGAAGTGGGGCGGGGTCGCGGTCGCGACGCTGGTCGTGGGGCTGGCGGCGACCTACGTCATCGCGGGGGCGACGCGGGCGACGCTCGACGAGCCCGCCCGCGCGGAACTGCTGCGCGACGGGAAGGCCGAGCACTTCGTGCCGACGTCGCAAGGGGTGCTGAACGTTCGCCTCTCGGGGCCCGAGAAGGGGCCCGTCGTCCTGCTCGTGCACGGCGGCGCGGTCGGCGGCCAGGGCTTCGCCGCGTGGCGGAAACCCTTGGCGGACGCGGGTTTCCGGGTCGTGGTGCCGGATCTGCTCGGCTACGGCTATTCGGAGCGCCCGGACGTGCCGTACACGCGGGAGTTCTACACGCGCCAGCTGCGTGAGCTGCTGGACGGCCTCGGGATGACCGCCCCGGTCCACGTCATCGGTGCGTCGCTGGGCGGGGCGATCGCGACCGCGTTCACCGCGGCCCACCCCGAACGGGTGGCCTCGCTCGCGCTCATGGCGCCGAGCGGCGGCGGGCGGTCCGACGTCGTCGCGCCGGTGCTGACGTGGCCGGTGCTCGGCGACTGGATCTTCCGCGTCGCCGGGCCGGCGCAGGTGCGGAGCATGATCGCCGACGCCTACCCGCCCGGCACCGCGCGGGACGAGATGGTCGCGTGGATGGCCGAGCAGACCCGCTTCGGCGGGATCGCCGAAGGCATCCTCAACACCGTCCGCAACTACGACTCGACCTGGCAGCCGGACGTCTACCAGGCGGTCGGGCGCTCCGGCATCCCGGTCTTCGCCGCCTGGGGCACCGCGGACGTCGTCAACCCGTATGCGCAGTCGGCGCAGGTGAAGCAGTGGATTCCCCGGCTGGAGCTGTTCACCCTGCCGGGGCAGGGGCACGCCATCACCTACGGGCAGGCGGCCGCGGTCCTCGAACGGGTCGTGCCGTTCCTGCGCGGGGCAGGGGCGTGATGCTAAGCTGATTTCGTTAGCCAATCGGCTAACGAAATGGAGGAGGGCAGCATGGCGGAAACGGTGCTGGTGACCGGCGGGACCGGCTACGTGGCCGGCTGGTGCGTCGCGGAGCTGCTCGGCCGCGGCTACGACGTGCGGGCGACCGTGCGTGACGCGAGTCGCGGCGACCGCGTCCGGCGCGCGGTCGCGACGGTGTCGGACCGGGCGGACCACCTCGAGTTCGCCGTCGCCGACCTGACCGCCGACGACGGCTGGAAGGCCGCGATGGACGGCTGCGACTACGTCCTGCACGTGGCCTCACCGCTCGGCGCGGACGGGGACGAGGAGCAGGCGCTGCTGATCCCGGCCCGCGACGGCACGGTGCGCGTACTGCGCGCCGCGGCCGCGGCCGGTGTCCGCCGGGTGGTCATGACGTCGGCGGCGAACACCGCCAGCCCGGCCTCCTACCGCTCCGAAGGGGTCACCGACGAGACACTGTGGACGGACCTCGCCACCCCGAAGCTTCCCGCCTACCGGCGGTCCAAGACCGCGGCCGAGCTGGCGGCGTGGGAGTTCATGGATTCGTATGAGGGGCCGATGACGCTCGCCACGGTCCTGCCGGGCGCGGTGTTCGGGCCGCTGCTCTCGCCCGACACGCTCGGGTCGGTGCGGATCATCGCGCGGATGCTGTCCGGGGCGATGCCGGGCACGCCGCGCATCGGCCTGGAGGTCGTCGACGTCCGGGACCTCGCCGACGTCCACGTCCGGGCCATGACCGCCCCCGAGGCCGCCGGGCAGCGCTTCCTCGCGACCGGCGAATTCCTGTGGATGCACGACATCGCGGTCATCCTGCGCGAAGGCCTCGGCGACGCGGGGGAGAAGGTGCCCACCCGGCAGCTGCCGAACTTCGCCGTCCGCACCGCCGCGCTGTTCGACAAGTCCCTGCGCGACGTGATGCCAGGTCTCGGCCGCCGCAACCGCCACAGCACCGCGAAGGCGAAGCGCCTGCTGGACTGGACGCCCCGCCCGGCGGCGGCCAGCGTCCTCGACTGCGCGCGCAGCCTCCTCGACCACGACGTCGTGGCCTCCTGAATCAGCCCGCACGCGCTCACCCGGCCATAGGAGCCGGTCGTTCAGGTCGTGGAGCGGAACACGTGGTCGCCCGAACCCACCTGGAAGGCGGCATACCCGTCCCGCACCCCCTCGAACCGGGCGCCCGGGGGAGCCTGGACGGCCCGGCCGTCCCGCGCCGGGATGAAGATCTCGGCCGTCGCTCCGGCCGGCACGCCGGCGCGCAGGGTGAACCGGCCCTGGTCGCGGGTCCAGGCCGAGCTCACCCGGCCGAGCGGCGAGTCGACGTACGCGGACGCGTTCGTGAGCGCACCGACCGGGTAGGGCCGGATCCTGATCGCCGTGTAGCCGGGCGCGGCCGGCTGGATCCCGGCGACGCGCTGGTACAGCCAGTCGTCGATGGTGCCGAGGAAGGCGTGGTCGTGCGATCGTGATGTGGCGGCCCACTCCTCCCACATCGTCGTGGCCCCGAGCTCCTGGAACCAGTAGCCCCAGCCGGGGTAGGCCGGGTTGGTCGCCACCTGGTAGGCGAGGTCGCCGTAGCCCGCGTCGGTGAGTGCCGGGAGGATGAGCTTCGTGCCCAGCGCGCCGGTGTTCAGGTGGACGCCGCGCGACCGGATGTCCTGGACGAGGCGGGCTACGACGGCCGGGCGGTCCGCCGCGGGCACGATGCCGAGGCTCAGCGGCAGCAGGTTGGACGTCTGGCGGTACCCGGCCGCGCGGTCGTCGAAGTAGGCGCCGGCCGCCTTGTCGAAGAACGTCGTGTTGAGGGCGTTCGCGATCGTGCCCGCCAGGGTGTCGAAGTGCGCGGCATCGGCGCCGTGGCCCAATGCGCGCGCGATCCCGGCCATGGTCGTGGCGGTCTTGTGGAGGTAGGCGGTGCCGGAGAGCCGGGTGCCCTCCGGCGGGTTCGCCGCGCCGGGTGCGAGCCAGTCGCCGTAGCTGAATCCCGTGTAGATGTTGCCGGTCTTGGCGATGTCGCGTTCGTAGAAGGCGAGCCACGCCTTCATCGCGTCGTAGTTCTCCGCGAGCGCGCGCGTGTCACCGTAGTACCAGTACAGGTCCCAGGCGATCAGGACGAAGCTCGCCGACCACACCGGGTCGGTGACCTTCTTGCCGCCCACCGTCGCGGGCACGGTCTGGCCGACCGATCCGTCCGGGTTCTGGTCGTCCCGGTGGTCGCGCAGCCAGTTCTCGTAGAAGTCCTGCATGTCGTAGCTGGCGATGGCGGAGTCGGCGGACAGGAAGGCGTCCGCGGTGTAAGGCCGCTTCTCGTACATCGGGGTGTCCGTCGGCACCGAGTGCAGGTTGTTGAGGATCGTGTTCGCCTGCGCGTCGTGGTAGCGGTTGAACAGGTCGCTCGAGCTGGTGAACGCGCCGGTCTTGGCGACCGCGGTGTGGACGCGCTGCGCGGTCACCGAATCGACGGTGACGCCTTCGGGTGCGGTGACCTGGACGTACTGGAAGCCGGCGTAGGAGTAGCTGGGCGTGAACGTCTCCGGCCCGCCGCCCTTCAGGATGAACGCGTACTTCTGCAGCTGCATCCCGAAACCGCCGACGTTGTCGACGGTGCCGTCGGCTTTCAGCTTCTCGCCGTAGGTGATCGTCACGGTGGCGCCGGCCGGTCCGCGCACGGCGACACCGGCCCAGCCCGCGGTCGGGGAGCCGTAGTCGCGCACCGTCGTCCCGGGGGCGGGGGTGGTCACCTTGGTGGCCGGGAGCGTGCCGGTCACCTTGATCGGCGGGAACGACTGTGCCCGGAGCGCACCCGCGGGCGCCGGGACGACGCGGGCGGGGCGCCAGCCGGAGTCGTCGAACCCGGTGTCGTTCCAGCCCGGCTGCGCGAGCCGGGCGTCGTATGTTTCGCCGAACCACAGCGATTCCGAAGTGGTGGGACCGTCGGCGAGCGACCAGCTCCCGTCGCTGACGACGCGCCCGCTCGTGCCGTCCGCATAGGTGATGTCGAGCTCGAGCTTCAGCTTCGGCTCACTGTGCCACGGCGAGCTCAGCCACTCGTCGGGGTTGGTCATCGCGTAGTAGCCGCGTCCCAGGCTCACGCCGATCGCGTTGTCGCCGGACCGCAGTGCCTGGGTCACGTCGTAGGTCGCGTAGAGGTCCGTCTTGTCGTAGACCGTGAACGCGGGGTCGAGCTCGTGGTCGCCGACCCGCCGGCCGTTGAGGTAGAGCTTGTAGTAGCCGAGCCCGGCGATGTAGGCACGGGCGGACCGGATCTGCTTCTTCGCCGTGAAGTCCTTGCGCAGCAACGGTTCCGGTGGTGTCGTCGCCGAGACGGAGTTTCCCCAGGGGCCCGACCCGTAGGCGGCGGCCACCAGCGACGACGGCCACGCCGAGTCGTCGAAGTCCGGTTGCTGCCACCCCGGGGTGTCCGTGTCGGACGACTTCCAGGCGGTGTCGGTGACGATGTCGATCGGGTTGGCGTCCGCTGTCTCGATGTGCAGCTTGCCGACGAGCCCCGACGGCCCGGGCTGGGCGTTGGCGGCCTGGATCGCGAGGACGTTGCGCCCGGGACGCAGTTCGGCCGTGAGGTCGACGTCGACGGCCGTTCGCCACGAGTCGGCGACCTGGGGCGAGCCGGCGACCTGCTTTCCGTTGACGTGGAGGACGAAGCTGTCGTCGGCGGTCAGCTGGAAGTGGGCCGCCGTGACGCGGGCGCCGGCGGGCAGGTCGACCGTCCGCCGGAAGTACCGCGTGCCGACCGGCGCGGAGTCCGCCGGATTTCCCTGGGGGTACCAGATCCAGCTCGCGCCTTGCAGCGAGGTGGTGACCGGCTCCGCGCGCGCTCCGATCCAGTCGCCCTGGAAGTCTTTGCCGTCCAGGAAAGCGGTCTCGAACCACGCGGCTTCGCTCCACGCCGACGCCCGCTGATCGGCGTCCCAGACGCGGACCCGCCACGAGTACCGGGTCCGCGGGCGCAGGGCGGCTCCGGCGTACTCGACGTCGAACGACTTCGCCGACGAAACCCGGCCGCTGTCCCACACATCGCCCGCCCGGCCCGGCGCCGAGGACACCTGCACCTGGTAAGCCGACTGCCGGCCACCGGCCAGGTCCGGGTTCAGCGTCCAGCCGAGCCTGGGCTTGGCGACGTCGATGCCGAGCGGATCCTCCTGGTGCTCGACCGTCAGTGACCCGGCTCGCAGATCCCGCGCCCCGGCGACGATGCCCGGGTCGGCCAGCACCGGCGCTGTCCCGACGACGGGCATGGCCAGCATGACCACCAGTGCGGCCGAGAGTCCCGTCATCCGCGATCTCATCGCACTGTCCTCCGTCGTCGCAGGGAGTGGCCGCGACCTTGAATCGTTTCAACCCGCCGCGATGGAGAAACGATATAGCGCTTCTCCGGAAGAGACAACGGTGCGGGGTCAGGGGTGCGTGCGCCCGGACGCGAGGATGCCGCGGATCAGGATGTCCACCGACCAGGCGAACCGCTCGTCCCCGGTGCCGGACATGATGTCCTCCCGGGCCGCGTGCACGCGGGGGTACTCGTCCGCCGACACCCGGTTGATCGCCTGCGTGACCGGGCTGTCCGGCGCGGCGGGGTCCAGGCCGTAGGCGTGTCCCGCCGCGGCCGCGGCCATCGACATCGTCAGCATGTCGATGGCCCACGCGGCGGTCGCCGGCTCGACGCCGGGCTCGGCCAGGATCTCGAGGAGGGCTTCGGCGATGCGCAGCGCGTTGGGTCCGACGGCGACCGTCTGGAAGGCCAGCTGGGCGAGGGTGGGGCTCTTCGCCAGAACCTCCGCGTAGGAACGAAGAAGCCGTTCGAGGCGGCCGCGCCACGGTTCGCCGGCCTCGCCGACGGTGACCTCGTCCAGTGCGTGGTCGAGGACCAGCGCCTGCAGCTCGCTCAGGTCGTCGACGTAGGCGTAGAGCGAAGCCGGGCCCGTGTCGAGCGCCGTGGCGATCTTGCGCAGGCTCATTCCGCCGCCGTCCCGCGAAATCTGGCGCAGTGCCTCCGCGACGATCGCGTCGCGGCTCAGCGGGGGCTTCGCCGGCCGGTTGCGGCGGCTCGCCACGTGCGATTCGCGGAAAGGGTCGCGGGACGGCATCGGCCGACGGTATTCGTCACGAACACCGTTCGTCAAATCGGGGTCGATTCCTTGACGAACGGTGTTCTAGACGAATACCGTTCGTCAGTGTTGTTCCGGACGAGAGAGAGGACGGAACCCATGCCGACACCCAGCATCGCGATCGTCGGCGCAGGCCTGAGCGGACTGGTCTGCGCGCGAATCCTCCAGCGCGGCGGGAGGGCCGTCACCGTCTACGAAGCGGACGCCACGGCGGCCGCCCGCCAGCAGGGCGGCTCGCTCGACATCCACGCCGACACCGGGCAGGTCGCGCTCGCCGAGGCCGGCCTGCTCGAGGCGTTCCGCGAACGCACGCACGCCGGCGGGGAAGCCGTCCGCGTGCTCGACAAGAACGCCCGGGTCCACGTCGACCACCCGGAGCCGCCCGGCGGCCGCGGCCGGCCGGAGATCGACCGGAAAGCCTTGCGGCAGCTGCTCATCGACTCGCTCGAGCCGGGCACCGTCGCCTGGGGACGCAAGGTCGTCGCCACGCGGCCGGGGCACGAACTGGAGTTCGCCGACGGCACCACGGTGTCCGCCGATCTGGTCGTCGGAGCCGACGGCGCGTGGTCGAAGATCCGGGCCCTGCTGACGCCGGGCAAGCCCGCGTACACCGGGATCACCATCGTCGAGATCCGCCTCTCCGACGCGGCCACCGCGCACCCGGACGCGCTCGCCCTGACCGGCCGGGGCAGCCTTTTCGCGCTCTCGGACGGCAAGTACCTCGGCGGGCACGGCGGGGACACCATCGCCCTCGGCTGCGGCTTCCGCGTCCCCGAAGACTGGGTCTCCGCCGGCGGGATCGACTGGGAGTCCCCGGCCGCGGCCCGCGAGGCGCTGCTGAGCCGGTTCACCGATTGGGACCCGTCCCTGACCGGGCTGATCCGCGACTGCGACGACACGATCTGGCCGCGCCCGATCCACGCCCTGCCGATCGGGCTCACCTGGGACCGGGTCCCCGGGGTGACGGTCGTCGGCGACGCGGCGCACCTGATGTCGCCGTTCGCCGGCGAAGGGGCCAACCTCGCGCTGATCGACGGAGCCGATCTCGCCCGGGCGATCCTGGGCCACGACGACCTCGACACCGCACTCGCGGTCTACGAGAAGACGATGTTCCCCCGGGCGGCCAAGTCCGCGGCCGCGTCGCAAAAGGGCCTCGACCTGATGTTCGCCGACCGCCCGCCGCGGAAGATCATCTGGTTCTTCCGGACCATGGGCCTCGTTTCGCGGCTGACCCGGCCGTTCGAGCGCGTGTTCGCGGCGGGGAGCCGCACGAAATGAAGGAGCGTCCGATGGACGGAAACCTGGCACTGGGCGCCGTCGAACTGACGGTCGCCGACCTCGGCCGCAGCGTGGAGTACTACACGCGCGACATCGGCCTGCGCCTGCTCGACCGCGGCGAAGACGGTGCCCGGCTGGGCGTGCCCGAGCGTGCGTTCGTCGTCTTGCGCGAGCGCCCCGGGGCGGGGCCGCCGCCGTCGTCGGGCAGCGGCCTCAGCCACTTCGCGCCGCAAGTGCCCACCGCGGCGGACCTGGCCCGGTTCGTCCGGCACTACACGGCCCGGCACACCGAATTCCAGCTGACGGATCACGTCGTCGCGCGCTCGTGTTACGTCGTGGACCCGGACGGTCACTGCGTCGAAGTCACCTCCGCCCGGCCGCGGGAGGAGTGGCGCTGGCAGGACGGCCGGCCGGTGCTCGTCGCCGATCCCTTGGCCATGACGGACTTCTCCGGCGAACCCGGCTGGGAACTGCCGTTCGAGGGCCTTCCGGCGGGCACCGAGCTGGGGCACGTCCAGCTCAAGGTGACCGACCCGGAGCTGGCGGCCACGGAGCCGTTCTACTGCGACCTGCTCGGCTTCGCCGTCGAGGGCCGCCTGGGAACCATGTTCCTCGCGGTCGGGGTCGTCGAGCACCGCGCGCTGCTGGTCTTCACCAACCGGTTCAGCCCGGCCGGGGGTGAGCCCGCGCCCGAGGACAGTGCCCACCTCGTCGGCGTCGATCTGGTGCTCCCCGAGGCAGCCGACGTGCGCGAGCTGGCCGGCCGGCTCTCCGCGGCGGGCTACCCGCACGAGCTTGCGGCGGACGTGCTGCGGGTGCGGGACCCGTCGGGAAACCTGCTGCGGTTCACCGGGGGCGGCCTCTTGCCAGTTCTTTGACACCTGTCTATAAAGTTCAGGTGAGCATCGACACGACCGACGGGCGCGAACTCCGCGCTGTGCGTTCGCGCGCGGCGCTGTTCGCGGCCGCGGTCGAGCTGGTGTCCGGGCGCGGCAGCGCGAACGTCCCGGTCACCGACCTCGCCGAGGCCGCCGGGGTCAGCCGGCAGCTCGTCTACCTGCACTTCGCCGACCGGGACGCGCTGCTGGTCGCGGCGGCGATCGACCTCGCCCGGCGGGAACTGGTGTTCGGCGAGGAGTCGGGCCGGGCCGCCGTGCTCGCCACGGCCCGGCACTTCGCCGCCCACCGCGCGTTCTACCGCGCCCTGCTCACCGGCCCGTGCGCCTTCGCGCTGACCACCGCCCTGACCGACCTGCTCGCGCCGGGCAACCGCCAGGTGATCCGGGCGCTCTTCGGTGACCAGGTGCCCGCCGCGACGGCGGACGACCTCGCGGTGTTCGTCACCGGCGGCGCCGGCGCGCTGATCAACGCCTGGCTTCTCAGCGACGAAGACCCCCTCGATCCCGAAAAGCTGACCGACCGCCTCGTCCGGCTCATGCACACCTTCGGCGGACTTCCGGAAGGGGACCGGTGACCCACCCCGAACTCGCGATGGATCTGGTGGCACGGCTGGAAGTCCTGATTTCCGAACCGATCGACGCGGGAGTGACACCGACCGGGCACCGCCGGGTCATCCCGATCACCGGCGGCACCGTCACCGGCCCGCGGATCACCGGAGAAGTGCTCGGCATCGGCGCGGACTGGAGTGTCGTGCGGGGTGACGGCGTCGCCGCGGTGACGGCGAAGTACCTGATCCGCACCGACGACGGCGTCGTGCTCACGGTGACCAACACCGGCGCCTTCACCGCGCAGGGCATCGTCACGACGCCGCGCATCGAAGCGCCCGAAGGCCCGTACTCCTGGCTCAACGACGCCGTTCTCGTCGGCACGCTCATCCCCATGCTGGAGGGCGCCCGGCCGCTCGGGGTTTCGCTCGAGTTCCACCAGATCCGCGTGAAGTGAGGTCGCCCGTGTCGATCCTGTCGAAGCCGTTCGTCGCCGACGGCGTGGCCCGCCTGATGGGGGCGGCCGCCGCCCGCGCGATCAAGCCGCGGCCGCTGTTCCCCGAGATTCCCGCCCGTACCACGGAAATCACGGTGCCGACCCGGCACGGGCCGATGCCCGCCACCCTCTACCGCCCGCGGAAGGGTGCCCAGGGTGTGTACGTCAACGCCCACGGCGGCGGGTTCGTGGTGGGCGGCCCGATCGGGGACGACCCGCTGTGCCGGTACCTCGCCGAGCACGCCGGGGTGTTCGTGGTCAACGTCGACTACGCGCTCGCGCCGGCACGGCGGTTTCCCGTGCCGTGCGAACAGGTCTTCGACGCGCTGACGTGGGCGGCCGCGCCCGAGCGCGAGTGGGAGGGCGCGCGGCTCTGCGTCGGCGGGCAGAGTGCCGGCGGCTCACTGGCGGCCGCGGCGTCCCGGCTCGCGCTGCGCGAGGGCGGGCCGGAGATCGCGTTGCAGGTGCTGCACTATCCGCCGCTCGACCTGGTCACCCCGGCCGCGGCCAAACCCGCGTCGCCGGGCGTCGTGATCCGGCCGTGGATGGGGGAGGTCTTCGACACCGCCTACATCCCCGACGCCGCCCGCCGCACGGACCCGCTGGCGTCCCCGGCGTGGGGGAGCAACGGTGACGGCTTGGCGGGGATCGCGCCCGCGCTGGTGATCACCTGCGAGCACGACCGGCTGCGCGCCGAAGCCGTCACCTACGCCGGCAAGCTCGCGGAGGCCGGTGCGCTGGTGGAGCACTACGACATCCGGGGCGTCGACCACGGGTACGACCTCATGAGCGGAGAACCCGAGCTGGTCCGGCGGGTGTACGCGTTCCTGGCCCTGCACGTCGAACGCGCGGTGAGCGGGTGACGGCGCGTCAGCGCCAGGGCATGTGCTGCAGGCACCAGGTGTTGCCGTCCGGGTCGGCGAAGTAGGCGTAGAGCACGCCGCCCATGTCTTCGACGGGGCCGACCTCGACCCCGCGCTCGACGAGCTGGGCGCGCGCCTGCTCGATGTCGGCGACCACCAGGTGCAGCCCGCGCATCGCGCCCGGCGGCAGGGCGAGGGGCTGGACGCCCTCGGTGAGGGAGATCGAGCAGGCCGAGCCGGGCGGGGTGAGCTGCACGATGCGGACGCCCTCGGCCGGGCGGACGTCGACGTCGAGGGCGAAGCCGGCCTGGTCCCGGTAGAAGGCGATGGCCCGGTCGAGGTCCGCGACCGGCACCGGGACGAGTTCGAGCAGGAACGCGCCCGGGGGCACGGGCGGGTTCCCGGGCGCGTTGATGACCTCGGAGGCGTCGGGGATCTTGGTGGCGGGGTCGGTCATGAGTGGTCTCGTTTCTCGTGGTCGAGCAGGGAACTGAGGCGGTCGTAGGATTCGCCGGCACCGCGTCGCATCGGGGTGCGCACGACCTGGTCGCGGATTTCCGCCGACGGGTACCGCACGGCGACGGTCATGGTGGTGTGGCCACCGGTCTCGGCCAGGACGGTGGTGACGAGCGCGGCGCCTTCGGGCCAGCCGCGGTGGATCTCGGTCTGCACGAGCCGCGCGGGCGGCTCGACTTCGCGGAATTCGCCGTACATCTCCATTTCCGCGCCGCCGGGCCCGTGGGAGACGAACCGCCAGGCGCCCCCGGGCCGCAGGTCGACTTCGCAGCCGGCCAGGCGCCAGCCGCGGGCGCCGTGCCAGCGCCGCAACAGTTCGGGCTGCGTGAGGGCGGCGAAGACGAGGTCGGCGGGAGCGGCGAAGGACCGGGTGAGCACGAGCCCGGTGTCGCCCGCTTCGGTGACCTGGAGTCCCGGGCTCCGGAGCGGGGGCGTCACGGTTGCAGGTCCTTCAGGAGGTCGTCGAGCTGCCGGTAGCTGGCTTCCCAGTAGTCCCGGTAGCCGGCCAGCCAGGCGGTGGCGGCTTTCAGCGGTTCGGCCACCAGGTGACACGGCCGCCGCTGGGCGTCCCGGCCGCGTTTCACCAGCCCGGCACGCTCGAGCACCCGGAGGTGTTTCGACACGGCGGGCTGGCTCATCGCGAAGGGGGCGGCGAGTTCGGTGACGGTGGCGTCGCCGGTCGCGAGCCGGGCGAGGATGGCCCGCCGGGTGGGGTCCGCGAGTGCTGCGAAGGTCGCGTCCAGGGTGGTGCTCGTGCCCATTGATAACCTTTCGGTTTTGTAACCGATTGGTTTATATAGGCTGTTCAGAGCGGTGTCAAGCGGTGTGTCCAACGGGCTGGGGTTTCGCGCGCCCCCTTCATCGTCTATCGTCGATGACCGATGGAAGGAGCTGCCGTGCTGAGCCGGGATGCCGCCCAGATCTACGCCGGATGGTTTCGCGCGCTCGCCGACCCGACGCGCGTGCAGATCGTCAACCTGCTCGCCGAGGCCGGCGGGCCGATGACGGTGGGGGAGGTCGTCGAGCAGGTCAGCGTCGGGCAGTCCACCGTCTCCGCGCACCTGAAAATCCTGGCCGGCGTCGGGTTCGTGCTCGTCGAGCCACGCGGGACCGCCCGGCTCTACCGGGTCAACCAGGAGTGCGTCTCGTGCTTCCCGAGCGCGGCCGACGTCGTCATGGGCCGGGGTGTCCGGCCGTTCGCCGAAGCCGAAGAGGTGGCCGGATGAACCCCGACCGTGATGCGGTCCGTGACCGGTACGCCACTGCCGCCCAGCGAGCCCTGGCCGGCGAGGGAACCGGCATGCTCACCGGCGACGGAGACGCCGACCGCCTGGGCGCGGTCCACTACCTCGACTCGGAACTCCCCGCCGAGGTGACCGCGACCAGCCTCGGCTGTGGCAACCCTCTCGCCGTCGCCGAGCTGAAGTCTGGTGAGACCGTGCTCGATCTCGGGTCCGGCGGCGGGCTGGACGTCCTGCTGTCCGCGCGCCGCGTCGGGCCGGACGGGCGGGCGATCGGCCTGGACATGACCGACGACATGCTCGCCCTCGCCCGCCGGCACGCCGAGCGGGCCGGCGTGACCAACGTCGAGTTCGTCAAGGGCACCATCGAGCAGATTCCGCTGCCGGACGCCTCGGTCGACGTCGTCATCTCCAACTGCGTCATCGCGCTCTCGCCCGACAAGCCCGCCGTGTTCGCCGGGATCGCCCGCGTCCTGCGCGCCGGTGGGCGCCTCGGTGTCACCGACATCCTGGCCGACGACACGCTCACCGACGCCGAACGCGCGGCGCGGGCCGGTGCGGTCGAGTGCCTCGGCGGCGCGCTTACCGCGGAGCGCTACCGGACCCTGCTGCTCGAAGCCGGGCTTGCCGATGTCGAGATCGAACTGACCCACGAGGTCGGCGACAAGCTCCACTCCGCGATTATCCGCGCCACCAAACCGATCCCGGTCGTGGCGATGACGTCCGAGCACGCGGGCCAAGTGCTGGCGATCTACCAGGCCGGGCTCGACACCGGGCAGGCGAGCTTCGAGATCGTCGCGCCCGACTGGAAGACCTGGGATGCTGCCCATCTTCCGGACCATCGGCTGGTCGCCCTCGATCCGGCGGGGCGGGTGCTCGGCTGGGCCGCGATCACCGCTGTGTCCTCGCGGTGCGTCTACGAAGGCGTTGTCGAGCACAGCGTGTACGTCGAAGCCGAGGCTCGTGGCCGCGGAGTCGGGCAGGCTCTGCTGGCGGCGTTGATCGCCTCGACCGAGAAGGCGGGTATCTGGACGATCCAGAGCGGCGTGTTCCCGGAGAACACCGCCAGCCGGGCACTCCATCGCCGAGCCGGGTTCCGGGAGATCGGCGTGCGGGAACGGGTGGGCCGGCATCACGGTGCCTGGCGCGATGTCGTCATGATCGAGCGGCGCAGCATCTGCGTCGGCACGTAGGGGAGTGGAGCCGGTGCGCCCCTCGATTGCGCACCGGCGTCCGTCCTCAGTTGCAGCAGCCCTCGGGCTTGGCGGCGTCGCTCGTGCAGCACGTCGCCGGGGTGACCAGCGCGGCGCTGTCGGTGCCGTAGGTCGTCGAGTCGCCCTTGACCGTGTAGACCTCCCAGGGCTCCTTGCCGGGTCCGTGCACCCACACCTTGTCCTGCACCGCGTAGCAGCACGTCGTGTCGTCCTCGGTGAGCGTCTCGAGGCCTTCGCCGGTGAGTCGCTGGGTGGCCGCGTTGACCTGGTCGGTCGACTCGACCTCCACGCCGAGGTGGTCCATCACCGTCTCCTGGCCGGGTTCGCCTTCGAGCAGGACCAGCTTCAACGCGGGCTCCTCGACGGCGAAGTTCGCGTAGCCCGGCCGGAGCTTGGCCGGTTCGGTGCCGAAGAGCTTGGAGTAGAAGTCGATCGAGCCCTTGAGGTCGCCGACCCGCAGCGCCAGTTGCACCCTGGACATCCTTGCCGCCTCCTTGAATAGATGACTGTCTAACCAGACGAACTTAGATTGCTCTCTATATACAAGTCTGTCAATATAGAGGCATGTCGAAGCAACTGCCGCTCGTCGCGATGGACGCCTGCTGCGCGCCCCTGGCCCGGGAGCCGCTGACGCAGGACCAGGCGGTCGAGCTGTCGCACCTGTTCAAGGCGATGGCGGACCCGGTTCGGCTGCGGCTGCTGTCGCTGATCGCCTCCCACGCGGGCGGCGAGGCGTGCGTCTGCGACCTGACGGACGCGTTCGACCTGACCGGTCCGACCATCTCCCATCACCTGAAGGTCCTGCGCGAGTCCGGGCTGATCACCGGCGACCGGCGCGGCACCTGGATCTACTACCGCGTGCACCCTGAGGTGCTGACGCGGCTGTCGGCGGTGCTGACCACCACCGGCGAAGCAGTCACGGCGTGACCGCCGTCGATGCTGGGACGGCACCCCGTCTGTCCATGATGGACAAGCTGCTGCCGGTCTGGATCGCGGTCGCCATGGTCGCCGGACTGCTGGCCGGCCGCTCGATTCCCGGCCTGAACACCGCACTCTCCGCGGTCCGGATCGACGGGATTTCGCTCCCGATCGCGCTCGGGCTGCTGGTGATGATGTACCCGGTGCTGGCGAAGGTCCGCTACGACCGCCTCGGCACCGTCACCCGGGACCGGCGGCTGTTGTGGCCGTCGCTGGTGCTGAACTGGGTCGTCGGACCGGCGTTGATGTTCGCCCTCGCGCGGCTGTTGCTGCCGGACCTGCCGGAGTATCGGACCGGGCTGATCATCGTCGGCCTTGCTCGGTGCATCGCCATGGTGATCATCTGGAACGACCTCGCCTGCGGCGATCGTGAAGCCGCCGCCGTGCTGGTCGCGCTGAACTCGGTGTTCCAGGTCGTCGCGTTCGGGCTGTTGGGCTGGTTCTACCTCTCGGTCCTGCCGGGCTGGCTCGGTCTCCCGCAAGCCGACCTGGCGGTGTCCGGGTGGCAGATCGCGAAGAGTGTGCTGATCTTCCTCGGCATCCCGTTGGTCGCCGGGTACCTGACCCGGCGCTTCGGCGAACGTGCTCGAGGCCGGGATTGGTACGAGACGCGGTTCCTGCCGAAGATCGGCCCGGTCGCGCTCTACGGCCTGTTGTTCACGATCGTGATTCTCTTTGCCCTGCAAGGAGAACAGATCACCGCGCGACCGCTGGACGTGGTCCGGATCGCCGTGCCGCTGTTGGTCTACTTCGGACTGATGTGGGCCGGTTCCTACGCGTTCGGCAAAGCCGTCGGCCTGTCCTACGAACGGACGACGACGCTCGCGTTCACTGCTGCGGGCAACAACTTCGAGCTGGCCATCGCCGTGGCCATCGCGACCTTCGGGGCCACGAGCGGGCAGGCACTCGCCGGGGTCGTCGGGCCGCTGATCGAAGTGCCCGTGCTCGTCGCCCTCGTGTACGTTTCCCTCGCGCTGCGGCGCCGCTTCGCCGGGAGTTCTCGATGACTCGCAAGCCCGAGGTTCTCTTTGTCTGCGTGCACAACGCCGGCCGTTCTCAGATGGCCGCAGCGCTGCTGGCCCACCACGCCCACGGCGCGGTCGACGTCCGCTCGGCCGGCTCCGCGCCGGCCGACAGCATCAACCCCGCCGTCCGCGAGGCGATGACCGAGATCGGCCTAGATCTCTCCCAGGAGGTCCCGAAGAAGCTGACGACGGACGCGGTCGAGGCCGCCGACGTCGTGATCACCATGGGCTGCGGCGACGCCTGCCCGATCTTCCCCGGCAAGCGCTATCTGGACTGGCAGCTCGACGACCCCGCGGGCAAGGGCATCGAGGCCGTCCGGCCGATCCGGGACGAGATCGATCGCCGGGTGCGGGAGCTGCTCGCCGAGCTGCTGGCCGCGCAGGCGTGAACCGGGCGTCACCTCGCCGAGGGGCAGTCGTGCTGTCCCGCCTGCGGGAGCTGCTGGCCGCGCAGGCGTGAAGCGGACGCGGCCTCACCGATCGTCAGCCGTGCTGTCCCCGAGCGTGGTCCAGCACCGCCCGCGGGTCACCAGGAGAGGCCTCGCCGCGCCACGCGATGTACCCATCGGGCCGCACCAAGACATACCGGGCCGCGTAAAGACCGTGCAGGTCCGGCCGGTTGAGCCGGTACCGGGTCAACGGCACGCCGGCCTCCGCCGCGGCGGGTTCCCATTCCGGTGCCGGCGGTGCCGCGATCTCCAGGAGCGTGAAGCCGGGGCCGAGCTCGTCCTGGAGTGACCGGTTCCGGCTGAGCCACTGGTGCGGCAGCCGGTTGCCCGGGGCACCGGACGGCCGGTACTCCGTCCCGGTGGACGCCGGCGCGGGGCCGTCGTCGGGGAGGACGATCGGCGAGCCCGAGTACGCGGTGCCGAGCACGAAACCCACGGTGTACATCTCGGCGGTCTTGGCCTGCCGGATCAGCTCCGCCGTCTTGGCGCGCAGGGCCCGGCCGTCCGGTCCGTCGCCGTCCAGGCCCGGCACGGCGAGCTCTCCGGTCAGCACCCGCATGTTCCGCTCGGCCTCGGCGATCGCGCGCCGGGCGATGGGACGGCGTTCGGTCTCGTAGGAGTCGAGCAGGCCGTCGCCGGCCCACCCGCGCAGCGCGGCCGTGAGCTTCCAGCCGAGGTCGGCGGCGTCCCCGATGCCCGTGTTGGCACCGAATCCGCCCCACGGCGGGTTCTGGTGGGCGGCGTCGCCGGCGAGGAAACAGCGGCCCTCCCGGTAGCGGTCGGCCACCAGCATCCGGGCGGTCCAGGGATCGGTCGCGGTGACGGTGATGGGCTCTTCGGCGCCGATCATGCGGTGGACCGCCCGCTCGTACCACGCGGCGTCGGCGTCTTCGCGGGCGTTGATGATGATGGCCCACCACAGGTCTTCGGTGGTCAGCATGCCCATCAGGCCGTTGACTTCGGGGTTGACGACCCAGTACTGCACGGCGCGGCCCAGCCGGTGGCGGGCGGACAGCCCCGGCGCGTCGAAGATCACCTGCACGTTCCGGATTTCGTGGCTCCGCCCGGTCAGCGGGATGTCGCAGGCCCGCCGCACGGCGCTGCGGGCACCGTCGGCGCCGACCAGGTAGCGGCCCCGCACGACGCGCTCCCGGCCCGCGTCGTCCGTCGCGGTGGCGGTGACGCCGGTGGCGTCCTGTTCGAGGCCGGTCAGGGTCCAACCCCAGCGCGCGCTGACCGTCTCGCGCCGCGTGAGGGTGTCGCGCAAGGCCTCTTCGACGTGGTTCTGCGCGCACCACAGCGCGGGTTCGGCCAGGTC
Source organism: Amycolatopsis ponsaeliensis (assembly GCF_030182635.1). Taxonomy (NCBI): domain Bacteria; kingdom Bacillati; phylum Actinomycetota; class Actinomycetes; order Pseudonocardiales; family Pseudonocardiaceae; genus Amycolatopsis; species Amycolatopsis ponsaeliensis. The sequence continues at coordinate 266,097 of NZ_JAPZLD010000001.1, forward strand.
CGGTCGCTGGACGTCGCTGAGGGCGAAGACGCCGTCGAAGCGTTCCAGCCGATGCCCGGTGAGCGCGGTGCAGAAGACCGCCGAGTCCGACCACCCGAAGGGCAGGCGCGCGTTGCCGCGGACGGCGTCGGCGATGCCCAGGCGCCGGAAGATCTCCATCGAGCGGGGATTCATCTGCTTGCACCGCGGGGAAGCGAGGCTCGGCTCCGGCCGCGGTTCGAGCAGGACGCAGCCGATCCCGCGGGAGCCGAGTTCGTGGGCGAGGGTCAGCCCGACCGGGCCGCCGCCGGCGATGACGACCTCGGTGGTCTCCACGTGCTCGGTGCTGCTCGTCATGGCGAGGCTCCCCGCGGGTCGGCGTGATCGTCATCGCGCAGGGTACGTGAGTGCCGGTGGGTTCGGCCGGGAGTGATCGGGTCCCACAGCGGCACTGTCGTCCAGCTCGGCGCAGGACAGCCAAAGGTAGGAACTCTGCACTGTCAAGAGCGGCGGCGGATCCTGTCCTGCAATGTCCCATTCGGGCCGCAAGCCCGGCATCTGCCCGGATCAGACGGTCGACCGAGTCGAAATCAGGTGTCCCGCAACCCAAGACTCCGAGCTATATTCATCTGATGTTTGTCCGCTGACCCCGCCGGAGATCTCCGATGCGAATCGCCACCGTCGTCGCGCACCTGGTCACCGCCGCAGCCGTTGTCGCGGCTGTCGGCGCCACTCCCGGAAGACCTCCGGACGTCCTCTACGCCGCCCCGTCCGGTCACGGCTCCGCCTGCAGCTCCGCCGCCCCGTGCGACCTCGCCACGGCCCGCGACCGCGTCCGCGAGCTCGTCCCGCGGGCCGCCGGGGACGTCGTCGTCGAACTGCGTGGCGGTACCTACTCGCTGACCACGCCGCTGCGGCTGGGCGTGCAGGACTCCGGCCGGCCGGGACACCGCGTCGTCTACCGCGCGGCCCCCGGCCAGACGCCGGTCTTCAGCGGCGCCCTGAAGGTCGGCGGCTTCCGGAAGACCGACGCCGCGAAGAACATCTACCGCGCGCCCGTGCCGAAGGGGACCGCGAGCCGGGAGCTGTTCGTGAACGGCGTCCGCGCGGTGCGCGCCCGCACCGCCCAGGACCCGGGCGGGTTCTCCGTGTCCGCCACCGGGTTCACCACCGCCGACGCGTCCTCCACGTCCTGGACGAACGCCGCCCGGGTCGAGGTGGTCGCGAACAACGGCTGGAAGCAGCTGCGCTGCCCGCTGGCCTCCATCACGCCCGGCGCGTCGGGCGGCTCGGCGCTGACCGTCGACCCGGGGTGCTGGACCAACAACCACACCTCGGTCCCCAACCCCAGCTTCCCGTTCAACGGCGCCGGCCTGCCGAGCCTCGACCGCGTGACCTGGCTCGAGAACGCCTACCAGCTGCTCGGCACCCCCGGCCAGTTCTACCTCGACGGCGACGCCGGGTTCCTCTACTACGTGCCCCGGCCCGGCGAGGACCTCGCCAAGGCCGACGTCGAACTGCCCGTCGCGCCGGAACTGCTCGACCTGGCCGGCACCCCCGGGCACCTCGCGCCGCTCAACGACACCGACTGGCGCGCGACCTACACCGGCGCCTGGAACTACTCGAGCGGCCGGCACCTGGGCGACCTCGGCGCCGACGTCCACTACACCCAGACCAACGGCGACGCCTTCAGCTACTCCTTCACCGGCACCGGAATCCAGGTGCTGACCGAGACGAACTCGGATGAAGGCGACATCGACGTCTACATCGATGACGTCAAGAAGCAGACGGTGTCGGCCAAGAGCGACGAGCGCCTCGCGCAGCAGGCCGTCGTCTCGGTCACCGGGCTGGCCAAGGGCAAGCACACCGTCCGCGTGGTCAAGGCCGGCGGTGACTACCTGCTGATCGACGCCGTCACCGTCATCCCCGACGTCGTCGCGCCGGTGCACGACATCGCTTTCGAAGGCATCACCTTCGCCTACACGACCTGGACCGCTCCGAGCACCGCGGGCTACATCGACAACCAGGCCGGGATCCTGTGGGACCCGGCCACCCGGGCGCCGACCCGGATCCCCGCCGCCGTGCAGGTGCACCGCGGCGCGCGGATCGCCTTCACCGGCGTCACCGTGCAGCACACCGGGACCAGCGGCATCGACCTCGCCGACCAGACCCAGGACTCGACGGTGTCCGGCAGCTCGATCACCGACATCGGCGGCAGCGGCGTCGACGTCGGGGAGGTCGACGACTACTACCAGACCCAGCCGTCGCTGATGACCAGCGGCAACACCGTCGCCGGCAACATCATCCAGCGGCCGGGGCAGGAGTACCAGGACGCCGTCGGCGTCTGGGTCGGCCACAGCCGCGGGACCACGTTGTCCCACAACGACATCGGCTACACGCCGTACTCGGGCGTGTCGATCGGCTGGGGCTGGGGCTGGGCGTCGAGCTGCGCCCTGCAGGCCAAGCAGGGCCTGCCCGACCCGTGCCTGCACGGCACGACCTACACCGGCGGCAACCACGTCGTCGGCAACCACGTGCACAGCGTGATGGGCGTGCTGTTCGACGGCGGCCCGATCTACACCCTCGGCGGCCAGGCATCGGGTTCCGAGTTCGCCGGCAACGTGCTCGGCGAATGCGTCAACGGCTGCAACATGATCTACCACGACGAGGGCAGCTCGCTGTGGAACACCCACGACAACGTGGTGAAGTTCAGCAACGGCTCGCTGTGGCTGAACCTGTGGACGCCGACCATCCACGACGACTCCATCCACGGCAACTTCACCGACACCGACCGCTACAACAACAACGGCACGGACATCGACCTCGAACCGTCCACTGTGGTCACCGACGGCCGCTGGCCGCCCGCGGCCCAGTCGATCATCGACGCGGCCGGGCCGGGTACCCCGCCGGGCAAGGTGCTCGACGACGACGATCTGCGGATCGCCTACACCGGGAGCTGGGCCTCGAGCGGTTCGCGGACCTACGGCGACCTCGAGAACGGCGTGCACTACACCCAGCAGAACGGCGATGCGGCGTCGATCACCTTCACCGGGACCGGGATCAGTCTCCTCACCGAGACGAATTCCGACGAAGGGGATATCGCCGTCACGCTCGACGGGGTTGCTAAGGGAACAGTCAGTGCGAACACCGCCCAGCGGCAAACCCAGGTCCCCGTTTATTCGGTGACCGGGCTCGCCGCCGGACGGCACACGCTGACCGTTGCCAAAGCGAGCGGAACCTATTTCCTGGTGGACGGCTTCCGCATTTCTTGAGTCAGAGCAGCCGCAGGTCGACCGCGTCGGCCATGGCCTGCATGCCGGCTTCGTTCGGGTGGAGGTGATCACCCGAGTCGAAGCCGGCCTGCAGCGCCGCGGGATCGGAGGGGTCTTGCAGCGCCCGGTCGAAGTCGACGACGCCGTCGAACTGCCCGCTCGTGCGGATCCACGCGTTCGCCGCCTGGCGGATCGCCTCGGCGGGTTCGCTGTAGTAGCCGGCGCCCTTGTCCGGCAGCATCGTCCCGCCGAGGATCCGCACCCCGGCCGCGTGCGCCTGCCGGATCAGCGCGCGGTAGCCGTCGATCAGCTGCTGCGCGGTGAGCGGGCCGCCGTCCGGGCCTGCGTTGTTCCCGATGTCGTTGATGCCCTCCATGAGGATCACGGTCCGCACGCCGGGCTGCGCCAGCGCGTCGTGGGCGAACCGCTTGAGCGCGCTGACGCCCTGCCAGATGTTCGGCACGTCGGTCAGCACCCGGTTGCCGCCGATCCCGGCGTCGACCACGGCGGTCGGGTGCGGCCCGGCCAGCCGTCGAGCGAGGTCGTCAGGCCAGCGGTGGTAGACGCTCGCCGGGGTGTTGTAGCCGTCGGTGATGGAGTCGCCGAAGGCCACCACGGTGCCGGTGGCGGCGGGGGAGACGACGTCCAAACCGGACAGGTAGTACCAGGAAGTCGTGGCGGCGACGTAGTTCCCGTCGTCGGTGTCGGCCGCGTGGTCGCCCGGCTTCGAGAGGTAGGAGACGTCGAAGGCGTCGGAGTGCCAGGTCGCCGAGCTGGTGGCCTGGGGCAGGTACAGGCTCACGAGCAGGTTCTGCTCCGCGCGCACCGGCAGCGCCACCGGGTCGCTGACGACCTCCTGCCCCGCCGGGATCGTCAGCGTTCTCGCGCGCGAGAACGTGACTGTGCGCCGGGATCCTTCGACGGCGGTCGCCTTCCCGGCCTGCAGGGCGAGGCTGACGCCGCCGACGACGAGAGGGGTGGTGCCGCGCAGGTTCGACAGGTGCACGCGTAGCGCGTCACCGCCGACGCTGGGGTGGACGACCATCCGCAGTGTCCGGTCGGTGAAGTTCGGGCCGCCGATCGTCATGCTCGGCGACCAGGCCGAAATCGGCCGGTGCGCGGAGGAATCGGTTTCCGCGACGGCCGTATTCGTACTGCCCGAAATCAGCGAAATGATGGTCGCCACGGCAAGGAGTGTCTTCTTTGTCATTACCGGAAATCACCTCTTCGGTGGGGGAGTTCCAGTATTGCCACGCCTTGCCGGAAATGGCCAGGGCTATTTCGGGGACCTCGTCATCGTGGGGCTTTGACCGCGCGCAGGACGTACGCGTCCAACGCCAGCGGGCGGACGCCGGTCAGCTCGAAGCCCGCGTCGGCCAGCAGCGCGCGGTAGTGGGACTCGGTGCGCTCGCGACCGCCGACGTTGCAGAGCATGTGGATGTCCCACGGCACCGCCAGCGACGCCGTCCCGCTTTCCGCCGGCAGCAGGCGCTCGACGATCAGGAGTTCGGCGTCGTCCGGCATACCGGATGCACACGTGCTGAGAATGGTGTGGCACCGCTCGTCGTCCCAGTCGTGCAGGACGCGGGACAGCAGGTACACGTCACCGCCACCGGGAACGGCTTCCGTGAAGTCGCCGGCCACCAGGGTGCAGCGCGTCGCGTGCTTCGCCAGTGCCGGGCCGGCGACGGCCAGGGCCTCCGGGCGGTCCATGAGCACGCCGGTGGTCGCCGGGTGGGCGTCGAGGACGCGGGACAGCAGCGCGCCGTTGCCGCCGGCCACGTCGACGACCACCCGGGTGGCCGAGAAGTCGGCGACGCGGGTGAGCTCGGCGAACATCGCGTTGCTGGCCGCCATCGACCGGTGGAACAGGTCCGCCAGGTCCGGATTCGCGGCCAGGTGGGCGAAGTGGTGCGCGCCGAAGACCTTCGCGAACGACTCCTCGCCGGTGCGGACGGCGTCGGTGAGCGCGGCGAAGGACCGGTAGAACGGGCCGCCGTACATCAGGGCGAGTGCGCTCATGGTGCCTTCGACGTCCGAGCGCAGCAGCGCCCCCACCTCGGTGAGCACGTACCCCGCCGCCGTCGCGCGGACGACGCCGAGGGTGGCCAGGTACCGCAGGAGCCGGCCGAGGCTCTCGCGGTCGGTGCCGGTCGCCGCGGCCAGGGCGCCGAGGTCTGCGGTCGTGGCCAGGTGATCCGGCAGGCGCAGCTCGACGGCCGTCGAGACGGCCTGCGTCGCCCAGGCGCCGGTCAGCAGCCCGAGCAGTTCCGTGCCGGGCTCGGAGTCGCGCTGGTGCGCGGCGAGCACCCGCGGGAACTCGCCCGCGTACAGCAGCTCCAGCCGCCGGTAGGCCGGCGCGGGGTGGTGCGCGTCTTGGAAGTACAGCACAGTGGCGTCTTCGTGCCCGTTGTAGCCGCCGCCGTCCGGGCGCAGCTGCCCGGCGATCGCCGCACGGAGTCCATCGAGGACGATCGGGTCGGCGCGCGGCACCCCTAGCGCGAAGTGGTCCTCGTGGCCGCGCCGGCGCTCGTCGGCGGCGATGTGGGCCAGGTCCGGCGGCGTGACCAGGACGAAGATCTCCAGCGCGCACGGGCGGCCGTCGTGGTCGGTCACCGGGGCGCGCAGGATGCCGACCGTCAGGTCGTCGGCGGGCACGCCGTAGCGGCGGGCGATCCGGTCCCGGACGACGACGCTGTGGCTCATCAGCCCCGTCTCGAGGCCGTGGCGGGCCAGTTCTTCGCCGAGCCCGTCGAGGGTGCTCGGGAAGATGAGCAACCCGACGTGCGAAAAGGGCGCGTGCGCCGCCAAAGCCGCCCGTTCGGCGGTGGGCAGCGACGGCAGGGCGGCGGCGAGCACCGTGGTGGTGTCGCTGGTGCGGACGAGGTCCCTCGCCGTGGTGAGGCGGTCGAGATCCTCGGGTGCGAGCGTGGGGGCGAGCGTCGCGGTCATGGGCACTCCTGTTGCTCAGATGCCGACGTAGTTCTCGGCGAAGAAGTCTTGGTGTGCGCGGGATTCGCGCAGGTTGTCGAGCCGGGTGCGGCGCAGGGCGGACCCGAAGGTCCCGGCGCCGGCCGGGTCGTGGAGGAGCCCGATCATCCAGTGCGAGAACTCCTGCGCCCGCCAGATGCGGGGCAGGCAGGTGCGGGAGTACGCGGCGAGGGCGCGCTCGTCGTCGCGCAGGAGGGCGTCGGCGAGCGCGGCGGCCAGGACTTCGGCCGCCATGATCGCCAGGTTGGCGCCCTTGGCAGCGGACGGGCTGATCAGGCTCGCGGCGTCGCCGACGAGGAACAGCCTGCCGTGCCGCAGGGGGTCGACGACGTCGGAGCGCAGGCGCACGATCCGGCGCTCGGTGACCGGCCCTTGGCGCAGCTCGCCGAACTTCCCGGTGCGCATGCGGACGGCGAGTTCGGTCCAGATCCGCTCGTCGCTCCAGGCCGCGGCGTCGTCGCCGCGCGGGACCTGGAGGTAGTAGCGGGTCACCGAGGGGCTGCGCGCCATGTGCCCGGCGAACCCGCGCTCGTGCAGGGCATAGGTGACGGCCGGCATGCTCTGGGGTGCCTCGGCGAGCACGGCCAGCCAGGAGATGCCGTGGTCACGGGCGCATCGGGCCGGCGCCGGGACGGCCTGGCGGGTGGCGCCGTTGCTGCCGTCGCAGCCCGCGAGGAACCGGGCGCTCACCTGGCCGGTGTTGCCCTGGTCGTCGCGGAAGCGGACGGTCGCGGTTTCGGTGTCGACGTCCGTGACGGTCACGCCGAACCGCAGCTCGCCGCCGCGCGCGAGGTATTCGCCGACGAGGTCGGTGACGAGCCGGTGCTGCGGGTAGACGGTGTGCCGTTCGCCGCGGCCGAGCCGGTCGTACCGGAGTTCGAACTCGCCGCCGTCGTCGCGGAAGGCGCAGGTGCCGTGGGTGCTGCCGTCGCGCAGCATCCCGGCGCCGAGGCCGTGCTCGGTCAGCACCCGCGCGCTGTTCGCACCGAGGAACCCCGCCCGCGCCCGGGCTTGCACGTGCTCCCGGCTGCCGCGTTCGAGGATGAGGGTGTCGATCCCGCCGGCGCGCAGCAGGTTGCCCAGCACCAGCCCGGCGGGCCCCGCGCCGACGATGAGCACCGATGTCCGATCGGCCATGAGTCCCCGGCCCGTTCCCTTCCCGAAAGAAAGGCGGCCCACCCCGGGCCGCCCGGGGGCAGACCTAACCAGGTTCAGGTCGGCGCGGCGCGCAAGCCGGCATCGTGGCGCGATTGATCACCCATATGAGAGTGGTCGTCCGATGTGGACCGAGATCCGCGAACTCGCAGGCCCGGCGCCGCTGCGGAATTCCTCGGCCACCATGAATCAGTTTTTGGCAGCAAGACAATCCGGGCTCGTGTCACAAGAATGCAACAACTGTGCATCTCACTCTTTCGAGTGGACTGTTGCTCACCAAGGGTCGCTCGGGTCGAAACTGGTAACTCCGATGGCTGATTCCGCGACTGTCGAGGCGTCTCCCATTCGTGATCGGTCGCATTCCGTGCCTGGTCCCGGACGAAAGGTCGGTCGCTCGTGGGTGCTCATGGTCCGATGTCCCTGGTCGGCAGGCGGCAGCTCGGCGGCCGATGGCGGGTGCGGCCCGCCGTGCGCAACCGGTGGCTGCTGTTCGCCGTGGTCACCGTCGCCGTCGTGCCCGCCGATGACGGGGGTGACCTCTGGGCGATGGCTGCCGTGTTCGGGCTCGTGGGTGCCTCGGTGCTCGTCTACCGGGCGCTGGTGCGCGCGGCGGCGAAGGTCGAAGCCGCGCTGGACGACGAGCTCGACTTCCGTGCTCAGCCGAGGACCGGCTTCGTGCCGTCGAAGCGGATCGGCAGTGAGTAGAGCGCGCGGGCCTTGCGGCCGGGGAGCCGGCCGTGGAAGTAGAGGGTCCCGTCCGCGATCGCCGCGCCGCCCGGCCCGTCGACCGCGCCGCCGAGTCCGTCCGTCGTGAGCAGCGCGCCGGCTTTGCGGTACGGACCATCCACTGTGGACGCGGTCGCGTACGAAGTGTGGTAGCTCTCGTCGGTGTAGCCGCCGCCGGTGTTCCGCAGGAACGGTGCCTCGATGACCCCCTCTTCGTCCGGGGAATCCACGCGCAGCAACGGTTTTCGGCCGCCGGTGAGCGTGAGACCGGCCCGGTCCACCCGCTGCAGCCAGAGGGTCGAGGGCTCGCCCGTGCCGTGGAGGCTCTTGTAGAGCAGGTAACGGGTGCCGTCGGTGTCGGTGAAGCCCTGCGGGGCGATGTCGCTGCCGTCGTGGGGCGGGCAGACGAGCGGCCGGTCGCCCGCGGGCCGGTACGGGCCGCGCACGTCGGCGACGGCGGCGCCCACGCACATCGCCGCGCGTTCGGCCGAGGTCGCCGAGAAGTACATGAGCCAGGTGCCGTCCGCGCGCCGTGAGACGTCGGGTGCCCAGATCTGTGTTTGGGGTGCACGCGGTTCTCCTCGGGACGAAGGTGCCGTCTTCTCCTCCGGCCATCGTGGCCCAGCCTGCCACTCGATATTCCTGTGCCGACGCGGAAACGGGGTGGCCCGCGCCGAGGTTCCTTTCCGTGCCGGAGTTCCACTCGTCAGTGCGGTCGCATCCCGGCTCGGTTTCACCGCAACGAACCAGCCGGACGCACTTGGGGGTACACAGCAGGTGCGGCTGCCGCTTCACGCGGTCCTGCCGAAGCGTTCCGGAAGGTGCGGGCGCCGGAGCGGCGCCCGCACCGTCAGCGGCAGGCGGGGCCGAGTTGCAGGACGACGGCCGTCCAGGTCATGCCCACGCCGATGCCCAGCAGCAGCACGTGATCGCCCGGGCTCGCTTCGCCGGTCCGGAGCAGGTGGTCGAGCGCCACGATCTGGTCGCTGGCCCCGAGGTGCCCCACGCGCAGCCCCAGCTCGGTCATCGTGCGGTCTTCGGGCACGCCGAGCGGGCGCAGGATCTGCGTGTGCACCAGGCGGCGGCCGTAGTGCGGGGCACAGATCTTCGCGATGTCGGGCAGGTCGATCCCCGCGTCGGACAGGGCGGTCTTCACGACCGTCGTGACCCCGTCGGCGTTGCGGGTGTCGACGTGCGCCGGACCGCCGTGCCGGCCGAGCCACTGCCGCTTGCGGCGCCGGATGTCCAGGGACCGGTGGGCCGTGACGCTCGCCGTGCGGAACGGTTCGTCGCCGCGCTGCAGCCCTTCCAGCGACGGGTCGGTGAACGACGCGACCGCGCGGATCCGGGCCAGGCCCGGCCGGCGCGAGAGGACGACCGCGCTGCCCGCGTCGCCGTAGACGATGCCGGTGTCGGTGCTCCAGTGCGGGAAGCCCGGCGCGCCGAACCGGTCGCCGGCGGTGATGAGCGCGGCGTCGTGGTCCGGGCGGCCGCGCAGCACGCTCGCCGCGATGTCCAGGCCGGCCACCAGGCTGTTGCTCATCGCGCCGAGCTCGAGGGTGAGGCCGGGACCGGCGCCGAGGCCGAGCTGGTCGCGGACGTAGGACGCGGCGTGCCAGAAGTCGATCCCGGGGTGGTAGATCCCGGCGTGCAGGCACAGCGTCGGCCAGGCGGCGCCGCCGGTCGTGAGTTCGCTCTGCCGCAACGCTTCGCGTCCGGCGCGGACGGCCAGTTCCGGGCCCGGCAGCGTCGAGACGGCGGTGGACAGCTGGCCGGTGCGGTCGGCGTCGGTGGAGGTGAACTCACCGGCCGCGAGCGGCACGGCGACCGGCGTCAGCGCGCCGACGTCGGTGCCGATCCCGGTGAGGTGCAGGTCATCGACGCGCATCCGGGGTCACCTCCGGCAGCACGGCTTCGATCTCCGAGAGTGTGTCGTCGAGGTGCAGCGGCGGAGCGGACACGCACCCGAGGGCGGCGAGCTCGGCGGCGACGGCTTCGGCGCTTCCCCCGGAGAACCGGTGGAAACCCCCGAAACAGACGGGACCGGAGCCGGGAACGGCGATGGCCAGGTGCGCCCAGCCGGTCTCGCGGTCCCACCGCACGACCAGCCGGGTGGTCCCGGCGGCGGCGTGGGTTTCGCGCAGCACCTGTGTCAACGTCGTGGCGGTCAAGCAACTTCCTTTCGGCACGGCGAACAGCACGCACCCCGGGGGCGCGCGCTGCTGAAGGGGAAGTGGGGACCGCGTCGTCGAGGCCCCTGGGAACGCCGTGAAACCTACCGTGATGATCATGCGCGCCGAGTCACCCCCTGATACACAGAGTGATCGGCGGGGCTGGTACGGAAGCCGGTTTCCTGAAAACAGCTCGGTTTTCGCCGAGGTCGGTCGTGAGATTCCTTCGGCTTGTGGTTACTCTTCGTGTACCTGCTCGCTCGCCGAGCCGGGCGCGTCAGTGCGGTCGGCCGGGCCGTCACCTCACCATGACACTGCGCGGCGTCAGCTGAGCGAGCCGGGGGAGCCGAGCATCCGGGCCGCCAGCTCCGCGTACGACTCGCCGAGGGCCTCCGGGGAGTCCGCGCCGTCGAGCCGGTACCAGCGGACCAGGTCGATGCCGAGCGACAGGATCGCGCGGACCGCGCGGTCGATGTCCGGCACGTCGAAAGCGCCTTCCCGGACTCCGCGTTCCACGACTTCCTGCATCATCGCGGAAAACTGCTGCCGGAGGCCGAGGATCTCGGCGTGGTGCGCCGGCTCGAGCGCCGCCAGTTCGTACTGGCAGACCCTGGCCACCGTGTGGTGGCGGGCGTGCCACGACACGTGCCCGGCCACCAGACGCCGGATGTGGCTTCGCGGGTCGCCGTCGTCGGGCTGGGCCCGCAGCTCCGCCAAGGCTCGCTCGTGGCCGGTCCGGGCGATGCGGAACAGCACGGCTTCCTTCGACGGGAAGTGCACGTACAGCGAGCCGGGGCTGAGGCCGACGACGGTGGTGATGTCGCGGGTCGTCGTGGCGTGGAAACCCTTGCGGGCGAAGCACTGCACGGCCGACGACAGCAGCGCGCGAGCCACCGGCGAAGTGTGCTCTCCCCAGAACTCGGCGGGGACCGTCTCGGGGCCGAGGCTGGTCGTGAGCTCCATCGCGGCCGCCGCCGGGTGTCTTCCGCCGCCGCGCTTCTTCTCCGGCATCGCCGTCTCCCCTCATCGGGGGCCGGCGCGTGCCGACTCGGACTTGACACGTCCCGGCCTCGCAGTCATGGTAACTGTGCGCTCAGTTAGTCACAGCGAACACCCTGAAAACGGTCGACGATGACTCGAGGAGGGTCGCGATGGGACAGCCGGCAGTCGTGCTCGAAGGCTTCTCCTACCTCGAATGCCCGAGGTGGCACGCCGGGCGGCTGTGGGTGTCCGACTTCTACACCGAGCGGGTCGTGGCGATCGACGGCAGCGGTGGCATCGAGGTCGTCGCCGAAGTTCCGCACCAGCCCTCGGGCCTCGGGTTCCTGCCCGACGGGCGCCTGCTCGTCGTCTCGATGCGCGACCACCGCGTGCTCGTGCGCGACGAGTCAGGGCAGTTGAAGGAGCACGCCGATCTGTCCGGTGTGGTCTCCGGGGTGCTCAACGACATGGTCGTCGACGACCGCGGACGAGCCTGGGTGGGCAACTTCGGCTTCGACCTCATGGGCGGCGCGCCGGTGCGCTACACCACGCTCACCCGCGTCGACGCGGACGGGAGCGTCGCCGTCGCCGCCGAGGACCTCGGGTTCCCCAACGGCATGGTGATCCTGCCCGGCGGGGTGCTGGTCGTCGCCGAGACCTTCGCCGGGCGGCTGACCGCCTTCGACATCGGCGAGGACGGCGAGCTGAGCGGGCGCCGCGTGTGGGCGCAGTTCGGGCAGACCCCGCAGACCGACGACGTCGGGGAAGCGGTGCAGCGCCTCGAAGTGGCCCCCGACGGCATCTGCGCCGACGCCGAAGGCGCGATCTGGGTGGCCGACGCCGTCCACAACCGCGTCCTGCGGGTTGAGGAGGGCGGCCGGATCCTCGACGAGATCGACGCCGGCACCGGGGTCTTCGCCTGCATGCTCGGCGGCGACGACGGGCGGACGCTCTTCCTCTGCGCGGCGCCGTCTTTCGCCGAGCACGAACGCCGACCGGTGCGTGAGGCCCAGCTGCTCTCGGTCGACGTCGAGGTCCCGCACGCCGGCCTGCCCTGAACCGACCCCGCCGAAACGGAGGGCCCCATGGACGTCTCCTGCGCTTTCCCGACCGCACTGGCCACTCCGGACGACATCGTCGTGGCCGAAGAGCTGGGCTACAAACGGGCCTGGGTCTACGACACACCCCAGCAGAGCCCCGATGTGTGGATGACCCTCGCGCTGGCCGCCGAGCGGACCGAGCGGATCGGGCTCGGCCCCGGCGTGCTGGTGCCCAGCCTCCGGCATCCGATGGTCAACGCCGCGGCGACCGCCACCCTCGCCGCGCTGGCGCCCGGTCGGGTCGCGGTCTCCTTCGGCACCGGGTTCACCGGCCGCCGCGCGATGGGGTACGGCGCGATCACGTGGTCCTATATGGACTCCTACATCCGGGCCTACCGCGGTCTTCTGCAGGGTGACGTCGTCGAGTGGGAAGGGGCGCGGATGCGGATGCTGCACCCCGGCGGGCACGCGCCCGCGCGGCCCGTCGACGTCCCCGTCCTGATCGGGGCGCTCGGCCCGAAGGGGCATCGGGTGGCCAAGGAGCTCGGCGACGGGCTGTACGTCACGCTGCAGCTGCCCGAGTTCATGAGCGAGTACTCGTGGGTGCCCTATCTCGTGTGGGGCACGGTGTTCGACGAAGGGGAACCGACCGACACCGAGCACGCGCGCCGGGCCGCCGGGCCCGGCTGGGCGCTGGCCTATCACGGCGCCTACGAATTCGGCGGGCCTTCCGCCGTGCGCGAACTCCCGGGCGGCCCGGAGTGGCTGGAGGTGGTGGAGCGGACGCCGGTGCGGCAGCGGCACCTCGCGGTCCACACCGGTCACTGCGTGGAGCTGGGGGAGGCCGACCAGGCGGCGTGGAAGGCCGGCGGCCACGAGATGGTGCGGGACGTGACGATGAGCGGCACGCCCGAGCAGATCCGGGAGCAGCTGGACGAGGTCGCCGCACGGGGTGTCACCGAGATCGTGTTCCAGCCGTGCGGGCCCGACCTCCGGGCCGAGCTCGAGCGGTTCTTCGCCGCCGCGACCGGGTGACCGGCGGGAGGACTTCGCCTGGGCCGCGTCGGCGGTGGCCGGTCGCGAGCGGCTAGGGTATCGGTATAACTATACCGACACCCTGGGACGCGAGGTACTCGTGATCGAACTGAAGACGCCTGCGGAGATCGACCGCATGCACGTGGCCGGGCGCTTCGTCGCGGAGGTGCTCTCCGAGGTCGGCCGGCTCGCCGACGTGGGCGTCAACCTCCTCGACCTGGAACACCACGCGCGCGGCATGATCAAGCGGCGCGGGGCGGAGTCGTGCTACTGGGACTACGCACCTTCCTTCGGCAAGGGGCCGTTCCGCAACGTCATCTGCCTGTCGGTCAACGACGCCGTCCTGCACGGCCTGCCCCACGACTACGTCCTGCGCGACGGGGACGTGGTCACCGCGGACCTCGCGGTCAGCATCGACGGCTGGGCGGCCGACTCGGCGCGCACGGTCATCGTCGGCACGGCCGCCGAGGAGGACCTGCGGATCATCCGCGCCACCGAAGTCGCGCTGGAGGCGGCGATCGAGGCGGCGCGCCCGGGCAACCGCCTCGGCGACATCTCGGCGGCGATCGGGGCGGTGGCCGCCGAGTACGGCTATCCGGTCAACACGGAGTTCGGCGGCCACGGCATCGGGCGCACCATGCACGAGGACCTCCACGTGCCCAACAAGGGCAACCCGGGCCGCGGCCTGAAGCTCCGGCCGGGATTGACCCTCGCACTGGAACCCTGGTTCGCCCGCACGACCGACCGGATCGTCTTCGACCCCGACGGCTGGACCATCCGCTCGGCCGACGGCTCACGCACGGCCCACTCCGAGCACACGATCGCCGTCACCGAGGACGCGCCGCTGGTCCTCACCCGGCGCGAGGCGGAACTGGCGGGGTAGTCACCCGCGGATGACAGCGGGCTCGCGGGGCCGGGTCGGGGCCGGGAAGCCGTAGCGGGCGTTGAGCACCTGCATGGCCGCGCCGGCCGCCACGACGTCCGTGCCCAGGGACGTCAAGGAGACCTCCACCGTGAGCCACTCGGCGCCCGGCACCTGGGTGCGCACCGCGTGTTCGACGGCGTCGCGGTAGAGCTCGCCGTGGGGGAGCAGGTCCGCGCCGCCGAGGACGATGTGGCCCAGGTCGAGTGTCTGGAGGAGGTTGACCACGCCGGTCGCGAGCACCGCGGCCGCCGTGGCGGGGTCGGGTGCCTGCTCGTGGACCGCTTCCAGGCACCCGTTCCGGCCGCAGGCGCAGCGCGGACCGTCGAGCTGGACGACCGCGTGGCCGAACTCGCTCGCGTTGGTGTGCGCTCCGCGGTGGGCGGCGCCGCCCAGCCACAGTCCGGCGCCGACCCCGGCGTCGACCACGACCAGGGCCGCGTCGCGGAAAGTCGTTCCGCGGCGCCAGGCTTCGGCCGTGACGCCGGCGGTGACGTCCTTGTCCAGGACCACGGGCAGGCCCAGGCGCTGCTCCGCGAGTTCGGCCAGCGGGACGTCACGCCAGTGCCGCAGCCGGTGGGCGCCGCGGACGGTGCCCGTCGACTGGTCGAGCGGCCCGATCATCCCGATGCCGACACCCGCGAGCTCGGAAGCGGCGAGACGGTGCTCGGCGAGCATCGCCGTGACGCCGGAGGCCAGCTCGTCCAGCAGCTGGTCCGGCGTGAAGTCGGCGGGTAGCGGCGTCGCGACCGAAGCACGGACGGTGCCGGCCAGGTCGGCGAGGACCAGGCGCAGTTCACGGCGGGTCACGTGCGCCCCGATCGCGTGGCGGCTGCCGGGGACGAGGCGGTAGACCGCGGCCGGCTTGCCGCGTGCCGGGCGCCGCACGCCGGCCGGTTCGAGCAGGCCTTCCTCGACCAGCCGGGCGAGCACCTTCGACACGGCCTGCGGGGTCAGCCCGGTGAGCTCGGCGACGGTGCCGCGTTCGAGCGTGGGGACCGTCCGGGCCAGCGCGATCACCAGCGCTTCGTGGTAGTCCCGCAGGAAAGCCAGGTGCACGGCGTCACCCTACCGCCGGGAGCTGGTATTAACGCAACAGCGTTGCTAAAGTCGCCGGAATGGATGATCTCTCCCGGCGACGCCGATGGGCGGCCCTGCTGGCCCTGGCCCTCGGCTCGGTGGCGATCGGGCTGACCGAGTTCGTGCCGGCCGGGCTGCTGCCGGACATCGCGCGCAGCGTGCTCGGGAACGCCGAACCGGATTCGGTCGCGCGGGCGGGGTGGATGATCACCGCGTACGCGCTGGGCGTGGTCGTGGGCGCGCCGGTGCTCGCCACGATCACCGCGCGGATGCGGCGCAAACGTTTGGTTCTCGGGCTGCTGGTGCTGTTCGTGCTCGGCACCGTCGCCTCGGCGGTGGCGTCGACGTTCGGCCTGGTGCTGGTGGCCCGGTTCGCCGCGGGCCTGCCGCACGGCGCGTACTTCGGGGCCGCCGGCCTGCTGGCGGCGACGCTGATGGGGCCGGGCAGCGAGGGCCGCGGGTTCGCCGTGGTGCTGAGCGGGCTGACCGTGGCCAACGTCGCGGGCGTCCCGGTGATCACCCGGCTCGGGCAGGCCGCCGGCTGGCGGACGGCCTACCTGGTCATCGCCGGCGTCTTCCTGCTCGCGCTGGTGGCGGTGGCGGCCACGGTGCCGGACGCGCCGGCGGCGGGCGGGTCACCGGCCGACGAGCTGCGCGCGCTGCGCAGCCCGCAGGTGTGGCTCGTCGCGGTGACGGCGTCGATCGGGATCGCCGGCTTCTTCGCCGTCGACAGCTACCTCGCGCCGATCACCACGTCGGTCACCGGGCTGTCACCGGGCGCGGTCCCGTGGGCCCTGGTCGCGGTCGGTCTCGGCATGACGGCAGGGAACTTCCTGGGCGGCTGGCAGGCCGACCGGAACCTGCGGCGGGCCATGGTCGTGGGCTTCGCCGCGGTGATCGCCGCGAACGTCTACTTCGGACTGATGGTGGGCTCGGCGTTCGGCCTGTTCACCGGCGCGTTCCTGATCGGCGGGACGATCCTGTTCCTGGGCCCGGTGCTGCAGGCCCGGCTGATCGCGGTGGCCCCGGGCGCCCAGCTGATGGGCGCGGCGCTGAACCAGTCGGCGTTCAACACGGCCAACAGCCTCGGGGCGGCGCTGGGGAGCGTGGTCATCGCGACGGGTCTGGGTTACCGCGCGACGGCGTGGGCGGGTGTGGTGGTGAGTGCGATCGGGCTCGTCCTGGCGGTGGCCGGGTTCGCGGTGGATCGTCGTCGCCGCGCCCGGACACCGGTGGACCAGCTCGTGCCCTGAGCGGTGGCTCAGCGCGGGCCGTCGCGCAGTACGCCGCGCACGTGGTCGACGGAAAGCGCTTCAGGGTCGAAGGCGGTCAGCAGCCAGGTCGCTCCGGCCCGTGCGTACGGCGCGCTGTCCTCGCCGGGTTCGACCTCCGCGACGTAGTCGAACGGCCCGGTTCCGGTGCGCAGCGCCTCGACCTGGGCCACGGCTTCGCCGAAGCGATCGGCGGAGTCGAGGTTCACCGGGAAGTAGCCGTCGAGGCGCGCGGCCCGGCGCATCGGGTTGAGCTTGCCGGGGAAGCCCGCCGCCCAGACCGGGATCCGCCGCGCCGGCGTCGGCAGGAACCGGATGCCGGCCACCGTGTAGTGCTCGCCGCGGTGGTCCACGACTTCGCCGGACCAGGCCGCGGCCAGGATGTCCAGTGCCTCGTCGAGCATGCGGGCGCGCACCCGGTCGTCGCACTCCTCGCCGGTGCGGGAGAACTCCTCCCCGAACCGGTCGCTGCCGAGGCCGACGCCGAGCGTGAGCCGGCCGCCGCCGAGGCGGTCGAGAGTCGCGGTCTCGCGGGCGAGCTTGACGGGGCGGCGGCGGGTGATCGCGCTGACCATCGGCCCGAAGCGCAGCTTCGACGTCGCGGTGGCGATCGCGGCCAGCGTGATCCAGGGATCGGCCACCGCGGCCACCGGCTCGCGCCAGCGGAGGTGGTCCCAGACGAAGAAGCCGTCCCAGCCCGCTTCTTCGGCATCGGCGGCGAGGCGGGCGACGAGCGCCGGGTCGGCCAGCTCGTCGAAGAGCGGGAGCCAGAGCGCGTGCTGTGGAGTCATGCCCGGCACGCTACCCAGACCGGGCGCGTTACGACATCCGGTGGTAATTCGGGCGCCGAAACCCGGAAAACGCGGTACCTCCGCCCGAACGGCGATACTCGTCGTGCCGAAATGCGCGATTCCCGTCGCTCTGGAGCGTGACGCACTTCCGGCGTTTCCCATCCTTCGGCGTATTCCCGCCATGATCTGCGTAGGCCGGATTTCCCCTCGGTAGCCCGTTGAGGGACTTGACACAGGGCGCTCCGGGTGACGTTCGCGGACTCGGCTAACGAATACCCGCGCGTTTCGTCTTTCCCAGGCACCCCACACCGAATCCGGCCTGCCGCCGGTGCTCGAAAGGGAAGTCCATGTCACGAAGATCAGTTTTCGTCGCCCTCACCGCGGTCGGCGCGCTGCTGGCCCCGGCCGCGGTGGCGGCCGCGGCCCCGCCGGGGGTCGACCCGGCCACCGTCGACCTCACGCTCGCCGCCGGGCAGAGCACCACCGTCACCAAGCACGTCACCACCTCCGCCGTGCCGCCGAACCCCGATCTCGTCCTGCTCGCCGACACCACCGGCAGCATGGGCGGCGCCATCACCAACGTCCGCGCGAACGCCAACGCCATCACCGGGGACGTGCTCGCAGCGCAGCCGACCGCGCAGTTCGGCGTCGCCGAGTACAAGGACTTCTCCGACTCCGTGCCGTTCAAGGTCAACCAGGGCATCACCGCCGACACCGGCGCGGTCCAGGCCGGCATCAACCAGTGGGCCGCGGGCGGCGGGGGCGACGGGCCCGAGGCCGACCTCAACGCCCTCTACGAACTGGCCACCGGCGCCGTCTCGTTCCGCCCGGACGGGACCCGCATCGTCGCGTGGTTCGGCGACGCGCCGTCGCACGACCCCAGCGGCGGGCACACCCTGGCCGACACGGTCGCCGCGCTCAAGGCGGCGAACATCCGGGTCGTCGCGGTGAACGTCGGCGCGCTCGACGCCACCGGCCAAGCCACGGCCATCACCGAAGCCACCGGCGGGGTGCTGCTGAACAACGTGCCGTCGAACCAGGTGTCGCAGGCCATCCTGGACGGCATCAAGTCCATCGAAGTGACGGTGACCCCGCACGTCACCAGCTGCGACCCGCAGCTGACGCTCACCAACGCCCCGGCGAGCGTCAAGGTGCCCAGCGGTGACGTCGCGACGTTCACCGAGACGATCGCCGCCGCGGCCGGTGCCGCCCCGGGCACCTACCACTGCTCGGTCGACTACCTGGTCGACGGCGTGTCCCGCGGCTTCGTCGAGACGACGACCGTGCGCGTGCTCGGCCTGGCCGTCAACGACGTCACGGTGACCGAAGGCTCCGGCGGCGCACCGGTGCCGGCCACCTTCACCGTGTCGCTGCTCGGCGGCGCGAGCCCGAACCCGGTGACCGTGCACTACGCCACCGCGAACGGGACCGCTGGCGCGCCGGCCGACTACGCCGCCGCCAGCGGTGACGTGTCCTTCGCGCCCGGTGAGACGGCCAAACCGGTGACCGTGCTGGTCAACCCCGACACCGTCGACGAGCCGGACGAGACGTTCACCGTGAACCTCTCCACCCCGGCCGGCGCCGGGCTGGTGGACCCGACCGGCGTCGGCACGATCGTCGACGACGACCGCGACGGCGCCTTCTCCTGCACCGGCACCGCGGCGAACGTCCTCGGCATCACCGCCGCCGTGGCGAACCCGCAGAACCTGCCCTGCGCCGACGACAGCAAGACCGTCCTCGACGCGACGCTCAACGCCGGTCTGATCAAGGTGCAGACCCACGCGCTGACCTCGTCGACCGACCTGAGCCCGGACAACCAGTCCGCGGCCCCGGCGGCCGGTGACCACGCGCAGGCGTCGGCCAAGATCGACAAGACGGTGATCAGCACGATCGGGCTCACGATCGAGCTGGGCGTGATCCAGTCCCAGGCGGCGGCGACCTGCCAGCCGGCGCCGGGCGGGCTCGCCCCGGTGCTGACCGGCAGCTCGAACGTCGCGTCGCTGAAGATCAACGGCGTCTCGGTCACGGTCGGCTCGGCGCCGCTGACCATCCCGCTGGTCATCGGCTCGCTGAAGCTGAACGGGCAGACCGTGGCGGGCGGCGTCGTGAAGCAGCAGGCGGTGGCGCTGGACACCGCGCTGGCGAAGATCGTGCTGGCGGAGTCCCAGGCCGACGTGCACGGCAGCGCCGCGCACCCGGCGGGCAACCCCTGCCGGCGCTGATCCGGTGAACACCCCGGGGCGGGCGGGTTTCCGCCCGCCCCGGGTCCCGTTCAGGTTGCCCTCGGGCGCTCGGGTCGGCGAGCATGGTGGCCGTGTCCGATGAGTCCCGGGGGAAGGCCATCCCGCCGCTGGCGGGGGAGGACCACGCCTGCGCCGGGTGCGGGCTTTCCTATCCCGCGCTCACGATCGAGGCCGCCGCCGCGATCATCGCGTCCCTGCCCGGCGCGGTGGACGCCGTGATCGGGGACGCGGTGCCGGACCTCCGGCACCGCCCTCGGCCGGACCACTGGTCGGCGCTGGAGTACCTGTTCCACCTGCGCGACGTGTGCGTCACGTACACGATCCGGTTGCATCGTGCCCGCACCGAGGACCGGCCCGTCCTCGAACCGATGCTCAACGACCTGCGGGCGCGGCGTTTCCGTTACAACGAACGGTTGTTCGACGGAGTACGCGACGAGTTGGCGGCCTGCGCCGCCGGTCTCAGTGACGAGATCGCGCGGCTGAGGCCACCGGACCTCGAACGCACGGTGACCCGTCTGCCGGGCGAACACCGTACGGCCCGCTGGCTGGTCCGCCAAGCCGCCCACGAGGTCACGCACCATCTCGAAGACATCCGGCACTGCCTGGCCGAGGCCGCGCTCCGCTCGCCATCGGCCGGCTCGCGTCGTGACGAGCAGTAGTAGCTGCCGGTCGACGTGCGGGAGATGGCTTCCGGAGGCGAGGCCGGCTCGTGGGGCTTAGCCGGCCACGATGGTCCGGCGCCGACGTTCGGCGCAGGTATCGGCCGCGGCGTCGAGATCGGCCGGCCGGGCGGTCATCCGGCCGGAGTGGGCAGCCGGTCGACGTGCGGAAGCGGCCGCCGGAGGCGGAAATCCGCCGGCCGCTCTTCAGCCGCCGCTACCCGGTGCCGATCGGAATCGGCACCGGGTAAGGGATTCCGGGTGACCCTCAGTCGGTGATGTGGTGGTCCGCGTCGATCACCGACCACGGGCCGTGCTGGAGGTCCGGGCCGAGGTACGTGTGGATCAGCAGGCCCAGCGTGTCGCGGGCGTACACCTCGATCGAGCGGCGGGACTGGTGCAAGACCGCCGTCGGGGTGCCGGTGATGTGCCAGTCGCCGATGACCGACCACGTGCCCGTGCGGCCGTCGCGGTCGAGGTAGTTGTGGATCAGCAGGCCGTTCACGTCGCGGCCGTAGACCTCGACCGCACCGGAGCTCGGGTTGTACGCCGCGGCCGGGGTGCCCGTCACGTGCCAGTCGCCGACGGCACTCCACGGGCCGTGCTGCAGGTCGCTGCCGAGGTACGTGTGGACGAGCAGACCGGTCGTCTCCCGGGCGTAGACCTCCACGGACCGGCGCTGGTCGTTGAAGACCGCCGTGGGGTCGTCGGTGAGGTGCCGGTCGCCGACGGCGCTCCACGGGCCGTGCTGCCCGTCGTTGCCCAGGTAGGTGTGGATCAGCAGGCCGGACGTCGTTTCGCGGGCGTAGACGTCGACCGCGTCCGACACCGGGTTGTACACCGCCGAAGGCGTTCCCTCGAAGTGCCGGTCGCCCACCACCGACCACGGGCCGTGCTTGAGGTCGCTGCCGAGGTAGGTGTGGATGAGCAGGCCGCTGACGTCCCGGCCGTAGATCTCCACCGCGCGGCTGCGGGGGTTGTAGGTCGCGGCCGGCGGCGTGGTGATGTGCCAGTCGCCGATGACGTCCCACGGGCCGTACTGGCCGTCGCGCCCGATGTAGGTGTGGATCAGGAGGTCCTTCGTGTCACGGGCGTAGACCTCGACGGCGCCGGAGTTCGGGTTGTACACCGTGACGGGCTTGCCGACGATGTGCCAGTCACCGTGGGTGCTCCAGGCACCCGACCGGCCGTCGGGGCTCAGGTAGGTGTGCGCGAGCAGGCCGTCGGTGTCGCGGGTGAACATCTCCACCGACGCCGTCAGCCCGTTGTAGGTGCCCTGGGCACCCGGGGTGGGTGCGAGGGCGGGGTTCGCGACCGTGTTGAAGCGGTAGAGGTTGTACGTGACCATCAGGTTGATGATCGTGTTCGAGTAGTTGACGTCGGTGGCGTAGCCGGCCCGGTGGACCTCGCGGATGAACTGGTCCGGGTCGCCCGTGTAGTTGAAGGCGTTGGCGTAGCGCGTGTTCTCGCGCAGGAACCGGCCGTGGTCGCGGAACGAGTCCTCCATGGACGCGTACATCCGGAAGTCGGCGTAGGTCTCGTAGCAGGTGCCGTCCGGGTTGCACTCGAACGTCTTGAGCCGCGCGCACCCGGTGGCGATCGGGCCGGGGACGCCGCCCGAGCACTTGATGCCGAAGTGGTTGTTGTTCGGCGCGGCCGTGCCCCAGGCGGACTCCTGGATGGCCTGCGCCACCGTGACCGACGCGGGCACGCCGTACTCGGCCTGGCCGCGTTGGGCGGCGGGCCCGGCGGCGTTGATGAAGTCCTCCTGGCTGCCGGCCGCGATGGCGACCGGTGCCGTCTCGCCGTCCCGTGCGGCGTCGGCGATCACCGCGGGGGCGTCGGGTGGCGGTGCCGCCTGGGCGATGCCGCCGGCGAACTGGGCCGCGAACAACGTGACGGCGACCGTGAAGAGGCGTCGCCGGGCGTGGGTTCTGGTCATGGTGCTCAGCGTGCGGCGCGGGTCTCCGGAGAACCTGTGAGCCGGTTTTGAGACGGCACCACGGACGGCCGCGGCTCGGCCCCTTCGCGGCTGCCGTGGCGGCCGAAGATCGCCGATGCCTCCGCCCAGGCAGCGTCGGCCGCGGCCGGGTCGCCGGCCGCCGCGAGGGCGACGGACAGGTCGCGCAGGGTCCGCGCCCGCCACAGCGGCAGGCTCAGGGCGTCCCACCAGTGCAACGCGTGCTCGAGGAGCTCCTTCGCCGCGGCGGGACGTCCCTGCGCGAGCTCCAGTTCGCCGAGGGTCCGGGTGATGAGGGCCTGCCCGAAGCTGTCCTGCATCTCGTTGCAGACGGCGAGGCCGTCCCGCAGGGCCGGGCCTGTGCTCGCGTCGCCCCGGCGCAGTCGTGCCTTCGCCAGCGCCTGGGTGGTGTAGGCGATCATCAGCCGGTCACCGATCCGGTGGAGCACGCCGAGCGCGCGCTCGCACAGCCCGATCGCCGCGTCCCAGTCGCCCTCCGCCCGCCGGACCAGGCTGAGGGACCGCAGCACGAGCGCGACGCCGTGGTCGTCGCCTTGCCGCTCGTAGATCAGCCGCGCCTGCTCACCGGCGCTCCAGGCGGCCGGGAGGTCGCCGCGTTCGGTGTGGGTCAGGGCCGCGGTGTGGTGGGCGCGGGCGAGCAGCACCGGATCGTCCATCACCCGCAGCACCGGGATGGTCTCGTCGAGCAGCGCGATCGCGTCGGCGAGGTCGCCGCGTTCGCGGTGGACGCGGCTGAGCTCGAGCCGGGTCCGCGCCTGCTGCGGGAGGTCGCCCGCCGTCACCCAGCAGGCGAGGGCCCGCCCGTAGTAGTCGGCCGACTCGTCGAGGCGGTCCTGCTCGTAGCGCAGCCACCCGAGCCCGCCGAGCAGCCGGGCTTCCGCCGCCCGGTCGCCGGTGCGCTCCGCGGCCGCCAGGGCCGCCTGGTGCGTGCGCCACCAGAGGCTGAACTGGTTGGTGAGGGCGAACGACGACGAGCTGAGGGCCGCGGCCAGCCTGGAGGCGAGCGCGCTCAGGTCGAGTGCGGCCGCGCGTTCGACGACGGCGACCAAGCCGGCCTGCTCGGCTTCGAACCACTGTTCCGGTTCGGCGAGGAGGTCCGCGACCAGTGCGTCGTCCAATGTGGACGCCGACTCGGCGGCGATGACCTCGGCGGCGCCGGGCATCCGGATGGCAGCGTGCTCCATCAGCGCCAGGTATTCGCCGGCGGCGCGGGTCACCGCGGACTCGAGCTCTTCGCGGGTTTCTTCGGCCTCGGCGCGTTCCCGGCCGAAGGCGCGGGTGAGGTCGTGCAGCGCGTAACGCTCGCCCGAGGCGTCCGCGAGGCGGCTGTCCACCAGGTGCTCGACGACGTCCTCGGCCATCGCGGGCGAACAGCCGAGCAGCGGCGCCAGCAGCCACGAGGCGAACGAGGAGAGCTCCAGGTACCCGAGCCGGCGCAGCGCCGTCCGGGCGGGCCCGGACAGGCCGGCGTAGCTCAGCGCCAGGCTGCCCCGCACTTCGAGGTCGCCGACGCGCAGTTCGCTCAGCACCGTGCGTTCCGACCGGAGGCGCCGGGCCAGCTGGGCCAGCGGCCACTGCGGGCGCGCCGCCAGCCGGGCCCCGGCGATCCGCACGGCGAGCGGCAGGCGGCCGCAGAGACGGGCGATCTCGGCCGCCACCGCCGGTTCCCGCCCGGCTCGCCCGCCGCCGACCACCGCGTCGAGCAGCCGCACCGCCTCTTCTTCGGACAGCACGCCGAGTTCGCGCTGCCGGGCGCCTTCCAGCGCGCCCAGCCGTTGCCTGCTGGTGACCAGGACCGCGCACCCCCGGCCGCCCGGCAGCAGCGGCCGGACCTGCTGTTCGCCGGCGGCGTCGTCGAGCACCACGAGCACCCGGCGCCCGGCCAGCTCGGAGCGGTAGCGGGCGATCCGGTCGTCCAGGCCCGCCGGGATGGCCGCCTCCGGCACGCCGAGCGCCCGCAGGAACCCGCCGAGGACGTCCGCGGGATCCGCGGCGGCCGGGCGCGTGCCGGCGAGGTGGGCGTACAGCTGCCCGCCGGGGAACTCGGCGCGGACCTGGTGGGCGACGTGCCGCACGAGAGTGCTCTTGCCCGCTCCGGGCGGGCCGGACACCGCGGCCACGCGCACCGCCGTGCCCGGCTGGCCGGACAGCAGCCCGGCCAGGGCCAGGACGTCGTCGTCGCGGCCGGTGAAGTCCGCGATGTCCGTCGGCAGCTGGGCCGGCACCGCGACGGCCGGGCCACCGGCGGCCGCGGCGTTGTCGGCCTGCAGCACCCGCTCGTGCGCGGCGCGCAGCTCAGGGCCGGGTTCGACGCCGAGCTCGTCGACCAGCTCGGTCCGCACGGCGCGGTAGTGGGCCAGTGCCTCCGTGCGGCGGCCCGCCTGGTGCAGCGCGGTGATGCGGTGGGCCTGCAGCCGTTCCCGGAGCGGGTGCTGCCCGGTCAGCGCGGTGAGCTCGCCGACCAGCCGGTCGCCCCAGCCCAGCGTCAGCTCGGCGGCGAGCCGTTCCTCGACGGCGACCAGGCGCAGCTCCTCCAGCCGGGCGCGCTCGGCGTCCGCCCAGCTCCCGGTGACGCCGTCCAGCGGGCGGCCGCGCCACAGGTCCAGCGCCGAACGCAGCTTTTCGGCGGTCACCGCGGGGTCGTCGGCGCCGCGGGCTTCGGCCACCGTGCGGGTGAACAGCTCGACGTCGACCGCTTCGGGCGGCAGGTCCAGCAGGTAGCCGCCGCCGGCGCGCACGACGACGTCGCCCAGCAGGCGGCGCAGCCCCGAGATGTAGGTGTAGAGCGCACCGCGGACGTCGGCCGCCGGGCTGTCTTCCCACAGCGCGTCGACCAGCCGGTCCAGCGACACCGCGTGCCCGGCGTGCAGCGCCAGGACGGCGATCAGGGCCCGCGGCTTCGGGCCGCCGAGCACCACGGCCCGGTCCCCGTCCCGCACTTCGACCGCACCGAGCAATCCCACCCGCAAGCCGTCCCCTCCCCAAGGATCCGCGACCGGACGAACCGGACCAAACGTAGCCTTGCCGGTGATCGCGGACTTCTCAAGACCGGCTCGCAGATTTCTCGCAGAGCGGTGCACGACGCTGAGCGGGATCGACGGGCGGAACCGCCGCCCGTCGCCGCGATGGGCACGGGAGTCTTGCGATGAGAACGAAACCGCCGGGCCGGCTCCGGCCGGCCGGCTTGCTGGTCACGGCCGCGCTGACGGTGCTGCTGGCCCTCCCGCTCGGGGCCGTCCCCGCGAGCGCCGCGACCGGCCAGGACGTCGTCCAGGTCGCCTCCGGCCAGCTCGGCAAGGGGTGCGACGGCAACGGCTGGCGCTGCGACCCCGGCGCTTGGTGCGCGGACTTCCTCAAGTGGGTCTGGGACCGGGCCGGGATCGACACGGCCGGGATCACCCCGGCGGCCGGGAGCGTCGTCGTCTACGGGAACAACCGCGGCACGGTGACCGGGACGCCGCACGTCGGTGACGCGATCGTCTACAACTACGACGGCGCCGCCTACGCCGACCACGTCAACATCGTCACCGCCGTCCGCGACGACGGCCTGGTGCAGACGATCGGCGGCAACCAGGGCGCCTCCCCGGGCATCGTCAGCTTCACCGACTGGCACCGGCCGGGCGCGGACATGAACGCCACCCCGACGATCGTCCGCCCGGTCGGGATCCAGGACGCGCCGGCGCCCGGCCTCGCACCCGTCCAGGGCAGCCAGGGCACCTACAACGCGCTCACGGCGTCGGTCGAGATGTTCGCGCGCGGCACCGACAACCTGCTCGGGCACACCTACCTCGGCCCCGACGGCCGGTCGGGTGCCTGGAGCACCCACGGCGACTGGGCGCTCGCCAGCCAGCCGGTGTCGGTCTACAACCCGAACTCCGGGGCCGTCGAGGTCTACGCCCGCGACACCCTGGGCCTGCTGATCCACACCTACATCGGCCGCGACGGGCAGTACGGGCCCTGGGACGTCGTCGGTGATCGGCACATCGCCGGCCGTCCGTCGGTGGTCTACAACCCGAACTCCCGGGCCGTCGAGATCTACGCCGTCGGCACCGACGGCAAGCCCGTCCACACCTACCTCGGCGCCGACCTCAAGCACGGCCCGTGGACGGTGGCGGGGGAGTGGGTGCTGACCGACTCGCCTTCGGTGGTCTACAACCCCGTGTCCCGCGCCGTCGAGGTTTACGGGCGCGACACCTTGGGCCTGCTCGTGCACAGCTACCTCGGCGCCGACGGCCAGTACGGGCCGTGGGACGTCGTCGGTGACTGGCACCTGGCGAGCCGTCCGGTCGCGGTCTACGACGACTACCGCCGCTCGGTGGAGATCTACGCCCAGGACACGAAGAAC
Source organism: Amycolatopsis ponsaeliensis (assembly GCF_030182635.1). Taxonomy (NCBI): domain Bacteria; kingdom Bacillati; phylum Actinomycetota; class Actinomycetes; order Pseudonocardiales; family Pseudonocardiaceae; genus Amycolatopsis; species Amycolatopsis ponsaeliensis. The sequence continues at coordinate 292,739 of NZ_JAPZLD010000001.1, forward strand.
CTGCTGATCCACACGTACCTGGGCAGCGATCTCAAGCACGGCCCGTGGTCGGTCGTCGGCGACTGGCACATCTACGCGCCGCCGGTCCCGGTCTACAACCCGAACTCCGGCGCCGTGGAGATCTACGGGCACGACGCGCAGAACCTGCTGATCCACTCCTACCTCGACAAGAACGGCCAGCACGGCGCGTGGTCGGTGGTCAGCGGCACCCCGGTGCGGGGCCTGCTGACGGCGATCTACCACGAGTCGCGCCGGTCGGTCGAGATCTACGCCCGCGGCGACGGCGACCTGCTGGTGCACACCTACCTGGGCAGCGACCTGCAGCACGGGCCGCTGACGGTGGTCGAAGGCGGGCACGCGGTCGTCGGCGACTGAGGCGCGCGCCGATGGGGCACCGGGGGATCAGGGGGGTTCGCGGTGCCCCACCGGCGGGCTCAGACGGCGGCGAGCCGGCGGAAGCGGCTGCCGTGGAACACCAGGGGCGGGTTCTCCGCCGTGTGCAGGGCCGTGGATGCGCAGCAACGCGATCAGGTGGTCGCCGGCGGGGACTTCCTCTTCCAGTGAGCACTCGAGCCACGCGCTCGAGCCCGTGATGAACACGCTGCTGTCCGGGCCGGTCTGCCAGGAGATGTCCCGGAACCGGTCACCGTGGCGGGCCGACAGCTTCAGGCACGCCTCGTCCTGGCCCTCGGCCAGGACGCTCAGCCCGAGGCGGCGCCGGTCGCGCAGCCGGGGCCAGGTCGAGGAGGTGCGCTGGATGCAGATCGACACCAGCGGCGGGGACAGCGAGACCGACGTGAACGAACTCGCGGCCATCCCGTGAGGGCGGCCGTCGATGAGGGCGCACACGGCGGTGACGCCGGACGGGAAGCACCCGAACGCTTCGCGCAACCGGCTTTCGGACGTCACGGGCTGCAAGGCGGTCATCGATGTCCTTTCACGATCGGTGGACGCAGGACTCGCACTTCCGGGACCGGGCCCTCGAAGCGCTCGACGTCGACGGCCGCGTGCTGGCCCGCGCAGCCCTGCGACAGCCGCGACGACGGCACGTCGGCGGTCAGGACGTTCGGGTTGCCGTGCGCGCACAGCGGGCCCGACGGGTGGTCGTCGACCGGGTCGAACCACGCGCCCGTCGGGAGCTGGACCACGCCGGGCCGGAGCGCGTCGTCGAGGACCGCGCCCGCCAGGCACGCGCCGCGCGTGTTGAACACCCGGACGACGTCGCCGGTCGCGATGCCCCGGGCCGCCGCGTCGGCCGGGTTGAGCCGGATCCGCTCGCGGCCCGCCACCTTGCCCGCGCGGCTCGTGTCGCCGGCGTCGAGCTGGCTGTGCAGGCGGGTGTGCGGCTGGTTCGCGATCAGCCACAGCGGCCCGGACTCGCTCGGCGGCAGCCAGACCGGGTGGCCGGGGCAGTCGGCGTACCCGAACCCCGCGACGGTCGCCGACGTGAGCTCGATGCGGCCGCTCGGCGTGCGCAGGGGATGGGCGACCGGGTCGGCGCGGAAGTCCGCGAACAGCGTGTGGTGTTCGCGGCCGGGCGGGAGCCGCAGCTCCCCGGCGGCCCAGAACTCGGCGAACGAAGGCGTGTCCCGCCAGCCGCCGTAGAGGTGTTCCAGCCACTGCCGGGCCGTCCGGCCTTCCGTGAATTCCCCGGCAACGCCGAGACGCGCCGACAACCCGGCGAAGATCGCGTAGTCGTCCCGTGCTTCGCCCGCGGGCGGGGCGATCCGGTGCATGGCGATCACGTGCGTGTCGCGGCGGCCGGAGCCGATGTCCTCGCGCTCCAGCGCGGTCGTGGCGGGCAGCACGATGTCGGCGTGGCGGGCGGTCGCCGTCCAGTGCGGCTCGTGGACGACCACCGTGTCCGGCCGGGTGAACGCGCGGCGCAGGCGGTTGAGGTCCTGGTGGTGGTGGAACGGGTTGCCGCCCGCCCAGTACACGAGCCGGATGTCCGGGTAGCGGCGGACTTCGCCGTTGTAGTCGTAGGTCTCGCCGGGGTGCAGCAGCAGATCGGCGATCCGCGCGACGGGGATGAACTCGCCGACCGGGTTCACGCCTTGGGACAGGGACGGGATCCGCAGCTCGGGGCCGGTGTCGCCGACGTCGCCCATCGAGCCGTAGCCGTGGCCGAACCCGCCGCCCGGCAGGCCGATCTGCCCCAGCATCGCGGCCAGCGCGATGCCCGCCCACACCGGCTGCTCCCCGTGTTCGGTGCGCTGCAACGACCACGTGACGGTGATCAGCGTCCGTTTCGCCGCCATCTCGCGGGCCAGTGCGACGATGTCGGCGGCCGGGATGCCGGTGAGGCCGGCGGCCCACGCGGCGTCCTTCGGGTCGTCGAGCAGGTAATGCTCGAACTCCGGGTAGCCGGTGCAGTAGCGCTCGAGGAACGCCCGGTCGTGCAAGCCCTCGACGACGAGCGTGTGAGCCAGCGCCAGCATCAGCGCGGTGTCGGTCGCCGGCCGGATCGGGTACCACCGAGCGTCCACTGTGGACGGGAGGTCGTCGCGCAGCGGGCTGACGAGCGCGACCCGGCCGCCGAAGCGCGCGAGGTGCCCGGGAGTCCCGTGGACCGTGACCCCGCCGGGCGTGACGAAGACGTTCTTCTCCGGCACGCCGCCGAACGCGACGATCAGCTCGGTGTGCGCGGCGATCGTCGGCCAGGTCGACGCCTGCCGCAGCACCGCGTGCGGGTCGCCGACGACGTGCGGCAGCAGCACCGACGACGTCCCGTTGCTGTAGGAGTTCCGTGACGACGTGAAGCCGCCGATGGTGTTCAGGAACCGGTGCAGCTGGCTCTGCGCGTGGTGGAACCGCCCGGCGCTGGCCCAGCCGTAGGAGCCGCCGAAGATCGCCTGGTTGCCGTGCTCGGCCCGGACGCGGCCGAGCTCGCCGGCCAGCCGGTCGAGCACCTCGTCCCACGGCACCTCGACGAACTCGTCGCGGCCGCGCCGGGCGTCCGGGCCGGGGCCGTCTTCGAGCCAGCCGCGGCGGACCGCCGGCCGGGCCACCCGGGTGGGGTGGTCCAGCGCGGCGGCCAGGTTGCCCAGCAGCGGCGACGGCGCCGGGTCGGCCGGGTGCGGCTCGACCCGCAGCCGGCCGTCGGCGTCGACCTCGGCGGAAAAGGCGCCCCAGTGCGATGTGCTCGGCTTCATGCCCCGACGGTAACCGCGTCGGCCCGCTCCCGGACGAGCTTGATCAGGGTGCCGTAGTCGCGGGCGTCGGCCAGCGGCGAGAACCCGCGGATCAGCAGCGTGCCGACGCCGAGCCGGACGTAGTCCAGCAGCGAGTCCGCGACCTGCTCGTAGCTGCCGACCAGCGCGGTGGAGTTCCCCGCCGCGCCGGTCGTCTTGGCCACCGCCGTCCACAGCCGTTCGTCGACCACTTCACCGGTCGCCGCGGCCTCCAGGAGCCGCCGCGACCCGACGGCCTCGCTCGAGTCGCGGCGGCCCTTGAACTCGCCGACGCGGTCCTGGGTCAGCCGCAGGATCTCGCGCGCCCGCTCCCACGCCTCGGCTTCGGTGGCCGCCGGGATCGGCCGGAGGCTGACGCTGAACGCGATGTCCCGGCCGGCCGCGGCCGCGCGGACCTCGTCGATGCGCTCGGCGATCCCGGCCAGCGGCTCGCCCCAGAACGCGTAGACGTCGGCGTGCTTGCCGCCGACCCGGATCGCGTCGGCGGACGCGCCGCCGAAGTACACCGGGATCCCGCCGGCCGGGCGGACGTCGGAGAGGCCGCCGCGGACCCGGTAGAACTCGCCCTCGTGGTCGAACGGCTCGGCCGAGTCCCACGTCCGCCGCACGACCGAGAGGAAGTCGTCGGTGCGGCGGTAGCGGGTGGGCTTGTCGGTGAAGTCGCCGTCGCGGGCCTGGTCGGCGTCGTCGCCGCCGGTGATCACGTGCAGTGCGATCCGGCCGGGGTGGAACGCGTCGAGCGTGGCGAACTTGCGGGCCAGCTGGGTGGGCGCGACGAACCCGGGCCGGTGGGCGAGCAGCACGCCGAGCCGCTCGGTGGCGGCCAGGACCTGGTCGGCGAGCACGAACCCGTCCGGGCTGCTCGCCGACTGGGCGATCAGCACCCGGTCGAACCCGGCCTCTTCGTGCGTGCGGGCGACTTCGCGCAGGTAGCCGGGCTGGATGATCGGGCCTTCCGGCGCGATGATCTCGCTGGCCTGGCGGCCGGCGGCGTAACCGATGAACTCGAGCGTCACGGGGTCTCCTGTCCCAAGGCGCGGGCGGCGGCGAAGATGTCGCTCATCCGCCAGCTTTCGTTCGGATGGGTGCGGCGCGCCCGGCCCCAGCCGGAGTCGCGCCGGTACTGCGCGGGCCAGTCACCGGCCCGCACGGCGGTTTCGTCGACGGTGACGGGCGTACGGCAGTCCGGATCGACGAACAGCGCGTCGACCGGGCAGTAGAGCTCGCAGAGGAAACAGGTCTGGCAGTCGGACTGCCGCGCGATGACCGGCACGGCATCGGGAACAGCGTCGAAGACGTCGCTGGGGCACACCTGGACGCACTTGTCGCAGGCGATGCAGCGATCGGCGAGCACGAGTTCGATCATGCGACGGCCTGCCAGGTCGGGTCGTCGGTGCGCCAGTGCATGCCGAGGGTCTCGCGCCGGCGCATCGCGGCGGTCTTGACCCAGCGGCCCATGGCGACCAGCGACGCCGTTTCGCGCGCGGTCACGGCGTCGCGGCCCTCACCGGTCAGCGCGGTTTCGACCTCTGCCCACAAAGTATCCAATGTAGACAAAGAGCTTCGGAGACCGGCTTCGTCGCGGAACATGTTCTTGTCGTAGGCGTTCAGCTCCTCCCGCACGACGTCGGCCACGGCGGTGGTGTCCACAGTGGCCCGTCGCCCGCTCGGCCGGATCCCCGCCCGCCCCGCCGGACGCAGGGGAGCCGCGAGGGCACCGCGCGCGTACCGGACCGCGGCCCGGCCGGCCCAGGTGCCCGATGACACCGCCCACGCGGAGTTCGGCGACCCGCCGCCGGAGATCGCGCCGACGACCGGGACCCGGCTCGCGACGTCACCGGCCGCGAACAGCCCAGGCACGCCAGTCGCGCAGTCGGGCGCGGCGACGGCCAGCCCGCCGACCCCGCGGATCGTGCCCTCGCCGAGCAGCGTCACTTCGAACGGCTGGGTGTACGGGTCGAGGCCGCGGCGGGTGAACGGCAGCAGGAAGTTCGGCTGGACCACGGGCATCTTCCGGCGTACCCAGTCCGGCGCGCGGTCGAGCGTCGTGAACACCGGGCCGCGCAGCAGGGCCGCGCCGAGGACGCGGTTGCGGTCCGGGCCGGACGGCAGCGCGATCTCGTGGCCGTCGGCGTCGGTGAAGGTGCCGAACAGGTACGACATCGACCGCGCCATCGTCGAGTACGCCGGTGCCAGGGTGTAGTAGTTCGAGAACTCCAGGCCGGACAGCCGCGCGCCGGCTTCGACGGCCATCAGGTGCCCGTCGCCGGTGTTGCCGCGGGAGCCGAGCAGGTGCGAGCGGAACGCCGTGCCGCCGGTGGCCAGCACGACCGCGCCCGCGCGGACCCGCCAGTTCCCGCCCGCCTGCCGCCGGACCCCGGCCGCGCCCCCCACCGAACCGTCCGGGCGCAGCAGCAGTTCGAGCGCCGGGTGGTGGTCGAGGATCCGGACCCCGGCGCGGTGGACGAGGCCACGCATCGCGCGCAGGTACTCCGGCCCGCGCACGTTGTTCGTCCGGTCCGGCTGTCCGTTGTGGACGGGGAACGGGTAGTAGCGGTCCAAGGTGGGCAGCCGGTCCCAGGTCGTGCGCAGCACCCGCAGCGCCTGCTCGGGATCGGCGAGCCCGCCGGCGTGCGCGTGCCGCTCGGTCACCGCGCGCTCGTGGTCCTCGGGCCGGACGAACCAGTGCGTGACCCCGGCCGTGGCGGTGACGCCGCTGGTGCCGCAGTAGCCCTTGTCGGCGAGCACGACGTCCCCGCCGGCCTGGGCCGCGGCCAAGGCCGTCCAGGTCGCCGCGAGGCCGCCCCCGATGACCAGCACGTCGGCGTTCACCGGGTCTCGGCCAGTTCGGCGACGCCGAGTTCGGCGAGAAGGCGATGACGCAGCTCGTCGAACTCGGGGTTGCGACGGCTGCGTTCGCCGTCGAAGGTCACGCGGTGGTCGGCGGCGAGCCGCCCGGACCGCATCGCGACCACGCGGTCGGCGAGCAGGATGGCCTCGTCGACGTCGTGGGTGACGAGCAGGACGGCCGGGCGGTGCGCGGCGACGAGCTGCCGGACCAGGGCGTGCATCTTGATCCGGGTGAGCGCGTCCAGGGCGGCGAACGGCTCGTCGAGCAGCAGCAGACGCGGCTCTCGCACCAGGGCCCGGGCGAGCGCGACGCGCTGAGCCTCGCCGCCGGACAAGGTGACCGGCCAGGCGTCGAGGTGCCCGGCCAAGCCGACTTCGGCCAGCGCACGTGCGGCAGCCTCGCGGGGGAGGCCGACGGCGACGTTCTGCCAGACCCGCCGCCACGGCAGCAGCCGGTGCTCCTGGAAGACCACCATCCGCTCGGCCGGGGCGTCGACGTCACCGCCGTCGGGGGCGTCGAGCCCGGCGAGCAGGCGCAGCAACGTCGTCTTGCCGCAGCCGCTTTCACCGATCAGCGCGACGAACTCGCCGGGCGCGATGTCGAGGTCGAGTCCACTCAGGACGGTCCGGTCGCCGAAGTTCTTGGTGAGCCCGCGTACGCGGACGGCGGTCGTCACAGCTTCACCGCGTGGTCGGCGATGGTGATCGGGCCGCTGAGGATCTTGCGCTGGGAGAGCCAGTCGGCCCCGCGCTGCAGCTGCGCGATCCCGTCGTCGTCGATCAACGAGAGCTTCGTCCGGACGTTCTTCGCGGCCATCTTGTCCAGCACGGCCTGCGGGTAGTGGGAAACGGCGTTGCCGATGTCCAGGGACTCCTTGTAGTGCTGGTTCTGCCACTCGTAGTCGGCCTGGAACGCCGCGATCACCTTGCGGATCGTGTCGGCGTTCTGCTCGGCGTAGTCGCGGCGGACGAGGAAGCTGGTGAAGTCGATCTGGAAGTCCAGCTCGTCGCCGTCGACGAAGATGGGCTTCGCGCCGTACTGGACCTCGGCGATCTCGCGGAAGCCCTGCCAGATGGCCCAGGCGTCGATCTTCCCGGCGCCGAACGCGGCCGACGCCTCGGGCGGGTTGAGGTAGGTGATCTTCACCGAGTCGCGCGGCACGTGGTACTTCTCCAGCGCGGCCACCAGCAGGAACTCGCCGAGCCCGGCTTTGTTGACCGCGACGGTCTTGCCCACCAGGTCGGTGACTCTCCCGATGCCGGTGTGCGCGCCGGCGACGATCGCGGTGGTCCGCGGGGTCGACGCCGCCCAGGCGACGTAGACGAGGTCGGCGCCCGACAGGATCGCCTGGTCGGCCGGGGTGGTGCTGCCGCCGAAGCTGAAGTCGGCGGTGCCGCCGACGACCGCCTGCAGCGTGGGCGCGTGGTTGGGGAACGGCCCGACCCACTCGACCGCGATGCCCTGGCCGGCGAGCGTCTTCTCGAGCACACCACGGGCTTTGGGGACGGAGATGGTGCTGTAGGTCAGGCGCACCTTGCCCTGGGTGGCGCCGCCGGCCGAACCGGTGGCGCAGGCGGCGAGCGGGGCGGCCAGCGCGGTGAGTCCGGCGGCGGTCAGGAACGTGCGTCGCGAAAGTGTCATGGCGGTTCCTCAGGCGGTCAGGCGGGCGTAGGTGGGGTGCCAGCGCAGCAGCCGGCGCTCGAGCAGGCGGGTGACGAGGTCGCAGAGGACCCCGATCACGGCGTAGATGAGCACGACGAGCACGATCACGTCGGTCTGCAGGAACTCGCGGGCGTTGGTGGCCATGAACCCGAGCCCGGCGTCGGCGCCGAGCGTCTCGGCGATGACCAGCGCGAGCCAGGCCGCGGTGAGCGAGAGCCGCAGCCCGCCGAGGATCGACGGCAGTGCGCCCGGCAGCACGACCCAGCGGATCCGCGCGGCCCGGCCGAGGCCGACGACGTCGGCCATCTCCAGCAGCTTCGGGTCGATCTGCCGGATGCCGAGCACGGTGGTCAGGTAGAGCGGGACCGCGGTGCCGAGTGAGATCAGGAAGATCTTCCCGGCCTCGCCGATCCCGAACCAGACGATGACCAGCGGCAGGATGGCCAGGAACGGCACCGCGCGCACCATCTGGATGCTGCGGTCCAGCAGTGCTTCGGCCACTTTGGACAGTCCGACCAGCAGCCCGGCCCCGAGGCCGAGGCTCGCGCCGATCGCGAACCCGGTGGCCGAGCGCCGGAGGCTGGCGAGCAGGTTGGCCACGAGCTCGCCGTCGGCCAGCAGGTCGCCCGCCTTCGCCAGCACGCTGCTCGGTGCGGGCAGGACCTGCTGGGGCAGGATCCCGGTCCGGGCCAGCAGTTCCCAGAAGACGAGCAGGGCCACCGGCGTCAGCCACGACACGGCCCGGTACGGGAACCGGACCCCGGCGGGCGGCCGTTCGAGGACGCGCGTCACCGCGGATCGAGTCCGGAGTCGATGTACTCGGCCAGCTTCTTGCCGCCCGGGAACAGGCCTTGCTGCACCCAGGTGTCGTAGGTCTTCTGCAGCTGCGCGGCGAGCGCGGCGTCGACCGGGATCCGCTGGTAGGTCGTCTCGTCCGGCCGAACCTGCGTCGCGATCTCCAGGGGCTGGTGGGCGAAGCCGGCGTACCACTTGTCGAACGCGCCGGGGTTGTCCTTCGACCAGGCGTAGCTCTTGTCGACGCGGCTCGCGAAGTCCTGGATGGCCGTGCGCTTGCGGGGATCTCCCAAGGCTTTGTCGGTGGCCGACAGCACGTTGAGGCCGGAGTTGATGCCCGCGCCGTCGGACAGGACGCGGGCGCCGAGCTCGCCGCGGGCCCGGGCGGCGTAGACGCTCCAGGTGGCCCAGGCGTCGATGTTGCCGGTCGAGAACGCGCCGTTCGCTTCGGACGGGGCGAGGAAGTTGAGCGTGACGTCCTTGTCCGAGAGACCGGCTTGTTTCAGTGCGCCGATCACGAGGTAGTGCGCGACGCTGCCGCGGGTCGTCGGGGAGATGCGCTTGCCCTTGAGGTCGGCGACCGTGCGGGCGGGACTGTCCTTCGGCACCAGCAGGTAAGTGCCCTTGCCGCCGTTGCTCCAGGCCGCGGCGACCTTGATCTTGGAGCCGCCGGCGATCGCGGTCACCGTGGGGGAGTCGTTGGCGCCGCCGATGTCGATGGCGTCCGCGCGCAAGGCCTCGTGCAGGTTGACCGCGGCGGCGAACTGCGACCACTCGATCTTGTAGGGCAGGTTGTCGAGCAGCCCGGCCGCCTTCAGCCGGGACTGCGTGGCACCGGTCTGGTCGCCGACGCGCAGCACGACCTCGCCGGAAGCGTCCGAAGTGGACGATCCGCACGCCGTCAGCGTGGTGAGGCCGAGCAACGCGGCCACGAGCAGGGCGAGCCGGGGTTTCGAGGGCATGCGGGAACTCCCCAATGCGGTGTCGGCCGCGGAGATTCGGTGTCGGGGGCCGGGCTAATCAGTCACCGGCATGTGTCTATTTTCCCCGGGGCCGGGGGAGAGTCAATGCTCGCGCCGTGGTTCCCACGAGCCGGGAAGGCTCTACAGTGGACGGTCGCCGGCCGCGGCGCGCACCGCGTCGAGGTATTCCCGCAGCGGACGCCAGCCGGGCACGACGAACCGGCCGCCGGGACCGGTGAAGGTCAGCGTCGGCAGGGCGTAGCGGACGTGGTGCTCCAGGTGCTTCGCGCGGCCGCTGTGCGGTCCGGGCGCGGTGATGTCGAGGACTTCCGGGCACGGGGAGCGGGTCTCGCGCCAGTCGGCGCGGACGGCCTGGCGGACTTCGTCACTCAGCATGGCCGCGTGCAACGCCTCGACGTCGAGGCCGGGGACGTCCTCGACGGCCGCGAGCACGCGATCGGTGTCGTCGGCCGGGGTGCCGTGCACGAACGTCGTCTCGCGCAGCCGGCTCAGGACGAGCTCGGCGACCGTTTCCCCTTGCGCTTCGGCGGCTTTCGCGGCCAGCGAGGCCGGCCAGCTCGTCTTCGCGACCCAGCACAGGCGTGGCGGTTTCGGGGCGCCGGTGTGCTCGGTGACGCCGTCGATGAACTTCGCGTACCAGGCGGCTTCCGCGGCCGGGTCCGGCGCGGGGTCCTCGTCGTCGTCGAAGAGGATGCCGAAGACCCGGCGCCACCGGACGCCGGCGAGCTCCGCGCGCAGCAGGCGGAACTTCGGCTCCGAACCCCAGGCCCACGGGCAGGCGGGATCGGTGTACTCGACGACTTCGAGCGCCGGCGCCACGGGTCAGTCCTCGGGCACGTCGACCGGCGACCACAGGCTCGGCAGGTTGACCACGACGCCCTCCTGGCTGCTGCGGGCGATGATGACCACCGCCTCTTCGTCGGTCGGGTTCTCCTCGCGGTGCGGGACGTACGGCGGCACGAAGATGTAGTCGCCGGGACCGGTTTCGATGCGGATCTCCTCCTCGCCGTCGGCGAAGACGAACACCGGGTGGCCGGACTTGACGTAGATCGCCGTCTCGGCCTCGCCGTGGTGGTGGTCGCCGGAGTTGGTGACCGGCGCGACGTGCGTCTCGCCCATCCACACCTTCGACGAGCCGACGGTCTTGCCGGAGATGGCCTCCAGGCGCGTCATCCCGGTGGTCTGGTTGGTGTCGCCGGTCAGGTCCGCGCCGCGGATGTGCCGCAGCGGCTGGTGCCACAGGTCGGTCATGGGATTCCTTCTCCTCAGGTGGCGACCCGGGCGGGGGCCGCGTGGGTGAGCAGGCCGGCGATCGTCGTCGCGCGCAGGATCGCGTCGAGCCCGGCCTCGACGTCCGACCAGAACGGGGTCAGGCCGGCGGCGGTGCCGTGGTAGGCCAGGGCGGGCCGGGCCTCGCCGCGGACGGAGAGGAACTCGCCGTCGACCGCCACGACGGCGTCCCGCACGGTGATCTCGCCGGCCGCCCTGGCCAGCCAGTAGCCGCCCTCGCAGCCGCGCTGGCTGCGGACCAGCCCGGCCTGGCGCAGGTCGCGGATGACCGCCTTGATGAACCGCGCGGGGATGTCCTGGGTGGACGCGACGGCTTCGCACGTGATCGGCCGCGTGGTGTCCGCGGCGAGCTCGAGCAGCACCCTGATCGCGTAGTCCGCTCTGGCCGAGATGCGCATGCCCGCCATCATCCCCGGACCAGCGCCGGGGCGCTCGTCCCGGCGCGCAGCCATTCCAGGAACTGGACGAGCTCGGCGGCGACGCTGCGGTGGTCCAGGTCGTTGAGCACGTCGTGGTGGCCGCCGGCGACGAGCACGAACCGGGCCCGGGGGAGCGTGGTCGCGAAAGCGCGCGCGGCTTCAGGGGACGCGACGCGGTCGGCTTCGCCGTGGAGCACGAGGACCGGGGCGGCCGGGCGGGCGATCGTGCCCGGGACGGGATCGCGCAGCGCGTCCCGCCGGAACTCGCGGTCGCCGGCGAGGAGGGCGCGGTGCACGGGACAGGCGGTCCGGGCGTCGAGCTCGCCGGGCCAGCCGTCCACCGGCGCGGTCGGTTCGAGGGGCAGGCCGGTCACCGCCACCCCGGCGACCGGGGTCTCGGTGGCCAGCTCGAGGGCCCGGAGCCCGCCGGTGTCGTGCCCGAGCAGCACCACCGGGTCTCCGCCGAGGTCCGCTTCGGAAGTCGTCACCCGGTACCCGTCGAAGGCCAGCCGCGTGCCGAGCCGGTGGTACAGCGCCGGGTGCTCGCCGCGGCCGGGCAGCAGGACGACCGTGCCGCGGACGGTGATTCCTTCGGCCGGGGCCCAGCGGGCCGGGCCGGGCGGGGCGAGGGTCATACGGCGGCCGCCGTGGCGGGCCGGCGCTCGCGGCGGGCCAGCTCGGACCGCACCAGCGGCAGCAGGTGCCTGCCGTAGTCGATGGCGTCGTCGAGTGGGTCGTAGCCGCGGATCAGCAGGGTGGTGACGCCGATGCCGACGTAATCCAGCAGCGCCTCGGCGACGGTTTCGGGCGTGCCGACCAGCGCGGTCGAGTTGCCGGCGGCGCCGGTCGCGGTGGCCAGGGGAGTCCACAGTGCACGGTCGTGGCGGTCGGCCTTCGCCGCCGCGGCCAGCAGTCGGACGCTGCCGACGTTGCCGGGCGGGCCGCCGTCGCGCCACTCGCGCGCCGCCTTCGCCGCGCCGGTCGCGGTGATCTTGTCGAGGATCCGCTCCGCGCGTTCCCAGGCCAGCTCTTCGGTCGGGGCGAGGATGGGCCGGAAGGACACGCTGATCCCGGGCGGGGTGAGCCGGCCGGCCGCCTTCGCCGCCGCCCGGACGGACGCGATCTGCTCCGCCGTTTCCTTCAGCGGCTCGCCCCAGAGCGCGAAGACGTCGGCGTGCTTGCCGCCGACGCGGTAGGCCGCTTCCGAGGAACCGCCGAAGTAGAGCGGGATCCGCGGGTTCTGCAGCGGCCGCACCTGCGGGGTGAACTCGTCGAGCCGGTAGTGCTTGCCGTGGTGGGAGAACACCGACCCGGACGTCCAGGCGCGCTTGAGGATCTCCAGGTACTCGTCGGTGCGCTCGTAGCGCTCGTCCTTGGTCAGGTAGTCGCCGTCGCGGGCCTGCTCGACGTCGCTGCCGCCGGTGATGGTGTGCACCGCGACGCGCCCGCCGCTGAAGTGGTCGAGGGTGGCGAACGCGCGCGCCGCCAGCGTCGGCGCGACGAAGCCGGGGCGGTGCGCGACCAGCACGCCGAGGCGCTCGGTGTGGGCGGCCGCGTAGGCGGCGACCTGCTGGCCCTCCGGCCAGCCCGCGCCGTAGCCGATGAGCACGCGGTCGAAGCCGCCGTCCTCGTGCGCCCGGGCGAACCGGCGGACGTAGGCGGGGTCGATGACCGGTCCTCTGGCCGGCCGGGTCTCGCTCGCGTCCTGGGTGCCGATCATGCCGACGAACTCGACGGGCATCTGCTTTCCTTTCGCCGCAAGACAAACGCAACGGTAGGGAACGGCATCCGCGGTCGCCCTGTCAATTGGGCATCTCCAGGTGTCCATTTGGTGGACGCCGCTGGCCGCGGGCGGTCGGGGCGGCTTATCGTCTCCCGCTCGCCGACCTTTCCGGAGGACTTTCGTGACCACGACCGTCGCCACCGTGCCGCCGCCCGATCTCGCCGCGTTGCCGTCGATCGTGGCCGGGCTGGCGTCGCGCGCGGGCGAACACGACCGCGAGGCGACGTTCCCGCACGAGGGCGTCGCGCTCGTGCACGCGGCCGGGTTGCTGACGACGACCGTGCACCCGCGCTACGGCGGTCCCGGCGCCGGAGTGCTCGACACCGCGCGGCTGCTCGCCGAGCTCGGCCGCGGTGATCCGTCGGTCGCGCTGGTGACCGCGATGACGCTGTTCGTCCACGCGGGGCAGGGTCTCGACCCGACCTGGCCGGACGACGTCTACCGGGAGGTGCTCGCCGAGTCCGCGGTGAGACCGGTGCTGATCAACGCCTTGCGCGTCGAACCGGAGCTGGGGTCACCGACCCGCGGCGGCCTGCCGGCGACGGTCGCGCGCCGGACCGCGGACGGCTGGCGGCTGTCCGGCCGCAAGATCTACTCGACCGGTTCGGTGGGCCTGCGGTGGCTGGTGGTCTGGGCCCGGACCGACGAGCCGGAGCCGCGCGTCGGCGGGTTCCTGGTGCGGGCCGACGCGCCGGGCATCGCGATCGAGCCGACGTGGGACCACCTCGGGCTGCGCGCGAGTGCGAGCCACGACGTGGTGTTCACCGACGTGCCGGTGGCCGAAGGTGCCACCATCGGACTGTCCACACCGGACACCCAGCGGCCGCCGGTGCTGACGTTCCCGTTGGCACTGCCCGCGTTGTACCTCGGCGTGGCGCGCAACGCGCTGGACTGGCTCACCGGGTTCTTGCGCGAGCGTGTCCCGAGCGGACTGGGCAAGCCGTTGTCCACGCTGCCGCGGTTCCAGACCGGCGTGGGCGAGATCGCCGCGCGGATCACCGGCGCGCAGGAGGTTTTGTTCGGACTGGCCCGCCGGGTCGACGAGGGTGACCCCGGTGCGGCGGCGCACGCGGGTGTGGCCAAGGTGCTCGCGACCCGGCTGCTCATCGAGGCGGTCGAGCAGGCGGTCGCACTGGCCGGCAACCCGGGGCTGACGCACGGAAACCCGTTGCAGCGCCACTACCGCGACGTGCTGTGCAGCCGGGTCCACACTCCCCAGGACGACGCGGTGCTGACCGGACTGGGGCGGTCGATCTTGGCGTGAGCCGGTCACTTCCTTGGGTGGCTCGCGACGTCGCCCGCCACCCCCGCCGCTTACCGGACCAGCACCCCAGGGAGCCGGGCAACCGGCAGCCCCTGCTGCGAGAACCCCCCGTCGGCGACCGTGCGCAGCGGCGCGATCGGGTCGTCGCCGAGGGGGTAGATGCCGACCTGGTCCGCGCCCGCTGCCCGGTGAGCCAGCAGCCGCTTCGCGACGGTCGCCGGATCGCCGTGTGCCACGAGCGCGTCGATGAGGCGGTCGCTGCCCGCGCCCGCGAGGTCGTCCTCGGTGAAGCCCAGGCGCCGGAGGTTGGTCGCGTAGTTGGCGACGCCCAGCGCTGTTCCGGGCGGCGCCGACCGGGCGATCGCGCGAGCCCGGGCCGCGTCCGGCTCGATCAGGGCGAAATGCCCCGGCAGCACCAGTTTGCCCGCACCGAGGACCGAGCGCGCCCGGCGGGTGTGCTCCGGCGTGACCAGGCACGGGACCGTCCCGGCGGTGCGGTCGCGGGCCAGTCGCAGCATCCTCGGCCCGAGCGCGGCCACCACGATCCGGTCCGCCGGCACGCCCGCGTGCGCGAGACTGTCCAAGTAGGACACCAGCGTGGCGTACGGCGAGGCGTACTCGGCGTGGACTTCGCGGTGCCCGATCCCGACGCCCAGCAGGAAGCGGCCGGGGTGCTTCGCGACGATCCGGTGGTAGGACGCGGCGACCGTCTCCGCGTCGGCGGTCCACGCGTTCACCACGCTCGTGCCGATGACCAGCCGCGTGGTGGCGTCGAGCAGCGCCTCGGCGAAGGCGAGGTCGGCGGGCGGCGAGGCGTCCAGCCAGAGCGTGCCGTAGCCGGCCCGCTCGACTTCGGCGGCGCGTTCCGGGGTCACTTCGTGCTCGCGCAGGTGGGCGCCGAGCAGACCGGGATCGAGGTTCATGCCCCGACTCCAGCACCGCGGCCGACCGCGAACCAGCGCCAGGCGCGACGCGCAGCGATAACCTGGAGGCATCGTCCCAGCCCAGGGGAGCACCGGTGGAACTACGGGCCTTGCGGTACTTCGTCACGGTCGCCGACGAGCTGCACTTCGGCCGCGCCGCGCAGCGGCTGCACATCGCCCAGCCCGCGGTCAGCAGGCAGATCGCGCGGCTGGAGCGCGAGCTGGGGGAGCGGCTGTTCGACCGGTCGCCGCGCCGGGTCCGGCTGACCGCGGCCGGGCACCGGGTGCTGGCCGCCGCCCGGGACGCGCTCGCGGCCGCGGACCGGGTCCGGAGCGCGGCCGCCGGGCCCGCGGGCGTCATGCGCATCGGCACGGCGGCCGGGGCCACCGCGCGGCTGGAGCGCGGGATCGACGCGCTGCGGGAGCGGTCTCCGGCGTTCGGCTTCGTGCTCGTCGACCTGCCGCCGGCCGAGCGATTGGACGCCCTGCGGCAGGGGGAGATCGACCTGGCACTCGCCCGGGGTGTGACCGCGGCGCCCGGGGTGCGGGTGCTGCCGGCCTGGACCGAGCCGCTGTTCGCGGTCGTGTCCGCGCGGCACCCCGCCGCCGGCCGCGAGGTCGTGAGCGTGGCCGAACTGGCCGACGGCGACCTGCGCGTCCACGACCCGGCCGTGCTGCGCGAAGCCGGTGTCCCAGTGCGGCCGGGGCGTCCGGCGGGGACGGTCCAGGACACGATCGTCGAGGTCGGCGCGGATCCGCGGGCCTGGACGGTGCTGCCCGCGGACCAGGTCGCGGAGATCCGGTCGACCCGGGTGCGGGCGATCCCGCTCGCGCCGCGGACGACGATCACCGGCAGCGTCGTCGTCCCGGACGACCTCCCGCACACCTGTGCGGCGGCCCACCGGGCCGCGTTCGGTGACTGACACCGGACCGCGGCTGGTCGCCCCCGCCACGCGGCTGCGCGCGGCCTGGCTCGACGCGCACGCGGAGTGGGGGCCGGGCAGGCACGAGGACGGCTTCGGTCTCCTGGGCGCCGACGAAGTCCTTACCCCGCAAGGTTTTTCGTCCTGGGTCGCCCGGCTCGGCCGGGACACGAGCTGCACGTACCGGTGGATCGCCGAGGACGGCGCGGTGCTCGGCGGGATCGCCCTGCGGCACGGAACCCACGAGTCCGTCCGGCGGGCCGGGCACCTCGGCTACGGCATCCGGCCCTCCGCGCGCGGCCGCGGCCTGGCCGGGTGGGCCTTGGGCTGGATGCTGGCCGAAGCCCGCAGCCTCGGCATGGACCACGTGGTGCTGGTGTGCGCGGCGGGCAACGTCGCTTCGGCGAGGACGATCGAGCGTCGCGGCGGGGTGCTCGAAGACGCCGGTGCCACGTGGCGCTACCGCATTCCGCTGCGGTGATCCGGCTCAGCGGTGCCAGTGCTCGGCGAGCAGTTCGTAGGACCGGACGCGGTCCGCGTGCGCGTGGGTGATGGTCGTGACGACGAGCTCATCGGCGCCGGTGGCTTCCTGCAGCTGCCGCAGCCGAGCGGCCACGGTGGCCGGGGAGCCGGTGAACTGGGTGCCGACGCGGTCGGCGACCAGGGCGCGGTCCTCGTCGGTCCACTCGTGCGCCGCGGCTTCCTCCGGGGTGGGGAAGCGGATCGCGCCCTCGGCGCGGCGGATGCTGCGGACCCAGAGGCCGTACCCCGAGGCGAGCTCCCGGGCCCTGGCGTCGTCCTCGGCGACGACCACGTCGGCCGACACCGCGACGTAGGGCCGGGGGAGCGTGTCCGAGGGCCGGAACGCCCGCCGGTAGGCGTCCACGGCTTCGAGCACGCTCGACGGGCTGACGTGGTAGTTCGCGGCGAACCGCAAGGAGTTCCGGCCGGCCACGGACGCGCTCTGCCCGCCGCTGCTGCCGAGGATCCAGATCTGCGGGCTCGCGCCTTCGCCCGGCACGGCGTGTGCTTCCACCCCGTCGGGGGCGCGGTAGGTGCCGCCGAGCAGGGCGAGGATGTCGTCGACCTGCTCGCCGTAGTCGGGTGATTCGGCGCCGGGCTGCTGCAGGAGCCCGAAGGTCACGCCGATCCGTGCCGACCGGGCCAGGCCGCTGAAGTCCGGCTTCGGCGGGATCAGGAGGCCGTTGGCGGCTTGGGTGGGCGCGACCGGATTCGCCGCCGCCGCGGCGTATTCGCGGACGAGCTGCTTGCCGCTGCGGCCGAGTCCCAGGTCGAGCCGCCCGGGGTGCAGCGCTTCGATGAGCCCGAACTCCTCGACCACGGCCAAGGGCGTGCGGTGGGCGAGCTGGACGCCCGCGGACCCGAGCCGGATCGTGGTCGTCGCACCCGCCACGAGCGCGATCAGCACCGGCGGGGACGCGCCGGCGACGCCGGGATTGAGGTGGTGTTCGGCGAACCAGTAGCGGTGGTAGCCGAACTCTTCGGCCCGCCGCGCGAGGTCGACGGTGTTGCGCACGGCTCCGGCGACATCGGAACCGGCGCTGATCGGGACGAGGTCGAGCACGGACAGCGGGACTTCGGGCATGAGTGGTCCTAGTCGGTTCCGGTGGTGAGCCGTCCACGGTGAGGACTCCACGACTATCCGAGCGCGGCCGTCGCCGCACGGGTGCTCAGGATGTGGAAACCGGGCGCTCCCAGGCATCGAGGTAGACGGCGCTTGCCAAGTCCGGGCGCGCGGCCGGCCGGAAGTCGCGTTGCGTGGTGTAGGCGACGGCCAGCAGGCTGATCTGGGTGACCTCGGCCGGGATGCCCAGCACGGCGGCGACCGCGGCTTCGTGGTCTTGGAGGTGGTAGCCGCAGATCGAGCTGCCGAGGCCGCGGGCGCGCAGGGCGAGCTGGAAGCTCCAGATGGCCGGGTAGGCGGAGCCGAAGTACGCGGACTGGGAGAACGCGTCGGCCGGCGGGCGGCCGATCATGCAGGGAATGGCCAGCACCGGCACGCGCTCGAGGGTGCGGACGAGGTGCTGGGCGGACTCCAGCGCGCGCCGCTCGACGAGGTGCCCGTACTTCGCCCAGGACGCTTCGGCGGTCGCGCGGCTGTAAGCGGCGATCTCGGCCTTGGCCCCGGCGTCCCGGACGAGCAGCCAGCGGAACTGCGCGGCCAGGCTGCCCGCGGCCGGCGCCTGCTGGGCGATGCGGAGGCAGTCGTCCAGGACGTCCTGCGGGACATCGCGGTCCAGGTCGAGCTTGCGACGGACGGACCGGGTGGTGGTGAGCACGGTTTCGGCATCCATACTTACAGCGTATGCGTACACTGTAAGTATGTCTCTGACCCGGGAGGAAATTCTCGACGCGGCATTGCGGCTGGCCGACGAGCGGGGGATGGCGGCGCTGTCGATGCGCAAGGTCGCGGCGGCGGTCGGCGTCGAGGCGATGTCGCTCTACAACCACGTCGAGAACAAGGGCGACCTGCTGGACGGGCTCACCGCGCGGGTCTTCGAGGAGGTGACGCTCCCCGATCCCGCGACGCACTGGGACGCGCGGCTGCGCTCGCTGGCCGAAGGGCTGCACGCGAGCTTTTCCCGGCACCCGGTGGTGGTCCGGGCACTGGCGGCGCAGGACGCGAACCCGCGTTCGCCCGGGGCGCTGCGGGTGATCGACGCACTGCTGGGGGCGCTGCTCGACGCGGGCCTCGCCGAGGAGGCCGCGGCCCGGAGTTACCGGTCCCTGCTGGGAATGCTGTTCGGTTCGGTGCTCACCGGGACGGCGGGCACGGCCACTCCGGCCGTCCGCGCCGAGCCGGTGGCGGCGTGGTTCCGGCGGACGGTGACGGCGGCGGAGTTGCCGAGCCTGCATCGGGTGTTGCCGGCCTTGGAGGCGGGTGACTGCGTCCAGGACTTCGAGTATCAGCTTGACCTGCTCATTGCCGGTCTGCGCCGCGGATGACTACCAGGGCAGTTCCCCGGTTTCGTCCTGGAGGGTCCCCGTGGGGCCGTCCGCGGCGAGGGTCGCCAGGCTCACGACAGTCCGGGCGCTTTCTTCCGGGGAACGTCCGATCCCGAAAGCCGCCGTCATGTCGGTGGCGGTCGTACCGGGCTCGACCGCGTTGAACTTGATGCCCGGCTGGGACTTCGCGTACTGGACCGTCAGCATGGTGGCCGCCGCCTTGGACGCGGAGTAGAGCGCGAGCGGCAGCCCGAACTCCGGCCGGTCGGGGTTGGTCACCGCCCAGAACGACCCTGCGCTGCTCGAAACCGTGACCACGGTGGGGTTCGACGACTTGCGCAGCAACGGAAGCGCCGCTTCGGTGACGCGCACGATCCCCACCGCGTTGGTGTCGAAGACCCGCAGCGCGGTGGGACCGTCGAGGGCTTCGCTGCCGAGGACGCCCGCGTTGTGGACCAGGACGTCGAGCCGTCCCTCCGTCGAGCCGATCGTGGCCAGCGCGCCGGCGACCGAGGCGTCGTCGGTCACGTCGAGCTGCACGAACCGGGCGCCGAGCTCGGCCGCGGCCTTCTCGCCGCGCTCGACGTCGCGGGCTCCGATGTAGACGGTGTGTCCCTGGGCCAGAAGCTGTTTCGCCGTCTCGAAACCGATGCCCTTGTTGGCTCCGGTGATCAGGGTGACGGTCATGGGGTGTCCTTTCGGTCGGTCAGCTGCCGGCGCAGCTCGCCGGCGTCGTGGAGGGCCGTCATGTGGACGAACCGTCCGTCGCGGACCTGGTAGATGGCGTACTCGTCGATCTCGAACGAGGCGCCGGCCGGTGCCACGCCGAGCCACTCCTTCACCGGCGTGCCCGTGTTGACCAGGCGCGCGGCCAGGCGGTCGCCGTCGAAGAGCAGGTCCTTCAGCTCCCAGTGCAGGTCGGGGACCGCGTCCACGTCGGCCCGCTGGACGGCGATGAGGTCGTCCCGGGTGGCCGGCTCGCCGTTGAGGGTGGTCCGGTCGGCGATGAACTCGGCCATCCGGTCGAAACGGTGGGCGTTGAGCTCGTTCAGGTAGCGCAGGTAGAACTCACGCAGGTCGGACATCGGTGGCCTCGGTCTCGTCCACTTCCGCATCGAACGATGCAGAACTCGACTGTAGCAGATTGCGCATCGATCGATGCGGAAGCCTGAAGGGTTAGACGAGAGGCCAGCCGCGCAGGGCGGCGTCGGCCATCTCCTGCAGTTCGCCGCGGCCGACGCCGCTCGCCGCTTGCACGGCGATGCCGTACGTCAAGGCGGTGAGGTAGCGGGCGAGCAGGGCCGGATTCGCCTCCGGGGGCAGGTCGCCGTCGTCGACGGCACGCTCGAACCGGTCGCGAAGGGTGGAGTAGCCGTCGTCGCGCCAGCCGACGAGCAGGTCGCGGGCGCCGCTGCCGGCGTCGCCGGTGGCCAAGGCGCCTTGG
This sequence comes from Amycolatopsis ponsaeliensis, assembly GCF_030182635.1. Taxonomy (NCBI): domain Bacteria; kingdom Bacillati; phylum Actinomycetota; class Actinomycetes; order Pseudonocardiales; family Pseudonocardiaceae; genus Amycolatopsis; species Amycolatopsis ponsaeliensis. The sequence continues at coordinate 313,237 of NZ_JAPZLD010000001.1, forward strand.
ACGCCCAGGCACCCGTGCGGGCCGGCCGGGCGGGTGGTCGTCCGGATCGTGCCCGCGATGATCGCGGTGGCGACGTCGAGGGCGGTGGGCTCGTCAAGGGCTTGCACGACGTACGCGCTCGGACCTTCGGTGTAGCGCTCCAGGGCCTTGCGGAAGAGTTCTTCCTTGTTGCCGAAGGTCGCGTACATGCTCGTGGTCGAGATGCCCATCGCCTCGGTCAGGGTGGCCAGGCTGGCCCCCTCGTAGCCCTGCTCCCAGAACACCAGCAGGGCGCGCTCGAGTGCCGCGTCGGGGTCGAACCCCCGCGGCCGGCCGGTCGGGCGCCGCTTCTCGGTCTCCACCGCCGCAGTCTACCTTTTTTCGCATCGATCGATGCGAAACGTGCCCAGCCGATCAGTGCTGAACGGCGAGCCGCCAGAGTGAGGTGACTTCGGCCGCGCGCGCGGCGTGCAGGGGATCGTCCGGATCGGACGCGCGGGGGTGGCGTGGCCGGGTGTCGGTCTTGCCGGCCACCGTCAGCCCGGCGGCGTCGATCGCTTCGAGGAGATCGGCGCGGGACCGCAACCCGAGGTGCTCGGCGAGGTCCGACAGCACCAGCCACCCCTCGCCGCCGGGCTCGAGGTGCTTGCCCAGCCGATCCAGGTATCCCCGGAGCATCCGGCTGCCCGGGTCGTACACCGCGTGCTCGATCGGCGAGGTCGGCTTGGCCGGCAGCCACGGCGGATTGCAGACGACCAGGGGTGCCTCGCCCGCCGGGAACAGGTCGGTCCGCTCGAACCGCACGCGATCGGCGAACCCGAGCCGCTCGAGGTTGTCCTGCGCGCAGTCCAGCGCCCGCTGGTCCTGGTCCGTGGCCACGACCGAGCCGACCCCGCGGGCGAGCAGCACCGCGGCGAGCACGCCGGAGCCGGTCCCGATGTCGAACGCGAGCCTGCTCGACGGCAGCGGTGCCGTCGCCACGAGGTCGACGTACTCGCCGCGGGCCGGCGAGAACACCCCGTAGTGCGGGTGGATCCGGGCGCCGAGCCCGGGCACCTCGACCCCCTTGCGCCGCCACTCGTGCGCGCCGATCACGCCGAGCAGCTCGCGCAACGACACGACCGACGGCCCCTCCGCCGGGCCGTAGGCCTCCGTGCACGCCTCCCGCACGTCGGGTGCCCGGCGCAGGGGGACGACGTGCCCGGGGTCGACGGGCACGAGCAGCCTGCCCAGCAGCTGGGCCTGCCGGGCCTGCCGTTGGCGGTGCAGGTGGAACGCCTCGGTGGCGTTCTTCGCCGGACGTCGCTTGCCGGCCCGGCCGATCCTCCGGTCCACGGCCTTCAGCAGCTGCCGCGCGTTCTGGAAGTCACCGCGCCACAACACGGCCTTGCCCTCGACGGCCAGTCGGTAGGCCTCGTCGGCGGTGAGGTCGTCGTCGGCGACCACGATCTCGGCCGGCGGCGGCGCGTTGTTCTCCGACCGCCACTCGGCGGTCAGCTCTTCGCCGCCCTCGACCCAGCGGACGAGCATCGATTTCCCCCAGACCACGGTTTTCCCGGCACCCCACGATGTCAGACGCGAGTTCACCACGGACGTGCACCTAGCTGATGCGCGCCGCGGTGTCGTGGAACGCGTGGCGGATCGCCGACACGTCGCGGGCCCGGCTCGGGTGCACGCGGTTCGTCAGCAGCACGTAGTACCGGCGGCGGGCGGGCTCTACCCAGAGGCTCGTGCCCGTGAACCCGGTGTGGCCGTAGGAATCCGGCTGCAGCGCGGTCCCGACGGGCGAGCCGGGGACGTCCAGGCCCTGCCACGCCAGACCGCGGCGCAACCCCCGGGTGTGGCAGGCGATCATCTCCGCGTGCGTCTGCGGCTTCAGCAGCGGGGACGCACCCGCGGCCAGGATCCGGCCCAGGCGCGCCACGTCCGCCAGGGGCGCGAACAGGCCCGCGTGCCCGCAGATCCCGCCCAGCACCACCGCGTTCTCGTCGTGGACCTCGCCGGTCACGACGCGGCCGCGCCACGGGCAGTCCTCGGTGGCCACCGCGTCGTCCGCCGGGCCGAACGTCGTGTCCCGCATCCCCGCCGGGGTCGTCACCAGGTCCGCGACCAGGCGGTCCAGCGGCCGCCCCGAAGCCGCCGACGCGATCACGCCTAGGAGGATGAACCCCTGCGACGAGTACTCCACCCGGCTGCCGGGCGGGGCGGGCAGCGGCGTCGTCCGGATCGCTTCCAGCAACGCCGCGCGCGTCGGGAACGTGCGCCACAACGGTGTCCCGCCCGGCGGGGTTGCGGGTGCCGTCCGGGCCGGGGCTGGGCGTGACGGTGGACGAAGAGAAGCTGGCTCATTACGCCGGACGCAACGAGCGGGAAGGCGACTTGACGGGCTGAACCGCGGTGGGTGAGCGTCAGCGCGGGTTCGCCCGCTGAAGCTCCGGCGACGGTTCCGTCGTCAGGGTCGCGTCACGGCAGGGGCCCTCGGTCCTCGTCGATGGAGGATTCCGGCCACCCGGCGTCCCGAATCCTCCATCGACACCTTGCGGCCGGGCCCCCAGCCGGACGATTCCGCCCGGGCGGCGCGCTGCCGGACCCCTGTCGACGAAACTCGGACGCGCGACATTAGGACGAGCGTGAACCCGGCGGTCAGGGTGAACTCCGCGCGGGACGTCACTCCCCAGCTCGGGCCGGCCTCCCCGCGCCCGCGCCCGCGCCCGCGGTGAACGGTGGGGGAGGACCGGTGTACGTCGCGGTCGTCGGGGGTGAAGGCCACCGAGGACGCCAGGCGCAGGGCGGCTGGAGCGGCCGCGGCCGCACGCAGTCGCACCCAGGATCGTCGCGATCTTCCAGGGCGCACCCAGGGGATCGGTCCCGGCCTTGACAAAGCCCGGCCCGAGCCTCCATGGTTAGTTACATGAGTAATGAACCGACGAACCGCCGCGTGCGGTGGTCGGCGTGATGGACGACGGGCGGCCGCTGTTCCTGCAGATCGCCGAGCGGATCGAGAGCTCGATCGTCGACGGCAGCCTGCCCGCGGACACGCAGGTGCCCTCCACCAACGAGCTCGCGGCTTTCCACCGGATCAACCCGGCGACCGCGGCCAAGGGCATCAACCAGCTCGTCGCCGACGGGATCCTCTACAAGCGGCGCGGCATCGGCATGTTCGTCGCGCCGGACGCCCGCGTGCAGCTGCTGGAGCGGCGGCGGCGGGACTTCACGCGGCAGTTCCTCGCCCCGCTGATGGCGGAGGCGGGCAAGCTCGGCATGGACGCCGAGGAGATCAAGAAGCTGATCGACGTCTGGGAGCCGCAGTGATGAACGTGGTGCGCACAACCGGGGTGACGAAGCGCTACGGCCCGCTCGCCGCGCTCGACGGGGTGAGCGTGGAGCTCGCCGGGAACACGATCCACGGCCTGCTCGGCCGCAACGGCGCCGGCAAGACCACGCTGATGCGGATCCTCACCGGGCAGGCCTTCGAAACCGGCGGCACGGTGGAGGTCTTCGGGCAGCACCCGTACGAGAACGCCGACGTGCTCTCACGGGTCTGCTTCATCAAGGAAAGCCAGCACTACCCGGAGAAGTTCCGCGTCAAGCACGCGCTGCGGGCCGCCGGACTGCTCTACCCGGACTGGGACGACGCCTACGCCGCGGCGCTGCTGGCGGACTTCGCCGTCCCGGCCGGCAGCCGGGTCGGCCGGCTCTCGCGCGGGCAGCTCTCGGCGGTCGGGGTGATCATCGGGCTGGCTTCGCGGGCTCCGCTGACCCTGTTCGACGAGCCCTACCTCGGCCTCGACGCCGTCGCGCGCCAGCTGTTCTACGACCGCTTGCTCGCCGACTTCGCCGAGCACCCGCGCACGATCGTGCTCTCCACGCACCTGATCGACGAGGTCGACAAGCTGATCGAGCACGTCGTGCTGCTCGACCGGGGCCGGGTGCTCATCGACACCGACGCGGAGTCGCTGCGCGGCGAGGCCGTCGCGGTGACCGGGCCCGCGGAGGCCGTCGAGCGCTTCGCCGCCGGGCACCGGGAACTGCACCGCGAGCGGTTCGGCGGCTCCCTGCGCGTCACCCTCACCGGGGCCCGCGACCGGTACGAGCCCGGGCTGGACTTCGAGCCGGTTTCGTTGCAGCAGCTGGTCGTCCGCACCACCCAAGGCCACGGCGGGCCGGTCGCCGCCGGGAAGGAATCCTGATGACACGCGTGCTCGACGTCGCGCGGATCCAGCTGGTCAACTGGCCGGTCCTGCTCGCCTACCCGCTGGGTCTGCTGGCCGTGCTGCCGCTGCTGGGCTGGGGCATCGACGTCTCCAACGGCGAAGGCGCGTTCGGCGCGCACGAGATCTACCTGCTGCCGGCGCTGTGGGGTGTGGTCGCCCCCGCGCACCTGCAGTCGATGACGCAGGTGTTCCCGTTCGCGCTGGGGCTCGGCGTGACCCGCCGGACGTTCGCCGCGGCCACCGCGCTGGTCGTCCTCGGGCAGGCCCTGCTCCTCGGGCTCGTGATGGTGGTGTTCGACGTCGTCGAGCGGTCGACCGGCGGCTGGGGCCGGGAGGCGCGGATCTTCGGGCTGGATGTGCTGGGACAGCACGGCCCGGCCGCGCTGTGGTTCGTCTACAGTGGACCGCTGGTCGCGGTGTCCGCCATCGGCGTGCTGGCGGGCGTGGTGTTCCAGCGCTGGCGGCAGACCGGGATCTACCTCGCCCTCGCCGGGGCCGTCGCGCTGGTCGCCGGGATCAAGCTCCTGGTGTCCCGGCGGAGCTGGTGGCCCGCGATCGGCGACTTCCTCGGCGGGCAGCCGTCGTTCGCGCTGTACACGGCGTATCCGCTGGTGTTCGCGCTGGCCCTCGGCGGCGCGGCGTGGCTGGTCCTCCGGCGCGCGACGGCCTGATGGTCAGTCCTGGCTCGCCTGGCGCGCCAGGTTTTCGACGGCGGAGGCGGTCGCCGTGACGACGCCGGCCGTCTCCGGGGACAGGCCGTGGCGTCGCGCGATCCAGGCGACGTCGTTGTAGGTCACGCGGGCCTGGCCGTGCTCGTCCTCCCAGACGAGGAACTTCAGCGGCAGGTCGATGCCGGCGACCTGGTTCTCCTGCATGAGCAGGGTGCCGCCGCGCGGGTTGCCGAAGATGAGCAGGAACGTCGGGCGGAGGTCCAGGTCGACCTCGCGGGCGTTGCGCGAGTGGTCGACCCGGGCGAACACGACGAGCCCGGCGGTGGCGATGGCCTGCTCGAGCCGGTCGATGGTCGTGTCCACCGGCCACTTGCTCGCGACGGTCACCAAGCCCTGCTGATCCACGCGGTCTCCTCGGCTGAGCGGGCCCGACGCTCACTCCGTCACCAGCGTACTGGTCGCGGAGACCGGAGCGGGGTGGGCGAACGCTCTCCGGCCGCACCCCCAGGACGGCCGGCGAGCGTCGACCTTCCCCGGTTGCCGAGTCTCCGACGGTAGCCGCACGCCTCACGGCGCGGCGAGTCACAGAGTGCACAGTGAGCGGCCGCGGTGGTTTCCCGGTGCCCGGTGATCGGGGGACGCCGGCGAGTCACAGCGAGCCGGACGCCCGCATGGCCAGCCAGAGTTCGTGCTTGGCGCTGGGCGCGTGCAGCAGGGACCGGCCGAGGACCTGTTCGATCCGGGCCAGCCGCTTGCGCACGGCCGGAACGGAGATGCCGAGCGCGGCGGCGGTCGCGGAAAGCCGGGTGTCGGTGCGCAGCCAGGCATCGAGCGTCTCGATGCCGGCTGGCGGCCCGGCCCGTTCGAGGGGGCGGAGCCGGGACTGTGCCCAGGCTTTCGCCGCCGGGGTGGCCAGCAGCCGGTCGAGGGTGACGGGCCGGCCCGGCTCCGCGGGGGTGGCGCGAGGGGCGGCGTGCAGGCGCACCGCGAGCCAGGCGGCCGACTGGTCGGCCATCCGGGTCAGGTCCACGCCGAGCAGTCCGTCGAGCAGGTGCAGGCGGGCCGAGAGCGTGTTGCGGTGGATCTTGAGGTGGCGGCTCGCGCCGCTGTCGAAGGTGAGCCAGGAGTACAGGGTGGCCAAGAGCTCTTCGGCGCCGGGATCGGCGCGCCGGGCCGGGGTGTGGGACAGGCAGGGCGCCAGGAACCCGGCCGCCCAGGCGTGCCCGAAGCCCTCGACGAGCGGCGTGAGGTCGGTGTGCCGGTCGAACCGGGCGTACCGGCCGGGCACGCCGCGGGCCACCGCGAGGGCGTGGAACGCCTGCTCGTAGCCGATCGCGGTCTCGCTCAGCGGCAGCTCGTCACTCGCGCCGACCCGGGCCTCGGGGACGGTTTCGGCGATCAGCCGGTCCAGGGTGGCGGCGCGCCCGGGCGGGACGAGCGCGATCAGGTGGCGGGCGTGGACGGGACAGGGCACGATCCACGCCCGCTGCCCGGCGAAGCGCTCGATGCGGTCCGCGACGCGGCGGCGCCGGCCGGCCGGGCACTCCACGACGTACACGCGGGAGTGATCGGGCAGGCGTGGTCCCAGCGTCGCGGCGATCCGCCGGGCGGCGGCCAGGCTGCCGGCCATGAGCAGGTGGAGCACGGCCTCGCGGCTGTGCGCCATGGCCGAGGCGACCCGACGGCTGGTCCGTTCGGCCTCCTGGAGCCGCCAGCACAGGCCCAGGATGCGGGCGGCGTCGGCGAGCAGGTTCCCGTGCCGGCGCTCCGCGGATCCCGTGACCATCAGGAACGTCCGGGACTCCGAGCCGAGCCGGACGAGGTCGACGGTTTCCGGCCCTTCGCCGAGAACGGCCGAAGCGGTCCCGTGCCGGTGCATTCCGGACACCGCGGTGGCGGCCGCGGCGAGGACGGCGGGGTGGGGAGGTGGCCGCCCCGGCGGCGCGGCCACGACGTCGCCGTCGATGCCGAGCAGTGCCACCGCCCCGCCGGTGCGCCCGGCGAGCCAGCCGAGAATCTCTTCGACCGCGGCGGTTCCGGCGGACAGCCGGGCCAGGGTGATGAGGTCTCCGGTGCGGTCGGTGCGCGGGGCTCCGGCATGGCCCACTGGTGACCCGCCCCCTTCGGCCAGCCGGATTCCACCGTACCGCAACGACTCTGATCACCGCGCCCCGTGGCAGTGCCGGACCGGGCCGCGCCGTCGTGGCGCGGCCCGGCACTTGTCAGGCCCCGCGCACTCCGGCCGCGAGCTGCTCCGTCAGCCGCTCGAGCGCGGCCCGGTCGCCGGCGCCGAGGAGCGTCTCGACCAACGCCGAGCCGACGATCACGCCGTCCGCGAACCCGGCGACCTCGGCGGCCTGACCGGCGTCCGCGATGCCCATCCCGACGCAGACCGGCAGGCCGGTGACCGCGCGCAGGCGACGCACCAGGACGGCGGCCGCCTCGTCGACCGACGCCCGCGTCCCCGTGACGCCCATCAGCGCGGCCGCGTAGACGAACCCGGTCCCGGCCGCGGCGGTTTCCGCCAGCTGCGCGTCCGTGCTGCTCGGCGCGACGACGAACACCGTGGCCAGCTCGTGCGCCGCGGCGTGCCGGCGCCACGTCGCGGACTCCGCCAACGGCAGATCCGGCAGCACGCACCCCGAGCCCCCGGCCTCGGCCAGCTCGCGGGCGAACCGCTCGACGCCGTAGCGGGACACCGGGTTCCAGTACGACATCACCAGCACCGGTTTGCCCGTGGCGGCGTGGACTTCGCGCACCGTGCGCAGGACCCCGGCGATCCGGACCCCGCCGCGCAGCGCGAGGTCGTCGGCGGCCTGGATGACCGGGCCGTCCAGCACCGGGTCGCTGTGGGGCAGGCCGACTTCGACGATGTCCGCGCCGGCGTCGAGGGTGGCCCGGAGCGCGGCGATCCCGCCGTCGACGGTGGGGAACCCGGCCGGCAGGTACGTGATGAGCGCGGCCCGGCCGGCCCGCTTCGCCCCGGCGAGCGTTTCGGTGAGCAGGCGCCGGCTCATCGCGCGCCCTCCAGTCCGAAGTGGACGGAGGCGGTGTCCAGGTCCTTGTCCCCGCGGCCGGAGAGGTTCACCAGGATGACGGCGTCCGGGCCGAGCTCGGCGCCGACATCGAGGGCACCGGCCAGCGCGTGCGCGCTCTCGATCGCCGGGACGATGCCCTCGGTCTCGGCGAGCAGCCGGAACGCGCGCATCGCCTCGTCGTCGGTGACCGGGCGGTATTCGGCGCGGCCGGAGTCGTGCAGGTGCGCGTGTTCCGGGCCGACACCGGGGTAGTCGAGCCCGGCCGAGATCGACCAGGCTTCGAGGATCTGGCCTTCGTCGTCCTGCAGGACGTAGGAGCGGGAGCCGTGCAGGACACCCGGTTCGCCGGCCGACAGCGACGCCGCGTGCTTCCCGCTCCGGACGCCGTGGCCGGCGGCTTCGCAGCCGATCAGGCGGACGCCGGGGTCGTCGAGGAAGGCGTGGAACAGGCCGATCGCGTTGGATCCGCCGCCGACGCAAGCGATTGCGGCATCGGGCAGCCGCCCGGTCCGCGCCAGGAGCTGGCGGCGGGCTTCGACGCCGATGACGCGCTGGAAGTCGCGGATCATGGCGGGGAACGGGTGCGGCCCGGCGACGGTGCCGAACAGGTAGTGCGTGTCGCCGACGTGGGCGACCCAGTCGCGGAACGTCTCGTTGATGGCGTCCTTGAGGGTGCGCGAGCCCGACGTCACCGGGACGACCTCGGCGCCGAGCAGTTCCATCCGCGCGACGTTGACCGCCTGGCGCCGCATGTCCGTCTCTCCCATGTAGACGGTGCAGGCGAGGCCGGTCAGGGCGCACGCGGTGGCGGTCGCGACGCCGTGCGAGCCCGCGCCGGTCTCGGCGATGACGCGGGTCTTGCCCATCCGCACGGCCAGCAACGCCTGCCCGAGCGCGTTGTTGACCTTGTGCGAGCCGGTGTGGTTGAGGTCTTCGCGTTTGAGGAAGACCCGCGCGCCCCCGGCGTGCCCGCCGAAGCGGGGCACTTCGGTGAGCGCGCTCGGGCGCCCGACGTAGTGGGCGAGCAGGTCCTCGAACCGGGCGACGAAGGCGGGATCGGTCTTGGCCCGCTCGTATTCGGCGGCGACCTGGTCGACGGCGGCGACGAGGGCCTGCGGGACGAACCGGCCGCCGAAGGCACCGAAGTACCCCTCGGCGGTCGGCGGGGTTCCCGGCGCGGCCGGGAAGAAGAAGGCGTGCTCCATGGCGATGTGCTCCTGACCCGGGCAGTCCCGGGTGGGTTCGTGGCTGGTCGGGGATCACCGGAGCGCACGAACACGCGGAATCACGAGGGGTCCCTCAGTGATCCGGCGTGGTGCGCGGCGCACGCGGCCATCGCATCCCGTCGACCTGGCCCGCCTCGGAGCCGATCGCGTACCGCACCCGCCGTCCGCGCACGCGCCGCGCGGGCGCCTGGCAGCCACGCGGCCGGCGGCCACGGGCGAAGCGGACGGTGAGGGGCACGGCGGCAGCTTAACCCGCGGGCGGCCGGTCCCGGCAAGAATTACCGTTCGCCGGTGACGGAGGTCGCGGTCCGGCGACCGGTTCGCGGCCGCCGGCGGACGTTGCCGGTGTTGCTGAAGGGCATCCCGGAGACGAAGGGCACCAGCCTGCGCGGCTGACCGCCGTCACTCGGGAGCGAGGGCGATGCGCGACGCGCGTTCGCGGACATCGGGGTCGTCGTGCTCGCGCAGCCCTGTCACCAGTTCCCGCCACGGCCGCGGCCAGCCGGCGTGGGCTCCCGCCTCGCTCGCGATGCCCAGCGCGAACAGCGCCTCCACCGGGCCGTCCACGAGGCCCCGGGCCGTGTCCAGCAGCTCGGGCCGGCCGGGGTCGTGGCGGGCGAGCCAGCCGGCCAGCTGGTCGGTCACCTGCCAGGCCAACGCGGGACGGTCGGCGAGCGCGGCGATCCGGCGCACCGCCGGCCGCGGGTCGCCCTGGTGGGGAAGGGCCGCGACGGCGAGCGTCAGCGCGTCCGTCCGGTACTCCGCCCGCCCGGCCAGCTCCGCCGCCAACCGTGCCCCCGCGTCGAGGAGCGTCTCGCCGCTGGTGTGCAGACGAGCCGAGAGGCAGGCGACGAAGTGGCGCAACCGCTGCCGCGCGGGCTGGTCGCGGTCCGCGGCGATGAGTTCGTCCGCTTCGGACAGCACGGTGACGACGGCACGCAACGGCGTCGGGTCACCGGTGACCGCGCACGCGTGGAGTACCGCGTGAACCGCTTCCCGCCAGGTCGCGGTCTCGGTCTCGGTCAGGTCGCCGATCCGGGCCACCAGCGCCGCCGATCCCTCGCGGTCCCAGACACTCCACGCCGGCCAGGCGGCCAGGCCGATCCGCGCGACGTCGGGGTCGGCGCGGCCCGCCACCGCCCGCACCAGCGCACCGTAGCGCGCGCGGTGGCGTTCGGCGAGCGCCATCGGGCCGGCTTCGGTCAGCGCGGTGGCCACGTCGTCCACAGTGGACGCTTCGGTGAGCCACGCCCAGGCCCGGTCGTCGTCGAGGAACCATCGCGCGGCCGAGACGACGGCGCGGCGCAGGTCTCGGTGCAGTGCCGGGTCCGCCCACAGCGCGGCCAGCACACCGGCCGCGTCCGGCACGCGGTGTTCGGCCAGCAGCCGGATCGCTTCCTTCCGGGACGTCAGCTTCTTCCCGGCCAGCACGGGGCGCAGCGCGGCGCCCAGTTCGGCCGGCCGGATGGTCCGGGCGGCCCGCGCGGCCGCGTACACCGCGACCCGCGCGCGATCGGTGTCGGCGTAACCGAACAACGTGCCCAGCGCGTCGCCGGGCCGGTCGATCCACGCCAGCCCGGCCAGCGCGGCCTCGACCACGGCGACCTCGTCGTCGGACAGGAACGGCGCCACGTCGTCGACGCCGGCGCCGGGCAGGCTCGCCAACCGGCGCACGGCCGCGACCCGCTCCCAGACGGACTTCCGGGGCGCGGTGGCGAGATCGGCCAGCAGCTCGCCGTACCGGGCGACCTGGCGCGGCAGCCAGTTCCGCAGCGAACCGGGGAACGTCGGCACCAGCCGGACACCCCGCGCGACGAACCGGCCGTGCGGCGGCCGCTTCAGCACCCGGTCGAGCAGATCGGTGCGGTGCCGGCCGATCGCTTCCGCCACCGAGGGCACCGTGACCGTGGACGGGTCGCGGCGGAGCACGGCCTCGACGCGCTCGTCCCGGGTCGCGGGTGGCGCCAGCCAGAGGTCGATGGCCCGCCGGACCGTGCTGTCGTCCGCCGCACCCGTCGCCTCGCCGACGTAGGCCTGCAGATCGGGCACGGCCCAGGCCCGCCGGCGCAGGCCAGCGGCCAGGGACAGGACCAGGTCGTAGCGGCCGGCGCGGGCGTCGGAGGTGACGCGCGGGCGCAGCGCGGCGAACAACGCGTGCTCGGCGTCCCGGGGCAGGTCCTGGTCCAGCCGGTGCAGGGCGAGACCGGGAGCGTGGCCGCCGGCCAGCCCCAGGATCTCCAGCCCGCTTTCGACCATGTCGGGGCGGGTGCTCAGCGTGCCCTGCCGGACCAGCCCGACGGCCAGGGTGCCGACGGCCTGCCGCGTGCCCCAGGACGCGTCCCGGGCCTGGACGGCATCGGCGCCCAGCTTGACCAGCACGGTCAGGTCCGCCGACCGCAGCAGCCACCCCGGGATCGCGGCGACGGCGCCGAGCGCGGCGGAGCGGACCGGGTCCTGCTCGTTGGGCAGCCGGGTCAGCGACGCCAGCAGGCGGGCGACGACGTCCGGGTCCCGGGTGGCCGCCGCCGCGCCGATCAGCAGCGGGTAGCCGAGGACCCGCTCCACCGCGGTCGGGCGGGCGGTCTCGGTGCGCAGCACGGGTTCGGCCTCCGGCCACGGCAGCCGGGCGGTGGCGGCCCGCCGCAGGCCGGGGTCGTCGGTCACCGGGCGAGTGGCGAGCAGCCGCCGGGCCTGCTCGTGCCGGGGCCGCCACGGCAGGACGTCCAGCAGCGCCAGGGAAAGCCCGGCCTGGCGCAGGTCCCGTTCGCCCAGTGCCCCGGCCAGCACGAGCGCGCGGCGGGCGGGCGGCAGGCCGCGCAGCACCGCCGTCAACGAAGTCTCATCGGCGAGCAGAGTGCGGGCGAGCGCGATCAGGGACGCGTCCGATGCCTGTCGCAGCGCGCGTTCCAGGCTCCGGCCCGGCCGGAACCGGATGCGCCGGGCCGGATCGGCGAGCAGGGCGACGACGCGGTCCGGTGCGGCCGCGGTCGCCGTGGCCAGCCAGCTGTCCGCGCCGCGCGGCAGCCCGGTGAGCGGTCCGGTGTGCTCCAGCAGGCCGACGAGCTGCCCGGCGTCGTGCCGGACGAGGTGCCCGAGCGCCGGCCCGAACCGCAGCCAGACGGCGTCCCGGCCGGCCTCACCGGCTTCGGACAGCCGGCGGCGCAGGTGCGCGAGCACGACGGCGGGATGCCGGCGAGCCAGTGCAGCCAGGTTCGGCACGGCGAAGTCGAGCTCCGGCAGCAGCGCCGCCACCGTTGCGGAGTCGCAGGCCGGCAGGACGGCGGCGGCCTCGTGGTCACCGAACCGTTCACGCACGAGGGGGAGCAGAGTCCGGGCCCACTCGGCCGCGCCGGTGGCGCGCACCGCGCGGTAGAGGGTGTGCCGCCACGCCAGGGGAGCCGTCGGCAGCGTCGCCACGACGACGTCGAAGTGCCGGCCGAGCCGTGCGCAGTGGTTCAGCACCGGGCCGGCGACGGGGGTCTCCGCCGCGACGAGGCACCGCCGGAGGTGGGCGTCATCGCCCGCGATGACCGCCATCATCGCCGCCCAGGTGCGCGGGATCCCCGGCGTGGCATCGAGTTCCGCGAGCAGTGCGGTCAGGTCGGGGGTGCCGGCCAGCGCGCGTGCGGTGTCGGCGAAGACCCGCCGCCGCGCGGGCGCGGCCAGCTGATCGACTCGTTCGGTCAGGGCGCGCATGTCCATTCCGGACATTGTTCCGGATCGGCTCGGCCGGGCCAACGGAATTCCGGTGGGCGAGGTGACGGCGTGCGCGGAGGGGCACGATCGACTCCGGGTGCGACCACGGGCGGCGCCTGATCACCTCCGGAAATCGGTACTTGACAAGCCCGCGGCCGCCGTTCAATCTCTCTAATTAACCGTACGGTACATACCTGACCGGTTAGTTACTTGGACTGCACCGGCGCACCCACGGAGGAGATTGACGTGACCGATCGTCCGGATGGCGCAGCCGCGCCCGTGGGTAGGCCCGCCAAGGCGGCCTTGGCCGCGTGGATCGGCAGCGCCCTCGAGTACTACGACTTCTTCATCTACGGCACGGCCGCCGCGCTCGTCTTCGGCAAGATCTTCTTCCCGGCCTCCTCCCCGGCGACCGGCACCCTGCTCGCGCTGTCGACGTTCGGCGTCGGCTACGTGTCGCGGCCGCTCGGGGCACTGCTGCTGGGGCATCTGGGGGACAAGTTCGGCCGCAAACGGGTGCTGCTGATCACCTTGCTGCTGATGGGACTGTCCACTGTGCTCGTCGGCTGCCTGCCGGGCTACGGGACGCTGGGCGTGGCCGCGCCGATCCTGCTGGTGGCACTGCGGTTGCTGCAGGGCCTGTCCGCCGGCGGCGAGCAGGCCAGCGCGAACTCCATGAGCCTCGAACACGCTCCCGAACACCGGCGCGCCTACTACACGAGCTTCACCCTCAGCGGCACGCAAGCCGGGCAGATCCTGGCGACCGCCGTGTTCCTGCCGGTGGCCGCGTTGCCGCAGGAAGCGCTGCTGTCCTGGGGCTGGCGGGTCCCGTTCTGGCTCAGCGCCGTCGTGGTGCTGGTCGGGTACTACATCCGCCGTTCGCTGGACGAGACGCCGGTCTTCCAGGAAGAGGTCGCCAGTGGCGAAGTGGTGAAGCTGCCGCTGGCCGTGCTGCTGCGCGACCACTGGGCCGACGTCCTACGCGTGGTCGTGGCCGCTTTGATCGCTTCCGTCAGCACGATCTTCACCGTCTACGCGCTCAGCTACGCCGTGAACACGGTGGGCCTGAACAAGACACCCATGTTGTGGGTCGGCGTGCTGGCCAACGTCGCCGCGGTGATCACGATCCCGCTGTGGGCCAAGTTCTCCGACCGGATCGGGCGCAAGCGGATCTTCATGGCCGGTTCGCTGGGCTGCGCGATCCTGATCTTCCCTTACCTGGGCGCCATCTCGGCCGGCAGCTACCTCTGGATCTTCGTCGTCGGCATCGGGATGTTCGGCATCGTGTACACCGCCACGAGCGCCGTGTGGCCGTCGTTCTACGGCGAGATGTTCCCGGCGCGGGTGCGGTTGTCGGGCACCGCGATCGGGACGCAGATCGGGTTCGCGATCAGCGGGTTCCTGCCCACCATCGCGGTCGGGGTCACCGGCACGGGCCGGGGCGCGTGGCTGGGCGTCGCCGTCTTCACCGCCGCGCTGTGCCTGGTGAACGTGATCGCCGTGGCGACCGGGAAGGAGACCTACCGGGTGCCGACCGCGCGGCTGGGCCTCAAGGAGCCGGCGCGTAGCGAGGTCAGCGTTCCGCAATGAGCGTGTTCGAGGTCTACGCGCTCTGCTACGGCCGGCGCACGGGGTACCGCGGCGAGCATTTCCTGGGCCACGACCGGGATTCCGCGGCACCCCACCCGACCGCCTACTACGTCTGGCTGGCGGTGTCGCCGGAGCACACGGTGCTCGTCGACGCGGGCATCCGGGCGGCCCGGGCGAGGGAGGTGGACGGGCTCGAGTACGTCGAGCCCGTCCGGCTGCTCGCCGCGCTCGGCGTCGATCCGGGGCAGGTCGGCCACGTCGTCCTCACGCACCTGCACTACGACCACTGCGGCACGGTGGCGGACTTCCCGGGCGCGCGGTTCGTGGTCCAGCGGTCCGAACTGGACTACTGGACCGGCCCGTGGGCGAAGCGGATCGAGCGGGAGCGGTGGCTGCTCGACGAAGTGGCGCTCGACCACGTGCGGGCGGGCCCGGTCGACCTGGTCGACGGGGACGCCGAGGTGGTGCCGGGGCTCAGCGTCCACCTCGTCGGCGGGCACACCGCGGGCATGCAGGTCGTGCGGGTCGAGACCGCCGCCGGGCCGGTCGTGCTGGCTTCCGACGCCAGTCACTTCCACGAGAACCTCGACGACGACCGCCCGGCGCCGCTGCTGCACTCGATGACCGGCGTGTACGGCGCCTTCGACCGGGTCAAGGAGCTGGCCGGCGCCGGCCCGGTCGTCCCGGGCCACGATCCGGAGGTGCTCGCCCGCTACCCGCCCGTCGCCGACCGGGTCGTGCGGCTCAGCGCGCCGTCAGGTAGCTGACGAGCATGTCGGCGACCATGCGCCGGTGGTGGTCGCGGAAGGCCGGGTCGAGCATGTCGCGGTCGAAGATGGCGTTGAACGTGTAGCGGTTCGCGGTGCGGAACACGCAGAACGCGCTGATGGCCATGTGCACGTCGAGCGCGTCGACGTCTTCGCGGAATTGCCCGGCTTCGCGGCCGCGCGCGAGGATGCGGGTGAGCACGTCCAGCGCCGGGTTGGCCAGGTTGGACAGCGCGTTCGACCGGCCGATGTGCTCGGCGCGGTGGATGTTCTCGATGCTGACCAGCCGCACGAAGTCCGGGTGGGACTCGTGGTGGTCGAACGTGAGCCCGGCGAGCTGCCGGATCGCCTCGGCGGGGTCGAGGTGGTCGACGTCGAGGTCCTGCTCGAGGGAGCGGATGACCGTGTAGGCCCGCTCGAGCACCTCGACGAACAGCTGGTCCTTGTTGGTGAAGTAGTAGTAGATCATCCGCTTGGTGGTGCGGGTCTTCGCGGCGATCTCGTCCACCCGGGCGCCGTCGAAGCCCTTCTCGGCGAACTCGCGGGCGGCGGTGTCGAGGATCTCGGCGCGCGTGCGGTCCGCGTCGCGGATGCGTGCGGGTCCGCTCTTCGCCACTGCGTCCGACGATGGTGCGGCCACGGACTTCCTTCCTCGCTTCAGCTGATGTTCCCACTGTAGGACGTCGCCGGGGCCCTTCACGGCGGCGACACCATGAGGTACAAATAACGTACTGGTTCGTACATTACGGGAGTGCTCGTGACCTTGTCTTCAGCGATCGACGCGATCCGCGCGCACGCCGCGCGGGCGACCCCGGGCACGGTGCTCACCGGGCTGATCGGCGCGGGCATCGGGCCGTCGCTGAGCCCGCCGCTGCACGAGACCGAGGCCCGCCGGCTCGGGGTCGAGCTGGTCTACGCCCGCTTCGACCTCGACGAACTCGGCGTGCCGGCCACCGCCGTCGGGCCACTGCTGGCCGCGGCCCGCGACGCCGGGTTCCGCGGGCTGAACATCACGCACCCGTGCAAGCAGGTCGTGCTGGAACACCTGGACGAGCTGTCCCCGGACGCCGCCGCGCTGGCCGCGGTCAACACCGTCGTGCTCGAGGACGGCCGCGCGATCGGGCACAACACCGACTGGTCCGGCTTCGCGCGGGGCCTGCGGACCGGGCTGCCGGACGCCGAACTGGGCTCCGTCGTACTGCTCGGCGCGGGCGGCGCGGGGGCCGCGGTGGCCCACGGCCTGCTCACGGCGGGTGCGGGCCGCGTCCGGGTCTTCGACCTCGACGCCGGCCGGGCGGCGGAGCTCGCGGCCGCGCTGGTCGGCCGGTTCGGGCCGGGCCGGGCGTCGGCTGGGGCGGGCCTCGAGGCGGCGGTGGGCGGCGGGTTCGGGGAGGCTCGCGGGTCTGCGGGATCGGCTCCCGAGACAGCGGTCGGCGGCCGGTTCGGGGAGGGTCGCGGGTCGGCAGGATCGGCCCCCGAGACGGCGGTCGGCGCCCGACTCGGGACCGGCCGCGCGCCTGCGGGCACGGATCTCGAAGCGGCGATAGGCGCCGCAGACGGGCTCGTGCATGCCACCCCGACCGGCATGGCCGCCCACCCCGGCCTTCCGGTGCCGGCCGGGCTGCTGCGCCCGGACCTCTGGGTCGCCGAGGTCGTCTACCGGCCGCTCGAAACTGAACTGGTCCGCGCCGCGCGCGCCGCCGGGGCCCGGGTGCTCGATGGTGGCCGCATGGCGGTTTTCCAGGCCGCCGAGGCCTTCGGCCTGTTCACCGGCACCGAACCCGACGCCGCGCGGATGCTGCGGCACTTCGCCGTCCTCACCGGAACCGCTCCCCTGGAAAGGCAGCCCGCCGATGTCCTCGACTGAAGCCCGCCGTTCGATCGCCACGGTCTGCCTCTCCGGGACCCTGGAGGACAAGCTGACCGCGGCCGCCCGCGCCGGGTTCGACGGGGTGGAGATCTTCGAGAACGACCTCGTCGCTTCGTCGTGGCCGGCGAAGGAAATCGGCGAACACTGCGCCGAGCTGGGGTTGTCGATCGACCTTTACCAGCCGTTCCGGGACTTCGAAGCGGTCCCGCCGGACGTGCTCGCCCGCAACCTGCGGCGCGCGGAGCTCAAGTTCGACGTCATGGAGCAGCTCGGCGCCGACACGATGCTGGTGTGCTCGTCGGTCTCCCCGGACGCGGTCGACGACGACGACCTCGCCGCCGAGCAGCTGCACCTGCTCGCCGAGCGCGCCGCGGCGCGGGGCATCCGGATCGCCTACGAAGCGCTGGCGTGGGGCCGGTTCGTCAACACCTACGAGCACTCGTGGCGCATCGTGCGCCGCGCCGCCCACCCCGCGCTCGGGCTGTGCCTGGACAGCTTCCACATCCTGTCGCGGGGCAGCGACCCGGCCGCGATCCGCACGATCCCGGGCGAGAAGCTGTTCTTCCTGCAGCTGGCCGACGCGCCGCGGCTGCAGATGGACGTCCTGCAGTGGAGCAGGCACCACCGGCTCTTCCCCGGCCAGGGCGCGTTCGACCTGACCGCGTTCACCGGGCACGTGCTGGCGGCCGGCTACCGCGGGCCGCTGTCGCTCGAGGTGTTCAACGACGTCTTCCGCCAGGCCGACCCGGGACCGGCGGCGGTCGACGCGATGCGGTCCCTGCTCGGCCTGCAGGAAACCCTCGGGGTCGCGCACCTGCCGCCCGCGCCGGCACTCGCCGGGCACGCGTTCGTCGAGCTGGCGGTCGACGGCGAAGCGGAACCCACCCTGGCGGAGGCGTTGCGGGGCCTCGGTTTCGCGGAGACCGGCCGGCACCGGTCGAAGCCCGTCCGGCTGTGGCAGCAGGGGGACGCGCGGATCCTGCTGAACGCTTCGGGCCCCGGGGGCGCGTCGGTCGGCGCGGTCGCCGTCGAGAGCGCCGACCCGGTCGCCTCGGCCCGGCGCGCCCAGCGGTTGCTCGCCCCGATCCTGCCGCGCACCCACCGCGCGGACGAGGCGGACCTGTCGGCCATCGCCGCGCCCGACGGGACATCGGTCTTCTTCTGCCGCACCGGCGCCGACACGGCGGACAGCTGGCTCGGCGACTTCACCCAGACCCCGGCGACCGGCGGCGAAGCCGGGGTGACCGGGATCGATCACCTGGCGTTGACCCAGCCGTTCGACCACTTCGACGAGGCGGCGTTGTTCTACCGGGCGGTCCTCGGCCTGGAACCGGAACCGGTGACGGAGTTCGCGGCCCCGTTCGGGCTGGTGCGCAGCCGCACGGTGGCCGACCCGTCCGGTCGGGTCCGCATCGCCCTCGAATCGGCCCTCCTGCGGCGGGGGGAGTGGGCACCCGGGGTGCGCGAGCCGCAGCGGGTCGCGTTGACGACCGGTGACGCGCTGGCGAGTGCCCGCCGGATGCGCGAGCTGGGAGCACCGCTGCTGGAGATCCCCGGCAACTACTACGACGACCTCGATGCCCGGTTGGCTCCGGATCCCTCGCTGCTGGCGGAGTTGCGGCAGCAGTCGGTGCTCTACGACCGTGATGAGGGTGGCGAGCTGCTGCACTTCTTCACGGTGGTGCTCGGCGGGCGCGTGTTCTTCGAGGTGGTGCACCGCATTGGCGGGTACGCAGGCGATGGCGCGGTGAATTCGCCGGTGCGGATGGCGGCGCACCGGAGGCAGCGCGAGGCCCGGCGGCGCGATGCCTAGCCCCGCTCGCCCGCGGAAGAGAGTCAGCCGGGTGGCCAGCGTCGGTCGGCGAGGTCGGCCAGCGGAGCGTCGACCAGCTGACGGCGGCGCGACGGCGTCAGCCCCTCGTACGCCGGAAGCATGTCGGTCTCGATCCACTTCCACCGGTCCGCGAACACCGTGATGTCGCCACCCGGCACCACTTCCCGGAACGGTTTCCCGCCGGGGATCGGGGACAGCGCCTCGGCGGACATGCGCTTCGGGATCTGGTCGAAGTCCGGGATGTCGCGGATCGACGCGTAGGACGGCGCCAGCACCACTTCCTGTTCGTGGCGGAGCAGCGCCCGGTTGCCGCGCCGGACCCGGTCGGGGTCGCCGGAGGCGATGTCCCGCCAGGCGCCGACCTGACCGGCGGGAGCGGCTGCCTCCAGCGCCGGCAGGCCGCCCTCCACGAACGCCTGGTGCTGCCAGGCCAGGTCGTCGAAGATCGCGCGCTGCCCGATGAGCAGCTTCACCTGCACGCTCGAAGCGTAGGAGATCAGGATGTCGGCCGAGACGACCTGGTCGGCCGTCATCGCGGCCGCGTCGATGGTGGCCTGGGTGACGCTCAGCCCGCGGTACACCTGAGCGCCGGCCAGCTTCGCCATCCCGGCCCACAGAAGACGTTCGTCGTGGTCGAACAACGCCATGTCGTAGGCGTAGACCCGCTCGACGATCGGCCGGGTGGCGGTGAACCCCGCGTCCGGGTCCCACCGGGCCGGGTCGATCCCGGCGGCCCGCAGCGCGCGCAGCCGCCAGTCCGCGACCGGCCGGGCCGGTGGGGCGGAGACCACCGGGGCCGGCGTGGCCGGGGTGGGAGCGGGCGGGGCCGTCAGCACCGGGTGCACGATGCTCGTGCGGACGGCCAGCCATTCCTGCGCCAGGGCCCGCTCGGCGGGCCGGATCGCCCGCCCCCGCAGTTCGGGGTGGCGGGTGTGGAACACGACGTCGGTCAGCCAGTTCTCGTCCCGCTTGCCCCCGGCGACGAGCAGGCGGACGGCCTCCTCCGCGTGCCCGGCCCGGATCGCCGCCCGCACCCCGGCCGGCAGCCGCAGGAGCGTGTCCGCCCAGCTTTCCAGCTCTCCTTCCACGGAGAACGCGATGGTCACGGCGTCCTCGCCGAGGCCGGGACCTGCGCGCGGATGGCGGCGATCTTCTGCGCGAAGTCGGTGTTCTTCAGGTGCGCCGCCGACTCGTACTCGAAATCGGCACCCACCAAGGACGGTGCGGCGGGCAGCGCTCCGTGAGCGATCCGCGCCGACCCGTGCTCGTCGATCAGCCAGGGGTCCGCGGTGAAGTTCCGTTTCCGCAGCGGGGCATCCGCCCACCACACCGACGCGGGGCCCCACCAGCCCCGGCCGGCCGCGGCGTTCTGCACCGCCACCGCCACTGCCACGGGTTGCGCGCCGGCGGCCTGCAAAAGCTGCTTGAACTGCTGCGTGAGCGCGGCGTCGGTGCCGCCGTCGGCGCGGAAGGCGGCCGCGGCGACCAGGGTGCCGAAAAGGTTGGACGGGAGGTCTTCCGGCGAGAACGACGAATTGTCGGCGCCCGCGCCGGGGACGCCGAAGGTCGCGATCTCGTGTTCGACCGAATCGACGTACGCCAGCTGCTGCGCGAGCGCGAGCCGTCGTTCGAACGGGACGTCCTGGAGCAGCCGCGCCGAACCGTGGACCAGCTGGACGGTGGTGCCCGCCGTGGCCTGGCGCTGCAGCTGCGTCAGTACCCACAGCGTCACGTCCGCGGTCTCGCGGGCGTGCCCGAGATCGATGAAGCCCAGCTTGCGCGTGTAGACCTCGCCGAGCGCGTCGACCGGGCCGGTACCGTGCGTGCCGAGACCGGCCAGGTCGAGGACGACGGGACCGAAGAGCAGGCAACACAGGCGCTCGAACGGCTGTCCCCGGGAAACCAGCCGGTCGAGCCCGGTCTTCTTCAAGCGGAGGAACGGGCGCACGACGCGGTCCCGGATCCCGGTCCACCGTTGCTTGAACTCCGGGGGATCGGTCGCCTTGATCTTCGGGGCCGTGCCCGGGAACGCGCGGTAGCCGAGGTCGGTGAGCGTGTTCTCGTCGCGCTCGCCGCCGGCGAACGCGGCCCGCACGGCGTTCGTCGCCAGGACGTCGCTCACGAGGTTCCCGAAGACCCCGCCGGGGCCCTCGCCTTCGAGCCGGTCCGCCGGATCGCCGTCGATCCGTGGCCGGACCTCGTCGTCGCGGATGGCGCGCCATTCCTCGGCCAGCGCGGCATCGCCGGGCTGGATCGACCGGCCGCCGAGCTCGCGGTGCCGGGCGTGGAAGACGAGGTCGGTCAGCCACTGTTCGTCCCGGACCCCGCTGCCGACGAGCAGCCGCACGGCGTGGGCCTGCTCCTCCCGGTCGAACGCCGCCCGGACCTGTTGCGGTGCCTGGGCCAGCTCGGTGGCCCACAGCAGAAGCTCGCCTTCGACGGAGAACGGACCCGGCGGGTCCGCCTCCCCGGACGCCACCGGATCGGCCCCCGGCACCTCGGGAACGGTCGCGAACGGGCTGATCAGCTCGCCCGCCCACCGCTGTTCCGGCTCCTCGGTCAGCTCGTCGTGCCATTCGGGCTCGTAGCCCGTGTTCTCTCCTTCCGTCACCGGATCGGGTGGGGTCCACGCCCAGGTCGCCGGGCTCCCGGCCTGCACGACGCTCAGCCCTTCAGGGAGGACGCCGGGGCCGAGCCGTTGAGCGGTGCCATCGCGGCGGGTGATGCCGCCGGCACCGGCACCCGCAGCGGCTGCCCGCCGCCCGCGGTCGCGAGCTGACGCGCGGGGCTCTCCTTGACCCGTTCGCCGGTGGCCGACTGCCAGTTGTTGATCGTGTCGAGGACGTCCCGGAAGATGTTCGTCCCGCCGGTGAAGAGGGTGGCCGCGGTCGACTCGGTGTCGAACAGCCCGAGCTCGATCCCGCGTAGCAGCGTCGACATCGGCTCGGCCAGGTCGAACAGCTCCCGGGACCGCAACGCGGGCGTGATCCCGACCTTCTGGCCCAGTGCTCCCAGCCGGTCGGCCGCACTGCTCGCCTGCGCCTGCAGATCGACGATCAGCGACGTGTCGCTGTCCACGGTCAGGTGGAACCAGTTCAGCATCGTCACGTAGGCGAACTCTTCGCGGGCGAGCGCGCCGCCGCGGCGGCGGTTGCCGAGCAGGTCCTTGAGCGCGCGGGAAAGCAGCGCGATGTAGCTCGGGTCGGTCGGGTTGGCGCCGCTGTTGTTGGCCCGGTTCTCCACGCCGATCCAGATCTGCCGGAGCAGTTCGCTCCACTTCTGCCGGAAGTCGTGGTTCACCGGACCGGTCAGGTCCTTCCAGTCCGACAGCGGCCCGGACCCGGCCCACAGCGGCGGCACCGCGTGCGCGAGGTCGAGCCCGAACATCCGCCAGTAGGCGTTGCGGCGGTTGGTCCGGTCGAACGGGCGGACCTGGCTCAGCACGCTCGCCACCGAGAAGGTCGGCAGATCGCGGAAGAACAGCTGCTCGGTCGCGCGCAGCCAGGCGATGCTGTCCGGGGAAAGGACGCCCATCGTCTCGCCGACGACCAGCCGCCGGACCACTTCGGCGAAGATCTCGACGATGCCGGTGCTCTCCAGGACGTAGGCGTAGGCGAGGTGGTGCCACAGCAGCGGCGGGCAGAACAGTTCGTTCGGCCGGCCGCTCCACTCGAACGACCCGGTGGTGGCGACGCCGGACGGGGCGAGAAAGGCGTCGAGCCCGTCGGTCGGGAAGAACGGGTCGTCGCCCGGCTGGGTCGGCAGGTCCAGCGCGTCGAGCACGGTGTCGTCGAAGAACCGGGCGAAGAAGACCAGGTCCTTTTCCCCGGACGGATCGGGGATCTGGGGCGTTCTTCGCGCCGAACCCCAGATTTCGTCGAGGAGATTGGCGATCTGGTTCGGGTGGAGGCGGAACACGCGCTGGGCCCCGAGTTCGGCGTTCTGGTTGCCGAGGGCCTTGGCCAGTGGAAAGAACATGGTGGTGTCTCCTGTCGTCTATCCGTCGCCCCCGACGGCCGGGCCGAGGCACGGCCCGATCGCCACCGGCGTGCCTCCGAGGGCGGTGAACGTGATGATCGAATCGATCCGCAGGTCGTCGGAGATGGCCTTGGGACCCTCGTCGATGGTGACGGCCACGCCGTCCCGCAGTCCTTCCAGGAACCGGACGGTGTTGTCGGCGGCCCGGATCTTGGCCGCCTTCGCCGCGCCGAGGCCGGTGAAGGTCAAGGTGCCGAAGCGGCGCTCGACGGTCACAGTCGTCAGCTGGAACACACTCGGCGCGCGCCGGCCGAGCACGACACCGAGGAAGTCGTAGGCGAAGACGACCCGTGCTTGCTCCGCGGCGTCGGTGGCCGCGGTGGTGAGCTGGTCGCCGGTTCCGACGTTCTGCTGGACGAGGTCACCGATCGAGCGGGTGAGCGCCACCAGCTGGTCGAGCACCGGGTTCTGCCCGTTGTGCGCCGGGCCCGCCGCGGTACTGTCCTCTGTGGACACGGTAGCGGCCTCTTTGCCGGTCTTGGCCGTCGGCGCGGTGGCCGGTTTCGGCCGTCCCGCGGTGACGCGGGATTCGGCTGTCTTCGGATTGGTCATGGCGTTTTCCTGTTCCCCTCCGGTCAAGCGGCTTGGTGGTGGGAGCGCGGTGCGGCCTCGGCACCGACATCGGTGACCCAGGCCAGGAGCCGGGCCTGGTGCTCGGCCGCGGCGGCCGGTTCGAGCACCGCGCGGGTGGAGAGGTGGGCGAGGATCCGCAACGGTTCACGCCGTCTCAGGTACGCCGAAGCCAGCAGCGACGGACCGGCCTGCCGGGCGAGCGACTCCAGCGCGGTGGGGGACACGCGGCGCGGATCGAGCAGTGCCGACAGCGGCGCGCCACCGAAAGCCGCCATCGGCCGGCGGGTGCAGACGTCGACGACGTCCGGCAGCGCGGCGAGGCTGAGGCGGGTCAGCGCGGCCACGTCCCCGGGTGCGTCGGCGAGCGGGTTCCGCTGTCGCCAGACGGCGGCGACGTCGTCCCACGGCCCGGCCCCGAACCAGCTGCGGCACAGCTCGGCGTTGAGCATCACCCGCAGGAACGGGAACGGGTGCGGATCGTTGAACCGGACCCGGAACACGGCCTGCGTCGGACCGTCGACGACGTTCGCCAACGCGGCCACCGGGGCCCACCCGGCCTGCGCGAAGGCGTGGACGTCGGCGGCGATCTCCCCGGCCCAGCCCCGCCACAGCTCGGCCAGCTCCGTCGAGCGCGGCGCGAGCACGGCGGCCAGCGAGTCGGCCAGTTCGGTGGTCCAGCCGGTCAGGTGCGCCACCTGGTGGCCCGTTTCGTGCAGCAGCGCGGTCGGGTAGGCGAGGTTGTGCCGGGTCAGCTTGATCGCCGCGGCCGGCGACGGGTGACCGTGGTCCCACAGCCGGATCCCGGCGCGCAGGATCGCCGCGCCCAGCCCGCGGTCCAGGTAGATCAGCGCGGGCGGGGACTCGATGCCGAGCCGGTTCAGGACGGCGGCCATGCTGTCGCCCGCCAGCGTGTCGTACCCGCGCAGCAGTGCCCGCAGGGCCGGGTTCGTCCGGCTGTTCACCGCGTCGCCGTAGAAGTCGAGGATCGTCTCCACCTGGAGGTACCGGGTGCGCAGCCGCAGGACCGCCTGCCGGATCCCGGCGGGATCGCCGTCCGCGCCGAGCCTGCGGTGCAGCGCCCGGCCCTCGGCGACCAGCACCGCGACCACCTCCGACAGCCGGCCCCGGACCTGGCGCTGCAGGTAGTCCTCCAGCGCCTGCCACGCCTCGGGCGCGGCCACCGTGTCGAGATCGGCCAGCGCTTCGACCGCGAGCTGCCAGTGCACCAGCTCCGCCTCGGTCTGCCGGTCCGTGGCGAGGTCAGTCACGGTGCAGTCCCGGCCGGATGGTGACGGCCGGGTCGCCGGCCGGCGTGCCCGCGGCGACCGCGGCGCGGTCGGCGAAGGAGAACGTGAAGGTCAACGTCGCCCCGGGGGCGGGATCCTGGGCCGCCTGGGCGAGCGTCTGGGCCGACGCCGGCAGCTGCTCCGACACCGTCCGCAGGATGCCGTCGGCGAGCCGCTGGGCCAGCTGCCTGCCGACGCCGACCGGGGCGGTGATGCCGTGCTTGGTCATCAGCCGTTCCAGCCGGGTCGTCATCGCCTGGAGCGCGGCGTCGTCGAGCAGCCGCCGCACGGTCGAGACGACCTGGACGAGCTGCCGGCGCTGGAGCTGGGCCGCGAGCTCGTGGCTGTCCCGCTCGCCGATCAGCAGGTTGACCCGCAGCACCGGCTGCGGCGCGGTCAGGTCGAACCCCACGACGAAGCCCTGCCGGTGCCCGCGGTGCAGCGGACGTCCCTGGCGGCGGAACCGGAAGTACCGGCCGCCCGCCCGGCGGTGGTGCCCGTGCCGGTGTGTCCCGGCCAGGCGGGGATTGCCCGTCAGCAGCATCGCGGCGGTCTGCGTCAGCTCTTCGAACTCGGCCGCGTTCGCGCCGTCGGCCGACTCGTACGCGGCGATGTGGCCCGGCCGGCCGCCGGCCAGCAGCTCGTACAGCTCCACCTCGCCCTCGACCGGCCACGCCTGGACGCCGGATTCGAGCAGCCGCCGTTCGAGCGTCTCGCCGCCGGACAGGACGATCGCGCGGGCCATCGGCCGGGTGAGCCGGACCGGGATGACGCGGCCGTACTTCTTGTAGCGGAAGCAGGGCCGGGTCGCGCGCGGCATCATGACCCACACCCCGTGGTCCGGTCCCACCAGCTCGGCGCGGAGCACCGCCGCGGGCAGGTGCCGGGCGGCCGCTTCGGCGAAGGCGTCCTGCACCTCGGTCTCGACGAGCAGCTCGTGCCCCAGCGATTCGGGGGGCAGCGTCATGACCTGCCGGACGGTGTCCTCGGCCGCGGCCACCAGGGCCTCGCCGCCGAGGGTTCCGTCGCCGCCGGCCTCGAGCCCGAGCAGCCCCAGCCCGGCGCCGGCGATGTGCCGGGACAGCAGCTTGGCCGCGTCCGCGCCGACCATGCCCGAGATCAGCTGGGAGAGGGGGCCGGCGATCGCGTCGACGATCTTGTCGCGGCCGATGATGCCGATGCCCGTCCGGATCAGCGGCAGCGCCGCCATCACCACGGGGATGAACTGCTCCAGCTGCTCGGTGGGGGGCACGCCGGGGTCGGCGGTGGCCAGCTCGCGCGACAGCCGGGCACGGGCGTCGTCCAGGTCGTGCCCCGGCCCGGGGTCGTCGCCGGTGAACTCCGGGTCCCCGGCGGGCAGCCGGCCGGCCTCGCCGGGGGTGGTGACGGCCGCGGCGAGCTCGCGGTCGAACTCCTCCGCGAAGGTG
Source organism: Amycolatopsis ponsaeliensis (assembly GCF_030182635.1). Taxonomy (NCBI): domain Bacteria; kingdom Bacillati; phylum Actinomycetota; class Actinomycetes; order Pseudonocardiales; family Pseudonocardiaceae; genus Amycolatopsis; species Amycolatopsis ponsaeliensis. Next base: position 339,446 of record NZ_JAPZLD010000001.1, read on the forward strand.
TCCTCAGTGGACAGTTCGCCGCTGCCCCGCAGCTTGGCCGCCAGCTGCGTGGCCAGCGGGCGCAGGGACTCGGGCAGCCGGCCGATGGCGCTGTCGAGCACCTTCCGCAACAGTGGCCGGACGAGCTTGCGGAGCAGCCCGAACAGCGGGCCCAGCGCGAGCTTGCCGGCGAAGGCGAGCCCCTTCCGCGCGAGCTTGCCCACGCCCCTCGCCAGTTTCTTCGCCTTGTCCAGCAGACCGCCGAGGAAAAGCTGCTGGGAGGTCAGCGGATTGGTGAAACCGTCCGCCTCGCGGTAGCCGGCGACCGCGTCGATTTCGCTCGCCTGCACGGAATCCGCCGGCCGGTCCCCGAAGTGTTCTTCCAGTGCGCCGAGCATGCGGTCGGCTTCTTCGGCCAGTTCCGCCATCCACTGCGCGGTGTCGGCCGTGGCGAGGACGGGCGCCGCGGATTCGCTCGACCAGGTGCCGATCGACTGGAGGTGCCGCGCGGCGACGTCGTCCTCCAGCATTTCCAGGGCTTCGGCGAACCGGGCGTCGTCGAGCTCGGCCAGCAGCGCACCGGTCGCCTCGGCACCCAGGTCGGACGCACCCACCGCGGACGCGGCCTCGGCGAACGGGGAGTGCAGCACCTGCCCGGGCGGCGGAGCCGGTCTCGGCTCGGCGTCGCCCGACAGGGTCACCGGTGCGAAGGGCGAAATCGCGCCCGCTTCGGTCATCACGGGGTCGCCGGCCTCGCCGCCCGGACCGTACGGCCTGAGCATCGGCATGCTCATCTGGAACTCCCTCGCCTCGCCGGACTCCTCTGATACCGGACCACGGTTCCACCACCCGTCGACAATTCGTCGACAGTGGGTTCAGGAGCGGCGGTGTACCTCGGTTTGGTGCCGTGCACCGGAAAGACCGTGCGGGCAGCCGGAACAGGCTTCCGCACGCGCGACGTCGTCAGCCGAGGCCGGCCAGCTCCGCGCGCGTCTCGTCAGCGGCCGCCAGCTCCAGCTCGGCGTAAATCGCGATCGCCCGTTCGTAGTGCTGCCGCGCGGATTCCGCGTCGGTGCGGGAGAGGGCCCCGGCGATGCCCCGGTGGGCCCGGGCGATCTGCTCGTGGCAGCCGGTCCTCGTGGCCACCGCCAGTGCCGACGTGTGGTGGTCGCGGGCCGTGGCCGGGTAGCCGCACGCCCGGCAGGCCTCGCCGAGGCCGTTGAGGGCCCACGCTTCGCCCGGCCGGTCGCCGTTGCGGCGGAACAGGTCCAGCGCCAGCCGGTGGTGCGCGGCCGCCTCGAACGCGTCGCCGCTCGTCGCCTCGGCGCGGGCCAGGCCGTCGATGGCCCACGCCTCGCTGTCGCCGTGGCCGAGCCGGCCGAACAGGTCCGCCGCTTCCGCGTGCTGGCGGACCGCCTCGGCCGGGTTGCCCTCGTGGGCGGCCAGCTCGCCCAGGCCGACCTTCACCCACGCTTCGCCGAAGCGGTGGCCGGCCCGCTCGTGCAGCACCATCGCCTGCCGCAGGTGGTGGTGGCCCGCGGTGCTGCGGCCGGTCCGGACTTCGACCGTGCCGAGCCGGGTCAGGAAGTGCGCGCGGCCGGTCGCGTCGCCGACCCGGTCGAACATCGACAGCGCCCGCGTGTAGTACCCCGTCGCCGGGACGTACCGGCCGGCGCTCTCCTCGAGGATCCCGACGTTGCCCAGCGCCCGCCCCTGGCCGAGCACGTCACCGACCTCGTCGTAGAGCGCGTGGGCCGTCCACATCTCCGCCGCCGCCGATTCGCCCCGGCCGGCCTGGTTGTGCACCCCGCCCAGCGCGATCCGCGCGTTGGCCTCGGCCGCGCGGTCGCCGGTGGCGTGCGCCGCCGCCTGGGCGTGCCCGTTGATCGCCAGCGCCGCCGCCTCGTGGTGCCCGTCGAGGTAGCGGAAGAGCAACGCCGACAGCGTCACGGCCTGCCGCGGCCGGCCCCGCGTCGCCGCGTGGGCGACGAGCGCCTGGAAGGTGGGCAGCTCGGCGTCCAGCCACTCGCGCGCGGCGTCGGCGTCCCGGAACCCCGGCACCGGGCCGGCCGGCGCGGCCACCGACGGCCGCCGGTGGGCTTCCCCCGGGTACAGCAGGTCCATCGCCGCGGAGACGGTCGCGAAGCAGTACCGGTAGACCCGGCCCAGCGCGGCGTGTTCGTCGAGGTCGTCGCCGACCTCCGCGGCGTAGGCCTTGAGCAGGTCGTGCATGCCGTAGCGGTCGGCGCCCGCGGGGTGCACCAGGTGCGCGCGGACGAGGACGTCCAGCCGCCGCCAGGCTTCCTCCAGGGGACAGCCGGCGAGCGCCGCCAGCGCGTGGGCGTCGAAGCGCGGCGCCGGGTGCCGGCCGAGCACGGCGAACGCGCGGTTGGCGCCGGGGCTCAGCTGCCGCAGCGACCACGAGAACACCGCCCGGACGGCGGCCCGCCGGTCGCTACCGCCGCTGAGCACGTCCAGCGCGTGCTGCGCCGCCCGCAGCTCGTCGACCAGCCGGGCCAGGGGAGTGCCCGGCCGCGACACGGCGTGCTCGGCGGCCAGGCGCAGGGTCAGCGGCAGCCGCACGCACCGCTCCGCCAGCGCCGCCGCGGCCGCCGGCTCGGCGGCCACCCGGTCCCCGATCAGCCGGCCCAGCAGCGCGACCGCGTCGGCGGCCGGCAGCCGGTCCATCTCGACGCGGTGCGCGCCGTGCAGGGCCACGAGACCGCCGAGCGAGTCGCGGCTGGTGACGACGACGACCGAGGCAGGCGTGCCCGGCAGCAGCGGCCGGACCTGCTCGACGGACGCGGCGTTGTCCAGCACGACCAGCATCCGCCTGGCCGAGACCTCGGTGCGGAACCGGGCGGCGCGCTCGGCCGGCCGCAGCGGGATCTCCGTGCCGGCCGGCAGCAACGCGGTCAGGAGCACGGCCAGCGCGTCGGTCGAGGTCATCGGCTCGCCCGGGTCGTACCCGCACAGGTCCAGGTACAGCTGCCCGTCCGGGAACCGGTCGCGGGAGCTGTGTCCCCAGCGCACGGCGGTGGCGGTCTTGCCCGCCCCGGCCGTGCCGGTGAGACAGGCGATCACCGGTTCGCCGCCGGCCCGGCCGGCGAGCCGGTCCAGCTCGGCCAGTTCACCGGTCCGCCCGATGAACGCCGTGACGTCGGCGGGCAGCTGCGCGGGGACGGCCGCGGCGACCGCGACCGGCCGGAGGTCGTGGCGCAGCACGGCTTCGTGCACGGCGGCCAGGTCGGGGCCGGGGTCCACCCCGAGCTCGTCGCGCAACGCCCGGCGGGTCCGCTCGAAGTGGGCGAGGGCGTCGGTGCCCCGGCCGACGGCGTAGAACGCGCGCATCAGCGCCGCCGCGGCCCGTTCCTGCAGCGGGTGCTCGTCGGTCAGCTCGGTCAGCCGGGCGATCGTCGACGCCGCGTCGCCGTCGCGGATCTCGGCCTCGGCCCACGCCACGACGGCGTCCGCGTGTTCCTGGTGCAGGGCCCGCCGGGTCCGCTCCGCCCAATGGCCGCGCAGGCCGGCCAGCGGTTCGCCGTGCCAGAGCGAAAGGGCGGCGCGCAGCGCGGCGGCGTCGGACGGGTGCTCGCGCAGCGCGCTGCGGAACCGGAACACGTCGACCTGCTCGGGCCGGACCACCAGGCGGTAGCCGCCGGAGTCCCTGGCCACCCGGGCGCCGCTGGGATCGGCTTGTTCGAGCAGGCGCCGGATCCGCGTGATGTGGGCCTGCAGGGACCGGCGGACCTGCTTGGGCGGGGACTCGCCCCAGACCCGGTCCACCAGCACGTCGACTCCGACGGTCCGGCCCGCCTCGAACAGCAGCGCGGCGAGCACCGCCTGGCGGCGCGGCTCGCCGAGCTCGATGGCCTGCCCGTCCGCGTCCAGGCGAAGCGGCCCCAGGACCCGGAAATCCACGCTGCCTCCCCCGACCGGTGGGCGCTCTGCCGGTTTTGTCCCTCCCCGCATCGTAGAGCCGCGATTTCGATGACCACAACACATCCACAACATTCCCGGGTGGAACCGGCGGCGAAAGTCCTGCCCGTGAACGAAACGGGACGTCGGGCATCTGGTAACCGTGTCACGGGCCCACCCGGCGTTCCTCTTCGTCTCCATTCGAGCTAGGAGGAAATTTGCGCACAGCAAAGACAATCTGCGCGGTCGCCGCCATCGCGGCCGCGACCCTGTCCGGCCCGGCGACGGCGGCGGCCGCCACCGGGTGCGCCGAACTCGCCAGGGGCAACAACAACGACGCGGGGCTGGCGGCCAGGGCGGACGGCCCGGTGGAGATCTTCCAGACCGGCCTCGTCGGCAACGTCTTCCGCACGCAGGTGGACCCGCGCACGAACACGATCCTCGGCTTCCAGGACCTGGGCGGGGTGTCGCGGTCCGAGCCGTCGGTGGTCTCGTGGGGAGCGGGGCACACGGCGGCCTTCGTGCGGGGCGGCGACGACGCGTTGTACTTCATGCAGTTCGAGAACGGCGTCGCGACCGGCTGGCAGAACCTGGGCGGGCAGCTCACGTGGAACCCGTACGCGGTGTCGGAGCGGCCCGGGCACCTCATCGTCTTCTACCGGGGCACGAACAAGCAGCTGTGGTACCGGGAGTTCGCGGACGGCGCCTGGGGTCCGCACACCAGCCTCGGCGGCGTGCTGACGTCCAGCCCGATCGGCGTTTCCACGACACAGGGCCACATCGCGGTGGTGACCCGCGGCCAGGCCGACGACCTGTACTACCTGGAGCGGACCGGCGGCAGCTGGGGTCCCTGGGTCGGGCTCGGCGGCCGGTTCTCCGTCGACCCGGTCGCGGTGTCGCGCGGACCGGGCAAGGTCGACGTGTTCGTCCGCGGCACGGGATCGAGGGTGTACGGCATCTCCTACGACGGTTCGTCCTGGAGCCCGTGGTCCGACCTGGCGGGACCGCCGGGCGGCGCGGTGTCCGAGCCGGGGGCGGCGGCGACGGGGTCGGGCGAGCTGGTCGTGTTCGTCCGGGGCGGTGAGGTGCGCACGCCCGTCCGGCCGATCTGGCGCAACTCCTCGTTCGACGGCGGGGCGAGCTGGTCGGGCTGGATCGTCGTCGACCAGGGGTACGGGACGCCGTCGCCGAACAACCCCGAAGCGACGGCGAACGCGTTCGGCGGCTGGTCGGTGGCCGCGACGAACTTCCCGACCGGAGCGCGGGTCGGGCCGCTGCGGGTGTGTTCGTCCACGCCGTGACGAGGGCGGGAGCCACGGCCGGGACCCGGCGGTGGCTCCCGCGCCCGGGTCAGTTCTTCCAGACCAGCGGGGACTTGTCGTAGCCGTCGCCCTTGTCGAACGTCGCCGCGGCGACTTCGCTGCCTTCGCGGGCACCCTGCAGCGTGCACGTCTCGAACTTCGCGCCCGCCTTGGTGAAGTCCTTGCCCGCGGTGCCGGACTTGCACTGGTCGGTGCTGCCGGTGATGATCACGCCGGTCGAGCGGCCGTCGGTGCCGAGGGCGCGCAGGCTCACCGAGGAGTAGGCCAGGTCGGCGCCGTCGACGTTCTCGACCGTGGCACGCAGGTAGAACGGCGTGATGCCCTTGGCCTTGTCGCCGTACTTCGCGAGGTCGGCGTTGGCGCCCTTCTCGATCGCCGTCACGGTGATCGCGATCGTGCCGGACTTGGTGGTGCCGTACTTGAACGGGACCACCGCGCGCTCGCCGAGCTTCAGTTCGGTGCCGGGCTTCGTGACGTCGCCGGCCGGAGCGGCCGCGGCCGTCGAGGACTCGGGGGACGCCGAGTCGGACGCCGGGGCGGCGGGGGCGCTGGTGGGGGCGGCGGGCGCGGCCTGGCCGGACTCCTCGCCGCACGCGGACAGCAGGAGGCCGGCGGCGCAGGCGGCGAGCAGGGCGGTGGTGCGGACGTGCTTCATGGATCTCCTCGGAAGGCCCGCCGGACGGGTTCCGGCCGGGCGGAGCCGAGCGCCGCGGCCGCCCCCAGGTCGGTCGCGGCGGCCGGGAACGGTGCGCCCTCGCGGCTCCGTCAGCGGGAAGCTAACCCGAACGCAGCACCGGCGGTGTGGGCCGTTCGCACCACACGGAGGTCACAGATCGTCGACGCCGATCAGGCCGTCCTGGATGGCCCGGGCGACGAGCGCGGCCTTGGTCGGCGCCTCGCGGCCGATGCGCGCGTACTTGACCCGGATCCGCTCCAGGTGGGAGTTCACCGTGCTGGCCGAGATCCCGAGCCGGTGCGCGACGAACTCCTTCGACTCCGACTGGAACCACTCGACGAGCACCTCGGCCTCCCGCGCCGAGAGCGCGGGCCGTGTCTCCGACCGGTCGCCGGCGAGCGCCCCGGCCAGCGAGGGCGGGGTGTAGGGCCGGTCCTGCGCTGCCGCCCGCGTCGCTTCCACGAGGTGCCCGGCGCCTTCGGCCTTCGTCAGGTAGCAGAGCGCGCCCAGTTCGAGGCACTGCAGGGCGACGTCGTCGTCCGCGCGCATCGAGTAGACGACCACCCGGCGCCCGGCCTCGGCCAGGCGCCGCAGGTCGCCGAACGCGGGCGCGGGGCCGCCCAGGTGCAGGTCGAAGATCACCACGTCGGCGGCCGCGCCCGGGCCGAGCCAGGCGGCCTTGACGTCCTCGCCCTCGGCGACGACGTCGATCGGCGGGTCGCCGGCCGCGAGCCAGTACGCCACGCCGGCGCGCACCGCCGGGTGGTCGTCGACCACGACGGCCGTCACTCGGGTCGCCACCGCGCCTCCATCCAGGTCTGCCCGTCCCGGGAGTGGGACGTGACGGGGACCGCCGCGGATCCGGTCACTTCCGCGGAACCGTCCGCGACCACGGCGACGCGCACCAGCTCGGGGGTGCGCAGCACGCTCACGCGGGCCCGGGTGCGGGCGGCGGCCAGCGCGGTGAGCACGGGGCCGGTCAGGTCACGGCGGGCCGGCGCCGGGACGTCGACGACGTCACCGCTCACGGCGAGCGTCACGGCGACCCCGCGCCGCTCGGCGACGTCGAGGCAGGCGGTGACCTCGTGCACCAGCGGATCGGGCACGTCGTCGTTTTCGGCGAAGAGCCGCCGCAGTTGCGCGGCGGCGAGCGCACAGCGGGCGCGGGCGTCGGGCGTGCGGGGGTCGACGGTGCCGTCGGCGAGGCCGGCCAGCAGCGGCAGGGTGGCCCCGAGCTGTCCGGCGAACCCGGCGCGCAGATCCCGCCCGGCCTGCGCGGCGAGGGCGGCCCGGATGGCGAGGCGTTCCCGTTCGGCGGCGGCCGCGGCGGCCTCACCCGCGCGGCGGTCGAGTAGGCGGATCAGCCCGGCGATGGCGAGCTGGAAGACGGTGACGCCGAAGAGCACGATCGCGGCATCGCCGAGTTCGGTGCGCGTGGGCGCCCCGCCGAGCAGGAATTGGGTGACGCTGGCGGCGGTGTGGGCGGCGAGCGCGGTGAGCAGGGCGGGCGGCCGATCGGCGAGCAGGACGAGCAGATGCCACCCGACGAGCCCGAAGGACCAGTGAGGTTCGCGGAAGAAGGAGTCCGGCGGCAGCGCGGCGGTCGCGGCGGAGGAGGCAAGCAGAACGACAAGCGTCCCGCCGACGGCGACTGCGGCCGGGAGGGGCTTGCGGCGCAGCACCCAGAGGGCGCAGAGGGCGGTGACCCCGGCGAGGGCGGCGTAGGCGAGATCGGCGAGGACGGGTGGCCGGTAGGCGGAGTGGTGACGGAGGAGGGGAGCGAGCCCGAGGCCGAGCTGGATGATGCCGGTGACGCCGAGCAGCACGATCCGGATGGCCGCGGCAAGCCGGACGGCGGGATCAGCGGCGGCGCTGGTTGCGGTGAGGTCGTTGGTGGCGCCGCGTGCAACGGCGGAATGGGTTGCGGTTTCGAGGGAAGTGTTGCCTGCGGTGGTTTCAGCCACGGGACCACCTCAACGTCACGACCGTCCCCGCGCCGGGGCTCGACGCCACCTCCGCCGTCCCGCCCGCCGCGCGCATCCGCTCGACCACCGAGCCGCGGACCCCGCGCCGTGCCGGGGAAACCGTGGCCGGGTCGAAGCCCGCGCCGTCGTCGGTGATCGTCACCGCCACTCCGTCCGGCGAAGCGCCCAACCGCAGCGAAACCGAGTCCGCGCCCGAATGGCGTTCGGCGTTCCGCAGCGCCTCCTCGGCCGCGCGCACCAACGCCAACGCCGCCGACGCCGGGATCAGCGGCACCGGCTCCCACACCGCCTCGACCGGCACCGCGCGCCCCGCCAACGTCGCGCGCAGGCCCGCCTCCAGGTCGGCCGGGGTGTCCTCCTCCCGGGGTGAACCGGTCAGGATCGCCAAGTCCCGGGCCGCATACCCGGCCACCGCCGAAGGGTCGGCCGCCGCGCCGGACGCCACCGTCAGGAACGTCGCCGATGCCGTGTCGTGCAGCAGCGCCAAGTACTCGCGCTCGCGGCGACGGCGGTCCCGGTCGAGCGCCGCCGCCCGCTCGAGTGCCGCCTGCTCGGCGCGCGCCGTGTCCGTGCGGGCCGTCGAGCGGATGAGCAGCACGAACGCCAGCCGCGCCAGCACGGTCTCCACCACGACCCGCAACGCCACCGGCAGCCAGTCCCCGCCGCCCGCGGCGATCCCCACGGCCAGCAGCACCACCAGCGCCGGCCCGGTCAGCCGCGGCGGGTGCTCCCACTGCCACGTGATCGCCGTGATCGTGAGGACGTTCACCGCCCACAGGCTCGCCTCGCCGGGCACCGACGTGATCCACGGCTGGCACGCGCCCACCGCCCCGGCCCGCAGCACCGCCAGCGCGAACGACGTGCGCCGCCCGGCGAAGACATCCGCGGCGCCCGCGACGAGCGTCACCGCGAGCAGCCCGAAAGCCGGGAACGCACCCGGTGCCGCGACCACCCCGAAGACGCCGACGGCCGCGGTGGCGACGGCTCGCGCGGGCCCGGCGAACCGGGCGACGGAAGCCCGGAACTGCGCCTCGACCGGCCCCGGCGCGCTGGCCGTCATCACACCCCCGTAGACCCTGGTCGAACTGCGGAAATCGGACGCTACCAGGCCGCGCGCGACGCGCAATTCTGTCCAATAAGGGCGGACTTCCTGCACTATCGAGCACTTGACATGCCCGGTGTTGCTCGCTTTACTGCTGAGCACGTCGGAACGGACGCCCGACGTCAGAGGTACGCCCAGCCGGTATGTCGGCCCCCGCCGCGAGCCCGGACTGAGTCGCCAGGACGCGCTCGTGGTCCGAGGCGGGGTCGTGCCCACCATCATCCGGAGCCCGATGATGCCCTCTTCCCGCGTTCAGTTCCTCGCCGGCGCCGCCCTGGCGGTCGTGGTCGTGGCCGGGACCGCGTGTTCCGCCTCCGCGGCACCGGCAGCCACCGTCACGCCCCCGCCGGTCAAGGCCGGTTTCGACTACCAGATCGGCGGCGCCTACACCCCGGCGGGCGACGTCAAGGTCGTCAGCCGCGACCACACCGCCCAGCCCGCCGCGGGCCTCTACAACATCTGCTACGTCAACGCTTTCCAGGCCCAGCCCGGCGCCGAGGGGGAGTGGGGCGACCTGCTTCTCCGTGACGCCAACGGCAACGTCGTCATCGACGAGGACTGGGACGAAGCCCTGCTCGACCTCCGCACGGCGGACAAGCGGACCCGGGTCGCGGCCAAGGTGAACGCCTGGGTCGACGACTGCGCCACCCGGGGCTACCAGGCGATCGAGCCCGACAACTACGACAGTTTCACGCGCTCCAAAGGACTTCTGACCGACAGCAACGCCCAGGCCTACATCCGTCTGCTGTCCGCCCACGCCCACGGAAAGGGCCTGGCGATCGCCCAGAAGAACACCTCCGAACTGTCCGGTCAGCGCCAGGCGAACGGGCTCGACTTCGCCATCGCCGAAGAGTGCGGGCAGCAGAAGAACTGCGACGAGTTCACGCCCGCGTTCGGCGACCACGTGATCGTGATCGAGTACACCGACGGCGGGCTCAAGACCGCGTGCAGCCGGTGGAGCTCGCTCAGCATCGTGCGCCGCGACGTCGACGTCGTCCCGAAGGGCGAAGCCGGCTACGTCCGCAAGACCTGCTGATGGACCGCCGCGGATTCCTGCGCGGCGCCGGTGGTCTCGCTCTGGGCGCAGCCGTGGCCGGCTGCGGCCCGGCGCGGACCACCGGCGGCCCGGTCACCGTCGAGGTCTGGCACGGCCAGACCGACACCGGCAAGAAGGTCCTCGACGCGCTCGTCGCGGACTTCCACCGGACGCACCCCGGCATCCGGATCGACCTGGGTGGCGGCGTCCTCGCCGACGCGATGCTCCAGAAGATCACCGCGGCGCTCGCGTCGGGGTCGTTCCCGGACATCGCCTACGTCTTCGGCTCGGACCTCGCCAGCGTCGCGCGCAGCCCGAGCGTCGTCGACGTCACCGACCTCGTCGACGCGGGCCCCGGTTTCTGGGCGCCCGCCCGGGAAGCGGTCACCGTCAACGGCCGCGTCCGCGCGGTCCCGGCGCTGCTCGACTCCCTGGCCGTGGTGTGCAACAAGACGTTGTTCGAGCAGGCGGGGATCCCGTTGCCCGCCGCGGGCTGGACGTGGGCCGACTTCGTCGATACGGCAAGGAAACTCACCGACGCGGGCAACGGCACCTTCGGCACGGCCTGGCCCGCCACCGGCGACGAGGACACCGTGTGGCGGCTGTGGCCGATGGTGTGGGACCTCGGCGGTGACGTCATCGGCGCGGGCGGGCGCGGCATCGGGTTCGCGGGCCAAGGCGTGCGGGCGCTGGAGGTCGTCCGCGACCTCGCCGCGGCGAAGGCGGTCTACCTCGACCCGAAGACCGGCAGCGAGCAGATGTACCAGGCGTTCGAAGCCGGCCACATCGGCATGGTCCCGACCGGCCCGTGGCAGCTGCCCGACATCGCCGACGCCGGGATCGACTACGCGATCGTGCCGCTGCCCAGCTTCAGCGGCCGGCCGATGACCATTTCGGGCCCGGACACCTGGACGCTGTTCGACAACGGCGAGGAGCGCGTCGAGGCGGCGCGCACCTTCCTGTCCTGGCTGGCCGACCCGGCCCAGGACGTCCGCTGGGACGACGGCGCGGGCAGCCTCCCGCTGAGCCGCGCGACGCAGCAACTGCCCGCGTGGCAAGAGAAAACCGCGGAGACCCCCGGTCTGCCGGTCTTCGTCGACGCGCTGGAGAGCGCCCGCGTCCGGCCGGTGCACCCGGCCTACCCCCAGGTGTCGGCCGCCGTCGGCACCGCGATCGTCGCCGTGCTGCTCGGCCAGGCGACGCCGGCCGACGCGTTGCGCGACTGCGCCGCGGCCGCGAACGCCGCCCTGATCATTCCGCGATAGGGAGCCGCCATGCCCGGACTGCCGAGGCCCATCACCGTGACACCCGTCCAACGCCGGCGCCGTCGCGAGACCGCCGCGGCGTGGGCCTACGTCTCGCCCGCCGTGCTCATCATCCTCGGCCTCGGCGTGGTGCCCGTCGCCTGGTCACTGGTGCTCTCCTTCCAGGTCGACGACCTGGTGACCCCGAGCCGCTGGACCGGCCTGGACAACTACGCGGCCCTCGCCCAGGACCCGCACTTCGCCCAGGCGGTCGGGAACACCGTGCTGTACACGGTGCTCTACGTCCCGCTCAGCATCCTGTTCGGGTTCCTGCTGGCCCAGGCGCTGAACCGGCGCATCCGCCTGGCCGGGCTCTACCGGACGCTGGTGCTGGTCCCGTTCGTGCTGTCGGCGACGGCCCAGGGCGTGCTGTTCTCCTTCATCCTCGACCCGCAGTTCGGCGCGGCCAACTCGCTCCTGCACCATCTCGGCGTTTCCCCGCAAGGGTTCCTGACCGACCCCGCGCAGGCGCTGCTGGTGCTGGTCGGGATCACGCTGTGGAGCGGCACGGGCTTCTGCGTCGTGGTGTACCTGGCCGCGCTGCAGGACGTCCCGCCGTCGCTGGTCGAGGCCGCGCGGCTGGACGGCGCCGGCACCTGGCGCGTGCTCCGGCACGTGACGCTGCCCGCGGTGACGCCGGTGACGCTGTTCCTCGTGCTGTGGCAGCTGATCACGTCGCTGCAGGTGTTCGACCTGGTCTACGTGACGACCAAGGGCGGCCCGCTCGGCTCCACGACGGTCATCGTCTACTTCGTCTGGGAGCAGGCGTTCAAGAACTTCACCGCCGGCTACGGCGCGGCGTCGGCCTACGTGCTCGCGCTCGCCCTGCTCGTCGTCGTGGTCGTCCTGCGCGTGCTGCGGCGGCCCGGGAAGGCCCTCCGATGACCACACAGCCGGCGCAGCTCGATGTCCCCGCAACCCGCGTCCTGCCGGTGCCGCGCCGGCCCCGGCTGCCGTTCAGCCCGTGGCACCTGCTGCTCGTGCCGCTGGCGCTGGTGTTCGCCGCGCCGCTGGTGTGGCTGCTGCTCAGCTCGGTGATGAGCAACGCCGAGATCAACCGGTTCCCGCCCGCGCTGTGGCCGTCCCATGTGGACTTCGCCGGGTACCGCTATGTCCTCGAGAACGCGCTCTTCCTGCGCTGGTTCGGGAACTCGCTGATCGTCTCGGCGGTCACCGTGGTGTCGAACCTGCTGTTCGGCGCGCTGGGCGGGTACGCGTTCGCGCGGATGCGGTTCGCCGGGTCGCGGGCCCTGCTCGCGTTGATGGTCGCGACGATGGCGATCCCGTTCCAGCTCACCATGATCCCGACTTTCTTGGTGATGAAGAAGCTGGGCTTGATCGACAGCCTGGGCGCGCTCATCGTGCCGTCGCTGGTGACGCCGTTCGCGGTGTTCCTGCTGCGCCAGTTCTTCCTGTCGCTGCCCCGGGAACTCGAAGAAGCGGCGTGGATCGACGGCTGCTCGCGGCTGCGCGTGCTGTTCACGATCGTGCTGCCCCTGTCGCGGCCAGCGCTGGCGACGGTGGCCGTGCTGACGTTCCTGACCACGTGGAACGACCTGACCTGGCCGCTGATCGCGCTCAACCACGACACGACGTACACCCTGCAGCTGGGGCTCACCACGTTCCAGGGCCAGCACCACACGAACTGGGCCGCGGTGATGGCGGGCAACGTCATCACCGTCCTGCCCGTGCTGCTGGCCTTCCTCGGCGCGCAGAAGACGTTCGTCCAGTCCGTGACCTCCAGCGGGCTCAAGGGCTGAGATGCACCGATTCGACCTCCGACGCGCGGCAGGCCGCCGCGGTACTGGCTGCACGCGGCCCCGCCGTCGTGGTCAAGGACGGCGCCGACGGTGCCTTTTCCTGCCGTGACGGCGAATTCACCTTCGCCCCGGGCATCCCGGCGGATGCCGTCGACACCGTGGGTGCCGGGGACAGCTTCAACGCCGGCTTCTCCGTCCGCGCGCCCGGCGGCACGGCAGGCCGGCCACGTGGGACGACGTCCTCGTCCACCTCGAACGCACCGGATCGGACCTCGCATGACCCCCAAGATCACCTTCGTCGGCGCGGGCAGCGTCGTGTTCACCCAGGGCCTGCTCGCCGACCTGTTCGCCTACCCGGAACTGGACGGCGTGCACATCGCCCTGCACGACATCGACCCGGACCGGCTGGCGACGGCACTGGCCGCGGCCCGGCGGATCGCCGCCGTCCGGGGTGTCAAGCCGGTGCTCACGGCGCACCCAGACCGCCGGGAAGCGTTGTCGGGCGCGGACTTCGTCGTGAACATGGTCCAGATCGGGATGGCGGAGGCGACGCGCACCGACTTCGACGTCCCGGCGCGCTACGGCCTGCGCCAGACCATCGGCGACACCCTCGGCATCGGCGGGATCTTCCGCGCGTTGCGGACGTTCCCCTTCCTCAAGGCACTCGGCGAAGACATCGCCGAGGTCTGCCCGGAGGCGTGGCTGCTGAACTACACCAACCCGATGGCGATGAACGTCCAGTACCTGAGCGAGGTCACCGGCCTGACGCGGGTCGTCGGGCTCTGCCACTCGGTTTACTGGACCGTGCACGGGCTCGCCGAGCTCGTCGGGGTGCCGTTCGACGAGGTCACCTACGTCGCCGCCGGCGTCAACCACCAGGCGTGGGTGCTGCGGCTGGAGCACGCGGGCACCGACCTCTACCCGCGGCTACGCGAGCTGGCCGCTGCCGACGAGCAGCTGCGGCGGCGCGTCCGGTTCGACATGCTGCGGCGGCTCGGCTACTACCCGACGGAGACCAGCGAGCACTCCGCCGAGTACGTGCCCTGGTACCTCAAGCACGACTCCGAAATCGAGCGCCTGCGGCTGCCGGTCGGGGACTACCTCGGCATCGTCGCGGAGAACGAAGCCGAGTACGAACGCACCCGGCACGCGATCGCGGCCGACGAGCCGCTGCCGGTCGAAGGCACCGGCGAGTACGCGCCGCAGATCGTCCACAGTGTCCTCACCGGCACCCCGCGGACCGTCTACGGCAACGTCGTCAACCGGGGCCTGATCGAGAACCTGCCCGCCGGCGGGGTGGTCGAGGTGCCGTGCCTGGTCGACGCCACTGGCGTCCGGCCGACCCGGATCGGCGCGCTGCCGCCGCAGCTCGCCGCGCTCAACCGGACGTACCTGAGCGTGAACGAACTCGTCGTGCGCGCGGCCGTCGAGGACGACCCGCGTCACATCCGGCACGCCGCGATGACCGATCCGGCCACGGCGGCCGCGCTGCCGGTCGAGCGGATCTTCGAGCTGTGCGACGACCTCGTCCGCGCGCACGGCGACCGCCTCCAGCCCGCCCTGCGCGCCACCCTCGGCCGCTGACCCTCGAGACCGGGAGAACCATGTCGCACACCCTCGACGAGATCACCAGCCAGCCCGCGTGCTGGGCGCGCGCCCTGCGGGAGCTGCCGGAGCACGCGCCCAAGCTGCCCGCGCCGGGCGAGCGCGTGGTGGTCATCGGCTGCGGGACGTCGTTGTTCATGGCCCAGAGCTACGCGCGGCTGCGCGAAGACGCGGGCCAGGGCGTCACCGACGTCTTCGCGGCGTCGGAGGCGAAGCTCGGGCGGCCCTACGACCGGGTGCTGGCGATGACCCGCTCCGGCACGACGACCGAGATCCTCGACGCGCTGGCCCGCGTCCGCCCGGGCACCCGCGTCACGACGATCACCGCGGTGGCCGATTCGCCGGCGGCCCGCCTGTCCGGCGACGTCGTCTGCCTGCCGTACGCCGACGAGGTTTCGGTGGTGCAGACCCGCTTCCCGACGACGCAGCTGCTGCTCCTGCGCGCCCACCTGGGGTTGCCGGTGGAGCGGGCCCTCGGCGACGTCACTCGGGCGCTGGCCGAGCCACTCGACGCCTTTGTGACGGCGTCCCAGATTTCCTTCCTGGGTACCGAATGGTCCGTCGGGCTGGCGAACGAAGCGGCGCTGAAGGTCCGCGAGGCGGCGGCGTGGTGGACGGAGTCGTACTCGGCGATGGAGTACCGCCACGGCCCGATCGCGGTGGCGGCCCCGGGCCGCGCGGTCTGGAGCCTGGCCCCGCTCGACGCCGACCTGGTGTCCCGCATCGAGGCGACGGGCGCGTTCCTCCGCCAGGGCGGGCTGGACCCGCTGGCCGAGCTGGTCGCGATCCAGCGGCTGGCGGTCGTCCTGGCGGAGCGGGCCGGCCGTGATCCGGACCGGCCCGCGCACCTGACCCGGTCGGTGGTGCTGGCGAGCTGATCAGGCGTTGCCCGCCTGCCGGGCGGCTCCCACGGCGACCGCCCGCAGCAGCGTCGTCAGCTGTTCCCGGAACCGCAGCGCGCTGTGGGCCCACCTCGGCACCTCGTCGTACAGCCGGCGCAGGGTCGGCGACGGCCGGGACAGCTGGAAGAGGTACGCCGCGCAGCTCATCGCCGCCGTCAGGAGGGTCCGCGCGCCCTCGGCGTCCAAGCCGGCCCCCGTCTCGACCAGGGCCGCCGTCATCGCGTCGAACGCCGCCGAGGCCGCGGTCTTGTAGGCCCGCGCCCGCTCCAACCGGACCGCGCCCTCCAGGCTGAGGCCGACGTGCGTCTGCAGGTCGCAGAACAGGGGGAGCGCGTCCAGCGATCCGGCGACGACCTCGGCGACCTCGACCGGGTCCAAGCGGCGGCCCTCGAGGTCGGCCAGCAGGCGCGAGCGCCAGTCGGCCCAGCCTTGCTCCGCGAGTTCGAGCAGCAGCTCCTCGCGGGATTCGAAGTACCGCCGCAGCGCCGAGGGGTGCAGGCCCACCCGGCTCGTCACCTCGGTGAGCGTGACCTCGCGCACGCCGCGCTCGACCGCGAGCTCGCGCGCGGCGGTCAGGAGGGCGGTCTTGCGCACCTCTTTGTCCTGGTCGGAGCGGGCGCGCTGGCGGGGCTGGGGCACGCGTCCACGATAACGCAACCGCTTTGACTTAACCCGGAGGCGGAGCTATGTTCGGGTTAACGCAAAGACGTTGCGTTAACGAAGGAGCTTCCGATGAGTTCAGTGTTTTTCGTGACCGGCTCGTCCCGCGGCCTCGGCCGGCGCATCGCCGAGCGGGCCCTCGACGCCGGGCACCGCGTCGTCGCGACCGCCCGGGACCCGCGGGCCCTGGACGACCTCGTGGCCCGCTACGGCGACCGCGTCCACGTCGAGCCGCTCGACGTCACCGACGCCTCGGCCGCCGAAGCCGCGGTGGCCGCCGGCGTCGCCGCGTTCGGCCGGATCGACGTCGTGGTCAACAACGCCGGCCAGGGCGACCGGGTGTCGCTGGAGGACACGACGCTCGACGTCTTCCGCCGGCAGATCGAGACGAACTTCCTCGGCACGGTGTACGTCACCAAGGCCGCGGTGCCGGTGCTGCGCAGGCAAGGTGGCGGGCGGATCATCCAGATCTCGTCCGTCGGCGGCCGCGTCGGCAGCCCCGGGATGACGGCGTACCAGTCGGCGAAGTGGGCGGTCGGCGGGTTCACCGAAGCGCTCGCCGCCGAGGTCGCCCCGCTGGGCATCAAGCTCACGGTCCTCGAGCCGGGCGGCATGCGCACCGACTGGGGCGGCGCGTCGATGGTCACGCCGCCGATCAGCGAGCCGTACGAGGCGACGGTCGGCGCGTCCGCCCGCGCGATGGCCGACTTCGAAAAGCACGCGAACAGCGACCCGCGGAAGGTCGCCGACCTGGTGCTCACGGTCGCGGGCCTCGACGAGCCGCCGCTGCGCCTGCTGGCGGGCAGCGACGCTTACGAGTACGGCCGCGAGGCGTGGCGGCACCGCGTCGACACCGACGCGAAGTGGGCCCACCTGAGCAGCTCGACGGACGACGACGAATCCGGCGACGCGTGGCGCCTGCAGCGCGGCAAGAGCCTGCCCGACGTGCGGGCCTGACCGACACCGACGGGTGGTCCGAGGTTCCGGAAGGCGGATTGGTGGGTAGCCCACAGGAGTGAGACTGAGCAGGCCCCTGCCTGCGGGACTAGTGAGAGGTGATCACATGGGCCAGGGCGATGCTCCGGTCGGGCGATCGGTGAAGACAGCGGCGGCCGGCGTCCGGGATCTTGCCGCGGAGGCGGCGCGAGTCGGTGCGGCCGCGGCCGCGCGCGCGGTGGAGATCACCGATCGGAAGCTGACGGAAGGCGCGGACGAGCTGGCGAAGGTCGGCCGCTCGGCGTCCAAGGACTTCGACAAGAGCACCCGGTCTTCCCGCCGGGACGTGCGGAAGCACTCGGTCGCCGCCCGCGACGAGGTGCTCTCCCGCGCGGTGAAGCTGCGTGACCCGGGCCGCAAGGCGGCGCAGGCGATCGCGACGGTGGCCGGTTCGGCGAACGACTCGAACCGCAAGCGGCGCAAGGCCGTCGCGACGGCGAAGCGGGACCTGGCCGTGGCGCTGGAGGAAGCGAAGAGCGTGGCACGCGGGGAGCGCACCCGGCGGGCCCGCTGGCCGTGGGTGCTCGCCTTCGGCGCGGTGGCCGCCGCGATCGTGGCCGTCGTGCAGGTCAAGCGGTCGAACCCGCTGGTGGAGGAAGAGGAGAAGGCGCCGGTGCCGGCCGACAAGGTGGTGACCCCGGCCGACCAGGCGGTGCCGCCGACGCCGGCCAAGCCGGTGGCCGCGGCCCCCAAGCCAGCTGACGCCCCGAAGCCGCCGGCGCCCGCGCAACCGGCCGCGGCGGCTCCCAAGCCGGCCGAGGCCCCGAAGCCGCCGGCGCCCAAGCCGGCCAACGGCGCCAACGGCCACGCGGCCGCGGGCAAGGGCAAGACCGAGAACAAGTCCCGGTAGGGCCGGACCGGCCGGGGGCGCTGTCCGAACCGGGCGGCGCCCCCGGCCGCTGCTCCGAACGAGTGCGTGGTGTTCCGCCGCGACGACGGCCGGCGACTCACGGGCATGACGTCACCGTTGCCGGAGCGCGAAGAAGCCTGGCTGCTGGAAGAATACAAGCTGCTCTCCGCGCACTATTTCCACGAAGACCAGATCTACTTCCGCACGGGCGGCCTGCTCATCACGCTGAACAGCGCGCTGATCGCCGTCTCCGCGGCGTCCGGTGAGGTGTCCCGGCTGCCGCCCGCCGTGCTCGTGCTGTTCGCCTTCTTCGGGTTCGTGGTGACCCTCGGCTGGATGGCGATGCTGTGGCGGATCCGGGCCGTCCGGCAGATCAGCAGCAAGCGCATCGAAGAGATCGAGGCCGGGCTCGAAGCGAGCTGGTCCGCCGCGATCGCCTCGCCGAGGATCCGCCTGCGGATGCGCGAACGGCTGGTGGCCGAGGCGGGCCGGCTGCCGTCGAAGCGCGTCACCGGTGTTCCGGCGACCGTGCTCTTCCTGCTCGTTCCCGTCGTGGCGGCCGCGTACTGGGTCTGCCTGCCGTTCTGGCGCTGAGTACCCGCGTCGTCGTCCGGTGTGACGTGGGTCGGCTTGAGAGGATGGCCGCATCGCGCATAATGAGCACCTGACCGACCGCTTAGCATGTGCCGGGTACCACACCGCGAAGGAGACACACTGCCGTGAACTCGTTCAAGGATCGCGTCGCGATCGTCACGGGGGCCAGCCGGGGCATCGGCCTCGGGATCGCGAAGACGCTCGTCGAGCGCGGGGCCAAGGTGTGCATCACCGCGCGCAAGCCCGAGGCCCTCGAAGAGGCCGTCAACTCCCTCGGCGGGCCCGACGTCGCCATGTTCGTCCCCGGCAAGTCCGACGACACCGACCACCAGGACGAGGCGATCGCGAAGACGATCGAGACCTTCGGCCGGCTCGACTACCTGGTCAACAACACCGGCATCAACCCGGTCTACGGGCCCACCCTGGACATCGACCCGGCCGCCGCGGCGAAGATCCTCGGCGTCAACGTCCTCGCGCCGCTCGGCTGGACCAAGCGCGCCCGCGACGCGTGGATGGGGGAGCACGGCGGTGCCGTCGTCAACGTCGCCTCCGTCGCCGGCCTCGGCGCCTCGCCCGGCATCGGCATGTACGGCGTCAGCAAGGCCGCGCTGATCCGGCTGACCGTCGAGCTCGGCGCCGAGCTGGGGCCGAAGATCCGCGTCAACGCCGTCGCGCCCGCCGTCGTCAAGACGAAGTTCGCCACCGCGCTCTACGAAGGCCGCGAAGAAGAAGTCTCGGCGGCCTACCCGATGAAGCGCCTCGGCGTGCCGGCCGACATCGCCGGCGCCGTCGCGTTCCTGCTGTCCGACGACGCGAGCTGGATCACCGGCCAGACCATGGTGCTCGACGGCGGCGTGACCCTGGGCGGTGGCCTGTGACCGGCGTCGTCGTCACCGGGGGCGGCGGGGGCATCGGTGCCGCGCTGGCCCGCCGCTTCGCCGCGGACGGTGCTCAGGTCGTGGTCGCGGACCTCGACGGCGACAAGGCCGCGGAGATCGCGAAAGAGGTCGGCGGGACGGCGTTCGTCGGCGACGTCGCGAGCGTCGACGGCGTCGCGAAGCTGGTCGAGAGTGCGCGCGAGACCCTCGGCGAGATCGACGTCTTCTGCGCCAATGCCGGCATCGCGCCCTTCGGCGGCCCGGAAAGCCCCGAGGAGGTGTGGGCGCGCACCTGGGACGTCAACGTCATGGCGCACGTCCGCGCGGCCAACCTGCTGCTGCCCGCGTGGCTCGAGCGCGGCCAGGGCCACTTCATCGCGACGGTGTCCGCCGCCGGCCTGCTCACCAGCCTCGGCTCGGCGCCGTACTCGGTGACCAAGCACGGCGCGCTGGCGTTCGCCGAGTACCTGTCGGCGACCTACCGGCACCGCGGCATCACCGTGCAGGCGATCTGCCCGCAGGGTGTGCGCACCGCGATGCTGGAGAGCACCGGCACGGCCGGGCAGCTGCTGATGGGTGCGTCGGCGATCGAGCCCGAGCAGGTCGCGGACGCGCTGTTCGCGGCCATCGAGGCGAAGCAGTTCCTCGTCCTGCCGCATCCGGAGGTCGCGGACTACTACGCGGCCCGCGCGACGCAGACCGACCGCTGGCTGAGCGGGATGAACAAGCTGCAGCGCAAGGTCGAAGCGGCCCTCGAAGCCGAATGAGCTGGCAGCCGGAGGTCGACGAGATCGCGCGGCGGCGCGCGCTGGCCGAGCGCATGGGCGGGCCGGAGAAGGTGGCCCGCCAGCACGCCGCCGGGCGCTCGACGGTCCGCGAGCGGATCGCCGCGCTCGCCGACCCCGGCAGCTTCGACGAGATCGGCGCGCTCGCCGGTACGGCGTCCTATGTGGACGGCTCGCTGGAGTCGTTCACCCCGGCCAACTTCGTCATCGGCACCGCTCGACTAGATGGGCGCCGCGTCGCGATCGGCGGAGACGACTTCACCGTCCGCGGCGGTGCGGCCGACGCGGCGATCATGGAGAAGCAGGTCCACGCCGAGCGCCTGGCCAACGAGCTCGGGCTGCCGATGGTGCGGCTGATCGAGGGCACCGGGGGCGGCGGCAGCGTCAAGATGCTGGAGCAGCACGGGTTCACCTATGTTCCGGTCAACCCGGGCTGGGACCTCGTGGTGGACAACCTCTCGACGGTGCCGGTGGTCGCGCTCTGCCTCGGCCCGGTGGCCGGGCTCGGTGCCGCGCGGGCGGTGATGGCGCACGTGAACGTCCTGGTCGAAGGCGCCGGGCAGCTGTTCGTCGCCGGGCCGCCGGTGGTCAAGCACGCGACGGGGGAGGACCTCACCAAGGAGGAGCTGGGCGGCGCGGACGTCCACCGGCGCAGCGGCGCGATCGACCGGATCGTGGCGTCGGAGGCCGAGGCTTTCGCGGTCGTGAAACAGTTCCTCGCGTACCTGCCGTCCTCTGTGGACTCGTTGCCGCCGGTCGGGTCCACTTCGGACCCGGTGGACCGGCGGGACGAGGCGCTGCTGTCGCTGGTGCCGCGCAACCGGCGTCACCCCTACCGGTTGCGGCCGCTGCTCGACGGCGTCTTCGACGAAGGTTCGGTGTTCGACTACGCCGTCTCGGGTGGGTCGGCCTACGCGGGACTCGCGCGGCTGAACGGCCACCCGGTCGGCGTCCTGGCCACCGACCCGTACCGCGGCGCGACGTTGACGCCCGAAGGTGCCGACGTCATGACGCGGCTGGTCGACCTCTGCGAGACGTTCCACCTGCCACTAGTCTCGCTGACCGACCAGGCGGGCATGGTGATCGGCGCGGCCGCCGAGCGCGCGGGCGCGATCCGCCACGGCGCCCGCGCGGTGACGGCGGTCTACCAGGCACGGGTCCCGATGGCCGAGGTGATCGTGAGGCGCGTGTTCGGCGTCGGCGGCGCGGGCCAGGTCAACCGCCACCGCCTGGTCCGCCGCTGGGCCTGGCCCTCGGGCGACTGGGGTCCCTCCCGGTCGAGGGCGGCATCGAAGCGGCTTACCGCGCGGAACTCGACGCGGCCGACGACCGGGAGGCCCGGATCGAGGAGATCCGCGCCCGCCTGGACGCGGTGCGCTCGCCGTTCCGCACGGCGGAGCGGTTTTCGGTGGAGGACGTGATCGACCCGCGCGAGACCCGCGAGCGACTGTGCGACTGGGTGCCGGACGCGTACGCAGTGCTGCCGAAGCTGGTGGGCCGTCCGTCGTTCGGCATGCGGCCCTAGCGGACCACGCGGTACCAGTTGGGCCGCAGCAGTTCCAGCCCGACGGGCTTGCCGCCCGGGTGGTCGAACATCCGCACGCCATCCCCGAGCAGCACCGGCACCGGCATCGCGAGGATCTCGTCGAGCAGGCCGGCTTCGAGGCACTGCCGGGCGATGTCCGCGCCGAGGACGTTGACGTACCTGTCGCCCGCCGCCTCCTTCGCCGCGGTGACCGCGCCGACAAGGTTGTCGACGAACGTGACGCCCGGGACCGGGGCCGCCGGGCGGTGGGTCAGCACGACCTGCGGGCCCTCCCAGCCGCCGCCGAAGGCCTTGCCCTCGCGCTCCGGGTCGCCGCGGTGCGGGTCGTCGCCGCCGAACGTGCGGCGCCCGACGAGCAGCGAGCCGATCTCCGGGATCAGCTCGTCGACCAGCTGGTCCGGGCCGAGGTACGGGGTCAGCCAGGACATGTCGCCGCCCGGGCCGGCGATGAAGCCGTCGACCGAGCAGCTGAAGCCGTAGAGCAGTTTCGCCACGATGTCTCCTTTGGGCCGGTTCGCGGACTTCAGTACTGACGTCGGCGGCCGGGGAAAGTCATCGGCTTCACCCGGTCGTGTCCGGAACGCGACAGGATCACCACGGACCGTTG
This sequence comes from Amycolatopsis ponsaeliensis, assembly GCF_030182635.1. Lineage (NCBI taxonomy): Bacteria > Bacillati > Actinomycetota > Actinomycetes > Pseudonocardiales > Pseudonocardiaceae > Amycolatopsis > Amycolatopsis ponsaeliensis. The sequence goes on from NZ_JAPZLD010000001.1 coordinate 361,951, forward strand.
ACAACGGTGTCAGCGCGCGAGGACCGTTCCGGATCGCAACAGGCTGAACTACTTGTGCTCGACGGTGAAGGACAAGTGACATGGTCTTGCGTTCCCTCACGCGGCTGACAGCCGTGACCGTCCTGGCTCTGGCCGGGCTGATCCCCGTACCCGCGTCCGCGGCGCCGCTGGTCACCGACCCGGCGTCGCTGGTGAACCCGTTCATCGGCACCTCCAACGCCGCCGACGACTTCCCCGGCGCGGACGTCCCGTTCGGGATGCTCCAGTGGAGTCCCGACACGCCCAGCCGTCCCGACGGCGGCGGCTACGAGTACAAGGACTCGTCCATCACCGGGTTCAGCCTGACGCACCTGTCCGGCCCGGGCTGCGGCGCCGACGGCGACGTCCCGATCCTGCCGACGGTCGGCGCGGTGAACACCGGCGCGAGCGTGTCCTTCAGCCACGGCAACGAATCCGCGAGCCCGGGCGCCTACTCGGTGAACCTCGGAAACGGCGTGAACACCGAACTGACCGCCGCGCTGCGGTCCGGGATCGGCCGGTTCACGTTCCCCTCGACGTCCCAGGCGAACCTGCAGTTCAAGCTCAACGGCAGCCAGAACGGCACGTCGAACCAGACGTGGACGGTGGTCAGCCCGACCGAAGTGTCCGGTTCGGTCACGTCCGGGCACTTCTGCGGCGCCGGGTTCACCTACACGCTCTACTTCGACGTCGTCTTCGACCGCGCGTTCAGCTCCAGCGGCACCGCGGCCGCAGCGGCCGTGACCCCCAAGGCATCACCCGGGAAACTGCACGGCACCGCGACGGCCGCCGCCGCGGCTCCGGACGCCAGCCCGGGCAGCGCGTACGTCCGGTTCGACACGACCACCAACCCCACGGTGCAGGCCAAGGTCGGCATCTCCTACGTCTCGGTGGCCAACGCGGTCGCGAACCGCGCGGCCGACATCCCGGCGTTCGACTTCGCCGCCACCAAGCAGGCCGCGCACGACAGCTGGAACTCCCTGCTCGGCCGGATCCAGGTCGCCGGCGGCACCGCGGCGCAGCAGCGCGTCTTCTACACCGCGCTGTACCACTCGCTGTTGCACCCCAACGTGTTCTCCGACCGCAATGGCCAGTACATCGGCTTCGACAACCAGGTGCACACCGTCGCGAGTGGACACTCGGCGCACTACGCCAACTTCTCCGGCTGGGACATCTACCGCACGCAGGCGCAACTGACCGCGTTGCTGGCGCCGGCGCAGACGAGCGACATCGCGCAGTCGATGATCGCCGACTACGCCCAGGGCGGCGGGCTGCCCAAGTGGTCGCAGAACAACGGCGAGACGTACGTGATGGTCGGTGACCCCGGCACGGCGATCCTCGCGAGCTACTACGCCTTCGGAGCCCGGAACTTCGACACGTCGGCGGCGTTGCAGGCGATGCTGCACGAAGCGAGCGCGCTCACCAACGTCCGGCCGGGGCTCAACGCGACGAATGCGCCCGGCTATCTGCCGGCGAACGGCACCTACCAGTGCTGCAACTTCTATGGCCCGGTCTCGACGCAGCTGGAGTACGACACGGCGGACTTCGCGCTCTCGGCGTTCGCCGGAGCGCTCGGGGACACCGCGAACCAGGCGTTCTACGCCGGCCGGGCGCAGAACTGGAAGAACACCTTCAACGCGTCCAGCGGGTTCATGCAGCCCAAGGACACGGGCGGCGGCTGGACCGGCGGCTTCAACCCGGCGAGCGGGTCGAACTTCGTCGAGGGCACGTCGTGGCAGTACACCGGCATGGTGCCGTTCAACGTCGCCGGCCTCGCCGCGGCGCGCGGCGGCAACGCGTCGCTGATCAGCTATCTCGACAGCGTGCTGGCCGGGTTCCACGGCAGCGGCGGGTCGCAGGCCGACCTCGGCAACGAGCCGAGCCTGGAGCTGCCGTGGGAGTACGACTACGTCGGGCAGCCGTACAAGACGCAGAAGGTCGTCCGGCAGGTGCAGGACCAGATCTGGACCGACGCGCCGGGCGGGCTGGCCGGCAACGACGACCTCGGCGCGATGAGCGCGTGGTACGTGTTCTCCGCACTGGGTTTCTACCCGATGACGCCGGGCACGGCGGACCTGGCGCTGGGCAGCCCGCTGTTCACGCAGGCGGTGGTGACGCTCCCGAGCGGCAGCACGCTGACGGTGAACGCCCCGGCGGCCGCGGACAACGCGCCGTACGTCCAGAGCGCGTCGTGGAACGGGTCGGTGTGGAACAACGCGTACGCCCCGACGTCGGCGATCACCTCGGGCGGGACGCTGGCGTTCTCGCTGGGGACGTCGCCGAACACGGCGTGGGCGGCGTCGAACCCGCCGCCGTCGTACGACGGGACGCTGCCGCACTTGGGGCCGCTGACCTCGGGCATCGCTGGCAAGTGCGCGGACGTGGCGCAGAGCGGCACGGCGAACGGGACGCACGCGCAGCTGTACACGTGCAACAGCACCGGGGCGCAGAAGTGGTTCGCGGGAGCGGACGGGACGTTCCAGGCCCAGGGCGGCTGCCTCGACGTGAGCAACAGCGGCACGGCGAACGGCACGAAGGTCCAGCTGTGGCAGTGCAACGGATCGGGTGCCCAGACATGGCAGGCGGGCACGGGCGGCGCGCTGGTGAACCCGCAGTCGGGCCGCTGCCTGGACGACCCGGGCAGCACGACGACCGATGGGACGCAACTGCAGATCTACGACTGCAACCAGAGCGCGGCCCAGAAGTGGACCCACGGCTGACCGGCCGCGGCAGACCCGGGCCCTTAGGGTGGGTCCATGAGCGACTCGACCCCGGCGGAGCTGGCCCGCACCCTGCAGGGCCAGGCCAGGAGCGCCGCGACCACGGCCCTGCGCGAAGGGCTGGAAGACATCGAAGCCCGGCACGGTCGCCACGTCGCCGACGAGGTCGCCGCGCTGGTCGACGTCGCCGGGGTGTTCGACGGCCTCGCCGACCGCCCGGCCCCGGCGCGCCAGGATGACCGGGACGAGGACGGGGCCTGGGAGTTCAAGCCGCTGACCGGCTACTGACGGGCGTCACTTCCGCCAGTCGTAGCTCAGGGTGGGCGGGTCGTCGGAGCCCTTCGTGACCGTGAGGTGCTGGTCGGGGTGCGCCGCGGCGTACCGGGTCATCTCGGCGTAGATCCGGTCGCGCATGTCGGTGTCGCGCACCTCGATCGTGGCCCGCTGGCCGAGTGCGTCGGGGTTCACGCTCGAGTCGGTGCGGATCGCCAGGTTCCAGAAGTGCTTCTTGTCGGTGCCGTCGGCGCCCTGGCCGTCGTTGGTGAAGTAGACCTCGCCGGTCGTCTTGTCGTAGATCTGCTGGGTGACCTTGATCTGGTCGTCGCCCTGGGCGGCGGAGTAGTAGCCCTCGGGGTGGTCGTCTCCGGGCTCTCGCGTGTAGAAGCCGACTTCGCCGCCGAACGCGTCGCCGAAGCCGTAGCTGCCCTTCCACAGCTCCAGCCGGTACTGCTTCCCGGTCTTGGGGTCGGTGAACTCCATGTTGTCGCCGTCGTCGCTGGTGTGGTCGAGCTTCGCGCCGATGACGGGTTCCAGCTTGTCGTAGAGGTCGTGCCAGCCGAGGTAGCTCTGCACCGAGTGCTCGCCGGTGGTGTAGAAGTCGCCGTTCTCGTCGTACTTGAAGCCGAAGTAGTCGTAGATCACCTGCGCGACGTCGGGGTCCTGCATGATCTTGTCCCAGTCGCCCGCGAGCAGGGCGAGCCGCAGTTCCGGGTTCTTCGCCACCAGCGCGGCGAGGGCCGGCAGCTCACGGAGCAGGATCGCGGCGATCTCGGCCGGGTTGCGCTTTTCGGAGCCCGCGAGCTCCCAGATCTGCCCGGTCTTGTTGCGCAGCTTCAGGCCTTCGGCGAGCAGGACGGCGTCATAGGTCGTGACGGCCAGCTGCAGGTCGGCCAGCAGAACCAGGGCTTCGGCCTTGAAGATCTTGTCCTGTCCCCAGGCGAAGACGATGTTCCCCTTGCCGTTGCTCAGGTCGTGCCAGACGCGGTCGAGCTTCGTCCGGAGGGCGTCGGCACGCTCACGCTTGTCGCGGGCTTCCGACTGGGCCTTCGCCAGCGCGTCGCGGATCACCTCGAACGACTTCGCCGACTCCTCGAGGTCTTCGGCCTGTTCGTCGCGGTTCTTCTTGAAGGCGTCGAGCGAACTCAGCGCGGCTTCGCCGGCGCCGCCTTGCCAGCCCTCGCTCAGTTCGACGCGGACGCTCTCGATCAGCGCCTTGGCGTCCTCGACGGCTTCCTTGGCGGTCCGGCAGGCGCGGGCCCGGTCGTCCAGCTCGGTCGTGCTGCCTTGGTCGACCTTGGCGGCGAGGTCGTGGATCCGGTCGAAGACCCCGGTCACCGGTCGATCCGTCCGAAGCCGCTGTCGAGGGCTTTCAGGAACGCGTCGCGGGCTCCGGCGTCGGTGGCGTGATAGCTCTTCGCGGCGGTCTGGATGCTTTCGACCAGGCTCGCGACCTGCTGCTGCGCGGCCTGCAGGTCTTCCTGCCGGGTGGTGAGCCAGACGTCGTAGTCGCCGGCGAATCCGGCAGCTCGATCGCTGGCACCGACATTCGGAGACCCGCCTGCGGCGAGTGTGGGCGGCTTTCCCTCGCCGAGCTTGGCCGCGGCCTTGCGAATGCCTTCGACGTCGACCTCGAACCCCACCGGCTTCCTCCCCGTGTGACACGATCTGTCGGCAATGTAACAGTCGTGCCGCGGTGAGCGTGGGGGTTTCAGTCAGCCGGGTGGGACGGGAACTTCGGCTCGCGACGCTCGTTCCAGCTGGCCAGCCCCTCGGCCAGCTCCGGACGCCCGAACGACTCGATCATCAACGCCGTAGCCTCGCGAGCCGCCTCCTCCAGGGGCAGCAGCGCCTCCCGCAAGAACTGCGCCTTCATCACCGCCATCGACCGAGGCGCGCTGTACGTCGCCAGCTCCGTCGCGTACGCGTGAGCCCGCAACGGCAACTCCTCCGCCGGGACCACCTCCTGGACCAGCCCGTACTCCAGCGCCTGTTCCGCCGTGAACGTCCGCCCGGACAGCAGCAGGTCGCGCGCCCGGCCCTCGCCCACCAGCGTGGGCAGCAGCTTCGCGATCCCGTACTCCGCGATCAGCCCGCGGCGGGCGAACGCCGTGGTGAACTTCGCGCCCGCCGCGGCGAACCGGACGTCCGCCGAGCACGCGATCACGAACCCCAGGCCCGCGCAGCCTCCGTTGATCGCCGCCACCACCGGCACGCCCACCGACGACGCCGCCAGGACGTCGCGGAAGTTCTCGTGCCCGCCGCCGGATGCCGGGGGAGCGGCGGCGATGTCGTCCAGCAACCCCAGGTCGGCACCCGGGCAGAACGCCCGGCCCGCGCCCGTGACGACCACCGCCCGGATCGCCGGGTCCGCGTCCGCCTCCCGCAGCAGGCCGCCATAGCGGACCTGCATCGGCACGTCCATCGCGTTGCTGCGGTCGGGTTTGTCGAACGTCAGCGTGGCGACCGGGCCGTCCGCCGCGTACCGGACTCCGTCCACAGTGGACATGACTGCCTCCTCGGGGTCGCTGCCCATACTAAGCGGTCGCTTGGCGTCGTGGCCAGCCGAACCGCGAGTTCGAAATTATCGAACCCTTTGGAGCTGGCGAAATCCTTGTGCGATAGTCCTTTCCGCCCGCGACGCCGCTGGAAGGGACTTCTCCGATGCCGCACACCCCGAGCAGACGTCAGGTCCTGGGCGGAGCCGGCGCCGCTGTCGTGACCTCGGCCCTCGCGCCGGTCGCCGCGGTCGCCGGAGCGGGCCCCGCGCTCGCCGGCCGGACTACCGACCTGACCGGCGGCTGGCGGTTCGTCCTCGCGAACCCCGACGGCGTCACCGACCCGGACGGCCGCTTCGCCGACGCCGCGAACCCCGCGTACGACGACTCGGGGTGGCAGCTCGTCGACGTCCCCCACGACTGGAGCATCGAACTCCCGCCGACCCCGAACGGCACCGTCAGCTCGTCCGGCTTCTTCCGCGGCGGCCTCGGCTGGTACCGCAAGACGTTCACCCTGCCGCCCTCGGTCGCCGGCAAACGCGTGTCGGTCGAGTTCGACGGCGTTTATTCGGACGCGCATGTTCACGTGAACGGTGAGCTGCTCGGCAACCACCCGTACGCCTACACCGGCTTCGCCTTCGACCTCACCGGCCGCCTGCACACCGACGGCCGGACCCCGAACGTTCTCGCCGTGCGGGCGGTGAACCCGCTGCCCAGCAGCCGCTGGTACTCCGGCAGCGGCATCTACCGCAAGGTCCGGCTGGTCGTCACCGAGCCGGTGCACATCGCCCGGCACGGCACCTTCGTCACCACCCCCGACGTCGCCGCCGGCCGCGGCACCGTCAAGGTGGCCACCGACGTCGTGAACGACTCCGCCGGGGCGCTGGCAGCGCTGGTGCGCACCACCGTCACCGACGCCGCGGGCCGCGTGGTGGCGACGGGCTCGGCGACCGTGCCGGTGGCCGCGGGGAAGACCACCACGGCCGTCACCACGCAGAGCGTCGCCGACCCGCGGTTGTGGTCGGTCGAGCAGCCCCGGCTGTACCGCGTCCGCACCGACGTCGTCGTCGCCGGGCGCGTGCTCGACACGACCACGACGGACTTCGGCTTCCGCTACACCGAGTTCCACCCGGACCACGGGTTCTCGCTCAACGGCGTGCCGATGAAGCTGCGCGGGGTCAACCTGCATGCGAGCCAGGGCGCGCTCGGTGCCGTGATCGACCCGGCCGCGCTGGAGCGGCAGCTGCGGCTGATGCTCGCGATGGGCGTCAATGCGCTGCGGACCGCGCACAACCCGCCCGCGCCCGAGCTGGTGGCGGCCTGCGACCGGCTCGGGATCCTGATGATGGTCGAGGCGTTCGACTGCTGGCGGACCGGGAAGGTCGAGTTCGACTACCACCGCGACTTCGACGCGTGGAGCGCGCGCGACATCGCCGAAATGGTGCACGCGGCCAAGAACTCGCCGTCGGTCGTGCTCTGGTCGATCGGCAACGAGGTGCCGGACGCGTCGATGGCCGGCGGCCCGGAGATCGCGGCGGGGCTGATCGCCGTCGTTCGCGGCATCGACCCGACCAGGCCTGTCATCATGGGCTCGGACCGCTACCGGAGCGTGCCCGCGCCCGGCTCGCCGCAGGACCTGATCCTGCGGCAGCTCGACGGTCTCGGCGTCAACTACAACACCGCCCAGTCGATCGACGGCCTGCACGCGGCCTACCCGGACAAGTTCTTCTTCGAGTCCGAGTCGTCGTCGGAGACCTCGACGCGCGGGGCGTACCAGGACCCGGGCCTGCTCAACACCGGCGAGAACCACACGCCGGGCAAGCGGGCGACGTCGTCGTACGACAACAACCTGGCCTCGTGGACGTTCAGCGGCGAGTACTCGCTGAAGAAGGACCGTGACCGGAAGTTCTGCCAGGGCCAGTTCCTCTGGGCCGGCCAGGACTACCTGGGCGAGCCGACGCCGTACGACGTCTTCCCGGTCAAGACGTCGTTCTTCGGCGCGGTCGACAGCGCGGGCCTGCCCAAGGACGCCTTCCACCTCTTCCGCAGCCAGTGGGTCACCACGCCGATGGTGCACCTGACGCCGATGGACTGGACGACCCCCCGTCCCGGCGAACCCGTCGCGGTGTGGGTCTACTCCACTGTGGACACCGTCGAGCTGGTCCTCAACGGCAAGTCGTTGGGGGTCAAGAAGTTCGACCGGAAGACCACTGTGGACGGCCGGTCCTACCTCGAGACGACCGAGCTCGTCGGCGACGACAAGAACGACCCCTCCGGCAGCTACACCAGCCCGAACGGCAGTTCCGGCAAGCTGCACCTGACGTGGACGGTGCCGTTCGAACCCGGCACGCTCACCGCGATCGCCCGGTCCGGCGGGCGCGAAGTCGCCCGCGACAAGCTCGTGACGGCCGGGCCGCCGCGCGCGGTCACGCTCACCGCCGAGCCGCGCGGCGAGGGCGCCATGGCGTTCGTGACGGCGTCGGTCGTGGACTCCCGCGGCGTCGTCGTGCCCAGTGGGGAGCCGGTGCTGCGGTTCACCGTCGGCGGGCCGGGGCGGGTCGCCGGGGTGGACAACGGCCGGCAGGAGCTCGCGCAGAGCTACCAGCAGCCGTCGATCCCGGCGTTCCACGGCCAGGCCGTCGCCGTCATCGCCGCGACCGGCGGCCGGGGCCCGATCACCGTCACGGCGAGCGCGCCGGGCCTGACGCCGGGGAAGATCACGGTGCCGGGGACGAACCTCGGGCAGCGCAACGGCCCCGGCGCACGAGCGGTCGACCGTCCGGACGCACCGGTCGTCCTGGCCGCGGACGCGAGCTATTCGGGCGCCCCGGACACGCTGCCCGCGGCGATGCTGGACGGCGACCCGGCCACCGGCTGGTCGAACTTCTACGTGAAGCAGGCGACCGCGACGCTGCCCGCGGTGAGCCGGGCGCGGCCGGAAGACTGGGTGTCCCTCGTCTGGCCGAGGCCGCAGCGCTTCGCCACGATCACGGCGAACTTCGTCGTGGACGCCCGGCACGGACGCCCGGACGCGGTCGAGGTCGCCTACCGCACGGACCGCGGGATCGCGGCGGTGCGCGACCTGAAGATCACGTGGGGGACCGGATCGAACGACCCGACGACGTTCTCGTTCGAGCCGGTCACCACCACGGAAGTGCGGGTCACGTTGACGACCCGGACGTTCCTCCGGATCAGCACCCTCGTCGCCCGCTAACGCGGTCGTGAGTGAGAAACAGGGTTAAAACACTGTTTCTCACTCACGACGCGGTCAGAGGCTGCAGGGGGCGAGTGCGTCGAGGCCCTGCGGTTTGTCGGCGTTGCGGCCGATGGCGGTCGCGATGCGGTTGATCGTCGCGACGCGCTTGTCCTCGAGCGGGCCGAGGATGGCGTTCTGGACGAAGTTCGCACCGCCTTCACCAGCGCTGGTGACGAGCCGGTTGTTCGCTTCGGCGATCTGCGTGTTCAGCAGGTCGAGGTTGCGCTGGACCTCGGCTTGAGCCTGGGCGGGAATCGCCGGCAGCCGGCTTTCCACGTCGGGGCACGAGATCTGCCCGGCGTCGGTGCCGGTATTCCCGGCGTTGCCGCCCGCGTTCCCGGTGTTCCCGGTGCCTTGGGCCGGCGCGGTCGAGACGGTCCCCGCGCCGGTGCCGGCCTGCCCGCCCAGCGAGCACGCGGCGAGCCCGCCGAGGTTCTGCGGCTTCTCGCCCTGGCGGCCGATGGCGATGGCGATCCGGTCGATCGTCGACGTCCGCTTGTCGGCCAGCGGGCCGAGGATGGCGTTCTGCACGAAGTTGGGGCCACCCTGGCCCGCGGTGCTGACGAGGCGGTTGTTCGCTTCGGCGATCTGCGTGTTCAGCAGGTCGAGGTTGCGCTGGACCTCGGCCTGGGCCTGAGCGGGAATCGCGGGGAGCTGCGAGGCGACGTCCGGGCAGGTGATCTGCCCACCCGTGGCGGCGTTGGCGGCGCCGGGGTCGCCGACGGTCGTCGCGATCACCAGCGCTCCGGCCGCGATCCCGAGGCCGAGGGCCGCCGTCGCGATCTTCGTCCGCCGCGAGAGGCGGTGTCGTCCACCGGTAGCAGGCATGAATCACTCCAAGTTAGCGTGAACATAGAGGGTCCACACGGGCAGCGCGCGGTTGTTCCGAATGGTGCGGCCGAGTCGGTCGCGGAAGCCATCGTGGCGGCTCCACCAGGCATTTGTCCAGAGTGAGTCGAGAAATAGAGAGATGCTGAACCATTTCGAACCGGCGTCCGTATTCAGTAGTGAAACGAGAGTTCTGAATTTCCGTGGCGGAGCCGGGTCTTGACGCGGACCGCCATGGCCTCCTAGCGTCGCCATACCGACCGGTCGGTGTCCAAAGGAGGTCACTGGATGAGCTGGTACGACGCGAAGCCCTGGCTCGCGAGCTACGACGAACGGGCGCGGACCGCGGAACCGGCGAAGCCGACGACGCTGCCCGAGTCGTTCCGCCGCGCGGTGGACCACGTCCCCGACCGGGCCGCGATCGCCTACTTCGACGCCCGGCTGAGCTACCGCGAGGTCGACGACCTCTCCGACGGCGTCGCCCGCTACCTCACGCGGAACGGCTTCGGCCGTGGCGACCGGCTCGCCCTGGTGCTGCAGAACATCCCGCAGTTCGTCATCGCGCTGCTCGGCGCGTGGAAGGCCGGCGGGATCGTGGTGCCGGTCAACCCGATGTACCGCGAGCGCGAGCTGACCCACGTCTTCACCGACGCCGACGTCAAGGCGGTCGTCTGCTCCCAGCGCGGCTGGAACGCCTACATCGGCAAGACCGCGGCCGAAAACGGCGTCGGCATCACGCTCACCACCAGCGAGCTGGAGTTCCAGTCGCGGAACGACGAGCGCGTGTTGGGCAAGGTCACTCGCGAAGAGACTCCGGGAGCCACCGAACTCCTCGAAGCCGCCGCCACCCCGGGCCCGAAGCCGCCCGAACCCGCCTTCGCGCTCGACGACACCGCGCTGATCAGCTACACCTCCGGCACGAGCGGCACCCCCAAGGGCGCCACCAACACCCACGGCAACATCGGCACCAACGCCGCCGGCCTCGGCTCGTTCAGCGGGCTCCCCGAAGGCTCGACGCTCTTCGGGCTCGCGCCGCTGTTCCACATCACCGGCATGGTCTGTGAAGTCGGCTCCGCGATCGACATCGGGGGCACGCTCGCCCTCGCCTACCGCTTCGACGCCGGGGTCGTGCTCGACGCCTTCCTCGAGCACGAGCCGTCGTACACGGTCGGGCCGTCGACGGCCTACATGGCCCTGATGGCCCACCCGTCCTTCAGCCGCGACCACTTCGCGTCGTTCGCCCTGCTCTACTCCGGCGGCGCCGCGCTGCCGCCCGCGGTCGTCGAGGCGTTCCGCGCGAAGACCGGGCACTACATCCACAACGGCTACGGCCTCACCGAGACGACGGCCGGCTGCGTCGTCGTCCCCGGCACCCTCGAGGCGCCGATCGACCCGGAGTCCGGCACGATCTCGATCGGCCTGCCGGTGCCGGACACGATCGTCCGGATCCTCGGCGAGAACGGCGAAGAACTGCCATTCGGACAGCCGGGCGAGATCGCCGTCGAGGGCCCGATGGTCGTCTCCGGCTACTGGAACCGCCCGGACGCGACGGCCGAGGCGCTGCCCGGCGGGCGGCTGCTCACCGGCGACATCGGGTTCATGGACGAGCGCGGCTGGGTCTACGTCGTCGACCGCAAGAAGGACATGATCAACGCGTCCGGCTTCAAGGTCTGGCCACGTGAGGTCGAAGACGTCCTGTACACGCACCCGTCGGTGCGCGAGGCCGCCGTCGTCGGGATCGCCGACGAGTACCGCGGCGAGACGGTCAAGGCGTACGTCAGCCCCGCGCCCGGCGTCACCGCCGACCCAGCGGAGCTCGTGGCCTGGTGCAAGGAACGGCTCGCCGCCTACAAGTACCCGCGCACCATCGAAGTCCTCGACGAGCTGCCGAAGACCACGAGCGGCAAGATCCTGCGCCGCGAACTGCGAGCGAGGGGCTGATGGTCGAGACGGTCCGCGGCGCGATCGCGCCGGAAGCGCTGGGCAAGGTCCTGATGCACGAACACCTCTTCGTGCTCAGTCCCGAATTCGTCGCCAACTACCCCGAACACGAAGGCTTCAAGGAGGACGAGCACGTCCCCGAGGCGATCCGGCGGCTCAAGGAGCTGAAGGACGCGGGTATCGACACGATCGTCGATCCGACGGTGATCGGCCTGGGCCGCTACATCCCGCGCGTGCAGCGGGTCGCCGCCGAGGTCGACGTCAACATCGTCGTCGCCACCGGGCTCTACACCTACAACGACGTGCCGCACTACCTGCACTTCCGCGGGCCCGGCACGATGCTGCAGGGCGAGGACCCGCTCGTCGGGATGTTCACCGGGGACCTCCGCGAGGGCATCGCGGGCACCGGCGTCAAGGCGGGGCTGCTCAAGTGCGCCACCGACGAACCCGGCGTGACGCCCGGTGTCGAGCGGGTGCTGCGCGCGGTGGCGAAGGCGCACGTCGAGACGGGCGCGCCGATCATGACGCACACGCACGCCGGCACGCGGCGCGGGCTGGAGCAGCAGGCGATCTTCACCGACGAGGGCGTCGACCTGAGCCGCGTGCTGGTCGGGCACTCCGGCGACTCGACGGACCTGGGCTACCTGACCGAGCTGGCCGACCGCGGGTCGCTGCTGGGCATGGACCGCTTCGGGCTGGACCTGCTGCTGCCGTTCGAGGAGCGGGTGAACACGGTCGCCGCGATGTGCGAACGCGGCTACGCGGGCAGCATGGTGCTCTCGCACGACGCGTCCTGCTACATCGACTGGCTGCCTGCCGAGCAGTTGCCGGTGCTCACGCCGAACTGGCACTACCTGCACATCACCCGGGACGTGCTGCCCGCACTGCGGGACCGCGGGGTGTCCGAAACGGACATCACCACGATGCTCGTGGACAATCCGCGGCGGTTCCTGTCCTGGCGCGAGTGAGCCGTTATCCTGTGCGTTCGACTCGAGAGGGGGTACTTGCTGTGACTCGTGCAAGCACCCGCAAGCCGGGCGAGGCGGCCGGCGACGACCAGGCCGCCGTGCCGCGCCGGCTGCTGGAGCACGCGACGAAGCTGTTCGCCAAGAAGGGCTTCGACCGCACGTCCGTCCAGGAGATCGTCGAGGCCGCGGGCGTCACCAAGGGCGCGATGTACCACTACTTCGGCTCGAAGGACGACCTGCTCTACGAGATCTACGCCCGGGTCCTGCGCGAGCAGACCCGCCAGCTGGAGAGCGTCGCGTCGTCGAGTGCCCCGCTGCGTGAACGCCTCGCCGCGGCGGCGTCCGACGTGGTCGTGTCCAGCATCGACAACCTCGACGACAACACGATCTTCCTGCAGTCGATGCACCAGCTGTCCCCGGACAAGCAGAAGGCGGTCCGCGCCGAGCGCCGCAAGTACCACGAGCGCTTCCGCGGCCTGGTCGAGGAAGGGCAGGCCTCGGGCGAGTTCCGCACGGACAAGCCGGCCGACGTGGTGGTCGACTTCTTCTTCGGCTCGGTCCACCACCTGGGCTCGTGGTACCGCCGCGGCGGCACGCTGTCGGCGCGGCAGGTGGGCGACCACTACGCGGACCTGCTCCTGGACGCGCTCCGCCCACCTGGTTGATTGACGGGGTGACGCTGCCTGTTCTCGACAAGCTGACCGGAGCGGAGCGAGAGCTGGTCGACGCCGCCCGGCACGGCCTCGCTTACGTAACCGACGCCCCGGTGCGGGCCGCGGTGCTGCGCGAGCTGCTGCTCGGCCTCCGTGGTCCGGTGGACCCGCGCGGGGTGCGCCTCGGGAGCGCGCGGATCGCCGGGACGCTGAATCTCGACCACGTCGAGGCCGGAGTGGGTCTCGCGCTGGTGGACTGCGTGATCGTGAACGCGATCAGCGCCCGGCACGCCCGGCTCCCGTGGCTCGACCTGTCCGGCAGCCGGATCGCCGGGCTCGACGGCACCGCCGTCCGGATCGGCCACGACCTCGACCTGAGCGGGGTCCGCGCGACCGGCTCCGGCGAGTTCGGCGTGATCTGCCTGCGCGATGCCCGCGTCGACGGTCTGGTCATCGTCGCCCGCGCGGAGATCCGGAGCAGCGACGGCCCCGCGCTGTACCTCGACGCCGGGGAGAGCCGGGGCTTGAAGGGCCGCGGCCTGCGGGCGACCGGCACGGGCGACCTCGGCGCGGTCCGCCTGCTCGGCGCCCACGTGTCCGGTGAGCTCTCGTTGGACGAGGCGGTGCTGGGCAACGACTCCGGGCCCGCGCTGCACGCGGACGGCGTGGTCGTCGACGGCGACCTGCGCCTGGCCGGCGCGACGGTGACCGGCGCCGGCGAGGACGGCGCGGTCCGCCTGCTCGGCGCCCACGTGTCCGGCGAGGTCGCGCTCGGTGCGGCCGTGCTCACCAACGACAGCGGGCCCGGGCTGGCGGCCGACCGCCTCCGGGCCGGCGACCTCCGCCTCGCCGGTGTCACCGCGACCGCCGCCGGTGCCGCGATCGACCTGCTCGGTGCGCGGATCGCCGGCCAGGTCGATCTCGGCGGCGCGGTGATCACCAGCAGCGGCGGCCGGGGGCTGAGCGCCGACGGCATCCGGGTCGAGGACAGCTTCTCCGGCGAAGGCATAAAAGTGCGCGGCTCGGGCGAGTACGGCGCGCTCTGCCTGCTCGGTGCGCACATCGGCGGAAACTGCTACCTCGAGGGCATGGAGCTGGCCAACGACTCCGGGGCGGCGCTGAGCGGCGACCGGCTCCGGGTCGACGGCAACGCCCACCTCCAGGAAACCAGCGCGGCCGGATCCGGCGAACCGGGCACGTTCCGCCTGCTCAGCGCCCGCATCGGCGGTGAGCTGTACCTCGAAGGCGCCCGGATCACCAACGACGCCGGCCCGGCGCTGTACGCCGACAGCCTGCACGTCGGCGGCAACCTGGACCTGACCGGCGCGTCCGTCGCCGGAGCGGGGGAGGAGGGGGCGCTCCGGCTGCACAACGCCGAGGTCGGCAGCCAGCTGCGGCTCCCCGGCGCGGAATTGGCCAACGCGACCGGTCCCGCCCTCAGCGCCGACGACCTGCGGGTCGGCAGCTACCTCGAGCTCGTCGAAGTGCAGGTGACCTGCTCGTCCGAGCTGGGCGCGCTGAGCCTGCGGTCGGCCCGGGTCCAGGGCTCGGCCACGCTCGCCGGCGCCGCCGTCACCAACGATGAGGGACCGGTGCTGGTCGCCGACCGGTGCGAGGTCCGGGACAGCCTGACGCTGAGCGGCCTGCGGGGGAGCGGCGCCGGCGAGGACCCCACGATCCACCTGCTCGGGACCCACATCGGTGGCCAGCTGACCTTCACCGGCGCCGAACTGACCCACCGTGACGAAGGAACCCTCGTGGACCTCGAGGACGCCGTCGTCGACGGGCTGGTCTTCCTCCCCGCCGAACTGGTGGGCCCGGCCGGCCGAATCGACCTCGACGGCTTCCGGTTCGGCTCGCTCGGTGACGCCACCTGGCGCGAGTGGCTCGACCTGATCCGGGACCACACCGCCGTGTACCGGCCCGGGCCGTACCAGCGGCTGGCGGCGGCGGAACGGGCCGCCGGGCACGACGGGAACGCCCGGCAGATCCTCATCGCCCAGCAGCGGGACCTCCAGCGGCGCGCGCCCGAGGCGATCGGCGGCTGGCCGGCCCGGCGGTTCCACTGGCTGTGGGGCGCCCTCGCCGGGTACGGCTACCGGGCCCGGCGCACGGCCGCCGCACTGCTGTTCGCCGTGGTCGCCGCCGGGGGACTGGGGCTCTGGGCCGGGCACGTCGGCGACGCCGGTCATCGCGCCGCCGAGCGCACCTCGGACCTCACGGCTGCCCGCGGTACGCCCTGCACGACCGTGGAGCTGATCGGCGTCGGCCTGGACCGCGGGCTGCCGCTGTCGCCGGGGGTGCGCGGGCGGTGCGACCTCAACACCGGGATCCCCGCCGGGCAGTGGTTCACCGTGGCGATCTGGCTGGTGCAGGCCGCGATCTGGGCGCTGGCCACCCTCGCGCTGGTCGGCTACACCGGGCTGGTCCGCAAGACCGGCTAGTGCTGCCGGAGGTGGTCCAGCAGGAGGGCGCTGACCTCGTCGGGTGCTTCCATCGCCATCCACTGGCTCGCGCCCTCGACGATCTGGAAGCGGTACTCCGCGTCGATGTGGTGGACCGTCAGCTCCGCGGCGCTCTGGCCGAGGTACGGGTCCTCGCTGCCCCACAGGTAGAGCGTCGGCACGGTGATGCGGCCGGCCGGGACGTCGAATACGTCGTTTGTGGCGCCTCGGTACCAATTCAGCGTCGCGGTCAGCGCGCCCGGTTCGGAAAGGCGGGCGACCGCGCTCTCGACGAATTCGACGGGAATCCGGCGGTTGTAGACAGCGCGTAATTGTGCGGCTTCGTCGCGTAATAAGAATTTCTCGGCTTTGCCGACGCCGCGCCGGAAGAACCGGATGTAGCCGAGGTCGTGGAACTGCCCGTCGTCGGTGGCGGCGGCGCGCTGCAGCGCCGACGGGTGCGGCGTGGACAGCACGGTCAGCGACCGCAGCCGGCCGGGGTGCGCGGTGGCCAGCGCCCAGGCGACCATGCCGCCCCAGTCGCGGGCGACCAGGTGGAACCGGTCGGCGCCCTGGCTGTCGGCGAAGGCGAGGGCGTCGCCGACCAGGTGCTCGATCGAGTAGTGCTCGACACCGTCGGGACGCGCCTGGCGGGCATAGCCACGCTGGTCGACCGCGATGGCGCGGTAGCCGGCTTCGCCGAGGGAGTGCAGCTGCTCGGTCCAGGCATCGGCGAATTCCGGCCAGCCGTGCAGCAGCAGGACGAGTTCGCCCGATTCGGGCCCGGCCGCGAGCGCACTGTGCCGATGACCGCCGACGACGACGGTCATTTCTTCCAAGGCGGCGGGCGCACCGGCATCCGTCGGCGCGACGGCGAATTCCATGGCGCCCAGGCTAGATCGCGACGGGTGGGGAGAACCATGGGAAGTCGGGCACTTTTGCCACCCTTTTGCCTCCCGAGTGGTCTGGCTCACAGAATTTTCGCTCAGATGAGCGAAAATGCGAAAGAATCTGAAGAGTATTCACGAAATGGGGGGTGAGTGGGGGTGCGGGGCGGGCGTGGTGGAGCCGGGTGGGTGGCGCTCGGTCGGTGCGTGCGATCGGAGTGGCTCCGCTGGTGGGGTTGGCGAGGCGATGGGGCTCGGCCTCGGGCGGCTCGCGGGGATAAGTGGCATGCGTCCGCTGCTCGCGACCTGGGCGGCTCCGCACCGCCCCGGCCGCCGGTAGCCCCGGCCGCCCTGAACCCAGTCCGCTGGGCCGACGCGTCAGCCTGGCTCGCTTGTGACCTCGCCGGCCGGGTGAGGCGTCACCGGTCGGCGAGTCTGCGTGGCGGCCCAGCACGCCCCGCGGCCCGGCCTCACACCCGACACTCCGGCCCAGCCCGGGAGATCCCGTCGATCACCAGGCCCACACCCCCTCGAACCGGGTTTTACCCGGCTTTAGCCGCCACCGGGCAAGATCGGGTTCGTCAGGCGGCCGGCCGTGGGAAATGGGGGCCACGGCGCGGGGGGTGCCGGGGGAACGGCGGCCGTCTGGCATCGGAGGGGGCTTCGGGGGAACCACGTTCCGCGTCGCGGTCGCGATGCGCACTGCCGGGCTGGGAACGCGCAGTGCCGCCCCGGGAAGAGGGGAAATCTATGCACACCACACTGAAGTGCGCCCTGGTCGTGGGCGCGGTCGCGGCGAGCGTCTTCGCCGGGCCGGTCGCGTCGGCGGCCGAACAAGGGGGCGTCTCGAGCACCTGCCCCGACAGCGCCTGCGTCACCCCACCGGTCTGGTTCCCGGGCGGAACCCTGTCGGTCGACGCGGACGTGCACGGAAGCGGACCCGCCGAATGGGTCGTCCGCGGCCCGGGCGGCGTGGTCTGCCGGACCGGTTTCGCCGCCGAAAGCGGCCCGCAGTCGTGGGTCTGCCGTGGCGTGCCGGCCGGCGAACTGGAGGGCGTCGTTTCCGGGCCCGCGGGCCCGTCGAACATCGGCCTCCGCTGGTAGTGAACACCCACTGGGATAGAGGAGAACAGCCATGACGACGATCCGCTTCTTCACCCGCTCCGTGGTGCGCAGCGTGCGCAACCGCCGGCTCGGCAACACCTGGGTCATCTACTACGAAATCTACTGATCACCCCGTGCCCGCGGCGGAAAGCCGCGGGCACGGCCGCCTCCGCGGGAGACTTCCGTGCACACCTCCGCCATCCTCGCCGACCCGCTGCCGACGCTCGCCGGCTGGGCGGACGACCGGCTGCCGATCCGGCCGTTCGGGCCGGGCCGGTACCTCGTGTCCGGCGACGATCTCGTCCGCACCGCGCTGGCCTCGACCACCCGCCCGTTCGAAGCCAAGGCGGCGACCTTCGGCGCCGTCGCCGACTGGGTGCCCGGTTCCGACCGCAGCCGCCCGGTCAACGCCGCGCTGGGGCGCGAGCTGGACCGGGCCTGGCAAGCCGTGCCGGACGACGCGATCAGGGCGGAACTCGCGACCTCGCGAGAGCCGTGGCCCGGCGCGCTCGCCGGCGTCTACCTCCGGTTGTTCGGCGACCAGCTCTTTCCCGGCCTGCCCACATCGCCGTTGCGGGACGCGCTGGCCGCTTCCGACGGACTCGACCGGGCCGGCTCGGCGCTGCGGCGGTTTCGGGGCCGGCTCGCGCACAGCCGGGCCGACGCCGCGCTCCACCGCTGGGCGGCGGGCAACGACGGCGCGCTTCCCGAAGCGCTCCGGGCGACGCTCGGCGCCTCGGACGACGTCGCGCTGGCCCTGCACGGCCTGGTCGGCGCGGTCTGCCGCGCCGCGTCCATGGTGGCCGCCTGGACCATCCTGCTCGACCGCGGCTGGCGACCAGGCACGCCGGCGGGCACGATCCTGCGGCCGCGAGCGGGCGCCGCGCCTGAACGCTCCGTCCGGGATCCCGGCGACTCGATCGGCACGGTCCTGTCGCCGCGAGCGGGCGCCGCGCCCGAGCACCCCGTCCTGCAGCCCGGCGACCCGATCAGCACGATCCCGCGGCCGGCGGAAGCCGCACCCGCCGAGCACCGCGTCCGCGAGGCTCTGCGCCTGTGGCCGGTCGCCTGGCAGCTCGCCCGCACCGTCACCGAGGCGACCGAGCTGGGCGGCGTCGACCTGGTCCCCGGCGACCGGCTCTACCTGTGCACCTACCTGCTGCACCGCGACCCGGACTTCTGGTCCGAACCGGGGGAGTACCGCCCACAGCGGTGGGACCGGCCACCCGAGAGCTACAAGGCCCGCTACCTGCCCTACGGCTTCGGCAGCGCCGCGTGCGTCGGCTCCCGGTTCGTCAACCGGGTGACGGCCCGGGTGGTCGCCTGCTCGGACGCGCTCGACGGCCTGGGCCTTCAGGTCGTCGACCCCGATCCCGTGTTCGGCTCGCTGCTCGCCCCGCCGGTGGTGCGGCCCGTTCCGCTCGGGTGATCCTTTTCCCGCTACCCTCGTGACCGGGAATGACCGGTTTGCCCGGTCAGCGGGGGGTGCGGAGAAGTGCTCGAATTCGGGGTGCTGGGACCGTTGCGGGTTCTGCGCGACGGCGTTCCGGTGCCGGTCAAGGGGCCGAAGGTGCGGGCGCTGCTCGCCGTCCTGGCGCTGCGGGCGAACGCGATCGTGTCGTTCGACCGGCTCACCGAGCTGCTGTGGGGCGACGATCCGCCGGAGACCGCCCGCAAGAGCATCCAGGTGCACACCGTCCGGCTGCGGCGCGTGCTCGGCGACGGCGTCGTCGAGACCCGGCCGACCGGCTACCTGCTGCACGCGCGGCCCGAGCGGCACGACCTGCTGCGCTTCCGCCGGCTGCTCGCCGACTCCCGCGCGGAGCCCGCGCCCGAGGCCGAACGCGCGCTGCTCGCCGACGCCCTCGCCTGCTGGCGCGGCCCGCTGCTCGCCGACCTCCCGGTGGAGATCGTGGGCCGCGTCGAGACCGGGCCCGCCGAAGAGCGGCTGTGGGCCCAGGAGCGCTTCTTCGAGGTGAGCCTCGAGCTCGGGCGCCACGCCGAGGTCACCGCCGAGCTGGGCAGGCTGACCGGCGAGCACCCCTGGCAAGAGGCGTTCTGGGCGTTGTACCTCGAGGCACTGCACGGCTCGGGGCGCCGTGCCGACGCGCTCGAGGTGTACCGCAAGGTGCACCGGAGGCTCGCCGACGAGCTCGGGATCGGCCCCGGCGAGCGGCTGCGGCACGCCCACCAGGCGGTGCTGGCCGGCGAGCCGGCCGCCGCGCGATCGCGGTTCCGGCCGCGCCAGCTGCCGCCGGACGTCGGGGCGCTGGCCGGCCGGGCCGATCTGATGTCCACTTTGGACGCGGTGCTGGGGCCGGACCGGCCCGCCGCCACGCACCCGCCGATCGCGCTGCTGGTCGGGCCGGCCGGCGTCGGCAAGACGACCGCCGCCGTGCACTGGGCGCACCGGGCCGCCCGGCACTTCCCGGACGGCCAGCTCTTCGTCGACCTCCAGGGCAGTTCGACGCTCCCGGCGCTCGCCGGGATCGAGGTGCTGACCCGGTTTTCGCACGCGCTCGGCGTCCGGCCGGGGCACGTCCCGACCGAGCTCGCCGACGCCGCCGCGCTGTACCGGTCGGTGCTGGCCGACCGGCGGGTGCTGATCGTGCTGGACAACGCGGCCGGGCCGGACCAGGTCCGCGCCCTGCTGCCCGGCAGCCCCGGCTGCGCGGTGCTGATCACCAGCCGCGACCGGCTCGGCGGCCTCACCGCGACGGTGGACACCCGGCGCGTCGAGCTGGCTGAGCTGCCGCCGGAGGACTCGCTGGCGCTGCTGGCCGCGGTCGTCGGCGCGGACCGGGTGCGCGCGGAGGACGACGCGGCGCGCGAACTGGTGCGGCTGTGTGCCGGGCTGCCCCTGGCCCTGCGGATCGTCGCGGCGAACCTGGCGCTGTGGCCGGACCGGTCGCTGCGCGGCTACCTCGCCGAGCTGGCCGGGCCCGACCTGGTGACGCGGCTGGCGGTGCCCGGCGCCGAGCAGCTGGGGGTGCGTCGAGCCTTCGACCTCTCGTTCGACGCCGTTTCCCCCGCCGCCGCCGGGTTCTTCCGCCGGCTCGGGCTGGTGCCGGGCGCCGACATCGACGTGCCGAGCGCGGCGGCGCTGGCCGGGGCCGACGAGGTCCGGGCCGGTGCGCTGCTGCGGGAACTGGCCGCGAGCCACCTGGTGCAGTCCCGGGGCGACGACCGGTTCGGGCTGCACGACCTGCTCCGCGGGTACGCGGTCGCCCGCGCCCGCGACGGCCTGCCGGAGGCGGACCGGACGGCCGCCCTCGACCGGCTCCTCGAGCACTACCTGCGCACCGGGGCCCGGGCGGCGGCCGCGCTCTACCCGGATCTTCAGCTGCTGTCCGGCTTGCCCGGCGGCACCGAGGCCGCCGAACCGGCCGAAGCCCGCCGCTGGCTGCTGGCCGAGCACGCGAACCTGCTGGCGGCGATCCGGTCGGCGCCCGGGCCGTTCGCCTGGCAGGCGGCGGACCTGCTGCGCGGGTTCTTCCACTCGCACCGGCTCGACGCGGAGTGGCAGGCGGCCGCGACCGCGGGGCTGGCCGCGGCGCGCCGAGCCGGGGACGAGCGGGCGGCCGGCGCGATGCGGCACAGCCTCGGCGCGCTGGCCTGGAGCCGCGGCGACTACCCGGCCGCTCTCGCCGAGCTGGAGGCCGCCCAGGAGTCCTACCGGGTCGCCGGCGCCCGCGGCGGCGCGGACTCGGTGCTGCACGCCCTCGGCGTCGTGCACCTCGACCTGGGCCGGCTCGACCGGGCGATCGAGCACTTCACGGCGGCGCTGGCCGGCGCCCGGCGGCACGGCACGCCGATCCGGGCCGCGAACGGGCTGATCAACCTGGGCGCCGTGCTCATGGAACACGGCAAGCTCGCCGAGGGCATCCGGCACAACGAGCAGGCGCTGGAGCTCTGCCGCCGGCTCGGCTCACCCCACGCGGCGGCGATCGCGCAGTGCAACCTCGGCTACGGCTACCGCGTCTCCGGCGACCTGCCCCGTGCGCTGGCCGTGCTCACCGAAGCCCTGGATGCGTTGCGGGAGCTGGGTTCCCGCGATGACGAGGCCGACGCGCTCGTGCGGCTCGCGGCGGTCCACCGGGTCACCGGCGACGTCGCGCGGGCCTGGCCGGCCGTCCGGCTCGCGGTGACGGTGGCGCGCGAGGCGGGCAACCAGCGGTTCGAGGTGGACGCGCTCAGCGCCCTCGGCGACCTGCACCGCCAGACAGGCGACGCGGCGGCCGCACTCGCCGACTACGGCGAAGCCCACGCGCTGGCGGAAAAGATCTGCTACCTCCGCGGCGAGCTGACGACGGCGATCGGCATGTCCTCCGTGGACACCACGGCCGCGGACGCGGAGTCGGCCCTGCGCACCGCCGAAGAAGGCGGTTTCCGGTTACTGGCCGAACAAGCCCGGACGACCCTGGCGACAACGGCCCTCACCGACGGCCACCCGGAGCGCGCCGAAACCGAAGCGGCCCACGCGCTCGACGGCTTCCGCCAGGCGGGCCACCGCTTGGGCGAGGCATGGGCCCTGCTGATCCTCGGCAACGCCCGCGCCGTCACCACCAGCCCTGATGCGGCCCGAAAATGCTGGCGCGAGGCCGAAAAGCTCCTCGCCGCAGCCGGCGCCGCTCCCGCACTGGCCGAAGCCCGCCGCCTGCTGTCCGGCTTCCGAAAGCCGTGAATGCCGCCTTGAGGGACTTGGCGTCCCTCAAGGCGGCATTCACGGACGACGGCCGGCGTCTCTCAGGCGGGCAGGTCCACCAGCTCGGCCAGCCGGGCCCGGTGCTTGCCCGGAGTCCCCAGCGCCAGCTCGTCCGCCTTCGCCCGCTTCAGGTACAGGTGCGCCGGGTGTTCCCACGTCATCCCGATCCCGCCGTGGAGCTGGATCGCCTCCTCCGTGGCCTTCACCGCGATCGGGCCGTTGCGCGCCTGGGCCACCGCCACCGCGATCGGCACGTCGGTGCCCGTCGCCAGGGAATCCGCCGCATAACGCGCCGCCGCCCGGGCCAGGACCAGGTCCGTGTACAAGTTCGCCAGCCGGTGCTTGAGCGACTGGAACCCGCCCACCGGGCGGCCGAACTGGTACCGGCCCTTGAGGTACGACACCGTCTCCGTCAACGCCCATTCGGCGACACCGGTCTGCTCCGACGCCAGGATCCCCGCCCCGAACAGCAGCGCCTCCTCCAGCGCCGAAGCCGCGTCCGGGCCCGCCGCCACGAGCACCGCCGGCGCGCCCGACAGCTCCACGTCGGCCACCCGGCGCGTCAGGTCGAACGACACCAGCTCCGTCACCGTCGCGTCGGCCGCCGAGACCACGTACAGCCCCGGCCCGTCCGGGCCCGCGGCCGGGACGACCAGCAGGTCCGCCACCGACGCGTCGGCCACCGTGCCCACCCGGCCGGAAAGCGTGCCGTCCGGCGAGGCCGTCACCGATGACGGGAAGCCCGCACCCGGCGCCGTCGACAGCGGCACGGCCAGCGCGCCGATCGCCGAACCCGTCGCAAGCCGGCGGACGAAGTCGTCCGCGCCCGCGCGGACCAGCGCCGTCGTCGCCAGCACCACGCTGCCGAGGAACGGCACCGGCGCCACGCTGCGGCCCAGCTCCTCGGCCACCACGGCCACTTCGCGGGCCGACGCGCCGTGCCCGCCCAGCTCTTCGGGTACCGCCAGCCCGGCCACGCCGACCTCGTCGGCCAGCGTGCGCCACAGCTTCAGGTCGTAGCCCTCGGCCGTCTCGACGCGGGCCAGCAGGGCCGAAGCGTCCGCCTTGGCCTTGAGCAGGTCCCGGACTGACGCCCGCAGGTCTTCCTCAATGTCCGAATACAGCAGGTCAGGCGGTGTTTGACTCATCGGGGGAGGTCCTTCCAGGCGACGTCCTTGTCGACGCGCGGCTCCGAGGGCAGCCCCAGCACGCGCTCGGCGATGATGTTGCGCAGGACCTCCGAGGTGCCGCCCTCGATGGAGTTCCCCTTCGCGCGCAGGTAGCGGTAGCCGGCCTCGCGGCCGGTGAAGTCGACGATCGCCGGGCGCCGGAACGTCCAGTCGTCGTAGGCCAGGCCCTCTTCGCCGAGCAGTTCGACCTCCAGGCCGGTGAGCGCCTGGTTCAGCTCCGAGAACGCGACCTTCATGGCCGAACCCTCCGGCCCGGGCGCACCCTTCGTCAGCTGCTGGCGCAGCCGGGTGCCGGCCAGCCGCAGCGTCTCCGCCTCGACCCAGCGCTGCACGAGCCGGTCACGCAGCTCCGGCGTCCGCAGCTCGGGCCGCTCGCGCCAGGTCTTCGTGACGATCCCGATCAGCCCGCCTTCGCGCGGCTGGACGTGCCCGCCGATCGCGACGCGCTCGTTCATCAGCGTGGTCTGCGCGACCTTCCAGCCCTCGCCGACGGCGCCGAGGCGCTGCGTGTCCGGGATCCGGACCTCGGTCAGGAACACCTCGTTGAACTCGGCCTCGCCGGTGATCTGGCGCAGCGGCCGGACTTCGACGCCCGGCGCCGTCATGTCGCACATGAAGTACGTCATGCCCTGGTGCTTGGGCACGTCCGGGTCGGTGCGGGTGACCAGGATCGCCCACTGCGACTCGTGCGCGCCCGACGTCCACACCTTCTGGCCGGTGACGATCCAGTCGTCGCCGTCACGCACCGCCCGCGTGCCCAGGGCCGCGAGGTCCGAGCCGGCGCCCGGTTCGCTGAACAGCTGGCACCACACCTCCTCGCCGGTCCACAGTGGACGCAGGAAGCGCTGGTGCTGCTCCGGCGTGCCGAAGGCGAGGATGGTCGGCGCGGCCATGCCCAGGCCGATGCCGATCCGGCGCGGGTTGTTGTCCGGCGCGCCCGCCTCGGTGAACACACCGTCCACAACGGACTGCAGGGCGCGCGGCGCGTTCTGCCCGCCGAGGCCGGCCGGGAAGTGGATCCAGGCGAGCCCGGCGTCGAACCGGGCCCGCAGGAAGTCCATCCGGTCCGTCGACGCGGGGTCGTGCGCGGCCAGGAACCCGGTCGCCTGGCGGGTCAGATCTTCGGCGGTGACAGTCACTTCGCGCCCTCCGAGAGGTACTTCTTCAGTTCACGCCGGGCCAGCGACCGCTTGTGGACCTCGTCCGGCCCGTCGGCCAGCCGCAGCGTGCGGTTCCCGGCCCACATCGCCGCCAGCGGGAAGTCCTGGCTGACGCCGCCCGCGCCGTGCACCTGCACGGCCTTGTCGAGGATCCACTCGACGGTGATCGGGGTGGAGATCTTGATCGCCTGGATCTCGGTGTGCGCGCCCTGGTTGCCGACGGTGTCCATCAGCCACGCGGTCTTGAGCACGAGCAGCCGCTGCTGCTCGATCTTCACGCGCGACTCGGCGATCCAGTCCTGGACGACGCCCTGCTGCGCGATCGGCTTGCCGAACGCCTCGCGCGAGATCGCGCGGCGGCACATGAGCTCGAGCGCCCGCTCGGCCATCCCGATGGCGCGCATGCAGTGGTGGATGCGGCCGGGGCCGAGGCGGGCCTGGGCGATCGCGAAGCCGTCGCCCTCGCCGGCGATGAGGTTCTCCACCGGCACGCGGACGTCCTCGAAGAGCACCTCGGCGTGGCCGCCGTGGTCGCTGTCGTCGTAGCCGAAGACGTGCATGCCGCGCTTGACCGTCAGGCCCGGGGCGTCGCGCGGGACCAGGATCATGCTCTGCTGCTTGTGCGGCGCGGCTTCGGTGTCGGTCTTGCCCATCACGATGAAGATCTGGCAGGCCGGGTTCATCGCGCCGGAGATGTACCACTTGCGGCCGTTGATGACGTACTCGTCGCCGTCGCGGCGGATGCTGGTCTCGATGTTGCGGGCGTCGGAGGAGGCGACGTCCGGCTCGGTCATCGCGAACGCGGAGCGGATCTCGCCGTTCAGCAACGGTTCCAGCCACTGCTTCTTCTGGTCGTCGTTGCCGAACATGGCCAGGACTTCCATGTTCCCGGTGTCGGGCGCGGCGCAGTTGACCGCGGTCGGCGCCAGCCGGATGCTGCGGCCGGTGATCTCGGCGAGCGGCGCGTACTGCAGGTTCGTCAGGCCCGCGCCGTGGTCGCCGGGGAGGAAGAAGTTCCACAGGCCGCGCTTGCGGGCTTCGGCCTTGAGCTCGTCCATGACCGGCGGGATGGCCCACGGGTCGTCGCGTTCGGCGAGCTGCTGCTCGAACACCGGCTCGGCGGGGTAGATGTGCGAGTCCATGAACTCGAGGAGCTTCCCGCGCAGCTCCTCGGTCTTCTCGTCGAACGCGAAGTCCATTACTTCTCCTCTTTGAGAATCTCGTTGCCGTGCGTGATGAGCAGCGGGACGCCGGCCCCGACGCCCTCGAAGCCAGCTCCGACCGTCTGGCCTTTTTGGTAGCGGTAGTAGATGCCTTCCAGGATCACGGCCAGCTTGAAGAACGCGAAGCTGACGTACCAGTTCAGCTGCGAGACGTCGCGCCCCGAGCGTTCGGCGTAGCGGGCGACGACCTCGTCGGTGGTCGGGTAGCCCGGGGCCGAGCTGGCGTTCGAGACGAACTGCAGTGACACCTTGTCGCGCTCGGCGTAGGCCACCAGCAGCGCGAGGTCCGTCAGCGGGTCGCCCAGCGTCGACATCTCCCAGTCGAGCACCGCGGAGATCTTGTCGCCGCCGTCGACGAGGACGTTGTCGAGGCGGTAGTCGCCGTGGATGATCGACGGCTTCCCGGACGCCGGCACCGCCGCGGCGAGCCGGTCGTGCAGGTCCTCGATGCCGTCCAGGTCGCGGCTGCGGGACGCGTCGAGCTGCTTCTTCCAGCGCCGCAGCTGCCGCTCCAGGAAGCCTTCGGGCCGGCCGAAGTCACCGAGCCCGACCGTGGCCGGGTCGACGGCGTGCAGGTCGACGAGGGTGTCGACCAGCGCGTCGGCGATGGCCCTGGTGCGTGCTTCGCCGAGTTCCGCGAGTTCGTCCGCGGTCCGGTAGGGCGTGCCCTCGACGAAGCTCATGACGTAGAACTGCGCCCCGATGACGTCCGCGTCCTCGCACAGCAGCAGCGCTTCGGGCACTGGCACGGCGGTGTCGCGCAGGCCCGAGATCACCCGGAACTCGCGGGTCATGTCGTGCGCGGTCGGCAGGACGTGCCCGAGCGGCGGGCGGCGCACCACCCAGCGCGACCGGCCGTCGCCCACCACGTAGGTGAGGTTCGACCGGCCGCCTTCCACGACGTCCGCGGTCAGCTCCCCGGCGACCAGGCCGGGCCGGTGCGCGTCCAGGTGGGCGCGCAGGCGGCCCAGGTCGAGTCCTGGCGGGTTCATCGAACCTCCTCACTCGAATGCTTTCCGGGGGTCCGGGTGGCGGAGCCCCCGGCTCGGGGCGAAGCCCCGGACAACACAGTTGCGGGGGAGCATACCGACTAGTCGGTATGACGTACAGAGATGCTCGGGTGCGGAGCTTTCACGGGAAAGCTCCGCACCCGGCGACGTCACGCGAGGAACCGCGTCACCCATTCGGCGACGCAAGCGGGCTTCGCTTCGCCGTCGATCTCGACCGTCCACTTCGACACCGCCTGCTTGCCGCCCGGGATGTCGGTGATCTCGATCAGCTCCGCGCCCGCGCGCAGCTTCGAGCCGACCTTCACCGGCTGCGGGAAGCGGACCTTGTTGAGGCCGTAGTTGATCCCCATCTTGATCCCGTTGACCTTGTAGATCTTCGGGCCGAACGCCGAGAGCAGCGACAGCGTCAGGAAGCCGTGGGCGATGGTGCCGCCGAACGGGCCCGCGGCCGCCATCGCCTCGTCGACGTGGATCCACTGGTGGTCGTCGGTGGCGTCGGCGAACTTGTTCACCCGGTCCTGGGTGATCGTGTGCCACTCGCTGTACCCGAGGTGCTCGCCGACCGCGGCGGCGAACTCGTCCAAAGAAGCGAACTCGCGCATCTGCCTCAGTCCTTCGGTCCGCCGGCGGCGTAGATGACCTGGCCGGAGATGAACCCGGCGCCCTCGCTGACCAGGAAGGAGGTCAGGTGGGCGATGTCGTCGGGCGTGCCGACGCGCTGCACCGGGATCTGCGTCGCGGCGGCGGCCTTGAAGTCCTCGAAGCCCATGCCGAGGCGTTCGGCCGTCGCGGCGGTCATGTCGGTGGCGATGAAGCCCGGCGCGATCGCGTTGGCGGTGACGTTGAACTTGCCCAGTTCGATGGCGAGGGTCTTGGTGAAGCCCTGCATGCCGGCCTTCGCGGCGGAGTAGTTGACCTGGCCGCGGTTGCCCAGTGCCGACGTGCTCGACAGGTTGACGATCCGGCCGTGCTTCTCCTGCGTCATGTACTTCTGCACCGCGCGGGTCATCAGGAACGAGCCCTTGAGGTGCACGCCGAGCACGGAGTCCCAGTCCTGCTCGGTCATCTTGAAGATCAGGTTGTCGCGGGTGATGCCGGCGTTGTTGATCAGCACGACCGGCGGCCCGAGCTCGTCGGCGACGCGGGTGACGGCGGCCTCGACCTGCTCGGCGTCACTGACGTCCAGCGCGACACCGACGGCCTTGCCGCCACCGGCGACGATGGCCTCGGCGCCCTGCTTGACACCGGCCTCGTCCAGGTCCAGCAGCGCGACGGCAAAGCCATCAGCGGCCAGCCGAGCAGCCACAGCGGCGCCGATGCCACGGCCGGCACCGGTGACCACGGCGACACGGGAAGGGGAATCGGTCACGGGGGACCTCCTCGTCGTTGAGAAAGCGGGCTCGTGCCCGCGAGCCTACTAAGCGGTTGCTTTCTGGAGAATACGCGCGACTGATCGCGAAAGTGGTGATGGCATGCGCGGAATCGTAGCCGGGGCCGAATGCAGGTGCTCGGTTGGTCCGCTTGGGGGAACCGCTCCAGGTGATCCCGCCCGTCGCACTCTTGACTTGCTGGATCGGAGTGCTGTATCAACAGGGCGTCGGATCGGAATATTTGAGCACAGTTTTGGTAGGCTTTCATTCGACGGACCGCTGGAGAGCGAGGACCGATGAGCGATACGGCCGCTATCGCGCGCATGGTCCGCACGGTGCGCGAAGCCCGGGGTTGGGCTCAGGCCGACCTGGCCGACGCGGCCGGCGTCTCGCAAGGCTTTGTTTCGAAGGTCGAAAAAGGACTTCTTCCCCTGACGGCTGAGTACCTCGCTGCCGTCGCCGAAGCCCTGGCTGTGCCCACGGATCTGCTTCGGGTAACCGGTCCAATCGGAGGTGTTGAGGTCACCTGCCTCCACCACCGCCGCCGCTCCGGCGTCATGTCGGTGAAGATGATGCGCGCGGTCGAAGGCCTCACCCAGCTGACTCGGCTGACAGTCGACGGCTTGTCCGCAGGCGTGTACGACTCGCGGCCGCAGCTCCTCGAACTGGCCCGGATGCCGCTTGCCGAACACGGCGACCCCGCGGCAGTCGCGGCCGCTCTCCGGCAGACGTGGGAACTACCGACCGGACCCGTCGAGGACCTTGTCGCGCTGCTCGAGTCCGCGGGCGTCCGTGTGATGCGCCGCGACTTGGGCACTGCCGCACAGGACGCGGTGAGCACCTGGCCAGCGCACGGGCAGCCGTTGATCCTCCTCAACCGAGATCTTCCTGCCGACCGCGAGCGCTTCACGCTTGCGCACGAGGTCGGCCACCTCCTGATGCACGAGTTGCCTGCCGACGACCAGGAGAAGGAGGCGAACCGGTTCGCCGGAGAGTTCCTCGCACCGGCCGACGAGCTGGAACCGCTGCTGCGGGGATTGACCGTGCGACAGTTCGCGAAGCTCGCGGACCTGAAGATGACCTGGAAAGTGTCCATGGCGATGCTCATCCAGCGTGCGGCCGACCTCGAGTGCATCTCCGCGAGCCAGTTCAAGACTTTCCGCATCCGGCTGAACCAGTACGGCTGGAGCCAACACGAACCCGGGGACCTCTCGGCCGAGGCGCCTCGCCATGTCGCCAACTTGATCACGGCCCAGCTCGACCGGCACGAACAAGATGTCGACGCCGTCGCAGAACTCGCCCTGATGCTGCCGGAGCCGTTCCGGCGCCACTACCTACCTCTTGTGGTGGAAGAGTCCGCCGCCGCGACGGTGCGATCATGAATCCGGACAACCTGGGACCCGAGGGGGTCAGCGTGGTCAACCCGATCGCCGCCAGAACGGCGCAGGGCAAGCCGTATAGTCGAATCGAGTCTGCCCTGGCCGACGTTCTGCTCGTTCAGGCGGATGCGAGCGATGCCGGGGTCGACGTCGCGATCGAGCGCTCGGACCGCCTGGGCGGCGGCATCGTCCTGACTGGGGAGAAGGCTCTCCAGGCGGCCGAGCACCTCGTCCGCAGCCAGCGCTATCAGAGGCCGATTCTCGTCGACCGCAGTCGGTACACGGGTAAGAACCGGGCCTTAGCGTCCGATCACCTAGATCTCAGCTGGATCGAGCGTCAACGTCGGCTGGAACTTCCCGTCGTGATTCCGGACGCCGGTTACGTCGGCGAGCACGACGATGCCGGACTGGACAGCGTGCTGCAGCGATGTGCCGCTCTAGGCCCGGACGTCGCCGCCTCCCTGTTTCTGCACGTGAGCTGGCTTCATCCCGACAAGCTGCCGCGCCTGGTCGATGCCGTCACGGATGCGGGTACGCCGATCGCGGTTGCTTTCGAACATGCGCATGACCCATTGGGTGCGAAGTACGCGATCTACGGGCTGGTGGCCTTACTGCAGATCCCCGCGCCTGTGATCCTGCTCCGATGTGACACATCATCGATCGGAGCACTCGCCTACGGTGCGCTCGCCGCCGCCGTGGGAACGCGGTCCAACCTTCGCCACTTCTATCCGATCTCGGACGGGTCGGGCGGAGGAAGACCCAAGCCGGCTGCCGTGGTCGAGCGGCTCCTGTCCTACGTGCACCTGGAGAAGATCGACCTCACCGCGCAGATGGACCCCGACCACCCGGACTGGCACTGCGACTGCGATGTTTGCAACGGCCAGTCGCTACAGCAGCTCGGCTCGTCTCCTGATCCCGACATTGCAGCGTTCCTGCATTCGATCGAAATCCTCTACCGCATCCGGCGCGAAATCCTGCGAGGTGGTGACCTCTTGACGCGCCGAAAGGCGTGGACCGAGCAGTGCTCGCACGCAGAGTTCAAGCACATGGAGATCGACACGACCCACTTCGCGTGGGAAGTACCGCCCTACCTGGGACGTTGGGTACAGCGAGGAAAGGATACCTCTGACTTCAGCCTGCCGGCGCAGGCTCGATGAGGCCGTCTTCGAGGAGGCGGGCGTAGACCAGTTCCTCGGTCCACCTCGTCACAGTCGTCGGTCGTGACGAGGCCACCGGGCCAACCCGTCCTCGATGGTCGACGATGGCACCCGAACACCTCGATCGCAGAACCCAGACTCCGTAGCGTTCGGCCGCCGTCAGGCATGCTTGGGGCGCGGCTTCATCCTGCTGCAAGACCAGCACCGTCGAGGCGAACCCGGCAAAGCCGCTTGCCGCCTTCATCCCGGATTGCCAGCTCGAACCTGTCGCGATGACTGCGGACAGGCTTACCACCGCTGGCGGTGCCGGAAGTTCTGGCCACTCCCACAGGGCGACAGACGTGCGGTCAGTGACCGGGGACATGCCTCGACGCAACCGCAGAGCGTGGGCTTCCCCGTCGACGAGCGCCAGTACGGAGACCTGCTTGCCGAACAGGGTGATGTTCGACGCCAGAACTCCATCCCAGCCCAGGTCGTCGATCACCGTGCGCGCGGGATGGCGATCTGCGGCTTCGGTGGACAGGAGCAGGCCGCCCCGCCGCTCACTCGACATCGGTAGTGCCCTCTTCCCGCGTTCGTGCTGACGGCCGGTCCCGCAGCCTAGACGGGTCACCCGATAGTGCAACAGGGTGAGGCTCGTCATCGCTGCGCGAGTACCGACGACGCACTTCCTGTTCAGCCACGAGGGTGAGTTCGCCACTCGTCTCGTCGCGAAGCTCGAAGTACACGGAGTCACCCGGCGACAGCCCGAGCGCACGCAGGAGTTTGACCGGGATTGCGACCTGGTTCACCTGTGAGATCCGCCGTGGCCCGACTAGGTCCTGCATATTTGTAGTTTTACAAATTTTACGAGCGGCGTCTAGGTTCGACGGGCTTCTCGTAGGGACGCCGTCGCGTGCGAGTTGGGTCGGTCAGCGACGGATCAACTTCGGCAGTGGACGGGAGGCCGTCGACATCAGGAGCCGCGGCCGTCGGTCGGTGGCATGCTTGTGCAATGGCACACCGCGATCCGGCCGGAAGCTATGTCGTCGCGATCCATCACCAGGCCGTTTGGCGGATGGTCGAGGAAGTTATCAACGTCCTCGGCGTCGACGGCGCAGCAAAGTTGAAGACGAGGTCCGGAGAGCACTTGGCCGTGGTGCTGGCCGCGGCGTTCCTCGGTGTGCCGCCGAGTTCGGTGGACTCCGACGGTGGTACCGACATCCGATTTGATCTCGATGTGGACATGCGCGGGCATGCAGCGGAGCTGATTGGCCGGACTGACGTCCGGTTCGTTGACTTCGAAGTGAAGTCCCTCCCCGGCCCAGCTCGGGCGTTCGACGCCAGGATCAAGCGTGCCCTCAAGCGCGGTCAGGAACTCAGCGAACGGGACCGCTCGAGGAAAACCCAGGTCACGTCTGCGAATGCGATTGTTGAAGCCGGTCGGGAGATGATCGAACGGGCCGCCGAGCAGCTTAGCAAGAAGTCGTCGCCAGATTGCGCCCGCAACGTCTTCTTGATTTCGCACCTGCTTGACCACATGTTCGCCGAGGTCCTTGATGTCGTCATCGCGCACCATCTGGAACCTCTGACTGACCTGCCCGGCGAGGCGGACGCAGTGTGGTTCCTTTTCGCGCCGCTACACCTCGTGGTGTGGTCGAGGTCCGCGAACCGCTGGACGAACCTGGTGTTCTCGGCAGGGGCGCCTGGAGAAAAACCTCCCGGTTTCGATGACGGCGTCGAAATTCTGGTCGCCGTCGACGCGGAGTTCCGCCGGCTGCTCGGCGACGAGCAGCCTTCCCCGTACGCCTTCAAGCTCACAGCCGGCGATCTCTGATTAGCGTTTCCGAACTTTCCGAACCTATATGCGTAAGGCGTTGGTCGCGAACGAAGAGGTCGGCCGGGAGAGCCAGTCTACGCCGCGAGCGGGTGTGGCTCCGCAGTCAAGGCAGACAACGCGGCGGCCAGTTCCTCGAGCGGTGCGGCGACGTAGGTCAACGTGCTGCCGGTCTGATAGCCGGCAGCGTGACCCGCATACGTCGCTGCCACGGCATACCCGTAGTTCCTCTCGACCCAGGTGAGGGTCGTGTACCGGATCCAGTGCGCGGTGATGCCCATCTCCCGGATCCACGGCAGGTGGTTGCTGAGCCGCTTCCAGAACGTCTCGTACCTGGTGTGGCAGATCGGATTTCCGTTGCGATGCCGAAGAAGCTGATCGTACTCCGTGAGGTGGGACGAGCGCTCCTCTGCGTGTTCGAGGAGGCCCAATGCGAGGGTGCGCGAGATCGGCTGGTCGCGCGTCGTGCCGCCCTTCTCCCTAAGCTTGAGCAGGCAGAGCTCTGTGTTGACGTCACACGGCCGGATCGCCAGCGCTCCGCCTCTTCGGCACGCGGTTTCCGTGTGGAGACGGAGAAGCAGGGTGTCGAGAGCGGGATCCGTTCCGGTCGTCGCGGCGACCTCGTTAATTTCGATCAACTGCCGAGCGGTCAACGCTCGCCGGAGGTTCTTTCGCTGTCGAGGCTTCCGCAGCCCCAGGGCCGGGTTTCTCGGAGCCCGGATGAGTTGATCGTCCACCGCGGAACGGTAGAGGGCTCTTACTGCATCGGTGAAAGTCGCTTTGGCCGCCAGGCCGCCACGCGCGCCGGGGCGCCTCGCTGCGCGTGCCTGGACTTCGTTGGCCAGAGCCTTCAACTCCGACGTCGTCGGTTCGTCGATGGCGCGGTCGGGCCACTTCTCGTTCAAGACTCGCCAGTAGACGGACCAGGTCGCAGCCGATTTCGGGGAGGTCGCTGCCGTAATGCTGGGGATGTACTCGGCGAAAGTCGGAACGGCTGTCTTCGCCATCCGGTCGTCCGCCAAGATGTCCTCGGCGGTGACGCCGAGCCGGTCGAGGAGAAGCTTCGCCGTCTCCAGGTCGGCATCCCTACGAGGAGTGGCACGGCCGACTTCCAAGGGCGCCGCACCGAGGTACGCGGTCATCGTGCCGGTGAGGTGCTGTGGAACGCCGCGAGGGCCTCGTCGAGCGTCGTGAGTGGGTAGGCGATGACAGTCCGGTGAGCCTCGATCGCAGCGAGCAGAACGCGGTCGCCGGCCGCGATGCTGAACCGGCGGCGCGTTGCGGCGGGGATGGTCACGCACCTTGTCGGCGCGACTTTCAAGAGGCCGTTCGGGTGGGGACGGAAGACGACGGCGTGGGTTGTCGCGATGACCTCGATCGGCTCACCGGGCAGCCACGCGGCGGCGTCGACGACCTGTTGGTCGTGCGCGCGACCGGCGCGGTCGACCCGCGGGAGCGCGAACGTCATGGAGTCATCACGACGCGAGGAGAGTAGCCGAGCCACCGGAAGCGGCTCCGGAGGCGACGGTTCAACAGTTGCGAGGGCATCGGGGATCACGGCGTTCAGGATGCGATCGACCGCTGCGGATCCCTCTTGGGTGACGGAGCGTCTGGCAACGGCTTCGAGATCGACTGCGTCGCCCACTCGGTAGTCGACGTCTTCCCGGATGGGCATCATCGACTCCTCGTGTGGTAGCCATGCCGTGTTTCCTCTTCCGGTACGCGGTCAGCCCGCCAAGGCCAGCGCAGCGTCGGGGCGAGGACGTCCAACCCTGGCGGTGTGGAGTCGATGCGGAGGATCGCGGCGGTCCAGGTCATGCCGATGCCGATGCCCAGCAGAGCTACGTGATCGCCGGAGGCAACCGCGCCGCGGGTGAGCAGGTGGGTGAGGCCGATGATTTGGTCGTTGGGTCCGATGTGGCCCCATTGGTCGCCGGCGTGGCAGAGGGTGCGGTCGGCGGTGATGCCGAGGGGTTGCAGGCAGTGGGTGTCGAGCAGGTGTCGGCCGTAGTGCGGAAGCAGTACCCAGCGCAGCTGGTCGAGCTGCAGGCCGGCGTCGTGGAGCGCCTCGTCCATGACGGCGCGGACCCCGTCGTGATTGCGGCGGTTGACCGAGGCCGCGCCGACGGCGTCGGTGTACTGGCGTTTCCGCTCGCGGATGCGCTCGATCCCGAGTTCGGTGGTGCCGGCGGGGAGGAAGCGGTGGTTGCCGCGGTGGAGTTGTTCGAGGGTGGGGTCGGTGTAGGAGCTGGTGGCGAGGATGTGGGCGAGGCCGGGGTGGCGGCCGAGGATGAGGGCGGAGCCGCCGTCGCCGTAGGCGATGCCGTGGTCGGCGGTGAGGTGGTCGAAGGCGGGTGGGCCGAAGGTTTCGCCGCCGGTGAGCAGGACGGTGTCGAGGTCGGGGCTGCCGGCGAGGACGCGGGCGGAGATGTCGATGCCGCCGATGAGGCTGTTGCTCATGGCGTTGAGCTCGGTGGCGATGCCGCGGCCGGCGGGCAGGCCGAGGCGGCTGCGGACGTAGGCGGCGCGGGACCAGAAGTCGATGCCGCGGCTGCCGCGCCAGATCGCGGCGTGGAAGTGCAGGTCGGGGACGGGCAGCGGGCCGGTGGTGGTCATGGCGATGCTGGCCAGGGCGTTGCGTCCGGCCCGCACAGCCAGGTCCATCCCGGTGCTGTCCGACGCGATCGATACCGCGCGCTGGCTGGTCGCTCCGTGCAGCGTCCGCGTGGTCTTGAGGTTCTCGACGGTGACGATGTCGCCGAGCGCGGCTCCGACACCGCGGAGGTGCGTGTTCTTCCAGCGCATCGTCAGCACCGCCCGTCTCGGGTGGGCTCCGCCGAGCTGGACGTGATGTCGGTGACGATGGCGTCGACTGAGCCGTAGTAGGCCCGTAGGTGATGGGTCGTGATGCCAGTACAGGCGGCGATTTCGTCGAGTGTGACCGGTCCGCCGGGTGGCGGGTTGTCGAGTAGGTCGCGGGTGGTGTCGGTGATCCAGGTGCGCATGGGGTCTCCCCGGTCGGGCGGGTGGGTTGGCACGCCAGGTGACGGGGAGATGCCGGACGGTCCGGTAGGTGGCGTGAACGCTGGGACGGCTTGACGAGACGAGCTGGGCTAGGGGCGGCGGGCGCGGCCGTTGCGCCGGGTGAGCACGGCCTTGTGGTGGGCGCGGCGCAGGTCGGGGATCTGGTCGCGGGCGGCGTGGTCGAGTTCGGGCATGCGATGGATGTCGGTGTTGAAGCCGGGGTCGGTGCGGAAGACCAGTGCGAGGACGGAGGCGTTGTTGCTGAGGTTGACCACCGCGTACGGCAGGGTGACGGGGATGTAGATCATGTCGCCGGCCTGCGGGTGGAACGGCTGCATCGCGTTGCCGGAGAGCACCGCGACGTGGCCACTGATGATCGCGATCGCAGTTTCGGTGGTGTCGTGACGTTGCGGTGCAAGGGTGGTGGCGCCGGGCAGGTGCATCCGGCCGCCGGAGAGCGCGCGGGTGGGCACGACCCCGGTGCGCAGGATCGGGGTGAGCGTCTCGTCCTCGTCGGCCAGATTCCCCGCAGCTGACGGCAACGGCGTGGTCGTGGTGTCCATCTCGACAGTCCTTCCAGGTGAGTTCAGCGGGCGGGGGTGTCGGTGGTGTGGTGGGCGAGCTTGCAGGCGAGCGCGGCGTTGGCGACGGCGTCCGGTACGAGCCTGCGGCCGTGCCCGCACGCCGCGGCGACCGCCAGCACCGGCCGGTCCAGTTCGGTCTCGACCAGCCCCAGCGCGGCGCCGGAGTCCTTCGGTTGGGTTTCGTCGACGAGTCCGGCGATGACGTCGATGTCGCGGCGCAGGTGCCGCAGCGACCGGTAGAACCGCGGATCCACCGAGGGTGCGGCTGTGCCCGTGCACATCGGGATGTGCGCGGCCGGCATGGGGATCCGCAACCGGTGCAGCTGCTTGCGCAGCGCGTTGAGGAACTGCACCGCAGGCACGAGGTCGGTCAGGGCGAACAGCGGCTGGTGGCCGAGGTCGCCGTGGCAGAGATGGATCCGCCACGTCGCGTCGCGTGGGCCGTCGGCGAAGATGCGCGCGACCTGTTTGGCCAGCGCGCGCACGGCGGCGGGCCACAAGGGCCGTGGGGTGCGGTCCAGCGTGGCCAGCACCGCGGGGGTCTCGAGCTGGAAGACGACCTGGTTGCCGTGCTGGTTGTGGATGGTGTGGACGTCGTCGAGCACAGCCTGGCGGAACACCGGCAGATGCGTGACCGCGGCACCGGGGCTGCCGAAGGTGAACAGCGCCAGGTCGTAGGGGTTCGGGACCGACACCTGATGCGGCGGAAAGTCGCGGTCGTCCTGCAGCTGGTTCCGCGCGGCCATCACCGCGTCGGTGTGTGCGGCGCGCCCGAGGGACAGGTCCTCGGATTCGAGCCAGTGCCCGCGCTTGAGGCGGTAGGTCGGCATGTCGTCGTAGTCGGCGGAGTGGCCGGTGCGGACGGGTTCGAGGGCGTCGACGGCGGCGAGGCCGTCGAGCCAGTCGATGATCCACCGCGGATCCGGGTCGCACGGCAGACCGGTCAGCGACGTGTCGGTGCTGTGGTCGAGGAACCACTGCATCGTCGCGCGGTGATCGCCGGTCAGGACGGCGGGCAGCGAGCCGACGAAGTGGACGGCCCGGACGTCTTCGGATGAGGCGGTGTCGAGCAGGTCGTGGCTGGTCTGGCTGAAAACGAGCGTGGACATGGGTTTCTCCCCTGTTCGGTGAGGCGGATGAGGTTGTGTGGTTGTGCGGGCGCGGGGAGGCCGCCCGGCGGGGACGTGGGGTGGGAGGGGGCGCGGGCCCGCGATGGAGGGTTGAGGGCGTGCGGGCCCGCGGTCCTGGGTGGTCAGCCGGTCACGGCGACGTGGCCGGGCTTGGGTTGTGGCTTGGGCGCGGTCCGGTCACCCGGGTTGTCGCCCTGCTGGTGCCGCTCGCCCGGCGATGCCGGACGGGACGTCCCGGGAGCGCCGGGCTTGCGCGTCGGCGCCGGTCGGGTGCCGGTCGGCGGGTTGCCCGTCGGCGGCGGCGGCGTTCCGGCGCCGCAGCTGACCGTCGCCACGGTCACGGTGATCGCCGTGCCCGCGGTCGGCTTGCTCGACGTCGGTCCATCAGATCCGCTTGTGCGGGTGGGGGCGGTGCTGGTGGTGACGGTGATGACCCCGGCGGTGCCGTGCCCGCCGGGCGAGACCTTCAGGTTGCCGCTGCCGCCGTTGGGAGCGCTGGTGGTGATGGCGCCGTTGCGGCAGGTCGCGGTGAACGGCCCGACCGTGGTCCCGCCGACCCGCACCGAGGCGACCCGGGCTTCGGCGAACCCGGCGCCGGCCTGCAGGCTGATGCCGCTGGCGACGACTGCGCCGCTCGGGCTGGACGCCGACCCGCCGGCGGATTTGATCGCGCCGCTGCTGGACACGCTCGGCCGTGCGGAGAGGTGTTCTCCGCCGGAGACGGAGATCCCGGTTGCCGTCGACGTCACCGCGGCGGCGGCGAGGGCCGGCGGTGCCGCGGTGGCGGGGGTGCAGCTGGAGGCGAGGGTGGTGAGGGTGCCGATGAGGAGCGCTCCGGCTCCGGCGGCGGCGAGGGCGGTGCGAGTGGTGTTCATGTATGTCTCCGAAAGTGTTGGTGTGGTCGGGTTAGCGGATGAGGACCGGGGTGCCGATGGGCACCTGGTCGACGAGTGAGGTGAGGGCGTCAGCGGGGACGCGGATGCATCCGTCGCTGGACGGGCGGCCGAACACGTCGGTGGTGGGCCAGCCGTGGATTCCGGTGGTACCGGGGCCGCCGCCGTAGGTGGAATAGGTCGTGGAGTGGATCCCGAGCGGGAAGATCACCGGGCTGAACTTCTGCTTCGCGTCGGTCATCGAGGCGAGCACGAACGTCCGCCCGGCCGGGGTCGGCGCGGCCGGAGATCCGAGTCCGACGCTCCAGGTTCCGATCTGCTGGTGGTCGCGGTAGAGCGTGAGCCGCAAAGCGGCCCGGTCGACGATGATGCGGTCGGTCGTCGACCGGATCTTGAGGGTGTTGTCCTGGGTGGAGAGCCATCCGGTGGAGCCGTTGGGCCGGGACGGCAGCAGCACCTGCACCCAGCCCGGTTCGTCGGCGATGACCGGAACCCACGTGTCGGATCCCAGCTGCGCGGTCGGCATGACGGCGATGGCTGCGCCACCGGGCTGCCCGTACACCGGCACCGGGGTGGTCGGGTGGACGAGCTGCCCGTCCGGGACCTCGTCTGCTGTCGCGTCCTGCGGGGCGGCCGGCACGGTGCCGAAGGTGCTGGCCTCAGGCAGCCCGGTCAGACTCGGGACCACGCGGGCCGCGATGACCGGTGCGTCCAGTTCGACGCCCAGCTCGACCGGGTCGGTGCCGCGCGCTGTGTCGGGTGCGGGTTGCGACGGTGCGAGCAGCACGCCCGCGGTGCTGACCAGCGCGATCCCGGCTAGCCAGAGTGCGAGTACCCGCCACCGGTTCGGCGCCGGCTGTGGCATCTCGGACATGGAACAGTCCTTCCACAAGGTCGATGGAGGCCGGGGCAGGCCCGCCCGGCGTCGAGCGGGCCTGCCGCGAGAAGAGGTTGTGGTTACTGGGAAAGTGCCGGAATGAAGCCGCTGTTGGGGGTGCCGAGTCCGGTGACGTCGTCCCAGCCGGGGCCGCTTTGCAGGTTCTGCGGGCGGGCGTCGAAGTCGATCAGGTAGCTGCCCTGGCCGCCGGGGACGGCGACGCCGCCGAAAGCGTGCATCATCGGCGTCCAGACCCCGGCCTTCTGCGGCACGACGTCCGCGATCGCGCTGGACCCCTTCAAGCTGTAGAGGATCGGGGTGAGCAGCCCGGCCCGCGCGTTGCCAGAACGGGCCTGCTGAGCGTCGACGACGAGCCCGGCGATCAGCGGCGACGCGAGCGAGGTGCCGCCGTAGGACCCGATCCCGAACTGGCCCTTGATGGTATGCCCGACCAGCATCCCGGTGTAGGAGTCGGCCAACGCGGCGATGTCCGGCACCGCCCGCTTCCCGCCGCTGCCCGGGACGACGCCGGCCTGCCAGTCCGGCGCGTCATACAGCGCGGAGGCGCCACCGCCAGCACCGGATGCGAACGGTCCATCGGCGTCCCGCTGCGGTGCCCAGGTGGTGCCGGACTGGGTGTTGCCGCTGTTCT
Source organism: Amycolatopsis ponsaeliensis (assembly GCF_030182635.1). Taxonomy (NCBI): domain Bacteria; kingdom Bacillati; phylum Actinomycetota; class Actinomycetes; order Pseudonocardiales; family Pseudonocardiaceae; genus Amycolatopsis; species Amycolatopsis ponsaeliensis. The sequence goes on from NZ_JAPZLD010000001.1 coordinate 401,714, forward strand.
CCCACCCGGTCAGCACCGTGGCCTGGTCGTTCCGGTCGAGGCCGACACTGGTCCCGCCGACCGCCACGACCCACGGGCTGGAGGACGGGAAGCTGGCGGTGGCTCGTCCGGCGGGGCCGGAGTTGTTGCCGGCGTCTCCGGTGGACACGGTGATGGTCTGGCCCTGGATCGCCGCCTGCAGCGCCATGCTGTTGAACTGATCCCGCGCCGCCTGCGGGAGCGAGCGTTCGCCGTCGGCATTGCCGTAGCTGTTGCTGATCACGTCCACGGCGTTGTCGGTGACGGCCTGGTTGAACGCGTCGTAGAGCCCGGTGCCCTTGCAGGTTTTCCCGGCGTAGTAGCGGATCTTCGCACCCGGGGCGATCGTGTGGGAGGCCTGCACGTCCAGGGTCTGTTCGGCGGCCCAGCCGTCGGCGCCACACTCGGTCGCGTCGGTGAACCCGCCCTGCGGCAGCACCGCGCTGTACTGGCCGGCCGCGAGCGGCGGCACGCCGAGCTGTGCTGCGGCCTGGTTGGTGTCGACGACAACGGTGTCGGAGTTGTAGGCGCCGACGACACCGATCGTCGTACCGGCGCCGGTGTTTCCGTTGTCCAGCTTGTACATCGCGCGGACCTGGGTGCCGGTGTAGCCGCACAGCGAGTTGCTCTGGGATCCGGACGGGTACTTCTGCGGGACGTCGGTGTTGTTCTGCTCGCCCCACCACCGCGCGCAGTGCTGCTCGGCCGCCGCCGCAGCGGGGCGGGTGTGCTGCGGCTTGAGCAGGGCGGCGCTGTCGTCCAGCCCGAGTACCGCGGTGATCGACGCGCGCAGCGAGGTCGGCACGGTGACCGGCGACGCCGGAGCGGTCAGCGTGCGGACCGTGCCGTCGATACGCGTGCGGAACGCGGAGATCCTCGTACCGAACGCGGTTTCCAGCGCAGCGGTGGGGGCTTCGGCGTCGACGAAGTGCCTGTTAGCGCTGACCCCGGTCACGTGCAGGCCTTGCTGAGCCAGCCACTGCGAAACCTGATCCACGGTGTTCTGAGCGGGAGCGAACCGGTCGAGGAACTGTTGTGAGGACAGGAACTTCCTGTGCTCGGCGCTGCCTGGCGTGGCCAGCTGAGCGGCGAGGTGTTCGGCGCCGGGCTGGTCGCGCAACGCGAGCGCGACCTTGATGTGCCGAACGGTGTTTCCGTTGGTGCGGGCGACTTGGGTGTGCGGGGTAGCCCAGGCCGGGGTACTGCCGGTGATGGGCGCGCGGTCGCCGGTGTCGCCGGCGGGGGTAGTGGGTGCCGCGACAGCGGTGGCTGCGGTGGATGCGAGTAGGGCCGCGGTCGCGGCGAGAGCGTGCAAAAGACGGCTGTGCATCGAGGTTTCTCCTTGTATGAAAAGGGAAAGCCATCCAGCGCTGCGTCGCGTGATCGACGGGAGTGCTGAAGGGCGTGCCTCGTGCCGCAGCCAGCGATACGCGAAAAGGGGCTGAGCGGAGACGTCAGGGGCCACAAGGCCCGGCCGTGTGAAGCCGGTCGTGGAGTTCGCTGATCGAGAAGTCCCGAAGCAGCGTCGGACGCGTGACGATGTACTACTGATGAGTTGCACCGTCGGCGGTCCGCGAGCTACCTGCGTACGGCGATGTGCGGAGGTTGGAAACACGAGAATGTCCCTACGTGTCGGGCGGACCGTGCGAGATTCCACGCCTCCCCAGGGTGGAGCACGAGCCTGCCTTGCTGAGACGAACACTAACCGGTTCGGCAGGAAAGTTCAAACAGTTGTGGCGTTCTTGTTGTGAGTGCGATTCGGATCGGTCGACCGTGCTGCAGAATGTCGCGGCAGGTAGTTGCACGAGTTCGTACCGTCAATGAGGTCCGGGTGCATCACCGCCGCCCGCAAGCCCGCCGCCGGTCCTCGCGCGATCTGGTTTCTGTCGGCCGAGTGAAACCATCGTTCACGGTCCGGTGTTACTTCAGCGCGGACAGTGTGTTGACGATTAACCCGATCGGGTGTTTGGTTGTCAGGGGGTCGATCTTCGCAGGCCACGGATGGTACGACATCTGCCACGGAGGGCGTCACGAGCGGAGTGGCCTCGTCCGCCGATCGGGCGGACAGGGCGCTGTGGCGCGAGGAGGGGAAGGTGAACGACACAGTGAGGCGAACAAATTCTGCGGTCGGTGCTGGCCGGCGTAGCTGCATCCGTTGCGGTGGATAAGCGCATTCGTAGGTCAGTCGGACAACCATCCGCCGGTGTCCAGCCGACGACATTCTTTGGGCGATCGCACGAGCTTGCCGAGGTGTGTGAGCGACTGAACGCCGGCGACCGCACGGTGACCCTGACCGGATCGCCCGGGGTCGGAAAGACGCGATTCGCCGGCGAACTGCTCATGCATATGAACGAGCACTACGACGCATCGGTGTTCGTCCGGCTCGCCGAACTCGGCGTGCATGCGAATACCCCGGACGTCGTGCAGCGGATCTGCAACTTGCTCATCGCAGCGTTACGCATCTCGCATCACCAGCCCGATGTCGACCTCGTGGACGTGCTGATCGAGCAGGTCCGTGATCGGCGCGTGCTGATTGTGCTGGACAACTGCGAGCAAGTGCTCGACGCGGTGGCCGACCTGGTGAACCGCATCATCACCGAGACCGCCACGGTGCAGGTGATCGCCACCAGCCGCGCCTACCTGGACGTCCAGGGCGAGCACCGGGTGCACCTGGGGCCGTTGTCGACCCCTGCCGAGCACGTGGACCGTGCGCTGGCCGAGCAGAGCGACGCGGTTCGGCTGCTGGCCGACCGCGCCGTCACGGTCGGACGGCCACTGACCGAGCAGGACGACTGGTCGGCCATCGTCGATCTGGTTCGCTGGTCGGCGGGTGTCCCGCTGGTGCTGGAGCTGATCGCGGCCCAGTTCGGCGCGGGCCGGGCGCCGGGGGTGGTTCTCGATCGCCTCCAGGGTGGCGCGTCGCTGAAGTACGGGCCTGGCGCGCGTGGTGTCCCGTCGCACCACCTCGCGCTCGACATCGCGATCACCGAGTCCTGGGACCTGTGTTCGCCGGAGCAGCAGCGGGTCTGGGCGCGGTTGACGGTTTTCACCGGCGGATTCGCTCTTGAGGCCGCCGAACAAGTCTGCGCGGACGAGCTGATCGACCGTGACGAGATCCTCGCGACGTTGGACCACCTGGTTCGGCACTCGATCATCGAGGGTGCCTCCTCCGATGCGCGCTACCGCCAGCACACGTTCCTGCGCGAGTACGGCCGGCGCAGGCTGAGCACGTTCGGCGAACTGGACGAGATCGGTGAACGGCACTGCCGCTGGGTGGCCGGGCTGGTTCGGCAGGCGGCCGAGCGATGGTTCGGGCCTGAGGAAGTCCGGTGGCTGGATCTGGTCAACGCCGAGTCCCGCAACATCATGGCGGCGGTGGCGTGGTGTGTGGAGCGCGAGGACGTGGAGCGCGGCCTGGCGATCATGGTGGATGTGCTGTCGACGCGGGCGCCGTTCTTCTTCGCCACCGAGGTCCAGGTGTGCCATCAGGTCGAGGATCTGCTGCGTGATGCGCCACCGGCGGCGTCGGACGTGCGGATCTCGGCGCTGGGGTTGGCCGGCTGGGTCTGGATCGCCCTCGGCGAGCAAACGCGCGGCAAGGAGATGCTGGACGAATGCCTGCGCCTGTCCCGCGAAGTGGGCAAGGATGGCGCCCCGGCAGTTCAGCTCGTCGAGGGCACTTATGAGGCACTGGCTCTGGGGCAGCGCAGCGGGTTCGCGAAACTGGCGGCCGCCAGTGAAGGCTTCCGCGACGCAGGTGCCGACGGTCCGGCGTTCATGGCGGACTTGTTTCACGGCATGACCGCCGGTCTGCTCGGGCCGGCCGAGGAGGCGGACCAGCTGTCGCAACGGTGTGTGGCCGAGGCTCGCCGCCGTGGCGCCGAGTGGGCGTTGACGTGGGCGGAGTGGACGCGCGGGCTGCCCGTGTGTTCCGAACCGGTGACCGACAACCCCGCGCCGCTGCGGCGGCAGATCGCCCTCGGTGACCTGTGGGGGCCTATCTGGTGGGTCGAAAGGAGAGCCTGGGAACTGGCGAACGACGGAGACTACGTCGGCGCGGCGCGACGGATCGGAGGCTCGGACAGCCTGCAGGCCCGCCATGGCGTCCACTACAACGGCCTGGCCGGCTTCAAGTATCACCGGGGACGGGCGAAAGCGGCGATCGCGTTGGTGCTCGGGCCGGTGGAGTCGACGGCGGCCTACCTCGAGGGCAGCCTGCTGGCCGATGAGCAGATCGTGGCCCTCGCGTTCGACGACGCCGACTCCCTGCCGGAGCCGACGTTGACCGAGCGCCAGTGGGAGATCACCAGACTGGTCGCTCGGAAGCTGAAGAATCCGCAGATCGCGGCGATTGTGCAGTTCTCGACGCGCACGGTCGAGACCGAGCTGACCGCGATCTATGAGCTGCTGGGCCTGGAGGGACGTCAGCAGCTGGCCGAGTGGTACCTGGCTCGGTCGGCGCCTAGCGCCGCTCCCACCGCACCGGCAGGGCGGCGACGCCGCGGATGACGCCGAAGGTCCGCCGCACGGCGGCGCCGGGTTGAAGCCGCAGACCGGGCAACGCCCGCAGTAGCTCGGTGAGCATGACGCGCAGTTCCACGCGAGCGAGGTGCCGGCCGAGGCAGCGGTGTTCGCCGGCGCCCCATCCGAGGTGCTGCGGCGTGGTGCGGTCGCGGTCGAGGCGGAAGACGTCGCCGTCGTCGAAGACGCGTTCGTCGCGGTTGGCGCTGCCCCACGCCAGCAGCAGCCGATCTCCCGGGAACAGTGGCATTCCGCCGAGGCGGGCCTCCGCAGTCACGGTGCGTCCAGTGGCCGCGACCGCTGGCTCGTAGCGGACCAGCTCCTCCACGAACGCCTCCAGCATCGCCGGATCGGAGGCCATGTGTTCCCGCAGCGGCTGGTCCTCCAGCAGGTGCAGTAGCGCGGTGGCGCAGACGTCGGCGGTGGTCAAGTGTCCGGCGGCGACCATGAGCATGGTCATCTTGACCAGCTCGTCATCGCCGGAGGTATGCCCGTCGACTTCGGTGGTGACCATGCGCGAGAGCAGGTCGCGGCCGGGGTGGGCGCGGCGTTCCCGGATCTGGCCGAGCAGGAAGTCTGCGTAGATCCGGCCGGCTTGCTGGGCTTCGGCGTGCGTCTCGGCGTTGTAGAGAGCCCGCACGTGTTCGGATAGCCAGGCGCGTTCGAGTTCGGCGAGGCCGAGCACCCGCCCGATCACCAGCGGCGGCACCTGGCGGGTGTAGGCGCCGACGAGGTCCGCGGCGCCGTGCGAGATGAGTTCCTGCAGTTGCTCCCGGCAGACCGCTCGCACGTACTGCTCCTGCGCGGCCGCGGCCGCCGGGGTGAAGAAGCGCTGCAGCAGCCGGCGCCACTGGTGGTGGTGCTCCTGGTCGGTCTCGAACATCGGCGCGATGGCGTCGCGCATCTCGGTGACCACCGCCGCTGCACCCAGCCCGTCGACGTAGGCACTGAACCGATCGGAGGCGCGCGCGGCCTCCCGGATCTCGGCGTACCCGGTGACCAGGACGAACCCGCCCAGCTCGCCGCTGCGCGCCACCGGGCACCCGCGTCGGATCGTTCCCAGCGTGTCGTAGGCGGTCTCGGCGATGGCGGGATCGAGGTGGTTGAACGACCACGCCAGATCCGTCGGATCGGTCCCGGACATCTGCGCCGCAGCGCCCCCCATTTCCAGAGCCATACCCATCTGGCTACTGCTCGCGATTGACGGAGGTCAAGGGTCTGTCGGGACGATGTGGAGAAGATTGTGGACTCCGCATCACGGAAATGTGGGCCGATTGTGGCCAGAAGCGGCGTCGGTTGCGGAGCGTGTCCGTCACTATGGCTCCAACGCCCTGACCTGCCGCGATGCAGATCGTCAAGGTTGGGCGGGGCGTGCAGGGGTGCCGGCGGGGGCCGGCTGGACATATCGAACACACAGGGGTGAACGTGAGCACTACCGAGTACGGGGATCAGCAGTTCGTTCGGCGTTGCGAAGCCATCATCAGCACACTGCCGATTCGCCACCCGTTCGAATTGCGGGCTTTCCTTGACGCGGTGGGACGGCAACGGGGCATGTCAGTGGTCCTGGGCCGGCTGCCGACGAGACGCGGTGGGGCCAGCGGGTTGCTGGCGCGCTCCCGCGAAGAGTGCTGGCTCATGGTCGCGGCGAAGGCCACGCCGGCGCACCGCACCCACATCGCCTTCCACGAGGTCGGCCACTGGGTGCTCGGACATCCGGGCGATCACCTCTGCACTCGCCGCACGCACCCGGATGACCGCTGGGAATCCGAAGCCGAACAATTCGCCCACCTTCTGCGAGCTCACGTGCGCGTCGGGGCAGCCCGTCACCGCGAGCGGCTGCCGCCGGGCCACACCGCGCTGCGGGCGGCGTTCGGGGCCCGTCGGCACTTGTGCGCCGATGGCTGACGCGGTCTCGCTCCTCTGGTACGGCGCCGCGGCCACGGGCGTGGTTGAGGCAGTCCGCAAGGCGCTGGTCAACCGGGGTGTCGGCTATGCGCTCAGCCGCCATTTCCTGACCGCCGGCATCGCCTGCATGGCCTTGTCGCTGGCCTTCGGTGACCCGATGACCTTGGGCTGGGCCGACCACCTGACCGGCCTGCACAACGCCGGGATCGTCGTCCACAACGTGCTGGCCATGCTGGCCATGGTCTGCACTGCCGGGTTCCTGCACACCCTCGGGCGGCTGCGCCTCCCGATGCCGGCGGTGGTCACGATCTTCGCGGTCTGCGCGGCGGTGATGGTCACCGTGTATGTGCTGGCCGGGGCGCACACGTCCTTCTTCGGATCGCCACGGAATCCGGCTCTGCCCTCACAGCTCTACAGCGCCGTCTACCTGGCCTACATGGTCGGCTGGCTCGTGCTGCTCCTGGTCGGTGTAATGGCCGTGGCCCAAGGTGAGCCGGCGGCGGTGCGCGGCGGCGTCGCCTTGGCTCAGCTGGGGGTCGCGGTGTCGCTGGCCGGACTGTGCTGGCGGTTCGGTGTCGTGCTCCGGTTGCTGCTCGACCCGCACCATCCGCCCCGCGGGACGCATTTCGCGGTGTTCACCGACGCCGCGGGCCTGGCATTGTTCGTCGCCGGGTCGCTGTTCGCCGCGGCGACCCGGCGGTTGTTCGACTGGCTCGACCGGCGCCGCAGCAAGCGCCGGGAGGCCGCGATTGAACAGCTCTGGACGCGTGTCCGCGTGCTGCTCGCTTGCCGGCAGCGGCCACCGCTGACTCTGGCCCAGCAGCTGGTCGAGATCGAGGACGCCCTGCTTATCGTCGATCAGCTGATCGACGATGAGACACGGCGCACGATATTCCGCGACCTGCGGAGCCGCGCCCTTTTCAAAGACCTCACTGAACCGCGGGCGACCGCCGTTGAGATCGAGATTGCGATCTCCGTCGTCGTCGCGCATCTGTCTCAACCGTCGGCGCAGTACGTCCCGGATGAGGAGGTCGAGGATGCTGGGACCGAGGCATGGTGGCCGGAGACCGAGCGCGTGCAGCTCGACGACCCCGCCAGGATCACGTGGCTGGCGGCTGTCGGACAGGTGCTGACGAGCCGTCGTGTGCAACGCCTGGCAGCAAGGAGCAGCGCGACGCGCGGCAGGGTCTGCGAGGCGTGATCGCTCTGTCGGTGAATCGACGAAATCAGGAGCTGGGATTGTCGCGTGCGGCGCGCCGTGTTCGTGCGATCTGCTCCACCACCTGCAGCAGCTGCTTGCGGTCGGCGTCGGGCGCATCGCCGATCGAGCTGGTGATGTCGCGTGCGTTGAATCCGACCAAGCCGAGTTCGGTGATCAGAGCGTGGGTTTTACGGGCGATTTCGTCCTCGGGTAGCGCGAAATCACTGGCAGGGACGAAGGGGTCGAGCAGCTTATGGTGGATCCGCCAGAATTCGGCCAGTGCGTCCGTGATCCCCGGGCGACTGTTCTGCCGGATGCCGGCCTTGAAGTTGCGTAGTGCCTGCTCGGCCAGCGGCAACCCGGTCCGGTCGCGCACCCACTGGGCGACCAACGGCGGCCGCGCGGTGAAGGTCAGGAATGTCGGATCGCCCTCGGCGGTGAGCCGGTCGATCGCGTCGGGATCGACGACAGGGTCACCGCGCAAGAGATAGTAGGTGGAGGCGTGGTCGAACAGGTACGTCAACCGCTCGGCGAAGGTGTCGAGGTTCAGCAGCGCGACGGTGAGTTCCTGTTGGTCGGCTGCCCGGCGGCGCGGGATCGGCGAGAGCAGTTCAGTCGATGGTGGTGCGACCGGTTTGCTCTCGTGTGGGCCCGACCCGTCGTCGGATGCTCGTTTCATCGTCTGCCCCATCGCGTATCGACATCAGTGAGCGTGGAACGTCGGGCCGCGTTAGCAGACATTTGACACATCGCCGGTTGCGTCTACTATCGAAGTAAGCACCACGCTTGTTGCGAGTATCTTCGGAACGTCGAGAGAACGCAACCCACGCCACCCCGACCAGGGGGTTGGAGCACGGTCCCACTGTGACCGCCGCACCCGTCACCGGCGCACCACCACCGCTGAGGGGAGGCCCGTCATGATCACTTCTCAAGACTCAGCTGCGGACGTTCGCTCCCGTGTGGACACGTCGGCCGCCGAGCAGCAGCAGTCCACGCCCGCGGAACCTGCGGTTGAGCTGGTCGACTGGTCGGCGTTCGGCCGGGTCCTGCCGATCCTGGCCGCATCTCCCGGCGCCGGTGCGACGAGCACCGCCGTCGCGATCGCCGACGCGCTCCAGCTGGCGGGCCGATCAGTCCTGCTCATCGACGCCGGCGATCCCGTCCGATCCGGACTCGGCCGCGCCGCGCGCACCGACGGGCCACGCCGGGACGGCCCCGATCCCGCGGCGGGAGTCCGCTTCTCCCGGCGCGCCCGCGCACTCCTGGCCCGCCTCGACCTCTCAGAGCTCGCCGCCGAGCCGGTGATGTTCCCGCCGCCCCTGCACTGGCACCCGGGCGGCGGTCGCGGCGTCGACGTGACCGTGGTCGACGTCGGCCACGACCCCTGGCGCCTGGCGTCCGACCCTGCTCTCGGACCAGGACAGTGGCTGCGCGTCGGCAGCCCCTCACCGATACCCGCCTTGGTGGTGCGACCGACGGTGCCCGGGCTCGCGCACGCCGAGCAGGTCCTGGCCCGACTGGCCCCGTGGGCGCGGGCCGGTGCGGCGACCCCGCCCACGCAACTGCTCGTCGTCGGGGCCCGCAGGTGGCCGAAAGGCGTCAGTGGCACTGCGGGCCGCCGCACGAGCGTCCTGCTGCCTGATGCGGTGTTCTTCCCGAACGATCGTGGTGTTGCCACACATGGAGTGACCGCGGACGTGACACCGCCGTCGCTGCGATCGCCGGCCGAACACCTGCTTCGTTCGTGGCATGTGCTGCCGCAGCGGACACGCCGCCCGTCCCGGCGGTGGCCGCGGATCGCCCGCGGCCACGACAGTCATGTCTCCGACCGCGACACCGGCTGAGCCCGTTCCGCCGCTCAGCTGACAAGGAACTTCAACGCCCTCCCACCTGACCCGCCTGACGTGACGTCGGGCGGTGCGATGTGGAGGGCGCGATGTCCGCGCACATTGTCATCGACTGGCTCGTCCAGATCCCGAATCCGACACCGGTGCAGCCCGCCGTCGGAGGCGACAAGATCTTGGGGCTGCTCAACAACGTCAAGTGGGGCGCGGGTGTCGCCCTCGTCTTCGGATTCTTCGTCGGGCTGATCGTCTGGGCCGGCGGCCGCTGGGTCGACCATCACCGGGCCGGGAAAGTCGGCGTCGTCATGATGCTCTGCGCCATCGCCGGCGCGATCCTCTACGGCATCGGCTGGTCGCTCATCAACAGCTTCGCGGGCGGCTGAGCCATGTTCACCCCCGCCACGCCGCCACGCACCCGCACACGCGCGCGCCGCCTGATCACCGTCACCGTCCTGCTCGTCGCCGCGATCGCCGTGGTGCTCGTTGCCCGGCAAACAACGGCACCGCCGTCGCCGCCTCCGGCACCGACTCCGCCCGGCGCCGCGCCCTCGCCGACACCGACAGCGCCGGTCGACGAGGCGACCGCGCTGGCGACCCGTCCCATGCTGACACTGTCGCGCGAGGCGGCGCTGCCGCACGAACTCACCACTGTCACGGCCGGTCCGCCGATCACTGTGCCGCGACCGGCCCCGATCGCAAACCGCCTGATCGCCGACGGGGTCCCGGCGACCGCCGAAGGGGCGCTCGGCTGGCTCGCCGACCTGAACGAAACCGCACTGCGGGGCGGCGACCCGGCCACCTACCTACGGGCCTACAGCGAATCGGCACTCCCGCATGCCCCGGCCCCGCAGGGCAGCGGCCTGTACGCCCTGTTGACCTCCTTCCGAGAGCGAGCCGACATCCGCCCCGGAGAGCTCAAGCCCGGCCTGACCGTGACCTACGACGTCACCCAAGGCCTGATCAAAGGCACCGCCGACGAGAGCCGGTTCGCGGTCGTGTGCACCCTCGGGCAGCTGAACTTCGACTACCAGGGCCAGAGCACGAGCATGGGCATCGGCGACTGCCAGGCCCTGCGCTGGACCGGCACCGCCTGGCGCATCGCCCCCGGCGCCCGCGCCGCCTACGCCACACACGCGTGGCCGGGCAGCATCGAATCGGTCACCGCCGGCTACCGGCCCCTGACCCGGGACGGCGTCCGATGAACCCCCTGGACCTGCTGGACGAGCTGGGCAAGCTGGCAGGCAGCGCGGTCGGCGCGGTCGCCGACGGGGTCCTCGAGCCGCTCATGGCGGCCACCTGGGCCTCGGCCTTGTTCATCTTGCGGACCGCGTTCCAGCTGGTCGACCAGTTCTCCATCTTCACGGTGTCCACCACGGACGGACCGGTGTCGATTCTGTGGCCGATGACGCTGTGGATCTCCGGAGCCATCGCGCTGGGCATATTCTTCTGGCAGATCATCACCACCGTCCTACACGGCGGCCGCGGCTTCGTCCGCCTGGTCACCGGCCCCATCCAGTACGGAATCGCTCTGGCGCTCACCGTGAGCGTGGTCGCGGCGTTGCTCGCCGCCGCCGACGGCCTAACCGAAGCGATCCTGTCCACCGGGCTGCGTGTGGGGAACTTCCGGGACGCGTTGAACATGACCGGCTTCACCGATGCGCTGTCGGATGAGGTCAAGAACGTCGTGCTCGGCTTGGCCGGGGCCTTCGGGGTGATCCCGGCAGGGTTGGGGTTCGCGTTCGAGGCGGTGTTCCGCGAGGCCGCGATCTACATCCTGGTCGCCACGATCCCCATCGCCGCAGCCGGACTGCTGGCGGATGCGACCGCACGCTGGTACTGGAAAGTCGTCCGCTGGGCCCTGGTCGCCATCGTGATGAAACCCGCCCTGGCGTTCGTGCTGGTGCTGGCCGTCGCGATCGTCGGCGGCGCGCAGGGCCTGTCCGGACTGCTGGCCGGCATCGGAGTCCTGTTCGTCGCGCTGTGCGTGCCGCTCGTGCTGTTCAAGCTCTTCGCGTTCGTCGACCCCGACTCCGACCCGCAAGGAGTGTTCCGGGACAAGCTCTCGGACGCCGGGTTGGACTCCTACGGCGCCAACAGCATCGCCGGACGCATAGCCGGCGCATTCTCGAACAAGGCCCGCAAAGAAATGGGCAACAACGCAAACAGCGGCGACGGCGAAGACGGCGGCGATAGCCAGGAGCAGGCGAACGTCGACCGCTTCGACCAGGCCGCCGCCGAGGATGACACGACCGCCGGGCCACTCGATGCGACTGGCGACGAGCACGCGTCCGGCGACGCGAGCGCGGCCGGCACGGCTTCCGGCGGCGACGCGTCCGAAGCCGGCGAGTCCAGCGGCGGCGAAGGAGAGTCAGGCACCGATCCGGCAGATCCGCCCACCCCCGAGGCCAGCGGTACCGGCGGCGCGAGCGTGACCGGACCCGTCGACGACGATGACGGCGAGTCCCCACCTGCGGACCCGCCCGGCGATACCGGTCCACCGACCCCGCCGGTTCCGAAGCCCCACGGTGGTCCGCCATCGGATAACGGCGACGGTGGTGCCGCGGCCGGCGCAGCCGAGGACGCGGCGGTGCTGCTGTGAGCGCCGCGCCGCGGATCTACAAAGGACTGTCCCGCAGAGAGCGTGCGGGCTGGATCATCGGGCTGACACCCATACAAGCGTTCGTGTGTGTCGGGCTGGCCGTGCCGGTGATCCTGGCGCTGGCGGCTGGGCGTTTCGGGCAGGCTCTAGCCCTGGGCGGGCTCTGCGGCAGTGCGGCGGCGCTGGTGGTGGTCCCGGTGCGCGGCCGTCCGGCGCTGCGGTGGCTGGGACACCTGCTGCTCTACCGCGCCGGGAACGCGCTGGGCTGGTCGCGGTGGCAGTCGCGCGCGATCGCCGGTCAAGCCCACGACCTGGATGAGCCGGATCTGCCCGGGGTGCTGGCCCGGCTGCGGTTCCCCGACGGTCCACCGCTGCGCGATGTGGGCCGGGTGTGCCTGATCCACGACACCGGCGACGGGCGGTGGGGCGCCACCGCCCGGCTGACCCACGCCGGAGTCGGGATGCTGTCCGACGCGCAGTGCGAGCGGCTGGCCAACCGGCTTGGGAACCTGCTGTTGTCGATCGGGCACCGCGAGGTCATCGACCGGATGAGCCTGCTGGTGCGCACCGTCCCCGACGACGGCGCCGACTACCACGCCTGGCGAACCGAACACGACGTCCCCAACGCCCCAGCGCTCGCGCGGCAGGCCACTGCGGAGCTGGACCGGCTGGTCGGGGCGGTGTCGGTCCGGCACGAAGTGTTCGTCACCCTCTCCGGCACCGAAGACGCCCTGCGACGCCCGGCTACTGCGGCCGGTGGCGGGGTCGCCGGCCGGGCCGCGGTGCTCTACCGGGTGCTCGACGGGCTTGAGGACAAGCTCAAGAGTCTCGGGGCCACCGGCGTGAAGTGGCTCTCGGGCCCGGAGTTGGCGGTGGCGATCCGCACCGGGTTCAACCCGGCTACCGCCGCGGGTCTCGCCGCGCGCCGCCACCAGGCTGGCGGTGACGCCGGTGTCCGGTGGGCGACCGCCGGACCGGTGCATGCTCCGGCGCCGTCGGCGAGGGCGTACCAGCACGACGGCTTCGCCACCGTCTCCTACTCGGTGCTGATGCCGGAAGCGGGGACCGTTTTCGGATCGCTCGGTGGGCTGCTGGCGGTCAAGACCGCCGGCGAGCGCCGCAGCCTCGCCATCCACTACGAGACGCTCTCGCAGCACCGGTCCCGCAAGGCCGTGCGTCGGCTGCGGTTCAGGACCGGGGTGGTGCGGGACTGGAAGTCTTCGAAGGGCTTCAACTCCGGCGCGACCGAAGCCCGCGAGGCGGGCGGGGCCCGGGCGCAGGAGCACGCGGTCGCGGCCGGACATGGGATCGTCCGCTTCGCCGTCGCCGCCGCGGTCACGATCCCCGAAACGTGGAACGTCGAGGACCACGCCGCCCGGCTGGAGAACGACATCGCCGGCCGCTTCCAGCTGCTGCGGATGGAACTGGCCCAGGACGCGGGGTTCGTCGCCGCGGTCCTGCCGGTCGGTGTGGGGCTGCCCCGGCTACGTGGCGGTGCATCGTGAGCCGCCGTGCAGCCGAACGGACCGCCGCGGAACTGCTCGCCACCTTCGGCCCCGCGGTCAGCACACGCCCGCCCGGACGTCGGCGTCCGGACGGCCGCAGCGCTCGCCTGAACCAGTGGGTGGCGCCCCGGCGCGGGTTCGCCCGGCCCGGGTACGGGTGGTCGCCGGTCGCGGCCCCGCTGCAGGTATATCAGGCCGGCACCCACGAGATCGGCGGGTTGTTCCCGCTGCTGGCGGCGAGCCCGCTGCCGGCGGTCGGAGCGCGGATGGGCTACGACGTCCACTCCGGCGGCGCGTTCTACCTGCATCCCGTGGAGTTCGTCCTCCGCTCCATCTGCACCAACCCGAACCTCGTCCTGTTCGGCGAGCCCGGGCGGGGCAAGTCATCCACGGTCGTGGCGTTCCTGCTGCGGATGATGCTCACCGGCGTCCGCACCCTGATCTCCGGCGACGTCAAAGGCGAATACACCCCGCTGCTGCACGCCTTGGGTGTCGCGCCGATCATGCTCGGCCGCGGCAGCAGCGCACGCCTCAACGCCCTCGACCTCGGCCCGCTGGCTGCCCGCTGGGATGCGTGGTCGACCGCGCGGCAACGCGACGAGGTCGACGGCGTTCTGGGCCGGTGGGTGCAGCTGCTGGTCGCGCTCGCCGAAGCCCAAGGCTACCGGCCCACCGTCACCGACGAAGCCGCCCTCTCGGCGGTGCTGCGGCAGCTGCTCGGCGTCAGCGACGGCTACACCCGCCTGAAGCCGATCACCATCCCCGATGTCCACCGGATGCTGTCCGACCCGGACGACCAGCTCTGGTCGAGCCTGCGCTTCGCCGGCCGCCGCCAATTCCTCGACCACCTCCGCTCGATCACCGACGCGCTGGCCAACCTGATCAGCGGACCGTTGGCGGGGTTGTTCGACGCAGCCACGAATTTCACCGTCGACTGGGACGCCCCGATCCAGAGCCTGGACCTCTCACGGCTGCGCACCCGCGGCGACCAGGCCGTCGCCGTCGCGCTGACCTGCCTGGGCTCGTGGTCGTCGCTGGCCACGGATCTGCAGGAGGACGGGGAGCTGCGGATCGTCGTCCGGGACGAGATCTGGCGGCAACTCCGCCTGGGTCTGCGCGCGGTGCAGGCGGTGGACAGCGAACTGCGCCTGTCCCGCGCGGAACGCAAGATCCAGGTGCTGGTCAGCCACAAACCCGGCGACTTCCTCTCCGTCGGCGCCACCGGCTCCCAAGAGGTCGCCATCGCCCGCGACCTGCTCGCCCTGTGCTCGATCCGTGTCCTGCTTGGACAGTCAACACGGGTGGCGAGCGAACTGGCCGATGTCCTTGCTCTCTCGGACAAGGAACAGGAGGCCACGACCGGGTGGGCCAACGACCGTCAAGGACGTGCCCTGTGGAAGATCGAGAACCGGACCGGGCTTCGGATCCAGACCGTGCTCAGCCGGATTGAGCGGCAGATCTTCGACACCAACGCTCAGCTGATCCGGGTCCCCCGTGGGTTCAGGAAAACTGACGGTTCTGTTGGCCGGAACCCAAGTGTAGGGGTCCGGTCATGACGGGGCGCGGTGTCGTGGGTTCAGGAACTCAAGGTGGGCTACTCGGTCAGGTCGGGGTGTTCGAGGACCGCTTGGTAGCGCATGGCGCCTTTGATGCTGAGACCGAACAGATCGCAGATGCGGCGGACGTCGCCGCCGGTGGCGTGGACCTCGTGGAGGATCCGGTCTTCGCGCAAAGGTCTCGGAGCCAGCGGATATCTGTGCCAGGGATATCGGGCAGCGACCGGTGTCACGTGGGGAGCAGATTTGCGGTTGACCAGGAGGTGCGGGTTGGCCGTGTTCGGCCATCGCTGGTTTCGGTAGTCGAGGTAGGCCCTCAGCCGGGTTCGGACGGGCCCGGCCAACGGAATGGTCCGGCCGTCGAGGGTAAGGCGGCTATCGCGTACGTCCGTGATCAGGATCTTCGTGATCTGCCCGGCGGTGAGGCCGTGGAAGGCCACCAGCGCGACAGCCAGGGCCCGGGCCGGGTGCGGTGCGTTGAGCGCGTCCTGGATGGTCGTGGTGTCGATCGGCATCGGAGTGCTGGCGGCTGGTCGTTCCGTCGATATCGACGCCGTGGGGTTGGTGAAGATTTCTTTGCGGGACTTGAGGATACGAAACAGCGACCGCAGGGCCTGGCCGACGAGCTTGCGCTGAGCTGCAGTGCCGGTCAGTGCCGCGTGGATGTCGTCCGGCGTGATCTCAGCCAGGCTCTCGTGGCCGTCGTCAGCCCACGCCTGGAGGCGGGGGACCATTGCTTGCAACTGGATCCGGATGGTCTGCGGGTGGCGTGGTTTGCGGCGTGGAGGGACAGCGGTTCCCTCGGCCATGATCGTGTACCAGATCTCCAACTGTGCGCGGATGGCATCGGGAAGAGCAGCGGTCTGCGCGAGGAAATAGGTGCGGATGGCGGGAACGCGGTCGTCGATGAGCAGACCGGCCGCGGCCAGGACTTCCAGCGTGGAGTCGGCGGTGAGGCCGTCCTGTGTCAGCAGCGACCGTGCTTCGCTCGCCTTGATTTTGGCGCCGGGTGTTGGCTGCTGTGCTTGCACCATGTCCAGCGATCGACTGACGACGTTGATCAGACGCTTGCTCCACCCGTTGCGCGCCGCGTGCTCGTGCAGGACTGTGTCGCAGTAGCGGGACATGATCGAGTCCGGTGCGGCCGGCAGCGATTGTGCTCGCCGCAAGTCCGGCCGGGACCAGAACAGCGCCAGCTGTTCGCTATCCACGACGGCGAAGTCCGTTTGCTCGGCCTGTCCTCGCGACGGCGCCGACGCGCGGAATCGGCGCGGCTGGCGACTGCCGCGGCGTGGGCCGCGCGGTTGGTAGTGCATGTTGGCCAAGAACAGTTGCTGTCCAAAGCGGTTGGCTTCGGCCAACTCGATCGGTTCGTCGGGTTGGCGAGCCGTGAGTGCTTGGTGCCAGCAGAGCCGACAGGCTCCGTGGGCGGCCAGCGGTCTGCTTTCACCACAGTAGGGGCAGTTGTCGACCGGGTGCCGGTACCGCCATCCCCGGCAACTCCAGCATCGCCAGTTGTGCTTGCGGAGCACGCCCCAAGCCAGGCAGTCCTTGCAGGCCCCAGGATGGTCGGGAGCGCTGGGATGGCAGACGCCGCACAGTCCCTGGCAGAAGTAGTCCTCGGACCCGCACGCTTGGCAGAGCGGCGGAGTGAACGGGCCGCCGGGCAGGCAGGCGTAGCAGTAGTCGACCCGGGGCGCCGTCCAGGCAACACGGTTGGTGCGGCAGGCAGCGCAGAAGCGTGGTGGGGTGTTCATACCGGTGGCGTCGAGCGGGGATGGCCGAGTCGCGGGGTGACCGGTGTCGGGCCGGCTTGGTTGGTTGCGGCCTTCGCCGGACGTAACGCGGCGACTTTCTCGGGTTCGCGGATCAGCAGCTCGGTGGGCTCGCAGTCGAGCACGGTGCAGATCACGTCGAGATCGTCCAGCCGGATGGTGGTGGGCGTTCCGGCCCACAGTGCGGACATCTTCCCGGCGCTGATCTCGAGCCCGGCATCAGCCAGCCTGCGGCGCAGCTCGGCGGACTTCCAGATCCCGCACTCCGCGGCCTTCATCCGCAGATTCCACCGCACGTCCTCACCGTCCCTCTGTTGTCGCGAATCGTGCCGTGAGGCGCTGATTGGCCTGTTCCCAGGCCCGTTCGATGCAGTCGCTGCGCACGTGCACGTACCGAGTCGTCGTGGAGAGCCATTCGTGGCCGAGAAGTTCTTGCACTGCCTTGAGGTCCATTCCGTTGCCGTAGAGCGAGGAGGCGCAGTAGTGGCGCAGCACGTGGGGGGTCAGCTTGCCGATCCAGGCGGGCAGCCACCGTTCGGTCGCGGCGGCCAGTCCGCTGCGCAGGCCGTCGTCGCCCACTCTCATGCGGCGGCCGAGGTCGGGGTCCCGGCGTTCGCTGGGCAGCATCGGGGCATCCGGGTCGGCCCAGTCCGGGCCGTACTGTGGTCGCACTTCGGCCAGCCACCAATCGATCAGCACGTCTGCGGAGTTGATGGCGGGGACGAGCCGTGGCTTCGGTCCACGTCCGGCGCTTCCCTTGCCGTGGCGTACGTGCAGCTTGCCGAGCTCGCTCAGATCGGGACGCCAGTCGCGGATGTCGAGCATGACCGTCTCGCTGATCCGCAACCCCAGCCGGCGCCACAACGATGCGGCGAAGTAGTCACGCGCCGCCGGCAAGTACTTCCGTGCGTGGGTGATTGCCTGCCGCCACTGGGAAAACAGTTCCTCAATCTCGTCGTCGGAGGGCGGGACGCGGACCGACCCGTGCGTCGGGTTGGTGGGCCGGTTGTACTCGTCGACCGGCTGCGCGACGACCCAGCCGGTGAGCCGGTGAATGTCGCCCTGGTAGCGGGTGAGCAGGAAGTCGTAGAAGCGGGCGACTCCGTCGGCCTTGCCTTTGACTGTGCTGCGTGCGCGGCCGTGCCGGCGCAGATCGGTGAGGTAGCGGTCAGCGTCGTCGGTCGAGGCGGACCACAACGGGCCCGACAGGGTTCGGGCGAACTCGACCACAGTGGACCGCGATGCGCTGATGTGTCCGTCGGTCAGGCCGGCCGCTGCCATCGCCAGGGCGTACTGGTCGACGATCTCCTGCTCGAAGTCCTCGAGGTCCTGCGTCGAGCGGAGGCTTCGCGGGGCACCGACGTTCCGCACGACAGCGAGGCTCATCGCGCCTCCTGTTCAGCAAACCCGTCCATAGGTCATTTATTCGGCAGAACCGTCAGGATTCTCGACCGAAGCATCGAATTTTCATCCAGAGGAGTGAACGGCGCTCCACCAGGGACAGCGTCCTACCAGGACCTCGAGACCTGTCACGAACTCACGACACTAGAGACAAAAGCAAATCCGTTAGCCAGCAACGAATTGATGGCGACGTCATCATGAGGACCAACGGCGTTGTCGCTGCATGCGCCGGTGCGCTAGTCGGGTTGGTTGTGCTACCGATCCTCGCACTGACCCTCATCGTCGGCCAAGCTGCCACCGCGACGGTCGTGCAACTGAGCGGCTGCGAGCAAGGCGGCCCGGGCGGCGGCTCGGTCGTGGTCGACCGGCAGCAGCTGGGCGCGGGCGAGATGGACATCGCCCGCACCATAGTCGACCTCGTGCAGCAACGCCGGCTACCGCAGCGGGCCGCAGTGTTGGCGATCACTACGGCGATGGTCGAGTCGGGGCTGCGCAATCTCGACTACGGCGACCGCGACTCGCTCGGGGTGTTCCAGCAACGGCCGAGTCAAGGCTGGGGCACCCGCGGGCAGATCCTCGACCCCGTCTACGCCGCCGGCAGATTCCTCGACGCCCTCATCGCGCTGCCCGGCTGGGACACCATGGCCCCGGGACGGGCGGAGCAGGCGGTCCAGCGCAGCGGCTTCCCAGACCGCTACGCTCCTCGCGAACCGGCCGCCGCAGCGATCGTGGATCGGTTCTGGACCGGCCCGGACAATCCCACCCCGCCAGTGCCGCCCGGCGGCGGCACGGAGGCGGCGCAGGCCAAGACGCTGTGCCCGGACCAAGGCGGATCCGACGTCCCCCGCGACCCCGGCCAGGTCGACCCGACGAAGCTGCCACCGGGATTCACGCTGCCCGCCGACCTCCGGCAGCGCGCCGCGGTCGGCTTCGCCCTCAACCAGCTCGGCAAACCCTACGTGTGGGGCGCGAAAGGCCCGAACGCCTACGACTGCTCCGGCCTGATGCTCGCCTCATGGGCCGCCGCCGGCGTCGGTATCCCGGCCGGGACGGTCAGCCAGGTTCACGCCGGGCACGCCGTCGCCTCGATCCAGCAGGTGCAATCCGGGGATCTGCTGTTCATCCCCGGCTCGCTGGGCACCGCGCAGGTGCCGCGGCACGTCGGGATGTACGCCGGGCACGGGCTGATCGTCGACGCCTACGACACCGACACCGGCGTCATCCTCGAACCCCTCTCGGCCTGGACCTCGAAGATCGTCGCGATCCGCCGGATCGCCGACCCCAGTTCGCCCTCCCCGCCACCGGGAGGGAGCCCACTCTGATGAACAACGTGGTGCCGCTCTCCCGCTGTCCGGGAGGAGCGGCCGATGCCGCGCACACGCACCGACACCCTCAACCTCGACCGCGACGTCGCCCTGATGGGCCTGGCGATCGCCGCCCTGGCGATCATCTGCGTCCTCGGCGCGATCGTGGTCACCGCCGTCGTCCTGGTTACCGGTTTTCACGCCGGTAGCTGGACGTGGCCGCCGATCACCACGTGGGCAGGCTTCGCTCTCAGCGTCGCCTTCCACGTCGCCGACCCAGGACCACACTTGCCGGGCCCGTGGTCGAGCGCCATCAGCGATCACCAGCTGGCGTTCTACATCTGGTTCACCACGATCACCATGCTCACCGTCGGCCTGACGGTCGGCACGGCGATCCCGGTCTGGCGCCGGGTGGGGCCCGTCGACCCGGGACACGCCAGCCGCCGCGAGATGGCCACGACGTTGTCGGTCGCGGCCGCGCGCAAGACCGCGGTGTGGACTCGCGGTGACCTCACCGACGAGCAGCGCCGGACCGCGCCGGTCGAGCAGATCGCGGTCCCGCTGCACCGGGGCCCCCGGTGCCAGCGGCTGGTGACCTCGCTGGAGACCCCGACCGGGACGATCGCGCCGACCCGTTCCGGCAAGTCGCGGACGGATCTGGTGCACAAGGTCCTCGCCGCGCCGGGCGCGCTGATCGCGTCGACGACGAAGAACGACCTCGCCGAGTGGTGTCTGCTGGCCCGCGCCCGCCGCCCCGATGCCGGGCCGGTGCTGGTGATCGACGCCACCGGAACGCTGTCCTGGCCGGCGCATGCTCGCTGGTCGCCGGTCACCGGCTGCGCGGATCCCGCCATTGCACTGCGACGGGCGGAGACGCTGATCGAAGCGTCCTCACTCGGGCTGGACGACGTCGGCGGCAACGACGCGGTGTTCCGCGGCCGCGCCACGATCGTGCTGCAGGCCTACCTGCTGGCCGCCGCACTGCACCACCGGACGGTGAGCGACCTGGTCGTCTGGTCGGTCACCAAGCCGCCGGATCAGGAGCCGGTGGAGCTGCTGCGGCAACGGTTCCCTGAGCTGGCGTTCAACCTGCGCTCGGAGATCGGGATGGTCGCCGAGACCGCGGATGCGGTCTGGATGTCGGTGCGGCGGGCGATCGAGCCGTTCATGAACCCGGCCATCCGGTACTTCGCCACCCCCGCGCCGGGGCAGGAACTCGACATCGACGAGTTCCTGCGCCGCCGCGGCAGCCTGTTCATCGTCGCCGGCGAGCACCAGGCGCCCCAGGCCCGCGCCGTGCTGACTGCCCTGGTGGAGCAGATCCTCACCACGGCTCAGGACACCGCGCTGCGGTACGAACGGCGCCGGCTGGAACCGCCGACGACGGCGATCCTGGACGAGTTGTTCGCCGGGACGCCGGTGCCGCGGCTGCCGGCGATCATCGCCGACTCCGCCGGCCGGGGCGTCCTGATCCACTGGTCCGCGCAGTCGCGCTCCCAGCTGGACGAGCTCTACGGCGAGCCCGGCCGGCTGCAGCTGATCGACAACACCCTCACCCTGACCGCGTTCCCCGGGCTGAAGGACGACAAGACCCTGGAGTGGCTGTCCACGCTGTCCGGGCACCACCGCCGCCGCACCCACCAGCATCACAGCGACGGGATCTTCAGCCCCGGACGCGGTGCCAGCGGCGAGGAAACCGTCCCGACGCTGCGCGCCGGGGACATCCGCACCCTCGACCGCGACCGGGTCCTGATCCTGCACGGCAATCTCCGCCCGATCCTCGGCCGCACCGTTGACGTGCGACAACGGCCGGACTGGCCCCAGCTGCAGGCCGATGTCGCCGCGATCCGCCGCGGTGATACCCCAGTCGGTGCAGATGGGTATCTCCGCCCGCTCCCGTCGGCGTTGGCGGGCGGTCCGCACATTCGGGAGCCGCGGCGATGACCGAGGACGATGACCTCGCCACCCCGGAACCCGAACAACCGGACGACATAACGCAGCCGGAACCGCAGCAATCCGCGCGGTCGCGCGCCGAGCTCGACGCGATGACCGAGGAACTATGGGCGCGGGTGCAGGTCCAACAGTCGGAGATCGAGCAGCTCCACGAGAAGATCGCGGAGCTGGAGAGCGACGCCGAGGAGAAACCGCGGCTGGCGCCGTGGTTGCCGTTCCCGGCACCGCCGGCAGCGGAGGACAAGCAGCACCGAGAGCAGACCCCGGTGTTCACGATTACCAATTTCGTGCAGTACTACAACGCCGTCTACGTCGGCAAAGGCGGGACGCGCGCGGTCGCGATCCCGGACTGCTGGCCGCAGCATCCCGGGTTGGTGGCGGAGCTGGCGACGCTGGCCTACACGTGGAGGGCCGCGCACGTCGGCAAGGGCGCCAAGGCCAGCGATGCCCAGTACTGGCACGACCGGTGGCGCGCCGGATTCGCCGAACGCATGATCACCGAGTGGACTCACCAGCAGTGCCTGACCGAGGTTCACAAGCCTGTCGGTGCCGCGCCATTGATCGACCGCCACACCCCCGAACGACGCGGCGGATAGAGTGTCGCGGGTGCAGGACAACTTGGGCGAGACGGCGTGGGACGAACTACGGGAAACTCGCTGGCACCCGCCCGGTGCAGCTTCCGCTGATCGAGTTCGTGCCGCTACTTACGTATCGGCGCTGGAGCAGGCCGAACAGATGTTCCGGGCCGCGGCCGTGGTCGGCACGTCCACCCGCCCCTTGCAGGTCTTCTATGGCCTTAGCCAGGCAGGTCGGGCAATCGCAGCAGCGTCCACCCTTCAAGAATGGGAATTGAAAGGACACGGGATCGCGTCGATCAACCTGAGCACAGACCTGCCTTCCGTGGGCGTCGCTACCGACAAGCCGTCAAGCGCGGGCAGCTTCGTGCGGCTTTCGGCCTTGCTTGGATCGCCGGTGTGGGGCAAGACACCGGTGCCCTTAAACGAGCTGTGGGACACACTGCCGGAGAACGAACGCGCGCCGCTGGCGGACCGAGGCAGCGCAAGGCGGACGCCGCTCTGGATGGAGGACCGCGATCTCTGGGACGAGCCGCATCCACTGGTCAGTGTTCCGGTTGTCGGATTCCCGCCTCGGTTCGGCCAGGGCAATGTCGATCGAGCCATGTTGGACGGATACCTCGCCGCATTCCCAGGTGCTCGTGACTACCACAACTACGTTAACGTTCAGCGTGATCCGGACCTGCCGGCGATGACGGTGCACGTCGACGGATGGTCCGAGCTGACGATGAACTGGCAAGTCCAAGATGGCACCTCGGTGGACAGTGCTACGCGGTTGAAGTACCTGAGGTCGATGTCCCATTCCTACCTGGGCCAGTTGTACTTCTTTCCCACAGTTGGCGCCAACGTGGCCACTCTCCATCCGCTGATGACTTGGTGGGCCGTTCTCCACACCTTGTCGATGCTCGCCAGGTACCAGCCCGGCGAGTGGGCGACCCACATCGACGTCGACGCTAGCCGATACGCAACACCTATCGAGCGGCTTCTCCGGCGAGCGCTCCACGTCGTGCCGCGGCTGGTCTTGGAGACTCTCCGCCAAGTCACCCCGTAACAACCCCTTGCCGGCACATGTGCGGGTTGGGGCGACGCCACTGACCGACCGTTTCACCCTGGAGGCTCAAGAGGTCTCCGACGCACGCAAGTCCGCTGCGCCACCAGAGAACCTTGAGGTCGTGGAGCTGGATGACGACGCGGAACCAGGGTCCACTCCGTCGTAGCACCGATTTGGGCGCGGCAATGGGGCTGAGTGACAGGTCGCCGTGAAACACGCATGTCGGCCGGGCTAGGGGGCTAGTCTGACCGTCTAGGGGCGCCTCCGGTCCGGGAAGGGCTCCCCGATCGGCCACGGGTCTGCCAAGCCGAACCACTCCCCGGGCGTGCGCGCAGGATCGGCGAAGTGCATTACACCGTGGGCGTCGACGGTAGATCGCCGCCACATCGGGAGTGACGGGACGGACCACTCAGGGTCGGGGTGCTCCCAGATGGTGTGCTGCTTGGTGCCTACGAAGGCGGGGTGAAGTTGCTTGACGACGAGCACCGCCGACACGTGGCGATGCCCCCAATGGTCACCTTTGAACCAGTAACCATCGGGCCTGCGGACGACAGCGTCCGGGTCGGTCTCACCGCCAGGGCCGGTGCCGATCAACAGGGCTTCAGTGCCATATAGCGCGTTCTTCACGTCGTAGTCATCGGTGCTGAGGCTGCTCGACGCCACCGCGACGATATACGGAGCACCGAGCGGGCCGTACGCGGATCCTTTGTCGCTCAGCGCATTCTTGATCCCCTCCTCGTCATGCACCAAGAAGGCATGCCCACCACCGAAGATCCCCAGCGGCCTCACGCCCTCCTTTCCGCGTGCCTCAGCCGACTTCGGGAGAGCATGGAACTGGATTCGCCACCCGTTCGCTTCGTAGGGCAGGTTCGGAAAGTCGTCGCGGCCGTTCCCACGATCCGTGTAGGCGTCCGGGTCCAGCTCCGTAAGCCATTTTTCCAGTCTTGAGCGCAGCGGGCGAGCACGGAGCGGGTCGCCTCCCTGCTTCTCCACGTCGATCCACAGGAAGAAGTTCGGGCTGTCGATCTTGTTAAGCGACTCGTACAGAGTGTTGACCCTCGCAGCCGCGCCCACCATGACATCGCTGGACGACGCTGAGCGAGCTTCGACGTAGACCGCCGCGCCATCCTTCACCGCGAGGAAGTCAGGACGGCGATTGGTCCCCTCGATCTCCGGGTGACAGGTCACCGCGTAACCCATCCGGAGAAGACACTCGTGCAAGTACAGCTCGAAGAAGGCCCCTTTGTACTGCCGGTCATCACGGGATCGCAACCTTCCTCTGACGTCCGCTTGGGCGTCCGGACAGAGCCGAGAGAACCAGTCCTCGATCAGACCCCGGACCTGGTCCCAGTAGGGACCCGCCACCCGGTCGAGGAACTCAAAGTGGCTGTCCCCGTGCTCGCCTGGGGAGGGATCGGTGCGCTCGAGTTCCGAAAAGACAGTCATACCGACCATCACACTCGATCCACCGGTTCCGGGACGAGGCAGGGTCACTTGGCGATCGGCCGGAGGACTCAGAGCTAGGGCCGCGCCAGCCATCGCCGCAATCAGCCTGAGAGGAATCCGGTGTGCGGCGATGACGAAGGCCGCTTGGGGCGTCCGGTTGCCTCCGGAGCCGGCGTCGTGCACGCTTGGAAAGATCGCAGAGTCGCACGCCCGGGCGCGTCGATAGACGATCACCGATGTAGCAGGTGAAGGGAAGGACACCGTGGCCAACTCCGATGCGGCGAAGCTGGCTGTCCTGATCGACGCGGACAATGCCCAGCCCGGCACCATCGACGGACTGCTGGCAGAGGTCGCCAAGTACGGCACCGCCCACGTCAAACGCGCATACGGCGACTGGACCGGCACGAACTTGCGCGGCTGGAAGGAACAGCTGCTGACCGCCTCGATCCAGCCGATGCAGCAGTTCGCCTACACCACCGGCAAGAACGCCACCGACGCGGCAATGATCATCGATGCGATGGACCTGCTCTACACCGAGCGGTTCGACGGCTTCTGCCTGGTATCCAGCGACAGTGACTTCACCCGCCTCGCCTCGCGGCTGCGGGAGTCCGGGCTGACGGTGTACGGATTCGGGGAACGCAAGACACCGGCTCCGTTCGTCGCGGCGTGCGACAAGTTCGTCTACACCGAAAACCTGGTCCGCGTGGCCAGCACGGCGAGCCCGGTAGGCGTGACGGAGAAGCCAAGCCCGCGACGATCAGCTGCCGAGTTGAAGCAGGACACCGGACTGGTGACGCTGTTGCGCAGCGCGGTCGACGCTGCCTCCGATGAGGACGGTTGGGCGCCGCTTGGCGCCGTGGGAAACATCATCCTCAAACGGCGCCCGGACTTCGACGCCCGCAACTACGGCTACCCGAAACTCAGCGGCCTGATCGAAGCCACCACGCTGTTTCAGCTCGAGCGCCGTTCCGCACCGGACGGGAAGGCCAGCGTCGTGTACGTACTGGACGATCGGCAGCGGCCCGACCCGGATCAACGGGCCGGTCAGTAACCCATGCCGCGGTGCAGGTCGTCGCCGGAGGTTTCCCGGCGGTCGTCGTACTCGTCCTCTGCCTCGTCGCGGCGTGCCTCCCGCCGTTCCTTCTCGTCTTGATCCTGGAGCTGTTGGGTGCGTGCGGCGACGCCGCTGGTGAATTCGTCGCGCAGGGCGTCGAGGGTGTCGTGGCGGGATTCGACGGTGAGCATCGCATCCGACGCGGCGTCTTGCCGGTCTGGTGTGGTCATCAGCTGCCTCCATTGGTTGGTGATCTGGTCCCAGGCCGTGGCTTTGGGGTCGTTGCTGGCGGGTCGCAGGCCGAGCGGGGAGGCGGCATCGGTGGTGGTGATTCCGTAGGTTTCACGGTACGCCGCGACCAGCCGGACGACCTGATCCCAGCTCGCAGCTTGGCCGGAGTCGTGGGGGCGGTGACCGATCTGGGCGGCCCACCGAGGTTGTTCACGGTGCGCCTGGTCGAGCAGCTGGTCGGCGCGGGCGGCGATCTCGCCGTTGAGGCCGTCCAGACCCTCCAAGGCACCGCGGTGCTCTCCGGATGTCCCGAAGTCCGGTTGAGCCTGCCACGGGAGCGCGGCGTGTAGCCCTTCGCCGGCCCGGTGGTGGTCGGTCAACACGGCGACGAGTGCTTCACCGGCACGCCGGTAGTCACCGTCGGCGCCGCCGGTGATGTCGCCGGCGAGGCCGGTGAGAGCTTCGGTGAGGGCGGTGTCGGCGTCGAGGCCGAGTGCGGTTCCGCCGGCGGCGTGGCGCCAGACAATGCCCCACTGCTCGTCGGTCACCATCGCGTCCGGCAGGTGTTCGGCGACGATGCTGCGCCACCGGTCGACCTGCTCGTCGGTCGGCGTCCCGATCCGTGCCGGTGGCCGGTGCTCGCTGAGGTGCGTGGAGATGCGTTTGGCCAGGACGGCGGCCGGATCGCTGGCCCAGGCGAAGCCGCTGTCGTCGGTGAGCTTGCGGACCAGCCGTTCGGCCTGCCAGCCCTGATCCTGGGCGTTGGCGAGCGCGTTCAGCGCGGCGGGCTCGGCGCCGGCGTTGATCGCGCCGGGGACGTAGCGGGCAAGGATGTCGAGGTAACGGTCTTCATCACCGTCGCGGGCCAGCAGCTCGTAGCGGCGAAGGAGCACGTTGAGGGGCTCGAGGACGACTCGTTCTTCGGCGTGCTCGAACTCGGCGAACACATCGTCCAGCTCGCCGGTCCGAGCGGTCGTGCGTGCCTTCGCTGGAGCGGAGGGGTGCGCTTGCGCGCGGCCGAAGGCATCCCAGCGCTCAGTCAGGGTGTGCCAGGCGCGTGCCCGCGCGCCGTGGCTATCGGGCTTGGCGCCCAGCGCAGACTCGCCCTTGATGCGGAAGGTTTCGCGGTAGGCGGCGACCAGGCCGACAAGGTCGTCCCAGTCCTCGGCCGATATCGGGTTGCCTGGCCGCGGCCCGAGCGCCGAGACCCAGGCGGGTTGGTCGCGGATCACCGCAGCGCGCAGGTGCTCGACGCGCTCGGCGATGGCGTGGTTCATCTCGTGCAGGTACTGGGCATGTCCCGGGTGGTGGCGGACGTGGGCGAAGTCGGGGCGGGCCAGCCAGGGAACGGCGCGCACGTGGGCTTCTCCGCGCTCACGTCGGCGTTCCAGTTCGGCGGCGAGAGCGGCGTCGGCGTAGCGGTCATCCGGCATCGGATCCGGCACTGCCGGACGTGCAGCGAGCTGGTGGGCGACGACGGTCAGGGCGGCCTCGATGTCGAATCCGACCGCCAGGCCGCCGGCCGCGCGCTGCCAGATCTTGTGCCACTCCGGGTCTTCGACGGCGGCGTGTGGCGCGATTGCGTCGACGATGCCCCGCCAGCGAGTGATATCCGCAGGGTGGGGCGGAGCGGTCGGTGAGGGCGGCGTACGGCGTTCAAGGTGCTTTCGGATCCGGGCTTGCAGCGCCGCGCCCGGGTTGTCGGCGTCGTCGAGGGACTGGCGCCAGCGCATGACCGCGGCGACAAGGGGATCGGGTTCCCAGCCGAGGTCATGGGCGTTGCGCAATGTCTGGATCAGCGCCGGCTCACTGTCGAGATCGACTGTTGAGGGGGCGTGTCGGGTGAGGACGTCGCGGTAGCGGTCCTCGTCGCGGTAGGTGGCGGTGTAGTTGTAGCGCAACACCAGCGTGCCCATCGACACCGCCTCGTCCTGCGCCTCCCGCAAGGTCTCGGTGGCCGAGACCTCGGCGCCGGAGTGGTTCAGCACCCCGGTCAGCACCGACCGCGGGGACACCGGGTCGGGGGTTTCGCGGTGCTGGTCGATGACGTGGTGGTGGGTGACGACGTAGATGAAATTGCCGAGCATGGCGCGGGTGATGCCGGGGTAGAACTGCTCGCGGGTCATCGTCGGCGGGACCAGCAGGTGGGCGTTGCCGGTGCTGGTCATGCCCTGGACCCGGTTAATGGTGGCGGCGTAGGCGAGCTCGACGTGGGCCTGGACGTACCCGGCCGGCAGGGTGATCGCCGCCTTGTGCACCTTGTGTTGCACGGTGATCTTGCCGTTGGCGTGGACGTCGGTGATGGTCCAGACGTCACCGTTCTTGACGAAGTCCTTTCCCCCGAACAGCGAGAGCAGCCGTTGGTTGTGCCGGGTGACGACCCAGTCGCCGACGCTCGCGGTGGTGGCGTCGTGTAGTTCCACCTCCCGCCCCCGGTCGAGCGCGCCACGCCCGAGGCGCCGTTCGCGGGCGTCGATGTTCAGCGCGACGGTGTCCTCGTTGGTCGGCACGATCAGCAGCGACTGCACACCGGCGTCGAGATCGGCCTGCCAGTGCGAGCGGGCGGCGTCGCGCATCGTTTCCAGCGACCCGTCGGAGACGCGGCCGCTGTCGACGTAGTACTCGAGCCCCTTGGGATTCCAGGCCCGGATTTGCAACGACGCCGCGGCCTGTTCCTCCCGGTCTTCGCCGCGGAACCGCACGATCTCCCGGAACCGCACGGCGCCGACGTCGTGGGCGATCAGCCGGATTGCACCGCCGGCCTCGACCGCGGCCAGCTGCGCGTCGTCCCCGATCAGCCGCACGTCTGCGCCGTTGTTCAGCGCGTACTTCACGACCTTGTGCAGGGTGTGGGTGCCGGCCATTGCTGCCTCGTCGACAATCACCAGGTCCCCGGCCTCCATCGGGAACGCACGGTGGGCGAACCCGAACCACAAAGCGGTGGTCAGCTGATGCAGCGTGTGCGGCTTCGCCCCGATCGACGCGCCGAGCTCCTGGGCCGCCCGGGCGGAGGGACCGAAGGCGTAGACGCGGTGCCCTGTGCGCCGCCACGCAGTTGCCAGGACCTTCATCGCCGAAGTCTTGCCCGCCCCGGCCGGGGCCAACGCGAGCTGCAGGCGCCGCCCGGAGCGGGCGAACTGGCGCACCATCTCCGTCTGCCCGGCATTGAGCTTCTGCCCGGCGAGGGCCTTCTCTACGGTGTCGGCGCGCAGGCGGTGCCCGCCGCCGCGGCGCGCCCACGCGACCAAGTCGCCTTCTGCGGCGAGGGTCGCGGTGGTGGTGTAGCGGGTGGAGCGGTGTTCAACGAACACTGACTCGCCGTCGCGCCGGCGCAGCGACGCGGGTTCGTTGACCGCGGTCGGGCCGACGAGGGCGAGGGTGTCGGGCTGGGCGAGGATCGTGTCGACGACGTCGTCGACGAGCTGTTCGCGCTTGTCGACTGGCACCGTGAGGTGCGCCGTCTGGCGGTGGGCTTCGGCGGCGAGGTTCCACCACGAGAAGTGGCTGTAGTTGTCCGACACGACACCCCGAGTCGCCTGGGTGAGTTTGGCGATGTCGAACGCATCCGGCTCCGCGCGTACGCTGAGGAACACTCGGTCGGCAAGCGTGTTCAGAACTTTCGCGGGCACGATGCTCAGCGCGTGCTCGCGCCACGCCTTGAGATGTTCCGGAAGCGTCTTGGGTGGCTGCTTGCCGGGTCGGTTGTCGTACTGGGCGGCGCGGTCGATGGCGAAGATGTCCTTCGGCGTCGGCTCTTTCCCGTGCTTGGCCGTGAACTCGACGATGCGCTTGGCTCGGGCGGCTTCGAACTGGCGGTGGCGCTGGGAGAACAGCTTCACTAGCTCGACAGGGATCCCTTCGAGCTGCCAGACCGGGCGTTTCATGGCCACGCCCTCGGCGCCGCGCTGCACCCACGAAGCGCCTTGCTCGCGGAACAGGTCGCGCAGGCGGTTGTCGAAGTACTCCGATGCGGTGACCGCCGCGGCGAACATGGTGCGCCCGTCAAGCGCGGTCCACTCTCCGTCGTCGCTGCGCTGCACCTTCGAGGAGATCAGGACGTGAAAGTGCAGGTGCGGGTCGGCGGCGCGGGAGTCCCAGTGCTCGAACATCGCCGCGGTGATCCCGTTGACGTCGACCTGTGCCTCGCCCATGTTCCCGCGGCGGGTGTAGGCGATGTTGCGTTCCACGTAGGTCACGGTGTCGAGGGCCGCCTGACGCGCCATACCGACAATGCGCTTCCGTCCGGACGGCGACGCCATCGCCCATGCGATGGAGAGGGTTTTGTCGTAACTGAACACGGCCTCGACCCCGGAGACCGCGGACTTGAGGTTCCCTTTCTGCTCGGCCAGCCATCCGTTCAGCTCTTTGTCGTCGGCGGGACCGTTGCCGTCGTGGGCTGTGCGGTAGGCCTGCAATTGCATGCCGCGGCGGATCTCGGCGCGTGTTGCCGCGGAGATGGGCGCGCCGATCGGGCGGTCGTGCTGGCGGTTGTGGTCCTTATACGCCTGGGAGACTTGGCTGCGTAGGTGGTCCAGTGCGGAGTACTGCGGGAACCGCCGACCGAGGCGGGTGGCCTTCAGCGCCTCTGCGGCGGTAGCGCCGTTGGCGATCATCTCGGCTTCGATGGCGTCGGCGTTCGGGTGCCGGCCTTCGCCGAAGAGGGCGTTCATTTGGGCAGGGGTGACTGCGCCGGAGAGTCCTAAGTGCTCTGCTCCGGCGCCGAACCATTGGCCTGCTGGGTATCCACGGGAGAGGTAGTAGTCACTTAACAGCTCGCCGGGTGCGAGCTCACGGCTGCGATCGGCGCACGCCACCGTGTTCGTGAGGTACTCATGACCACCAGGGCTCAGCTTCCGCAAGCCCATCATGTCCACACCAGACTACGCCGAAAAGGCGTCGACGCCCACCCGGTTACTGGTAACGACGCGTATTCGGTCGGCGCGTGTGCGAAACCTTGGAAACGCCAAGGCCTAAGGCATTATGGAGTCTGTCTTGGCAGGAGCCCGGCTCCGAAAGCGGCTGCGAGCGACATCGTCCCGGTCGAGGTATCGACGGACGCGTTGCCGAATAGTGCTTGGCCGTTGGCTAGTGCGTGCCGTCGATCCGGGCTGCCAACAGGCATCCACTTCGCACCGCTTCGTATACTCAGGGAATGGAGAGTGAGCCGGACGAGCAAGCCGATGAACAGGCAGCGAGCGAGCAGCCGCCCGAGGAGCGAGCTGACGGGCGGGTGGAGGAGTTTGCCGAGTCGGAGGACGACTTCGCGCTCGGCTCCCTCGACTTCGAGGGGCTGTCGCCCACGGACTTCGAGGAGTTCTGCTTCGATCTCATGGCCGAGAGCGGCTTCTCCAACGTGGACTGGCGGAAGGGCACACCGCTAGCGTCGTCGCCCTCTGACCGGGGCCGCGACATCGTTGCCCGTAAGACCCTAAGAGACATCGACGGCCACGAGTACGAAGAGCAGTGGTTCGTCGACTGCAAGCACTACAAGCGCGGAGTGCCACCCGACGCACTCCAGGGGACGCTCGCCTGGGCGAACGCCGAGCGTCCCGCGGTCGTGCTCTTCATTGCCTCTGGCTACCTCACCAACGGCGCGAAGGATTGGATCGCGGACTACCAGCGCACAAACCGCCCGCCCTTTCGCATTCGCGTGTGGGAGAAGCCGCAGCTCCTCCGACTAGTAGAGAAGAACCTCGACCTCGCCTTCCGGCACGATGTGGGTACGAGCACGCTGAGACGAGTGTCGGAGATCCTGCGGTCCGAGTCGGAGCTCATGGATCGGCTCTGGTACGGGAGGAAGCCCGCAGATGAGGATGTCGACCAGTACGACTGGGCGGAGGACATCAAGGCGGGAATGCTCGCGGCCAAGCGCCGGGTAGAGGAGCAGTATGGCGTCGAGGAGCTTGCAAAAGATGTCGAATCGGACTGGGCTTGGGGTTACCTCTCGGGTCGGATTTCTGCGCTTCGGTGGGTGCTCGGGGACGAGTGGCACAACCTCGACAGCTGAGCGTCCCTTCGTCGCGCAGGGTCCGCCAGCTCGGCGCGCGTCAGCGCGTCGGCTGCACTCATCTGCTCTTCTGAGTGACCCCGGTCAGAGGGGTCTGAAGGTCGGCCAGGTACGCGGAGGGCGTGGGATGATGGTGCAGGCGTGGTGACGTTGCCAGGTGCGTTCGCCGTCGCGTTCGTGGCAGGTCAACTCGAGGTCGACGGTACTGCCGACGTAGCCGTCCTTGGTCTGGGCGTAGAAGACGACTTCGCGTCCGTTGCGGATGTCGTCGAAGGTGAGCTGGATGCCAGCGGCGACGCCGCCTGAGGCGTCGGTGAAGCGGTACAGGGGATTCTTGTCGAGGTAGTCACCTGTGGCGGTGACGGTCAGCGAACGCAGCGCCCGGCCTCTTTCCATGCGCAGCACGACCTTGGCCGCGAAGGAATTCGCATCGTCGGTGAATGCGTCGACCGCCGACACGGAGAACTCCGGCGCGTCGCGTTCGTCGCGGTCGGCACGCATCAGCGCCACTTGCTCTTCAGCGGCACGGGCTTGTGTTTCAGCAGCCTCGCGGGACTTGGCCGCCTCGGTCGCCTGGGCCTGCGCGGCGATCCGAGACTTGTGGGCCTCGCGGGTCTGCCATCCGGCGATGCCGGCAGCCACAACGGCGACGGCAGCGGCCGCCCAGGTGGCGATGTCGCCAGGCTCAATCATGACGGCTCTCCGTTCCAGCCGTGGGAGCGCCGAGCTCGTCGGAGGTCCCAGTAGTAGTCGCCGAAATCGTGGCAGACTTGGCTGGCGTGCGATGTTGGCCAGTCTGCCGGGGGCGGGGCTGGCCAGGCTTTGCCCTCTCAGTGGATGATCGTGACATCGCCCGAGGCCCCGGTGCCGGGGCGGCGGAGCCCGTAAGTGCCGGAGCTTGACGCGGCCGGCCGGAAGGCTTGGCGTGTTTTGGGGTTCCATCGGGGTTCATGCGACCCGTTTGCATTGCCCACATTCGGATCGTTCCGGCTCGCCATCGGGGTTGGCCCGTTGCGTCGTCGTCTGGCAATGGCAGCAGCGTCTGGTGGGGCGGAAACCATTCCAGCTGTACCGGGTGCGGATCGGTCAGGTAGGTGTCCGGCCTGGGCGGCCAGATTCCTTGGCCGTACTGGAGCCAGTCGGTCATCTGGCGCCACAGCTGCCGTGTTCGTCGCAGCGATAGGCCCAACCCCTCCGCGACCTGAGCAATCGTCCACAGTTTGTCGTCGGCTGCGAGGGCCTTCATGCGGTCGAGGTCGATGTCGTCGATGGCCCGTGCTGGTGGAACCGCGCGGTAGTCAAGGCTCTCGGCGTGGGCTTGCAGGTCGGCGAAGTCGACACCGGCGAACCGTTCGCGACCCGCGGTTCGCTGGCCGTGCTGCTCGCAGTATGCGATCAATGCTTCTTCGCTGACCTTGCGCTCGTGGTGCAAGGGGGAAACCCACGACCGCGTAATGGTGATCCCGAACTTCGCGGCATCGGTGCAATGCTCGTTGGTGATGCGCCGTTTCGCGTTGTTCGTCTCGCCGATCTTGATCCATCTGTTCGAGAACTCGACGGCGTAGACGTATCCGGTGAGACCTCCCGCCTCTGTCGCATCGTGCAGTGGCGTGCCAGCGTGCGGCCAGCCGTCCCAGCCAGCGCTCATGTGCGCGCGGGCTTCGGATCCGGTGGTGTCATCAACGGTCATCGCGCTCCCTGTGGTTGTGGTGGTCGTTGGTGGTCGCCCGCGGCGTAGCGAGCCCAGGTGGAACCGGCTTGGATGGCGAGGGTTTCGGCGGTGCCGACGTGGTAGCCGAGCATGCCGGCCACGACCGCGGCGGGGGCTTCGAGCAGCAGTTGGCGGATCGTGGCGGTGCGCGCGTCGATGCTGGGCAGACCGAGGTTTCGCAGCCGCAGGCGCAGGGAGGTCGTGTGCATCGGCTGCCCGGCGCGGCGCCCAGGGAACAAGAGGCGACTGCTGGGGTTGGTGGCGGAGAACATGTTGGGGCGGTTGGCGACATAGTCGAGCAGCACGTCAGCGAAGGGCAGCGGCACTGGGATCGGTGGGTCGCCGAGCCGGAGCAGGACCTGGTCCTGCTCGCGCAGGACGTCGTCAACGGTCAGCCGCGCGACCTTCACCAGCGGTTGTGCGTAGAGCAGGATCAGCAGCGCAAGCACCCGGTCGGCCGCCGGAATGGACGGGTCGGTGAGCACGCGGCGGATGAAGGCCAAGCGCTGTGGCTGGCTAAGCCGCGCTCCGGTCTTCTTCACGACGGACGGAATCCGCAGGCGGGGCAGTTCGCGCTGGGCGATGCACCAGCGCAAGAACGCGCGAGAGTGCTCCGCGCGGCCGAGATCGGCGGCGAACCAGCGGTCGATGTCAGCCTGGCCGCAGTCCTCGAGGGGCCGGTTGTGCTCGGCGAGGTGAACCAGGAACTGAGCGGAGGTCCGCAGGACGTGCCGGGCCAGGTTCGCGCGGCCGGGGTTGATGGGCTGTCTCGCCGCGGTGTTGCGCAGCTGTCGCAGGACGTGCCAGGTCGCGAAACGCTCGAGCATGCTGCGGTGCTGCGGGTCCTCGATCGAGGAGAGCCAGCCGTGAAGCCACTGCTCGAGCAGGAACAGGAACCGGTCGACCGGCGGGAGAACTCCGGCGTCGACGAGCAGGTCGCGCAGGTGGATCACGGCTCGCCAGGGCTGCAGCGTGCTCAGCCCGGCGTGCGTTAGCGGCACGGCGCCGCCGGCCAGTGCGCTCAGCAGTGGCGGGATGTGCGGTTTGGACAGCCACAGGAGGCCGCCGCGAGCGCGGGGCATGGCCCGGAACGACTCGTAGAACGGCCGCAGCTCGGGCCGGATTGCGCCAGTCCCGTCGTCCAGACAGGCCGCGAGCCGCTCGGAGAGGACGCATCGCGCACATTCTCCGGCGCGGTAGCGCGGTCCTTCCTGGCCGCATCGGCGGCAGGTGAAGTCGCCGAGACCGCCCGCGCAGCTGGTGCACAGCCGCGCTCCAGCCGGGCCGATCCCGGGTAGCAGGCGGTCGACGTCGCAGCCGTCGCACCGGCCTCGCGTGTGCACGGCGTCGTCGTAGCACTTCACGCATACCGGGCCTTCGGGCCAGCGAATCCGGGTCCGCAGTCGCGGATCACGCAGCTTCGTCTTCTCCCAATCGGTGCACACCGCCTGCTCGCAGCGGGCGCAGAATTCGCGGGAACGGCTCATTCGGTGCTGGTGATCCGGGCGCGCCGGGGTCGCAGCTCGGTGACTCCGGTCGGTGCGGGACGGTCGGCGGTGCCGGTCTTGCGGATCCCAACGTTCTCCGCGTCGGTGACGATCAGCTCTGAGGGGACGGTCGCGAAGATGTCGCACAACGCCGCCAGAACCTGCAGTGACAACCGCTCCGGTCTGCCAGTCACCAGCCGGTGCACCTGTGAGACCGACAGGTAGATGCCGCGTTCCTGCAGCGGCTCCACCAGCTCGGTGGTCTGGAATATGCCGTGCTCGGCCATGACCTCGCGCAGCCGCCAGCTGTAGCTGACCGACCGCTTCTTGCCTGTCATCGACTCTCCTCACTCCCAGCCCAGAGCTCGATTGATCGTCCCATCCAGCACCCGTCGCAGGGTTCTCGTACGGAAGTCAGACGACACGCACGTGTAGATCGAGGTCGTGCTCGCGTGGTCATGACCGACCTGTTCCTGCACGAATCGCGGATCCCAGCCGTCCTCGATCAGGTGCGTAACGTAGGCGCGGCGCAGCGAGTGGAAGTCGAGCGCGGGGTCCAGGCCGAGCGCGTCGCGGTAGGTCGCCAGCTGCCGGTTGAGCTGCTTGTTCCCGATCCGCAAGCCACGCTCCGAAGGCCACTGCGCCGGATTGCCGTCCACTCCGAGCAGTGGCCGCACCTCGGTTGACCACTGCTCGACGACTTCGGCCACCCATTCCCAGACACACAGCACGCTGCGCCGCTTCGGCGGCGAGCCCTTCTTCGCCTTGCCGTGGCGGACGTCGAGCACGCCGTACCCGCCGAACTCCGGACCGTGCGGATTCCGCCCGAAGTCGACGACGTCGAGCATCCGCGTCTCGTTGCGCCGCAGCCCGAAGCCGTAGGCGACCTTGAAACACGTCGCGTCTCGGAACGCTGTCAGCCAGCCTTTGCGGCCCGCCGCTCGTTTACGGTCGACCTCGTCGTCGGCGTAGTCGAACAGCGCCTGTAGCTCGACGCGGCTGAACGCGCGCTTGCTTGCGTCCGCCTCCGAGTCCGCGACGTGCACCGCGGCGTTGACCTCGTTGATCACCTTCACCGGATGCGTGCCGAACCGGCGCTCGCACTCGGCTGCCCACCCGTAGGCCGGGTCGGTGACGAACGCGCCGAATCTACGCAGCGCTCCCTGGTAGTTGCGCACTGTGGACAGTGACAGGTGCCGGACCGCACGCAGATCGGCGAACCATTCGTCGGCCAGCTGGGGGGTCCACAACCACGGGTACGTGCCGCTGTGTTCGCCGAACTGCCGCACTACTCGCTGTGCGGATGCGACCGTCGAGCGTGCCAGGTTCCGCGCCAGCAGCTGATTGCACCAGCCGTCCAGCATCGCGGCGAACACCTGCTCCTCCGGATGGAGAAGCGGCACCCCCGTGGCCAGGTGCAGGCCGGCCGAGCCCGCCAACCGATCGTCCGACGCCACAAAATCCGCCTTTGCCCCGTCGCATTAGATGCGATGATCTCGCGTCTAATGCGATCGTAGCTGGTTGCAGTGCACGATGCGAACGCGGCGCGGCATGGCGCTCCGCTGTCCTGGCCTGCGCTACTCTCGGACCCCGAAGGCCGTGTCGACGCCCCTTCGGCGGGCTCCACGAACGCCGCTTTACCGCCGCGTGTAGCGCGGCGCGTGTTCGCATCAGATGCGATTCGACCTGGTTTCAGAACGTCTGCAAGACGTGCTGTGTGCGGGGTTGGGGCTGGCTGAGGTGGGGGCGGTGGCGTGGTCGGCGGGGTGAGTGGGTGGCGGGGAAGGTGCGGGGTGGGGTGTGGTGGCGGGCGGTGTGCGGTAGGCGGGGTGGGGTTGGTGAGGCGGGTTGGTGGTGACCGAAATTTCGGGTCGAGCGCCGGCGCCTGCACTAAGGCGCCCCGGGCGCCGTCTGCCGGCGCCGGCGCGGTCCCCAGATGTCCGGGCACACGAAAGCGGCCGCCGATCGCAGGATCGGCGGCCGCGTTCTGTGTGGACGGTCGTTAGCTCGGGCTGTCCTGGGTGAGGTAGGACAGTTCGAGACGGATGGCGGCGGCGGGCACGATGGCGACCTCGCCCCCGTCGAGGTCGGGCAGCGTCAGGGCGTAGCGGGTGAGTAGCGCGCGCAGGTAGGCGGCGACGGCGGCGGGTTCGTCGGTCGGGATCATGTCGACGGCGGCTAGCTCGCGGTCGATGTCGGCGAGAATGTCAGTAAAGGTGCGCACGGTGGCGGCTCCTGGTCTTGGAGTGGGTGGGGGCACCCGGTCCGGGTGCCCCCGCTGGCGAGTGGGTGGTCAGGCGACGGCGGCGAGTTCGCGCGACGGCGCGAACGTGAACAGCGGCGGCATGTTCCGGTCTCGGCACATCTCGCATCGGTCGTCCGTGCTCGGGGTGCGCTGCTCGCTGGGGGTGCGTTCGAGGTTGCACGCCACGCACAACGCATCCGGGTCGATGCCGCGCAAGGCCAACCGGTCATAGTCATCGTCCGTCACTGCGCGGCCGGTCAGGTCGGTCACGGTTTCGCGGCTGTCGTCGGTGTCGCGGTGGCGCTCGCGTTCGGCTTCGTAGGCGTCGACGCCGCTTTCGTTCTTGCGCACGAGCCCGGCGGACGGGATCGCCTTCTCGATCGCCCGCCAGTGCTCGTCGTACTCGGCTTCGACTTCGCCGACGACGTAGCGGCGCGCGGCCTGCTGCTCGATCGGCTCGTGCCCGGCGGCGGACACGGGGGCCGTGGTGGTGTGCTCGCCGTCGGTCGGGCGCTCGGCACTCTCGGCGTCCTTGCGGCAGGCGTCGGAGCAGTACCGCATTTCGGGGAGTCCGGCGAGGTTGCCGTCACAGTTGCCGCACCGGTGCACATCGGCGGACTCGGCTTCGGTGGCCTGCTGCCGGGCGGCGGTTCGGGCGCGCGCGTGGGCGGCGCGGGCCTTGCTCGCGTACACGCACGATGTGACGAGTGTGCGCAGGTCGTGGGTGAGGATCGGCCAGAGGTGGTGTGCGGTCTGGATGGCTTCGACGATGGCGGGGTGGTCGGCGCTGGGGTTCTTCAGCAGTGTCCCGCATGCGGTGAACACGTCGCGGTGTGCGTCGTTGGTCTGGGCATTGAGCCACCGCAACCCGTTGAGCGCGTCCGAGACGCGTCGGGGAGTCTCGCGCAGCATGGCCGTCACGTCGTTGACGTCGGTCACGGCGACGGCGCGGCGGCTCTGGCTGGTGTACACGCACTGATGGAACAGCGCACGCTCCTGCTCGCTGTAGCTGTCCCACTCGGCGTGAGCGGCGCGCACGGCGGCCAGGACGTCGCCGCTGATCGCGGCGTCGGTGTTGAGCAGCGTCGCGCACGCAGCGAGGATGGCGGGCGGGTTCTCGCCGCTGTCGGCGAAGACGTTCCGCAGCTCGGTGAGCGCGGTCCGGACGCGCGGCGGCTGCTCCCGCAATGCCTGCACGGCGCGGTCGATACTGCGGCGGTGCTTACGGTGGATGGTCGAAACCATGACAGTCGGTCCTTACGTGTTGGCTGAGTTCGGATCTCGGGCTCGCAGTTCCCGATCACCTTGCGATTTCCATACTACCGAGGGCGCGTGTGCTGTTCCACTTGAAAGCCTCTCTTTATGGGACTTTTTCGGCCAATTTAAAGCGCGCAAAATTGCGATGGGTTTGATTTGTTGTCGAGGGTCGTTCTCGTCGCGCGTCGTGGCTGTCGGCCGTCCTGGTGGTTGGCCTGTTTCCACTGGTCGGTGCGGTATGGGCGACGACATGCTGAGTGGGTGGTGGGTGGCCCCGAAGCAACCAGGGCAGGCCCCCGGCCTGCCCTTAACGCCTGACCTAGGGAGTAGGGGCCCCAAATACAAGGGTGGGGCCTCGAACTATTTTTGACCACGCTTTTCGGTCAAAAATAGTTTGGGGTGCCCTTGTATTTGGGGGAGCGACCGATACAATTTCGGGGCCACCCACCACCCGCGGACGCAACGAGAACCTGCGAAAGGGCCCACGGCCGGCGCGCACCGAAAATGCTGTCTGACCAGCTGAAACGGTGACTCCGGCCCCGCCGCGCGACGACATCGGTGACCCGCAGGTAAGCTGCCGCTAGCGCTCCGCGGGCGTACGTGTCCCTGAGTCGGAGCGTCAGCGGGCCGCCGCGAGTTTCGCAGCTCGCCACTTCGGTGGCGTGGCCCCTCGGGGCTACTGCGGCGGTACCGCGACCTACCCGTACCAGAGCACGCAGGGCGCCATACCTGGTCGAGGTCTACGGCGCGAGCGGGACGGGTTGGTAGACCCCGTCGGCAAGTAGGCCGGCTGCGGCGAGCTGGTGGCGTAGCTGTTCGGCCTGGTCGGTCATGTCGTCGCCGGTGTCTTCGCCAACGGACTCCACGATGAAGTCACGGATGACAGCACCCGGCAGCTGAACGACAGCGTGGAATGCGGTGATGCCGGTTGCGAGGTGCCCGTGCGCGGCAAGGCGGC
Source organism: Amycolatopsis ponsaeliensis (assembly GCF_030182635.1). NCBI lineage: Bacteria > Bacillati > Actinomycetota > Actinomycetes > Pseudonocardiales > Pseudonocardiaceae > Amycolatopsis > Amycolatopsis ponsaeliensis. The sequence continues at coordinate 441,318 of NZ_JAPZLD010000001.1, forward strand.
CTGCAAGCAGCTGCGCTTGGCTGGTCATCTCTTCGCCGTGGTCGGCGCCGACGCTGGCGACGATGAAGTCGCGGATGACGCGTGCGGCGCGGGCGAGAGCCAGGTGAGTCTGCGGGTGGGGCGCGCCGTCGTCGAGCATGGTGGCATCGTCGAGGTAGGCGCGGCTGTCGCGGCACGGCTTGAGACTCGGGTCGTCGGGGTGGACGCCGTTGGCGATGGCCATCTCGCGGTAATTGTCATAGAGCGGCCGGTTGGTGGAAACCGCGGTGGTGACGTCGGGGCCGTGGACACGGACGGAGAGGTTGTGGGCGGCTCCGCGCAGCAAGAACCCGGCGCAGGTCTTGGGTTGCTCGGGGGTGCTGGAGTGACAGCCGAACTTGTGAGTCGCAAGGTCGTAGGTGGTGCGCGCGGAGTGGCGGAACACTTCCGGCGGGAACGCGCCGACGGGGGAGTCTCGTAGCCAGGGGCAGCGGGCGCAGGGGCTGGCCTGGTAGGCGCCAGCGGGTGCGGCGGCGGTGACGACGCCCCAGCCGTCGGCGCCGTCGTGGACGGCGAGGATCTCGGCGCCGGTAGGCGTGGCGTCGTCGCTGGTCGGGGTCGACACGGTCAACACTCCCTTGCTGGTTGCCGAGGTACAGGGTAGTCGCGGAGATGGGGCAGCAGATCGGTCGGTCAGCCGGCGGCCCGCGGGTGCCGGCGTTGGGCCTGCTGGCGAGCTAGTTCGGCGACCAGGTCGTCGAGGCTGGGATGTAGCGCGGGCCAGTCGGCGTCGGCCGTGACGGCGGTAGGTGGGAGCGTGCCGGCAAGCAGAGCCATGCGGATGCTGAGGTGGTGGCGGCCGACGACCGCGAGCCACCCGGCGCACAGCCGCATGGGGTGGGTGGTGTCGGGCTGGTCGAGGTGGCAGGACATGGCCGGAGCCGTGGTAGCGGCTTCGGCGCCGGGTGAGCCGTTGGCGTTGGCCAGCTTGATCATGTCGGCCTCGCTGAACGCGGTGAGGTCCGCGTCTTGGCGCCAGGGGCACTGGCGGCACGGCTGCGCCCGATGCGGCTCGGAGCTCACGGCCACTCCTTGTCTGTCGTGCCGGCGGCCCAGCATGTTGCAGCGGGTCGGGCCCTCAACGTGACGGGGATCGACGATAGCGGCTGGGCCCGCCGAAGCGACGATGCGCTGGTGGCGTCGCGGGTAGCCTGGGATGGTGCCCTCCCGCGCGCGGGAGGTTCGTCATGGTTGAACGCAGGACTACTGGTCCGCGGCGGAAGCGCCGGTCGTCGGCGACGCTGCAGCGACTGGAGACGGCGCGACAGCGACGCGTGGAACAGCTGGAGCGTGAACGCGAGAAGGAGCGCCGCGTGGACGCTGCGCTGGGTCCGTTCGCGGAGGCAGCGACGGCGATCGAGGCGGCGGAGAGTCGGCGCGAGGATCGGATTGCGGCTGTTGAGGCCCAGTTGGAGCGCAAGCTCGCGGAGCTGGACCGCCAACGCGCGGCGAAGGTCGCGGAGTGCGAGCGGCACGTGGAGCAGGTGCGCGCGGACGCGGAGATGGAGATTGCTGAGTGGCGGTCGGTGCTGGCGACGTCCGTGGCGCAGATCCGCAGTTGCGAGGTCGGCGTGGCGGACACAGCGGCACTGCTGGGGATCTCGGCAAAGGCGGTGACGGCGTTGTCTCGGCAGGCGCCTGACGCCGCGCCCGTCGGCACGATGGCGGCAGAGCCGGAGTCGGACGACGAGGGGAGTGCGACGGCGCCCGTCGATACGGCCGCGGCTGCGGAGCTCGAGCCGACCGTTGCCGATGGTGTCGCCGTACTGGACGCTGCTGAGGAACCGGGGCCTGTGGGTGAGGCCGCCGAGTGGTCTGGAGAGGAGACAGACTGAGCTGCGTGCCCAGTCAGGTCGTCGCCGTCTGCCGGTCAGCTTCCTGATCCGCGAGCCGCCGGGCGTGCCGGGCGAGCGTCAGACGCTTGCGTCGCCGGTAGTAGGTGATCATCGCGGCGACGCCGCAGCAGCACGCGAAGCCGACGGGCCAGCGGTTCCCGGCTCCGTCGCCGTCGGCGCCGGGGAAGTGCGCGAGGAAGACGTAGCCGGGCAGCGTGACGGCGCCGAGGATGGCGGCGAGCCGGTAGCGCTTGGCGCGGTCGAGCTTGGGCCTGATCCGGTGCCGGCTGAGGTAGGCGACTCCGCACCCGAGCAGCGCACCGAACAGGAGCGCGCCGGGCAGGGCGAGCAGCCCGGCGGGGTCGGTGAACAGTGTGACGATCAGTCCGATGTAGCCGAAGGGCTGGATGCCGAGGTAGACGCCGGTGCCTCCGGCGAGGACGAGCCCGGGGATCGTGACGCCGTAACGATTGCTCATGCTCCGAGCGTAAAGCGATTCTACTACCCCAAAGGGTGATTTCCGGGCCAGTGCGAGCATTCGCCGCGTGCGCTCGAGGCGGGTCTGGGGCGGTGTATTGGACGTCGCGGATTGCTTGGTGTTGTGGGTGGCGGGCATCGTGACCTCCGGGGCGTGGTGGTGTGACATGAGAAAGGCCGGGGCCAGCCGTCAGGCTGGCCCCGGCCTTCGGGTTGGTGCCCGGCCGGAGGGGAAGGTCCGGCCGGACACCGGGCTCTATCAGAAGGGCGGCGCGTCGTTGGCACCGGCGCTTGCGCCGACCAGGTCCCGCTCGGCGGCCGGACCCCAGGGGTCCTCGGCCGGGGTTGCGGGCGTGCTGGTCACCAGGTCCGGGTTGGCCTTCGAGGCCGCGTTCTTCGCGTTCTTGGTGACCGTGGTGGTGGCGTAGCGCAGCGACGGGCCGATCTCGTCAACGGTCAGTTCCAGCACGGTGCGCTTCTCGCCCTCGCTGGTCTCGAAGGAGCGCTGCTGGAGGCGGCCCTGGACGACGACGCGGGCGCCGCGGGTCAGGGACTCGGCGACGTTCTCCGCCGCCTGCCGCCAGATGGTGCACCGCAGGAACAGTGCCTCGCCGTCTTCCCATTCGCTGGTGGCGCGATTGAAGGTGCGCGGGGTGGAGGCGACGGTGAAGTTCGCGACCGCCGCCCCGGTGGCGGTGAAGCGCAGCTCGGGGTCGGCGGTGAGGTTGCCGATGATGGTGATGGTGGTGTCGCCGGCCATGGTGGCCTCCTTGGGCTTGTTGGGGTGTGGAACGCGGCGCAGCCTGAGCACGCGGCGGCCCGGGGGTCGCCGTGAGGCGACGTCCCCGGCCCCGGCTCATCCGCCCGGCGTGAACCAGCCCGCTGCTCGACCGGCATCGGAGATCGAAAGTCGAGGGGCTGGTTCACCCGGGCGGATCGGGCCGGGCTTCGGGGACGCACTGCCCCCGGCCGGGGTGTGCTTACCTTCGGGCGATCCACGTCCCAGCGAGCCGGGTGAGGCCATTGCCGGTGGCACGCACTCACCGCCGCGCCGTCAACCACGACCGTCCAGGTTGCGTGCGACGGGCGTTCGCTCGGCGGGCTCACAGCATCGCGCACCCAGCCCCGCGAACCGACGCGAACGGCGTTGCGGGATGGCGTTATGCCTGATCGACCGCGGGCTCGCTGAGCAGCGTGCAGCGAGCGTCGGCGCTGGCGTTCTGGAACACGTGGTGGACCTTCGACGGCGGGACGGCGTGGCCGAGCATGTTCGAGAGCAGTCGCACCATGAGCTGCTCGGGGTCGGCGTTCTCGAGTGCGATCCGCGCGCCTGTTCCGTCGCCGCGCAGGTAGGCGTGCACCGCGATGACGGTGGCGAGCTGGCCGGCGATGGGGTCGCAGCTGTGGCGCCACAGGTGCAGGACCAGGTTCTCGGCCGCCAAGCGCGCGGTGTCGTCGGGGACGGCGAGCAGGGCGTCGCGGAACGGCAGCGTGGCGAAGGTCGCGGCGAGATCGACGATGGCGTCGTCGTCGGCGGGCAGTTCGCCGTGGGCGGCGGCGCGGATCGCGGCGTCGGCGCGGGCCAGGCGGGCGTGTGCGGCGAGGTGCCAGTGCTGGTCGATGGCGGCGGATTCGGCGGCGTCGGCGATGCGGGGCTGCAGACGGGAGCGGAGATGCTCCGGTGCGGGGGTGAACCGCGCCGCGAGGTCGTCCCGGGAGGCGGCGATGGTGTGTCCGGCGGCGACGGCGGCTGCCGCGGCTGCGGTGGTCGCGGGGTCGGGCAGGACAGCAGTGCGCTCGGGGTCGAGGTAGGAGCGCCAGTGCGCGCCCTCGGCGATGGCTGGCACGTGCACGACGTCGACGTCGGTGAAACCGTGCTCGGCCAGCAGTTCGACCACGGTGTCGACCTCGGCGCGCAGCGGCAGCGAGTCGTCGCTCGTGGCGTCCTCGTCGATGGTGCGGACGAGGATGCCGGTGACGCAGAGAATAGGCAGGTCGCCGCATTGCCGGTTGAACTGCAGCACGCAGTCGTCGGCGTGGCTGGTGAGGTGGGTGAGGTCGATTCGGATGAGCGGGCCGGTGGTGACCGAGCCGTCGTCGTTGGTGAGCGTGGTGATCAGCATCAGGGAGTCGTCGGGAACGAAGCCGATGAGCGCCGGGATGCTGGCGACGACGGCGGTGGTGCTGGCGAGAGTGAGGGACATGAACGTCCTTCCCGAGAAGAGGGTGCAAGGGCTGTCGGCGGGGACCGGGTTGGGATCAGTGGCCGAGTTCGGTGCGTAGCGTCTGCGCGGCGGTGTGGGCGATCCACGGGGGCGACGGCCGTCGGACGTCGTGGCCGGAGGCCGGGACGAACCCGTTGACCACGACGCTCCAGAACTCCGGCCATGGCTCGATGTCGCTGCGTTCGCTGCGGTAGATGACGATCACGTCCTGCCCGTCGGTGCGACGGGCGTGCGCGGTGATCCGGATCGCGACTCGCATGCGGTCGCGGCGCTGCACGGTCTCGTCGTAGAGCAACGAGACCGGTGTCGCGGGCAGCGCGCGGCACAGCTCGACGAGGACACCGCGCGCGACGTTCCAGGCGCCGTAGTCGTCGAGGCCGCCGCGACGGGAGATGTTGCAAGCGACCGACTCGGGCAGCACCTAGGAGCGACTCCAGTCGTAGGCGCTGAACCACAGCTGGTTCTCGGGCATCTGTCAGGCCTCCAGCGTGCTGTCGCGGTCGATGAGATGTTCCGGGCCCGCGCACACCGCGAAGCGGGCGTCGGGTTCGTCGGGGTCGGCCATGATGCGGCGGCCGCCGAGTTCGGTTTCAATCAGCCGGCACGCCTGCTCGTAGGCGGAGCCGATCTGGTCGGCGGACGTGTGGACGGTGAAAGTGGTCACGAGAACCTCCGTGTCGGGTGCGGATGACGCGCCCGATCAGCACGCCGGGACCCCGGCGCCTGATCGGTCGGCGCGGCCGAGTGACGGAAGGTCGGCGCCGGGGCCCGGGTGTGCTTTCCTGGCAGCGAGCTTCCGCGCCGAACACGACGTTCTCGGAGTGTCTCGATGGCCCAGGCGCGGGGACCTACCGCGGCTGGCGTTTCGTGGCCGGCTGGCGCGTGGTGTGATCGCGGATGACGTGGGATGTCGTGGTCGTGAAGGACCTCGGCGTGGCGACCGTCGTCGGGCACGTACACGAACGAGGCGGGATCGTCGATGTTCTCGGTGGTGAAGCACAGCATGTAGTGGGCGCCGGCGGTGCGGGGATCGCTGCAGATCTTCTTGGCGTCGGCGACGGTGACGCGCCAGAGAACGCGTCGGCGGGTCGGGGTGGTGTGTTTGCTGGCGATGAACACCAGCGCTTCGTCAGACGGCACGGGATTGTCCTTTCCGGATTGAGCGGATCGTCAGATGCGGTTTCGCGGCGACGCGCTGACCGGGCGGATGCGCAGCGGCGGCGTGAGCAGGTAGCAGGCGGCGGGGTGGCCGTGGAGGGTGACGACGTCGTAGCGGGTCAGCCAGACCGCATGCCAGCGTTCGGCGGGGGCGCCGAGGCGCCGGTCGACGTCCGCGCCGTGGACGGCGTCTTCGTCGATCTTGTGGGCGCTGGTGCGGTAGTGGCTGCGGCGCCCGGCGACCATCGGGCAGGCCGTGGTGGTGTAGGCGGCGCAGTGCGGATGCAGCCCGGGTTCGGTGCTGGCGCAGCGGGCCAGGTCGGACTCGCGCACGAGCAGGACCAGGCGGTCGGCGAGCGCGCGGCCGCAGACGCCGCAGAGCCGCCGGTGGATGGCGGTGTGGGTTTTGGCGGCATCGACTGCGCCGAGCAGATACCGGCCGTCGGCGGTGCGGGGCGTCACCCAGGGGACGATGAGACCGCTGAGGACGGGCAAGTCGGCCAGGGCCGCAGGAATCGGTGGTGTCGTCTCGGCGTAGTCGGGAGGGGAGGGCATGACGGTCCCTTTCCGGCCGGGCGCGGGGGCAGCCGCCGCGCCCGGCCAGCAGTCGAAGAGCGTGCGGTTCAGGCGTTGAGTGCGGGTGCGACGACGCAGACGCAGTCGTCGAGGTCCTCGCCGCAGGTGAAGCAGGAGACGCCGGCGAGCAACCGGAAGCACCAGGATGGGCAGGGCTGGTTGTCGGCGGCGCAGAAAGGACACGCGCCGCACGCGAGGCACAGTCCCGTCTCGGGGTCGACGGCGTCAGCCACGCCGCAGTAGAGACAGCCCTCGTCCTGTCCCCACCACGCGGTCTGGCCGGGGTGCAGGTCGAGGTAGTCGCGGTTGGAGTACCAGATCTGGTTGTCCCAGTGCCCGGCGCGCTCGTTGAACAGGTAGCCGTGATCGGGGTAGCGCGGGTTGACGGTCAGGATGACCACCTTGTTGAACGTGCCCAGCCAGGACTCGATGCGCCGCCGGGTGGCGGGGCGATCGAGGGCGAGGAACCGCTTGGCGGAGAGGATGTCTTCGGCGGCGATGCGGGTGTCCGACCGCGGATCCCACCGGGAAGGGCGCGCCTTCTCCGGCAGGACTCCGTTGTGGGCCAGCACGGTGCGGGGATCGCCGCCGATCGGGAACGGGTGGATGTTGTCTTCGGTGACCGGGCCGTGGGTGGCGAAGCGGCTGTGGAACAGCGCGGGCTGGTCGGGGTGCAGGCCGCGCAGGGCGGCGAACTCGTCGATGACGGCGGCGGCGTTCATGCCGCGGCCGGTGATGATGCGGTCAGCCTCGACGATGGCGTAGCCGTGGCCGTCCTTGTTGTGCACGGCTCCGTTGGCCAGGGCGGTGGTGTCGGGCTGGATCCCGGCGGGAAGGTAGGTCAGCATGCACATGCCAGGTCCTCCAGTTCACGGGTGAGCGGCGCGTACTGCGGGCGGGTGCGCAGCCACTGGGTGAAGGCGCCCCAGATCCAGCCGGCGGCCTGGGTGATGTCGGGGACGGTGAGGTCGCGGGTGTAGGCGACGGAGGCGTCGGCGAAGGCGAGTGCGGCCTGCACGTGCTGGATGTCGAGGCTGGAGGCGAAGACCCGCAGCTCGAAGGTGTCGGCAGGCTGGGTGTTGATGGCGCAGCTGCGCGGCCCCCAGTACTTGCCCTTGCAGGCGTCTCTGATGTTGTGGCGTTCGGAGTCACGGAACGCGGCGTAGCTGCTGGAGCGGCGGGCGAGGGTCTGGACGTCGGGGGCGTTGCGGTAGACGAACTTCATCCACCGGAATACGTGGCAGGGGCCGGTGAAGGCGGCGCGGCTGATGTGGACGTGGAGTCCGTTGCCGTCGCCGCTGCAGCCGGCACGGTCGAGCTGTTGCAGCAGGTGCCAGGGGAAGGAGTCGAGGGCCCAGCGGTAGGCCATCGGGTGGGTGACGAGCTCGAACCCGTAGTCGATGGACATGTCTTCTTTGAGGTAGCCGAGTCCGTTGAGGGTGTCGACGGTGTCGTCGATGCGGTCGGGCAGGTGCCCGTGCGGGACGTTGATTTCCAGTTCGAGGCCGAGGTAGCGGGGGCCGATGCCGTGGAAGACTGGTGTGGGCTTGTACCCGTAGCTGTGCAGGGCGTCGAGGTCGTCCTCGTCGTCGCAGTGGTCCTCGCAGTAGTTTCCGCTGTCGATGAGAGTGGTGCAGACGTCGCACTCGACGTAGTCGAGTCGGCTCGCGCAGTTGTCGCACAGGTCGCGGCCGGTCTCGGTGCTACGTAATGCGTCGTCGTAGAAGGCGCAGTGGTCACAGAGGTCGAAGCCGTCGAGGCAGTTCGGGCACAGCTGGCGGTCGCCGGTGGCGTAAAGCGGTTCGTACAGTCGCAGCGGCACGAGGCCCGAACACCGGTCGCAGGTGAAGGAATTGTCCGCCTCATCGAGAGCGTGATTCCGGCACAGGAAGCCGTCGCGGATGAGGATGTCGCACTGATCGCAGCTGCGGTAGCGCTCGGCGCGCTCGCAGTAGTCGCAGATCCGGCCGTCGCCGTCGGTGACCGAGGTGACGTCGGTGATCTGCCCGCATCCACTGCACTGGTGCAGAGCGCGCACGCAGTCGTCACAGACGGCCAGGGTGGGGCTCAGGTAGAACGGCGTCGGGGTCGTGCTGCCGCAGTCGCCGCAGCGGAGGATGTCGTCGACAGGTGTGGTCATGGTGATGGCCTTTCGCGCTGAAGACGTGAAAAAGCGCCTCCCGGCGGGAAACCGAGAGGGGCGCATGGATAAATGGAGAGCCGGTAGCGCGGTGTTGGGTGTTCGGCGCGCACCGCGCTACCGGCCCTCGGGGACGGTGTCCCGGCCGGGTAGGGAGGTCCCGGCCGGGACACCGAGCTGAGAAGTGTCAGCGGGCTGGGACCGTCCGGCTCGCGTAGTCGCGTGTGGACGGTCGTCGTTGTTGCTGTGGTGGCCTCCTGGGCCTCGTCGGTGTGCGGGACGCGACGCGGTCGAGCGCCCGCGGGCCCGGGGCGTGAAGCCCGGCGGGCTCGTCCGGCCGGTGTGAGCCGGCGGTCGGAGACGCGCGTGGGCGCGCGGTGCCGCGGCGCCGGTTCACCCGCGCCGGATGTGGCCGGGCGCCGGGTTCAGGCGCCCCGGGACTGGGGGTGCTGTGCTCTCGATGACCCGCATGGCCGACGATGCTGGGAGTTGCCACCTGCCCTGCTTGGATTCGATGTCCTGGCCCAGGGTTGACGTCAGTTCGGGACAGCCATCGTTTGTGTCGTAACGGTTTCCCGGTAACTACTTCCGGCGGCGCAGACGGGCCGAGATCGACGTGAGTAGCGTCGGGAGGAAGTACAGCAGTGTGATCGACCCGATCACGGCGACGAAGATGCCGACGATGGTGACCGTCAGTTCGAGATAGTGCAGCGGTGCTGCGGACGCGGTGGGCGCGGTGTTCGTGCACGTGGAATCGAGAGTGGACTGCATGCGATGGGCCTTTCGTTTCAGCGGGGAAGGTGATGTCCATTCAGGAGCGTCGGAGATGGCTCAGAAGTCGGGCGCGGACGTGGTCAGCTCGGTGCGCAGTTCCTGGGAGATGGTGGCGAAGTCGGGGTCGACAGTGGCCGGGTCGATACCGTTGCGGTGCATCGCGTGGATCAGCTGGCTGAGCTGGTTCGGTCGCGGATCCTTGGCGAAGATCGCAGCGGCGGAACTGCCGTCGTGGCGCAGGTAGGCCGTGGTGGCGACCAGGGCGGCCATGTCAGGTGCGTACCGTTCGAGGGCGTGACGCCACAGGTGCAGCCACAAAGCGTGCGCGGCCGCGGCTCTCTCGGCGGTGGCCTGGGTGAGGTGGATACTGCGCAGGCGGAGACTGCAGAGGGAGGCCAGAAGGTCGGCGATCACGTGCTCACCGGTCGGCAACTGGCTGCCGGTGGCGGCGGTGACGGCATCGTCGATCCGGTCCAGGCGCCGGCGCAGGCGCGGGCGGTCGTCGGCAAGTTCTTCTCGCTCGACCTCGTCGGTGATCGGGTCGGCAAGGGCGGCGATGCGGCCGCGGGTGTCGGCAGGGCGGGGAGGAACTGCTGCAGGAATTCGTCGCGGCTGCGGTAGACACGGTTGCCCAGGGCGATGACGTGCGCGGTCATCGGGGAAGTGGCGGGGTCGGTCAGGGTGCAGGTGGGCGACGACGTAGCCGGGGTGGCGGACCACGGTGTCGAGGTCGAAGCGGGTGACCGGGCCCATGCGCGCAGTGCCGTCGCCGCGGGCGGTGGCCGCGACGAGGACGAGCGAGTCGGCGGGCACGTATCCCAGCGTGGCTGGGATCGGCGGCGAGAAGGTCGGCGTCGGTCAAGTACATGGCTGCAGGCATGGGAAACCTCACGAGGGATCGGCGGATTGGCGTGTGACGGGCAGGGACTGCGGTGGGTGGGGAGGCGTTGCGCGGCAACCGTGCACGACGGTCAATTCCCTTCAATGGGCTGGATGTCCGCGCCGGGCGCGGCTGACCAGCCGCCCTCGGAGCACGCCGAGGCCCCGGGATACTCCGCACCCGATGAACATGGCGGGTGGGCTGGGCCCGGAGCCCGGTGCGCTGTCCTGATGGCGGGCCAGCGCGCCGGTCGGCTACGCGCCGCGGGCCTCCACTACTTGATCCAGTGCTTGAGCGGCCCGGCGCAGGAGCGCGTCGAGTTGCCGGTGAGTGCCCTGGATCACGGCGACGCCGGTATCGTGGTCGCCCACGAGTGACGCGATCTGGCCGTCGGGAACGACTTTGGCGCCCACGTCGTCTCCCGGACGCGCGACCTCGATCACCGAGTCCGGTGGAACATCAACGTAGCTGTCACTCCTCGGCTTCCCCGTGCTTCGGACGCAACGCTGTTACCGAGAGGACTGAGGTCGTCCGGGTCCGGTGCCGTCGGCGGATACGTCGCAGTTCCGCCGGGTCAAGCGGCGGGTCGGTGCGCTCGGCGACGTACCGGATCAACGGCGCGACCGGCCGCGGGCGGTCCTGGGCCAGCAGAGTCAAGGCCGCGCGGGAGGTGTCGTCGGATCGGTGCGTGGTGGCGTCGGCCTCGTTCCACAACCAGCCGTCGAAGAAGTACCGGCCGCTGGAGTCGGGCCGGATGCGGTCGATGTGGGGCGTGCTCGCCGGATCGTCGGGGTCGATCGCGGCGTCGTCGATGACGAGCAGGTCGGCGCCGTCCCAGCGAAACCTCAGGTGGTCGAAAGTGGCTTCGACGGAGATGGCGACCCATTCGGCAACAGCTCGGCGAAACCGGGGTGTCACCGTATAGAACTGTTGGTCCCCGTCGGTTTCGGCGATCAGCTGCGGCTCACCGAGTCGAGCGGGAAAGGCAGGCTGGCCATCCCCGCTGACAAGCTGTTCGTCGGCGCGGACGGCATTGTCGTCGTGCTGATGCACATCCTTGGACATGACGATCACCTCTCATGTCTCAAATGGACAGTGATGTTGAGGGAGCACGTCAGGTGCCCCGTTTACTCGTAGCGTCAGGCGTTCGCGAGATTGGCGCGCAGGGCGCGCCGCGCGGACCGGATGCGATCACCTCGGGCGTGGCGTTCTTCGCTCCTCAGCGTGTGCGCGGCCGGGCCGCGGCGCGGGTCGGTCGGTGAGGACGCGCCGGTGCTCGCGGCCGGTCGCGATGCCGTCGCGGATGGTTCTGCTCAGCTCGTCGTGGTCGAAGTCTGCGACGCCGAGGTGCCGGCGGGCGGCGTCGGTGAGGTGCTGGGTGATCGTGGCGGCGCTGATCCAGCCGTTGCCGAGTAGCTCGCCGAGGGCAGCCGCGGCGGCGAACACAGTGATGTGGCGGTGGCCTTCGGTGGCGGTGGCGACGTTGCGGCACTCGGCGTCGACGGCCGCCTGGACGTAGGCGGTGACCCGGCGGCTGGTCGCTGGAAGCGGCGACGGCGGGGCCGCTTCCAGCGGTGGCAGAGGCAGGGGTGTGAGGGCGGCGACCAGCCAGCCGGGCAGGATCGCGACGGGCAGGTTCCAGGTGACGGTGTAGGGCACTGGCACGCCGCGGACGGTGGCCAGCGATCCGGGTGCGGCGACGAGTGCGCCGGGGCCGCGGGTGTCGACGTGCCAGCCGAGCCCGCGGCCGCGGGCGCCGACGGTGCTGCGCAGCCGCGACCCGGGCGGCCGGTAGAAGTACCGGTGCTCGCCGCCGCGTGGGGTGGCGACGGTGAAGGTGTCCACCGGGTCGGGCTCACCGGCCAGCTGGGCCAGCAGCGCCAAGACGTCCCGGCCATGGGTGACGTCGTGGCGTGCCCACTGTTCGGGGACCCGCCCGTGCGCGGCGTCGAGGTCCAGCACCAGCAGGCCGGCGGGCCCGCAGCTGATCCCGACGTTTTTTCTGGATTTGTCGGGCCACCACCTGTGGATGGTCTCTTCGTCGGTGGTCGCACGATTTTCCCACCGTTTGATGGCGGGGATCTTGGAGTAAGGGTGCAGGGGGAAGACGTGCCAGCCGCGGCGGGCGGCGTCGAGTGCAGCAGACCGGAATTCGTTGTCAGTCATCGAATCGTTCTTTCCAGAGGCCCGATTCCAGACGTTGAGCGGGCCTCAGTGTTGGTGGCGCGGAGGAAGCTGGGGGATGCCGAGATCGGTCAGGGAGCCGGTCGTTGTTCGAGCGGTGCGATCGAGGCTGAGGAGTTTGGCGTTCGCAGCAGCGAGACTGGTTTCCAGTCCGCGGACTTCGCCAAGCCAATGGTTCTGTTTCGCCTCGGCGATGCGGTCGGAGAGGTTGCGGCTGATAGCGACGAGACGGTGGCGTTGCTGGGGATCGACTCGCAGCATCGGGCATCGGATGCAGGCATGTTCGTGCTGGCAAGGACTTCCGTAAGGGCGGCCGCAGGTTCCAAGTTCGAGCTTCCGGAGTTGGAAATGCTGCTCGAACTCGCGCCATTCATCGCTGGTTGGTTCGCGGTATTCGGCTTCGGGACGGACAGCACGGCGGTTGTCGAGGAAGGAGCGGTAGGAGCGGACGAGGTCGTCTTGGAAGACAGCAAGGTAGGACTGAGTGGTGGCTACCGAACTGTGGCCGAGCAGCCGCGCGGCGATGTGCACTGGAAGCCCGCCGGTGACCGCGTCGGTGGCGAAGATCCGGCGGAAGTCATGCGGAGTGAAACGCAGCGGTTCTCCTGCTGCGTCGCGGAGTTCGGTTCTGGCGACGGTGTCGCTGAGCAGGCGCTGGACGGTGTAGTAGCTGAACACGCGCCAGTTGTTCCCGATCCGTCGTTGGAACAGGTGCGGCAGGGCGGGGCCGTTGATCCGGTCGTGGATGTCGTAGCGGGCGGTCAACGCGACGGTGCTGCCGTTCTCGCGTCGGAGCCGGGTGATGATGGTCGCCAGGACGCTGGCCAGCTCGGGGCTGACCAGCAGCAGCCGCTCCTCGTTGCTCTTGGAGGGAACGATCTGCAGTAGTGGGACGATTTCGCCGGTGTCGGGCAGCGGATAGGTGACCAGCGCCAGGTGGGTGATCTCGAGGAGTTCCTCGATTCGGACGCCGGTGTGGCGGAAAGTCTCGATGATCGCCCAGCTCCAGAACGCGTCTTGCTCGCTCTGGATCAGGTCGCTGCGGGCGCCGGTGCCGACGTGCTCGACGGCGAGCCTGTTGTGATTGCGATGGCGGGGGTTCTTCTTCAGTTCGTCGACGGGAATGATCCGGCGGTAGAGCTGCCCGTCGTGGGTGAACAGTCCTTCACCGACGATCACACGGCCCGCGGTGAGCAAGGCCTGCTGGTGCGCGAGGTGACGTTCGGCGGTGTCGACGAGAACGTGCAGCTGCGGTAGCCGTTCGCGGACGCGTTGGTGCATCTGCGCGGTGGCTTGTTGCCGGGCTTTGACGATCCCGTTGGTGTCGCCGCGCCGGATCGGGCAGCGGACGGCCCAGCGCGCCCAGCTCGCATCGACATGAGCCCATTCCTGGATGTCGAGGTAGAAGGCCCGGACGGCAGTGAATATGTCCAACACGCTCTTGCGTGGCCGGGTCTGGCCGTCAGCGGTGCGGATGACGGCCAGGCGTTCCTTCCAGGCGGTGGCGACGGTGTCTGGCAGGTCGAGGCTGTCAATGCCCGGGTGATGGCGCTCGATGTCTGCCCAGAACGTGCCCGCGAGCGCCCCGGCGATTCCGCGCAGAGAGGCGTAGTCCACCTGTGGTCGGCGCTCCTCGAGATAGGCGATCAACACCTGGCGGATGCTGTTGCTGCGGATGCCGTAGAAGTCGACGAGCTCGCTTGTGGACCGTTGACCCTGCCGGTTCATCGTGAACATCGCCCGGTCGGAGTCCAGCACTCCGGCCTCGCGTAGCAGATCCCAGGCGGTGTTGATGCCCTCAGGCTTCTTTTGGCGTCCGCGGTGCCAGTCGCGGAACTCGAGCAGATCCTTCGCGCAGAGGTGTTCGAGGTCCTTGCCGGTGTGCAGCACGACCTTGACCAGCGTGTTACTTGCCGCCGCGTAGTGCCCGACCGACATCGTGGGGATCTTGGCGGCGCTGTCGGCGAGGCGGGCGAAGAGGTCGACACTGAACACGCGGGGCGCCACCTCGAAGAGGGTGTATGTCTTGCAGTGGAGGAAATAGTCGTAGCTGGGCTGAATGATCCGTGCGAGGAACAGCCAGTTCATCCCGGCCCGGAACTCCGCGAGCGAGGTTTCACGGTCGCGGGGATCACCCTCGGCTGCCTGGTCGACCCAGCGGGAGTGGTGGTCGCAGCCTGCGGAAGCCCACTGTTGCTGCCATCCGGTACCCGGCATGGCGGACAGCCAGTGCAGCATGCGAGCTGCTCCTCGCAGCCGTCGTCCGGGGGAGCTGCGGTCCGGCTCAGACCAGCGCGGCAGAGTCGGCAACATGCGCAGAATATCTTCTGTAGCAAGAAGATCGTGCGGACCGGCTGGATGGCCGGGGCAGGTTACGTTGTGGTCGATCTGGCTGGTGGTCGGCGCAGAAGGAACCTCTGTCATCGGGCAGCCTTTCCGAACAGCACGGCAAGGTCGTGGTCGTCGTAGCCGGCCGCGGCGACCGGTGCTGGTTGTCGTTGCTGATCAGCGTGTCTGGAGAAGTGCTGGTGTACCCGCCGGACGACTTCGGCCTCCTCCTCGACGAGGTAGACGTCTGCGGTCGTACTCAGATGTGCGTGTCCGAGGATGACCTGAACGTCGCGCAGCGACAGGGACTCGTCGCGGCTCATCCGCAGCGCCGCGGTATGCCGCAGGTCGTGCATCGACCAGTTGCTGCCCAGCGTGGCGTTGACCCGTCGGAAAACCGCCCGCAGTGCCTCATAGTTCAGGGGTTGGCGAACCAGGCCAGTGCCGTGATCGCGTCGCCGTAGCGTCTGCCACAACGGCTCAGTGGGCTCCAACGGTGCGCCGAGATCAGCCAGATAGCAGCGGATCCAGACGAACGCCTCGGCACTGGCCGGCAGCCACTGGCGCGCGCAGGTTCCCTTGCGGGTCACCTGAATGAGCTGTTCGCCCCAGTCCAGGTCTGCCGGCCGGACGCCCAGCAGCTCGGCCGCGCGTGCGGCGCTGCTCACCGCGACCGCCAGGATCGCGCGGTCGCGATTGGACCGCAGAGCGCCGAACAGCGCGAACCACTGCTCGTCGGTCATCGCGCGCGGCATCCGCTTCGGGATTTTCGGGTTGTAGCGCAGCTGTCCGTCGGTGCGCCATTGCTGCAGCGGGTTGTGGTGCGCGTTCGGACGGGCACCGCGGCTGCGCCGCAGCGGTACCGGATTGACCAGGGGGCCTTGCGCTTCGCCGAGGTCGAGCCAGAACTCGTAGAACGACCGGATCACGGCATTGGAGTGCCGGATGGTTCGAGGTTTGTAGCTGTCGTCAAGGTACTCCTTGCGTGTGACCGGATTGACCGTGCCGGCTGTCGCTGCTGACAGCGTGCGGTCTGCCTCACGCCGCTTGGCTGCCTGTTGCAGCCACAACACCAACCCCCGGACTTCCGCGGACGTCGCCTTGTCCCACGCGACGTCAACGAATACGAGCCACCGCCACCAGCGCAGCAGTCCGTATGCGTAACTGCGGACCGAACCGGGACTGTTTCCGCGCGCGACGAAGTCGACGAGAAACTGGTGTACCGGCGTCACCGGCTCGTCGCTGTCGTCCAACAGCAACCACGGCACAACGCCGTCAGCGGCAACAACCCGACCCCAGCGAGGCAGCACTGCTGGGTGTGCGTCGGCCCGCCCGGCCTCATGGATCTCCATCCGACCTCCCGATCTTGACGATCTGGGAGTCCTACCGGCCGGTCGGCAGGTTGACGGCAAAGCCATCGGCGTGTCGTCCGTTAGTCCGGTCAACAGGTTGCACGTCGGGTAGCGGGTCCACCAGCGGCGGATGCGGTCGGGATCGCAGGTTGCTCGTTGCTGCCAGTCGTGAATGGCGGGCCGCTTACTGCGGGGGGCGAGCGGGAACACCGGCCATCCGCGCTCGGCGGCGTCCAGCGCGGTGTGGAGGAGTTCGCCGGGGCAAGGGACGGCGTCGACGGGGCGGTGCCTGGCGCTGTCGGTGCTGGTGCGGTGGATGTGCTGGAAGATCGGCGGAAGGTTTGGATGCATCGGCGAAACTCCGTTCTGCGCCGTGGGCACGCCGCGCGGCGCGGGCGACGAGGAGGACAGCGACGGCAGGGGCGGGCCCGGCAGGAGGTGGGCGGGCCCGCCCCTGTCCGGCGACGTCGGGGGTGGCGTCGACCGGCTAGATCGCGGCTCCGGCCAGCTCCGCGGCGTCGACGCCCAGATCTGCCGCAGCGCCGGTGCCGTCGGAGAGTTCCTGCGCGGCGCCGTCGCCCAGCTCACTCGCGCTCTCGCGGTCGTGGGTCGCGTCGCCGATCTCCGCATCCACGTGCGAATCGCCGTCGCTCGGCTCGGCCGTGTCGGAGCCGCCGGCGGTGGTCTCACCGAGCGCCGCGGCGATGACGTCCCGCTCGCTCTGCGGTTCGATGATCTGCCGCTCGACGCCGGAGGCCGGATAACCGGCGCCGACGAGCGCGGTCATGTACTCCTGTGCCGCCTGCTGCGGGTACCGCCACGCGTTGCGCGAGAGCGCGTCCTCCATCGCGCAGAACGTGAGGAACATGTCGTAGACGGTTGCCTTGCCCGGCGTGGATGCGGTGGCGACCTTCTCGGACAGGTCGGTCACCGTGCTGCCGACGGGCATGCCGAGCAGCTGGCGTGCGAGGGCGTGGTTCTGGTTGAACGCGCGGCGCAGCTCGTAGCCGCCGTGGGCCTTCTGCTTGGCGAGGAACAGCTGCGCGCCCTTGGGCGCGGTCTTGCGCTGGGCGAACTCGGCCAGCCATTTGCGCCGCGGCTTTTCGGAGGCGTCGATCAGCTCGTTGTTCTTGCGCACCCATCGGCGGATGATCCGCGCCTCGGTGCGGGCACGTTCGTCGGCGGCCAGCGCGGCCCGCGCGGCCGCGAGGTCGTTCTCCTCACCGGTGGCGGCGCCACCGTCGTCGCCGGCGCTGGGCGTGCCGGTGGCGCGGGGTGTGAGGTCGACACGCCCGGTCGGGGCGTGGCTGAGCGCGTGGCCGTGGGCCCGGAAGTCCGCGCAGCCGTAGACGGCCACCGGAACGCGATCGCCCTTCTCGTCGTGGTGGTCGTCCTCGATCCAGGCGCCGTGGCCGGGGCAGGATGCGTGGTCCTGCGCGGTCAGCGTCGTGTAGGGCGCGTCCTCGGGACTGGGGCGCAGCCGATCGAGCGAGCGGGCCTGGCCGGCGTCGGGGGTGAGGCTGCCCTCGAAGATCGTGACCCGGGTGGCGGTCAGCTCCCTGGTGAGCTTCGCGACCAGGGCGGCGAGCCGCTGTGCCGCGGCGTGTTCGTCGCGCTTGGCCTGGGCGAACACCTGGAAGTTGTTCGGCTCGGTGCGCGCGATGCGGATCAGTTCCGTGGCGGTCTCGCGGTCACCGGCGTTGTCGAACTCGGCGACCACCCCGGCCTGGACCAGGTCGAGGTCGAAGCGTTCGGTGGCCTTGAGCGCCAGCTCGCTCTCCCCGGCCTGCAGCACCTGCTTGACGTAGGCGGTGCCGTTCTTGCCGCGGGCGAGCTTGCGGGCGATGCCCGCGGGGGTGAGGTTGAACGCGGCCAGCTGCTGGATGGCCCGGGCGTTGTCGCCGAGGGTCAGCGGCTTGCGGAGGTCGTTCTCCTCGAGCTGGCGGACGATCCGCTCGATCGTGGCCTTGCGCTCGTCGGCCGGCGGTGGGGTCTTCATCCAGACCGGCAGCTTGACGCCCGCTTCGCGGGCGTTGTTGAACCGGCGCTGCCCCTCGGTGATCATGACGATGCCGGTCTCGTAGTTGCGGTAGCCGTTGGTCGCGGTGTTGATGCCGTTGTTCTTGAAGTTCGCCGTGGTCGCCGGGTCCGCCTCGGCGTTCTCGGTGCGGACGTTGTCGGCGAGCAGCGCGTCGGCCGGGTTGATGTGGATGATGGTGTTGATCTCGGCGTCCCATTGCGCGTGCAACGCCGCCAGTTCTTCCTCCGACAGCGCGGCGAGCGAGTTTTCGCTGGGCGCCACCTCGACGTCGTCGGGTTCGGTGACGGCGCCCTCGAGGTCGGACGGTGCGAGCTCGACTTCCGGTGTGACGGTGTCGGCTTCGTCGGTGCGCTGGGTCGGCAGATCCATCGTGCTGGTCACACGGGCTCCTTCACACGGGCCGGCCGGTCACCGGGGAACTTCGGTGACCGGCCGCGAATCCCGCACACCGCGCCGTCCTCGATTGCCGTTCAGGTGTGGAGAGAGGCGATGTGCGGGTGTCCCGGTCGGGACGCACTCGCCCGAGCGGGGCCGCTCGCGTCGGCGGCAAGTCCGCCTACCTGCTCAGCCGCAGCTGAAGTTGCGAGTGCGCGGGCTTCCGCCGGCGCCAGGCTCCGCTAGAGTGCGTCGGCCCGACCGGAACACCAGCACCGCCCTCCTCCGATCTGCCGCGCGTTCCTTCTCCGCTTGGCCTTTCTTGTTACGACTCAACAGCGCGCAGACGCCCGCCGAAGTCGGCCTCACGGGTCACCGCGGAGCGGGAGTCCGCAACAGCTGATGAGCGCGCTGCCGGCCTGCGAGGATGTAGTGGATGGCGGCGATGCTCGGATGTGGCCAGTCGTCCAGATCGGCCAACGTCCAGGCCAGACGCAAGCACCGCGTGGCGGTGCGGATCGACAGATGGCCCAAGTCGACAGCGTCATCCAGCTCGCGTATCGCGTTACGAGGAACCCCGGCGACGGCTTGCGCGTACCTGGCTTCGGCACCGGGCTCGGGTGTGGTGCCCCACCGGCGGCGTGCCCGTTCGCGGGCGCGGGTGACGCCGTCACGGACGGACGCCAGCGACGGCAGCGACGGATCCGGGGCGGCAACGGTGACCTGCTGCACGAACAGGTCGGTGCGGGCCAGCAGCCAGCGCGGGATCCGCGCGAGGTAGCGGGCCCGCTGCGCGGCAGTGCAGCGGCAGTCGGCGACTTGGAGGCACCTGCCGGGACAGTCCTGCGCGGTGAACACGATCCGTGCTCCGGCCGGGCGGGACACGCTGCCTCCCGCGGTTGCGATGGTGACGGTGGCGTCGGTCAGGGCCGGACGCAGTGCGTCGACGGTGGGGGCGGAGAACTCGGGCAGGTCTTCGACGGTCAGGACACCGCGGTGAGCCAAGGTGAGCAGGCCGGGCGTGCCGGTGGACCCGAGGATCGAGGTGATCGTGCTGTCGGGGTGCAGGGACTGGCTGGGTGGGCGGGTGTGCAGTCGGTCGTCGGGGAGCGGTTCGCCGGCCAGGGAATGCCACCGGCTGACCTCGAGGACTTCGGTGTCGGTGAGGTCGGCCAGCAGCGCGCGGATGACCCGCGGCAGCAGCAAGGTCGAGGTACCCGGCGGTTGCGGGCGGCTTGACCGGCGGGGGTGTGATCACTGAGGGCGTTGAGGACAAAGGCGCGCTGGCCGAGGAAGAACGGTGCGGTGTGTCAATAGCCCGAGGGCGGTAACTCGTCGGCGGGTGGCACTCAGCGTGGCGTTGTCGACGGTGTGCCTGGGGTGGCGCGATGTGCCGTCGGTTCAGCCGTAGAGCCAGGTCATCGACGCGGCGAGGCACTCGGCGGCGGTTCCTGCGCCGGCGGCGGACAACATCGCCGCGCCGCGCACGATGATCTCGGCGTCCACCGGGTCTCGGGCGAGAAGGTCGGCGATCACGGCGTCGGCGCCGGCGTCGGCGGGGTCGATGACGAGCGCCAAGTCCGGGTCGTCGAGGTAGCTCGGCCCACTGGCGGGTTGGCTCGGGTCGGTCATGGTGGTCCTCTCGCAGAGGGCTCGCGGTCAACGGAGCGGTCGGCGGCCGGGGGGTTCGTGGTGCCGTCGCTTCGGAACCGGTCGGCTCGGTGCCGGGAAGGTCCGTCGCGATATCGCCTGTGCCAGTGGGAGGTGCGGCACCGGGCATCGGAGGATGCCGGTGGCGTAGGCGATGGCGACGGCGTGCGCGCGGTTGCGGGCTTTCAGTTTGGCGAAGATGTTCTTCATGTGGGTGCGGATCGTCTCGGGTGAGCGGTGCTGCTTCAACCCGATCTGGATGTTGCTCAGTCCCAGCGCGACGTCTTCGAGGATCCCTCGTTCGATGTCGCTGAGAGCTGATGAGCGGGGCATGATCGAACCTCCGAGGATGAGCACGAACGAGAAGAGGGGCTGGCCGGGGCAGCGCGGCACGTGCGCTGCCCCGGCCAGCCCGAACCGGGGTTCGGCTCGCCCAGGGGGAAGGTGTGCCGAACTCGGGGATTCCCGGCTCATTCAGTTGGCCTCGCGCGGGAGTGGTGTGCGGACTACCCGAGGCCGGTAATCGGTGCTGGGGTGGCTAAGGGCGCGATCCGGCGACGCGCGCAGCGAGGTGCTGGAGTTCCCGGTCGAGGGCGACACCTTCGGTGCGCTGCTGGAGCAGCACGCCGAGGGCGCCTGCGCCGGGTGCGGCGGTGGCGTGGGCGAGCGCGTAGGCGGCGAAGTGCCGCGCACGTCGGCGCAGGGCGCTGGCGGCGATGAGCGCGGCGAGCTTGGCCCGGATCGTCCGGTCGACGGCGCCGCGGTGGAGCGCCATCCACAGCTGTTCGATACGACGGAGATCCAGATCGACGGACGGCATGAGCAGCGGTGCGTAGATGGTGTTGTCGCGCAGCGCGCAGGTGACGGCGAATCCGTTCTCGTTGTCGGGGAACTCGCCGCGGGTGGCGTCGTCGATGGCCTGCTCGACGATGTCGTGGGTGTGGTCGTCGCAGCGCACGAGCAGGGGCAGTACGGCGCGGGCGAAGCGGCCGAGGCGGGTGGGGATGGTGTCGCCGCGGTCGGTGAACGGCAGTCCCCAGGGCAGGGCGGCGTCGGCGACGATCCGCAGGGGCGGGGTGAGGTCCAGGGGTGTGGTGGTGGGGAGGATGGCGCTGATGCGGTGCGGTTCGCGGTAGTCGCGCAGGATGGCGCCGGGCTGGGTGTGCGGGGTCCAGTAGCAGCCGGCCACGGTGTGCCCGGCGGGCCGGAGCGCGGCCTCGAGGGCAGCGATCGCGGCCCGGTGCGGCAGCTGTCGGGGCTCCTGGCGGTCGCCGACGACGACGATCAGCAGGTCGGCGTTGCTGCCGGTGGGGAGCTGGTCGTGGATGTGCTTGGCGATCGCCGGGGTGTGGAGGGTGGTGATGTCGGCTGTGGGGAATGCCAGGACCGCTGGTGTGACCGGGTCGGTGGAACGGGTGGGGAAGCCGATGACGAACAGGGTGTCGGAGCGGGTGTCGGGCAGGAAGCCGATCGCTTCGCTGGGGGTCAGGTAGCTGGTCACGGTGAAGGGGCTCCCGTCGCTCAGCCCTCCCGCACGCGGCGTGGGAGGGCGGTGGCGGCTCAACGGGCGGGTGAGCCGCCACCGCCTGAGCGCGCGCCTGACGGCGGCCCGTCACGGGCGACGGGCGACCGGTCCTCGTGAGGTCGGGGCCGCCGTTGGGGTGCGCGCTAGCCTCGGCCGGTCTCACCCGCCGCGGCCGCGCCCTCCGGCTCCCGGTCCGTCTCCGTCTCCGTCTCGGCGTCGATCGCGTCGAGGATGTCGTCGGCGCTGGTGACCAGCCGTGCCGTGCCGTCCTGGATCAGCTGATGACAGCCGGCGGATGCCGCGGAAGTGACCGGGCCTGGGACTGCGAGGACCGGTCGCCCGAGTGCGGCGGCGGTTCGGGCGGCGTGGCGGGCGGCGCTGCGGACGCCGGCTTCGACGACGACTGTCGCGCTGGTGAGCGCGGCCAGGAGGCGGTGGCGGGCCAGGAATCGGTGCTGTGCGGGCGGGACGCCAGGTGGGTACTCGGACACGATGGCGCCGGCGGCGGCGATCCGCTTGAGCAGGCCCACGTGTCCGGCCGGGTATCCGGTGTCGAGCCCGCAGGGCAGGACCGCGACGGTGCTGGCCGGATGGTCGGTCGCGAGCGCGCCGCGGTGGGCGGCCCCGTCGATTCCGTAGGCGGCGCCACTCCACACCGCGACGTTGCGCGAGGCCAGGGCGTAGGCGAGTTCCGCGGCGTGGTGCTCGCCGTACTCGGTCGCGGCCCGGGACCCGACGATCGCGACGGAGCGCGCGGCCGCGAGGTCGTCCAGTCGTGACTCGCCCTGGACCCACAGGCCGAGGGGCGCGCCGCCGCAGCTGTCGTCGTCGGCGGCCAGGGTGCTCAGGCCGGCGAAGGTGTCGGCGGCCGGCCAGTCGTCGTCTTCGGGGATGACGAAGCGGGCGCCGAGCTGTGCTGCGGTGCGCAGGCTGGCTTCGGCGAGCATCCAGTTGGCGCCGGGACGGGTTTGGGCGAGCACGTCGGTTGGCGCGGTGCGCTCGCAGATGTGGTGGGCGGCGTCGACGGGCCCGATCTCGGCGACGTAGCGGGCGATGCACGGGTTGGTGGGTTCGGCGGCGTGCTGGAGGAACGCGCGAGCTCGTCGCGCGTCGGTGGAATCGGACATGAGCACTCCTGGGTATGAGCGGGCGAGACTGGCTTAGGAGAGGCGAAGGCCTCATCGCCAGTGGGCGGGAAAGGACCGCACGCGGATCTCGCGGCCGCGGCGTTCGACGACTGTGCCGGCCGGCCACATGGCGGCGAGCAGGAGCAGTTCGACGGTGGCGTCGATGACTCCGTTGCGGGTGTCGGCGTTGTCTTTCCAGCCGAGTGCGAGCAGGCCTGCGTGGAAGTGGCCGATGTATTCCGCGGCGGTCATGTCGGTTTCGGTGACCTCGGCGGTGGTGCAGGCTCGCCGGCTGGTGATGCCGACGAAGCTGCGGGCGCAGCCGCAGATCGGCGAGTCCGGGTCGTCGTGGCATTCGCCGGTGAGATCGACCAATTCCGTGCCCGGGATGCTGGTGAAGTCGTTGTCCCGGGCGCCTTGAGTGCGGTGGGTGGAAACGAAGTACTTCAACACGGATTCCTCCTCGGTGACCGCGGCCCGGGGTGGGCCGTGGACGCGGCCTTCGCCAGCGGGCCCGGCGGGTCCGGGGCAAGCCGGGGCGCAGCATGGCGAGCGTGTCCCTTGTGGACTGTGGGTTTGCCCCGGGCCGCGGGTCTGCTGCACTGGGCAGCAGCCACGTCCGGCCGGGCCGGTCGCGTGTCGGGGAGGGCATCGTGGGTGCTGCGTTTCGCGCAGGATCCGACACCGAAAGTTATCACGATAAAATTCGCCACAGTTGTGGCGAATTACGTGTTTCTGGGGCACTCTGGTTTCAGAAGGTGATCCACAGAGGTCCAGACGGGAGTGACCACTTCGGACCCTTCTGAGGACCTTCTCCGCAGCTACCCCCAGGCGGAGAACGGTTCTCGGCTCGGGAGAGGTCGCAGGGGAGGGCACCTCTCCCGAGCCGTACATCCCTCACGCGCCGGCCATGAGTCAGTGTCAGGAATTGGCTGGTCTGTAGTGAGAACTACTGCCCGCTGTTCGGCGGGTGGTGTGGTTGCGCGCCGGTTCGTGAGCCTGTTGCCTGTGCTCGGCAGAGCGTCCCCTGTCCGGTCACGTCGACGCGACGTTTCTCGACAGGAGTTCTTTCATGTCAGTAACTCTTCACGCCTCGATGGCGCGGCGTGCCGCGGCGTCCGTCCTCGCCGCCGGCGCGTTGACCGGTTCGCTGTTGGCCACGGCCGCCCCGGCGCAGGGGACAATGATGCCTCCGGTGTCCTCGGCCGCGGCAGCGGATCCTGATCAGCCCGACGTCGGCCTGCCGGGCGAGGTAGCACGCAATCCTGGAGTTCCGGCGGTCGCTCCGGATGGCAGCCTCGTCTGGCCGACGGACACCGACGCGGCACCGCGGTCGTCGTATCCGGCCTCCGCGGTGACAGCGCAGGCGTGGATCGGTGTCGTCGCAATCGCCGATGGGGCCCGCATCCGGGCGCGTCCGGTCAACGGCCCGGTCCTGGGCACGATCGCGCGCGGAGCCACATTCTGGGTCTCGTGTAAGCGTGGCGCCTCCGACGGTCATCCGTGGGGCTGGTCGTACCGCGGCGGAACCTATGGGTGGGTTCGCGGGGATCTGTGGGAGGTGGAGCAGCACACCGGCCCCGGAGGTGCGGGAACACCGCAGGTGCCGTGGTGCCCGTGAGACTCTCGTCCTGACTGCGCACATCCTGAGCGCAGTGGTACGTGCGTGGGCGTTGACGTTGCAGTGCCGCAGGAGCTCGTTCTCGCGAGAGTTCGGCGGATCGAGCGACGTCCACTCGATATCGGACGGGGGCCGGTCGCTGTTGCGGGTTCGCGACTGGACGAATCCGCAACAGCGCGGCGCCGAGGCAGGGCAGGGGTTGTCTCGTCTGCGGATCGACGCCCGGCTCGGCGCGCGTGTCAGCCGTGCCGGAGGTTGCCGATGACGAACTCGGCCATCTTGGCGACGCCGCCGCAGCGGTCGGTGTCCCAGTAGCTATCGCGAAGATCTTTGCCCTCGATCTCGAAGGTCAGCATCTGCTCCTCGGTGACCTCGACCGAGATCGAGCACTCTTCCGCGAGATGGAACTGGTGGTAGACGACGGCGGGGAGGCCGCTGATCGACGTCTCGGTCCACGGTTCCAGTTCGCCGCTGTTCTTCAGCGTGGACGTTGAGAGTTCGGTGAGCGTTTTCGGGCTCTGGACCGGCTTCAACGCCACCATCTGAGCGCCGGCTGGGTTCGGCCAGGAGCACCCGAACGCCGGGAGGCTTGTCCGCCGGGACGGCTGCATCCCGTTCGGCGGATCGGCCACCACGGCCGCGGCCTGCTCCTTGGTCAGCAGACTGCAGGGGTCGGAGTCGAACTTCGTCAAGTCGACCGGGTTGTCGACCTGGTCCAGTGGCAGGGGCACACCGGTCTGCGCCGGTGCCGGCGGCTGAGAGAGCAGCCGGTCCGGTTTCGACGGTCCGCAGCCGGCCAGCAGGCTCGCCGACAGCAGCGTCGCGCACACGATCACGGATGCCCTCATGCCGGCGCCGCCGACGGGTCGATACGCCACTGCCGTTGGTCGTCGATACCGGAGTCGCCCGGCATCGGCGGCATGTTGGGAAACTTGCTGTTGGCCTGGACCAGCGCGATGGCCTGCCCGCGGAACTTGCCCAGGGTCTGGAAGGTGTGGGCGAACAAGTCGCTTACCGATTTGACGAGCTCGAACAACGCGTCCGCGACGGTGTCCACCACCTCCTTTGACGTGATGACGTCGACGATCGGGATCTCCGCCGTCGCGATCGCGATGATCGTCTTGTAGCCGACCTTCCCGAGCTCGACGGCGCAGTTGCCGATGAACTCGATGGCTTTGGCGTAGGTGTCGATGATGCAGCCGGCGATCTCGGTGAGGACTCCGGACATGCTCGCCACGATGTCTTGCTGTCCTTTGAGCGCGTCTTTGACCATGCCGGCGTAGCCGGTGAACTGCGCCGCGCCACGACCGCTCCAGGTACCGGCCACGGCCAGTACGGCTTGGGCGACATCGTCGCCGGCGTCGCCGAGGCTCTTCTTCTGCGCGAACTCCATCGCCATGGACTGGACTTGCAGCGCGTTGCCGAGCAGCCGGTTGCGGACGTCGCCCAGCAGCCGCAGGACGTTGTCCTGCCCGAAAATCTCCGCGATCTGCCGGATCTTCGCGTCGGCGTCTTCGGGGTAGGGCTGCGGCTGCGCTCGAGGATCGGGCGGGGCGGGCGGCGGTGTCGTCATGGTCAGTTCAGCCCCTTCTCCTGATCACGCAGCCGCTTGAAGTCCGCCTCGTCCTGGGTTTCGTAGTAGTCGGCCGCCTTATCGAGTGCTTCGGCGAGCCGCTCCAGCTGCATAGCGCCCTTGTCGGTCTTGTCCCGCATGTGCGCGATGGTTTCGTTGAAGATGTGCACGACGTTCGCCTGGACGCCCAGCATCCCGACGTCGTCGTCGCGCAGGACGATCTGTGCCAGGTCCTCACTGCCGAACCCGGCGACCTTGTCGCGGGCGGTGTAGATGTCGTCGGTGGCTTTGCGCAGGGCGTCGGGGTAGACCTCGAATCCGGAGCCGGCCGCGGCGTTGCCCAGTGGGTTGAAGTTGCCGCTGCTCATCGGGTCTCCCGTGCCGCGTCGTCGAGCATGTTCTTGCGCCGGGTCGTGGCCGCGGACTCGGCGTTGGTGATGGCCCGCAGGACGTGCCCGGCGAGGCTCGCGCTGGTTTGGCCGGCGACCGCGTCGCGGGCGAGGTCGACCGAGATCAGGCCGCCCATCCCGTCGACGGTGACCGTGCCGAGGTCGGCGCCGATGCTCTGGACGAGCGGTAGGCGTTCTCCGGTCTTGGCGGCCTGCTCGACGGCGGCTACCCGGGCGTCGATTTCCTTCGCGAGGTGGTAGAGCTTCTCTTCGCTGTTCACCAGCGACCACCCCCGGCTTCCGGCTCGTCGTCGGTGAGGAAGTCGAGCTCTTCGAAGTTCTCGTCGTCGGCTGGCGCGGCGGCGCGGTGGGTGGGTTCCGGTGCGGCGGCCTGCGGCGGCGCTGCGGGGCGGGGTGGGGGTGGTGGGGGCGCTGGTTTGCCGAACAGGGCGTTGAGGTGCGGTAGCGAGGATGCGCGGGCGGCGGTGCGGGCGTTGCGGACGGCTTCGACGATGCTCAGCCCGAGTTTCTGCACGTGGGTGCCGTGGAGGGCGCGGTCGTCGATGCGCAGGTCGATGAGCTTTTCCTGGCCGGTCACGGTCGCGGTGATCAGCTGGTCGGCTGAGCGTGCGGTGTGTCGTGTGGCGGCCAGCTGAGCGTCGAGTTCGCCGGCTTGCTGTTGCATCAGCCGCAGGTCACGGTGTGGTGCGGTCATGACGACGCCACGACATCAAGCATGCTGTTTCCCCTACTCCAGGTCCTGTCGAGATGACAGAACGTGCCCGGCGTGCACCTTACTGCGACCGCACGACAACGCAACCGGGAACTGTTGAAGAGCGGTGTACGTCACGATCGTGAACCGCGGCGCCTGTTCGTTGTTCTACGAACTGCGCACCGGCGCCCTGAGCGGAGCATGTTGCTGCTTTCGGGTAGGCCTCGGCGTGGTGGTGTCGCCGCGGGCGGTGGTCACGGTAGACAGGGAAGTTCGGGGATTGCGGGGAGAGTTCTCGGATGATTGGGTTCGAAGTAATGCGCGGCAGGCAGCATGTGCGCGGCGCGAAAGATGTCGCAGCGCCGCCGGCAAGCGCTATTGCTCACACGTTGACGTGGGTCGATCCGCCCGTTTGTGCTGGATAACCGGGCCGGCGCAATGGCTGTTGACGATGTCGAGCGCGTGCAGGACGCGCAGCTGATCCCGGTCGACGGTTCGGACGTAGCGGCTCAGTGTGTCGGGGGCGGTGGAGTAGCTGGTGGCGTGCTGATGCCTGAGTTCCACCGCGACAGTGGTCCGCTTGGCTTGGTACACGGTGAAGGTCCCGCGGTCGTAGCTCGCGGACGGCACCGATGCGTCCGCGCGTCCGGTCGTAGCTGAGCACCGGTCCCGCCTTCGTCGCGCCCCAGCCCAGTGTTGGTAGCACCGGCCGCGGCCCTGCCGTCCCCGAAGGCACCCGTTCGATAAGGGCTACATGCACAAGCGGAACATCGACGCCGCCGCAGCGATCCCCACCCGCGAAGCCGCCGGCTACCGGGCGGAGCTGCTGAACGAGTCATCGACACCGCGAACGCGATCATGCGGAAGGACGACGTCGCCGTCTCCAATGGCCGAGTGGTCCGCGAGGGCGTGCCCTACATCGAAGACGGCGAGGCCCGGGTCGCTGAGGGCCGCGGCGCGCCGGTGCACGACGACGCTCCGAAGCGCGCCGCCGCCGCGGAGACCGGAAGGGCCGCGGTCGAGCTGGCCCGCCTGTACGGCCTGAACATCTCGGTGACGCAGGAATTCGAGCACACCGGCGCGGTCAAATACACGATCACCGGCGTCGACAAGTCCGAGCTCACCTGGCAGAAACCCACCAACGACAGGACAAATTCGTGACACTCGCGAGGATCACTCTCAAGGCGAACGGCGGTGGCAGCGGCGGTGACATCGCCACGCCGCTAGCGCCATCGAAGCTAGCCCCGGCCGCGGCAGCACCGCGGCCATCCGCATGGAACTCGTCGAAGCCCTCGACGTCACTGCCGACGACCGCACCCGCGAAGCGCTGCTGAAGTTCTGCTGGACCGAGCAGGCCGGTAGCGACACCGAGTGGGGCTATGGGTTCGTCGACAGCCCCACCGCCGTCGTCGGCCCGGTGTCCGAGCTGACCGCGCGCCGCACCATCGACGGCGACTACTCCGCCGTGCTGCACCGCCGCGACCTCGTCGACGGCGTACCCGGGCCGTGGAAGGCGGTCGAGACCCGGTGAGCCGGCAGAGACCCCCAAGCCGAAGAACCCGCGTCCGGCCTTGGTGGAGCACAGCCTCAGCCTCGACGTGAAGCTCGACGACCTCGCCATCGTCGGCCGCGACGCCTGGCAGCTCCGGGCAGAGAAGGACCATGCCATCCCTGAGCGGCACCGCCTGATCCGCACGTGGCTGCCCGGCGACGTCTATCACTACACCTGGACCCGGCTCGCTCCAAGGCAGGTGAGCCGGCGACAGCGACCGAGGAGACCCCCGCATGACCGAGCCGCTCGACGAGAAGCGTCAGGAAGCACTCCTCACCACCACGCCGATCCGCCGATCACTGCCGGCCCGGATCAGCGGGTGCACCGGCTTGCCGACCGCAGTGGCCTGCCCGCCGCCCTGTGCGGCGCGCTCGGTCCGCTGCTCGGGGTCCGCCGACTGGCCGCTCGTCGACTGCGCGGACTGCCGCCGCACCGAAGCGGCGGCGGCCGCGTGAGCGAGACGCAGGGCGTAACACCTCAGCTTGCGCTCCGACTCTGTCATCCGACACACCCGGCACAGGAGGAACCACCGGCATGACGAGCTACATACGCACCCCGAACACCTTCGACGAACTCCAGATGACCACCTCGACCACACCCGAGGGCGTACAGACGTTCTTCGGCGAGTCGTACGACAGCAACAGGTTCAGCCTGAACTACGTCGGCCAGAACTCGCCGGGCAACTTCATCCTCCTGCTCTACCGGGCCATCCCGAACAGCGAACAGGAGCTGGTTTACACCAACCTGGGCGGCTACTTGCGCGCCGAACGCCGCGGGGACGGCAAGACGGTCGGCATCACCTACTCGGTCGACGCTCTCGCCGCCGACCCGAACTTCAGCGCGCAGCGAGGAGAGGAACCTTCCATGCCCATCCGCTACGTCACCCCGCGACCCCAGGTCGTCCCGATCATCGAATGGACCGGCAGCAACTTCGCCGAGATCGAGACCTTCTGCAGCAACTGGGGCATCGCCGTCACCGACAACCACGACGGCACCATCACCACCTCCGGCGCGAGTGCCAGTGGCAGCAACCTGCCCATCGGCACCTGGCTCGACCCGCACGCCGCCCAGCCGGCGACCGCGGCCGAGATCGACCAGCGCTACCAGGATCTCCCGTCGTCGGAGGGGCCCTTCGTGTACGGGGTGACGGCAGAGAGCTGATTTCCCGGCGTAAGGTCGTCGCCCGCAGGCTGGGCACCGGACCCGCCGGAGGAGTTCACGCGCGGCTGAGCGCCTGTCTGTTCGGCCCTGAAACCAATTAACGGTTGTAGGGCAAGAACGAACGAGAGGAGCTCCGCCATACAGCTCGAAGAGCTGAAGTTCAACGCGACGCTCATGCCGCTGGCGACTGCCGAGGGTGCCCGCGCGGCGCTCGATGGCGCGACCGCACGGACCAGGACACCGTCGACGAGGCGCTCGGCCGGTACGACGACGAGCGGACCGAAGCGGCTCGCACGGTCGGCGAGAGGCTGCGGACGGCCGCGAGGTCGAGTGGGACAGGGCGCGCCGATGGAGGGCAGCGCGCCGGCGGTGGAGTCGGTCATGGCCATGGGTTTTCGGCGAGGCCGCCGCGTAGCCACTTGGCGGTCTCCGCGTAGGCCTTCACGGAGGCTTGACTTGTGAGAAAAGCTGCGCCGCGGTGATGTTGTATGGCAACACCGAAAGCGTCGGCGTCGTCTTCGTACAGGGTGAACGGTTCGACTAGACCGGGTGGGCAGAAGGATGCCGGGACAAGGCCGACGGAAATACGCAGCAGTTTTGACGCCGTCGCCACTTCCTCGATCTGGTCACAGAGCACGCTCGGTGAGAAGGCGTCGGGCCGTGTGGCAGCTTCGCCGAGGAGAAACGTGTACAGCGGCTCCGACCCGTCCGCCGAGCAGACGCGAGCCGTTACCGGCACAAGGTCACCCACGGTGGTGCCGAGGTTGGGCAGGCCGGATTCTTGGATTGCCTTGGAGTAGCCGGCGGAACGCAGCCTCTTCGGGAACAACGTCGGAGACCACTCGAACACCTGCGTTGACAACTGCTCGAACCCGTCGCGCAGCACGCTCTCATCGCGCCCGGTCGGATCGAAGAAGTCGGCATCGTCGACGCGATCCGCGATGTCGATGAGCTGATTCAGTGTGGCTTCGGAGGCTCCGATGATGCCGAGGAGATAAGCCACCATCGTGGCTTCCTGTCGGCGGCCGCCGGTTTCCAGAGCTGACAGTTTGGACGGACTGATTTTCGCCGTCCTGGCGACATGGCGAAGGCTGAGGCCGCGTTCCTCACGGAGTCTGCGGAGCGCGTATGCGATAGCGATGATCGCCGGCTGAGTGGTAGCTCGGATCACGGTTTGGGTCGTTCCGTTCTCTCGTCGATTCGTCTTGTCCGGTCTTCGGGCCGCTCCAGCGTCGCCGGCTCGAGGTGGTTCCCGTCCGGCTTGCCGGCCCGTTGTGCGAGGTATTCCAGTAGCCGGGCGACTACGTCCGGCCTGTTCGCGGGGGAGAGGGGCCCCGCATGTGGTCGTGGTGATCGGCCGCCGATCCCGACGGTGGCGCTGCGACCTGGTCGCGCAGATGGGTGGCGGCGTGGAGGTCGGCGGCGGCGCCGGGGCCGGCGTGAGTGAGCTGGTGGATGAGGTTGTCGGTGAGGCGGTGGGTGATGCCGGTGTCGCCGAGGTGGTAGGCGGCGCGGGCGGCGGCCAGGTCGAGCCCGACGTGGTAGCGCAGCGCGGCGATGTCACGGATCCGGCGGCGCGCTCGGCCGAGCTCGGCCAGGGCCACCCCGGGGCGGCGGGTGGCGATGAGCGCCTCGGCCAGGTAGGTCGCGGCCCGGGCGGCGCCGAGCGGATGACCGGTCCGGGTCATCTCCTCGCTCGAGTCGCGTAGATGGCGGACGGCGTCGTGGACGCGGCCGCGGGCGAGGTAGGCCTGCCCGATCCGGCGGTGCAGGACGGCGTGCCCGTGGTGATCGTCGGCGAGGCGCCGCTGGTGACGCAGGGCGAGGGTGAACTCGTGCAGTGCGTCGTCGGGGTGCCCAGCGGCGAGCCGGACACGGCCGCTGAGCGACAGCGCCAGGGCGAGCACCCGGGAGTCACCGGTGTCGTGGGCGAGGGAGGTCGCGTCGGCGATGGCGGCCAGGGCGTCGTCGTGGCGGCCGAGGTCGGCCAGGCCGGCGGCTTCGCGGGCGCCGAAGACCGCGGCGATGCCCGGGTGGGCACGGTGGGCGGCGGTGTGACCGGCCTGCTGGGCGTGGACCAGGTCGTCGTGGTGATAGGTGGGGCGGGCCAGGTGCCAGATCGCTTCGGCCAGCTCGACGGCGACGTTGTCCCAGTGCCAGTCGAGTGCGGTCGTCAGGACGGCGCGCAGCACGCGGTGTTCCCCGCCGAACCAGGTGCGTGCGGCGTGGTCGTCGGTGTGGGTGTGCGGGACGGCGTCGTGCGCGACCGGTGGGCTGAACCGGTGGGCGTCGGGCGCGAGGAGCGGGACCGTGGCGGCTGCGGTGGCGGCGTACCAGTCGATCAGGCGGGCACGCTGGGTGTTGCGGACTGACAGTGGAAGCCGGCCACGCAGGTGGGTGGCGTGCTGGCGGAACCGGTCGGCGAGCGCGTACCGCTGGCCGGACCGGCGTTGGATCAGGTGTGCGGTGTGCAGTAGCTGCAGCGCGGCGGTGACGGTGGGTTCGGTCAGGTCGAGGGCGTCGGCCAGGGGAGTGGCGGTGGTGTCGGGCCCGGGGTGATCGGCCAGCAGCTCATACACCCGCTGGGCGGGTTCGGGCAGGTGCCCGTGGACGAGACTCACCGACATCCCCACCCGAGCCGTGCACGATGCGCCCGCACCGGTTGCCGCACGCCCACGCGGCTGCTGTCCGGCTGTGGGAGCCTTGCGGTGCGGGCGTAAAGGTGGACTTTGTGTTTGATGAACGCGACTTCGACCGGTTTGATCAGCTGTCCGAGCGGCCGGTAGGTCTGGCGGAGACGATCGTCGCCGGTGGTCATCGCCGGCCACCGGGCCGGGTCCGGGCGGTTGGTCTCCGCTTCTACTGTCTCGATGGCTGCGGGGTCGTCGCCGAGGGTGTACGGGAGCTCCATGCCGCACTCAGCTCACCCGGATACCGCAGGAGTCGTTGGCGCACCACGTCGTGCCGGTCGACTCGTCGTAGGCGGTGGTGCTGTGGGAGCAGTTGGCTTGCTCTTTCGCGAGGACCTTCCCGCTCTTCTCGACCAGCTCGTCGTAGCTGATCTTTCCCTGCTCGAACTTCTCCTCCAGTTTGGCGTACTTCTTCGCGTCGCTACCCCTGCCCAGCATGAGTACAAAGCTCCTTACTTCACTTCGGTTTCGTTGAGGTTTGGTCAGATTTGGTGTGGGACAAACGGGAGGGTTGGAGCTGCCGACCAGGTGATCGACCGGAGCAGCGGTGTCCAGACGTTCTGCTTCCCGGTAGAGGTGGGCGGCGGTCTGCCCGTAGGCGTGAGCCCATGACCGCAGCTGTCCGGCCAGCAGCCCCGGCGTCCCGTGCTCGGGTGGGCTCTCGGCCAGCAGTTGTTCGAGCAGGGCGAGGGTGGTCCGCAGCTGCCGGGCGATCAGGCCGAGTTCGGCGGCCGCGTCGGTCGGGGTGTGGGCGGTGTCGTGCCAGCGCACGTAGAACCGCGCTCCCGAAGCCAGCATCTGTAAAGCGGTCTGTTCGCAGGCGAGGATGGCCTGTTCGGCGCTCACACCCTCGTCGATGATCTCGGTGATCGCGGCGCCGCAGGGGCAGGACAGGATCGTGCTCTTCCGGCTGCTTCTGGTTGCGGCCGCCATGGGGGCTCTGGCAGGTCGTTGTCCGGTCCTGGTTTCTGGGCGAGGACCGCGGCGGCGAAGTGCCCACACACCGGCGGGTTCGGCGGACCTTCGGGATACCAGCCGAACGCCGGGACGATGCCTGGCGTCACCACGTTGGTGCCGGCGATCATCGCCTCGATCTCGCCGCGGGTCGCGAGGCTCCCGGTTCCCGGACCGTAGATACGCAGCGCTGTCTCGAATTCGCGTGCCTGCGCGATCATCTCGGAATGGTCGGGGACCAGCAGGTGGGTCATGGCCAGGAACGCGCCGTCGGGCAACCGGGCAAAGTGGTCCTGCACCACCTGGGCGACCTCGGCGCGGCTGCCACCGTGGAAGGACATCACTCCGCCCAGCAGCAACGCCACATGGTCGTCGTCGCGCGAGACCAGTCCCGGGCTTTCGCTGGTGGTGTTGTAGAGGGTGTCCCACATCGCGGTGGGATCCCAGGGATCGGCCTCGACGACATGAACGCCGTTGTCGGGGTCGGCGATCGTGCGCAGGTGGGCGAGGGTCAGCGGGTCGCGCTCGACGTAGATCACGTTCGCGCGGGAGGTGTTCTGCGTGCGGTTGCGGGTCGCCCGCTCGCGCAGGCGGACAACGGAGTGCAGGTCGTCGTCACCGGTGATGTGGGGCAGGCCCGCGCCCGCGACCACGATGCTGCTGACTCCCTGGCGGGCAACGAGGTAGGCGGCCGCGCGGTCGAGAAACGCTCGCTCGGACCGGAACACGGCCCGCGCGCCCGGCACGCGAGCGTCCAGCAGCAGGGCGGCGTCAAGTTCGTTGTCGTGGGCGAATTTGACGCAGGAAACGTCGCGGTTGTCGCTGTTTTTGGCTTCGCGGCAGGCATCGTAGAAGAAGGCCAGGTTGATCCGGTTATGGTCGACGCCGGACGGTGTCCACCACGGTGCAGCACGTTCCGCGCGGTGGGAGGTCGGGTTGCCGGTGGGCGCGGGGGCCGTGTGTGGGGGCGGCGGAGCAGGCAGGTGCTGTCCGGCGGGGCGCGCGTCGGGCAGGACGTGGTGTGAGGTGGTCATCGGGTCACCGGGGCCTGGGTGGTCAGCAGCATGGTCAGTTCGGCGGTGTCGAGTCGGCAGCGTCCCGCCAGGGAAGCGAGCTCGACGGGAGCCAGCAGCCGCGCTGTGAGGGATCCGGTGTCGCGTTCCTGGCGAGCCCACTGGGCGGCGGGGCGGAGGGCGTCATGCGGGCATTCGGCGAGGATGTCGAGGTCAACGGCCACTCCGGTCGGCTCCCACGAGATTCGGCGTTCGGCGCGCAGCAGCAGCTCGGACGGCCGGATCGCGTAGAGGTGCCCGGCCAGCTCCAGCTGGCGGATGGTCACCGATCGGGTGGCCTTCTCCATGGACTGGAGGCTCTTGGTCGAGACGTTGCCGTCGGAGCAGGCCGCGATTGCTGGGCGGGACCAGCCGCGTTGCTCGCGGTGGGCCTGCAGTTCCGTGCCGAGGGCATGGGCGAGTTCGCCGGTGTCGGTGTCGGTCTTCGCCATCAGGATCGTCGTCCAGTACCTGCTGTAGGGGGTGAATGGTGAATGGCCAGTCGCGGTCGCGGGTCGGCCAATGCCGCGCGGCGTAGCGGAGCACCGCGGTGGGTGTTCTCGAGTCGAGGTAGTCATGCAGAGCCCGCGCGCGGATGGTGCTCAACCAGTAGGGCTCGGGTCGTGCGCCGTCGGTCACCGGCATGGCGGCTCCGGGAGATCCGGGGGCCCGATCGCATCGTCAGTTGCGTCGGTGCCGGCGTTGTCATCGCTGCATCTAAGGTTTTCGCAGGTGACTGCCGCGGCGGAGGTGACGCGGTACTGCGGGTTGCGGACTCGCGCCGCCTCAATGGCGTCCCGACGGGAGTCCGCTGAAGCGCACGCTGGTGCGAGCACACCTGTTGAGTCGAACGTGCCGAGGTCGAGGCGGTGGGTGCGCGGATGGTTCGTGGAGGGCGAGCGCAGCATGGTCGCTACCGGCCGGTCGGTCGGAGGCGCGATGATTCCGCAAACCCGCGGTCGGGTTCGATCGGCCCGTGCCGAATGCGGACTGGTGGACGAGCCGTCATGCCGCAGCGGTGTTGTGGTTGAGGTGTCTTCCATCGTCGAGCGCGCTCCAGCTTGGGGATGTTCACGTTGGGTGCGCCTCGACCGCCCGGAGGTTGGCAGTTCGCGTTCGGTCGAGGCGCGCGGACCGGACTGGAGGGAGGGGGTGTCACCTGTCCGGGCCGAGCCTTTGGAGTTCACGTCGGGCTTCCGGATCGTCCGGATTGGGTGGTGGATCGGCGTCTCCGCCCGACGCCAGCCGGAGCGAGACCGTGCGCATGGCGGCTACGAGACGCTCGTACATCGGGGCGGCGTGGGCCGTCGGGATCAGTGCCGGGTCTCCCCAGCCTTGCAGCCACGCCGTCAGCCAGGCCTGGGCGTATTTCAGCGCCTGCGCTTCATCCGAGCCGGCGCGGACACCGCCCAGCGCGCGATCGACTATCGCCGCGACGTTGTACAGCTGCTGGCGGCCCTGTTCTTCGGACTGAGGGTCGTGCCAGTCGATGTCGGGCAGAGAGACCAGCACCTGACGCGCGCGGACGATGGCGAGCTGCCGTTGTGCGCGCCGCCGCGCCCACGGCGACCTCACGGCGTCCACAACCGCGGGGCCGAGCCCACCACGAGCCGTGGTGCGAGCGGGTCGTTGGGTGCGGGCAGGTCGACGAGCTGGTGCAGGACGTCGAGGGCGTCCCCTTCGCGCTCCCAGACCTTCCCGCCGGCGCGGTCCATGCGGATGGCGGCGGCGTCGGTCTCGCTTTTGACGCGCAGCGCGTCGACGAACCCGTCTTCGTCCCACGTGCGCGCACCGGTGAACCGTTCGAGTCGGCCGTCGTTGTCGAATTCTGGCTGGAGTTCCCAGCCACGTGCCATTAACGTGGTGAGCGGTTCGATCGCTGGCTCGTCCCAGAGAAACGCGAACGGATTCGTCGGAGCCGTCGTCATCGGCGATCACCCCCGATCTCCGCGGGCTGCTCGCCTTCTGGTTGGCGACTCTCGCCGACACGAGCCGATTTTCGACTGCTTGCCCACTGGCAGAATTGGCCGCAGGCGAAAGCGACCGTGAAGAGACCGGCGAACGTGGTCGGCAGCAGCGTCGCCAGCGTTTCGACATCCACTGTCATCGTGCGTTCCTCACGTTCGTGTTTGCGGTGCATCGCCGAATCAGAAGCGTGCCGACCAGGCTGGGGCAGACAGAATTGCGTATTACCTCGCTGGTAACGACCTGATGTGACAAGACTAAAACGCGGGGTTTGTAACCTCTCTGGGTTATGACGAGCGAACGTCGAGCGGGTGTGCCCTTGATCGGGTCGGGTCCGGTCGGTCGCGGCACTGTTGTGGTCGGTGCTGCCGCCCTGCCCAACCTCACTGTCGTCACCCCTCCGTAGCGATGACCAGTTGGCTTGGCGGGTTCATCGGCGTACCAGCCGGGCGTTGTGGACCGCGTACACGCCGGTGCTTAGGTGGGCGTAGAACAGCGCACGCGCGAGATCGCTACCGCCACTCCACTCGGGATCCACGACGCTCACGTCTGCGCTTCCCGCGTCGACGCCGAGGCCGCTCACCCACACGTTCCCAGCGTTGGCCGCCCGGGAGAACACGTCGTACTGGTTGGGGCGTGACGGCGCGGAGCGGGTGGGTTCATTTTCGGGCCGGTCCAGTAGAGGACACCGGTCACTCTCACCGCCCGCCTCAAGAGCGGGCATCTCACCATCGCGCGCCGTCACGCCGATGACGCTAAGCGTGACTCAGCGCGGGAGGTTCACAATCTGTTAACTCACCTGAAGGCGTGACTTCAGGCTGTCCAGCTCCCATGCTCGTCGACGAGCACGGAGGTCGAGCTCGGCGACCACTTCACGGGCGATGGGATCGTGCCGGATCCGCAGGGGCGCCACCCGGTCTGCGAGATCAAGGTGCCGAATTGCGTCGCCATCACGGGCACCCTCGGCCTGCATGAAGGCTCGGGCAAGGTCGAAGTGCAGTGCCGCCTTGCGTTCGGCTGACCTGAGACCCATGTCGTAGTTCTCCGCCCGCGTGATCTGTTCTGCACGCTCCGGGCCGATGCCAAGTTCGACGGCAAGCGACAAGCTCCACGCCTGGACGTTCGCCGGGCCGAAGTCGTAGTGCAGCGTGCTCCGCTCGCCCGTGCGGGCCGCCAGCTCGGCCGCGACCTCGATGTGGGTGTTGGCGCTGTCGGCGTCGTGGTCCTTGGCGGCAAGCTGCGCTGACGCCAGATGCAACATCCCGGCCGCCTCTGCGGGCGCGGTGTTGGAGGCGTCCGGGTCAGCTCCGCTCACGGCGTCGAGGGCTACGCTGGTGACTCGCTGAGCCCGGTAGCGCGCGCCCATCCGTCCCAGGACTACCGATGCGGACATGGCAGCGAATCCGCCGAGTGCTGGGTCTTCCAGCCGGGCAGCCGCGTCCTGAGCGCGGCGTGCGGCGATGGCCGCCAGGTCGTTGTTCCCGAGTGTGCGGGCGGCGCCGATGGCGACGATGCAAGCTTCGGTGAGGGCGCGCAATGCGGCGCGCTTGGTGTCTGAGTCTCCGGTCACGGCGTGCACGTGTAGCTCGGTTAGCAGGTCGCCGAGGGCGTGGCCCGCCAGGCCGTAGCGCGAGTCGGCAGAGGCGGCGTTCGCGCGCGCCGCTAGCCGGGCGAGTTCACCGATTGGGCGGACGCGGATGTCCTGGGGCACGTCGTCGAGTGTCGAGTCGAATAGGGCGACGGAGATGGGCGGCAACGTGGCTAGCGCTTCGGCGCTGAGCTTGTCGCCCGGTAGGTATGGCTGGCCGGTGAGGTCCGAGACGGCGCAGCCGAGCGCGCCGGCTAAGTCCTCCAGGAGCCCGCGGCGTTCGAAGCGCCGCTTGCCGTTTTCCAACATCGACCAGTACGGCTTGGAGATGCCAGCCAGGCCAGCGGCAGTGTCGATGCTCAGGCCGCGGCGGCGGCGGATCTTACCCAGGCGCTCGCCGATCTCGGCATGGTCCATGTGAACCACCTCATTCGCGGAGTCGACCTCTCCGCGTGCCCCCGGGAGCTACCCGGGGGCGATCCTCCGCGAAGAGGTACAGCACCAGGCTACTGCAAACAGTGAGGCCGGGAAGCCGCACGCGTCCCGGCCTCAGCCGTGCAGGTTAGTCGAGGTGCCTACCCGCACGTCACGACGGCGTAGTCGCCGGAGCTGGAGTTCGCCTTCACCTTCTCGCCGTTGTGCTCGATCGTGCACGAGATGGTGGCGCCGCCCGTATCCCGCCGTGGTGGCCGGGATACGGGCCGGTTTTCGGCGCTGAAGCGCTGATCAGGCGAGGATGATCCTCGCCCCGGGCACCGAGGTCCGAGGCGGTGGGTGTCCCCGGCCCCCGGTGTCGGCGAGCGCCGGGGACCTTCCCGCCGCGGCTCAGGCGGGCCGGGGCGGGTCGACCAGCTCGATGCCGATCGCGACGACGCCGAGCGCTTCGCGCTCGGGCGGGTAGATCTGGCGGATGTTGGCCAGCTGGTCATCGCGGGTCGCGGTCGGGTTGACCGAGGCGACGTCCTGGTGGTCGAACATCTCCTCGAAGCTGGCGTACCGGTTGACCGTGGTGACCCGGGTGAGGACCTGATCGCCCTGGCAGCGGAACCGGATCAGCGACCCTTGCTTGATCTTGCGGCGGCTGGAGTCGTTGACGCGGATCTCGGTGGTCTTGCGGCCGGTGGCGATCAGGTCGAAGTAGCGCTTGTAGATGCCCATCTCGTGGGCGCGGACGACGGTCTCGGCGGGGCGTGCGGTCATCAGGCGGCCTAGTTCCTTGACGGTGAACGAGCGGAAGAAATGCTTCGGGTCGGTCAGCAGCTGCCCGACCAGCCAGACCAGCGCGTCGACGTAGTCGTTGATCGGGCCGGGCCAGGCGGTGGTGTCGAGCATCCACGGCTCGACGTCGGCCGGGAGCGTGTCGGCGCCGCGTTCGCGCAGCAGGGACTTGGACAGCTTCGCTCCGGTCGGGGCGAGCACCTGCGGGGTGAAGATCCGCGACGGCGCCCGTTCCGGCGGGGTGCCCAGCGCGCCGAGTGCCCCGTCGACGAGCTGGCAGCCGAAGGTCCAGTCGCCGCCCTTCATCATCACGTGCAGCGTGCTGCCGTCGCGGCCGAGCGCGCGTTCCTTGACCAGGTTCCGGTACAGCGTCGCCAGATCCAGGTACGGGGTGTCGTCGTCGGGGTCGATGTGCGCCTCGTAGGGGCCGTGGTCGAAGCAGACCGCGGTGAAGGTGGCGCCGTCCTCGTCCAGGTGCACGAGCTTGGTGCGGTCGCCGCGTTTCTCGGCCCATCCGCACGCCGGGCACGGCACCCGCACGTGCACGACACCGTGAGACGGGGCCATCCACCAGCGGATGTCCTCCAGCCGCTCCAGCGTCCGCAGGAACTCCGCGCGGAAGGCGGGGCTGGCTTGCTGGTCGGTGTAGGTCTCCACCACGTAGTCGGTGTCGGTGGCCTCGGAGAGCGAGTCGAAGAACGCCCGGTAGTAGCGCTCGATCAGCTCACCGATGCCGTCCTTGCCCAGGGCGTGGACATAGGTCTGCTGGTAGGCGTGGTGGGTTTCGGGGTCGAGGATGACGTCGTGCGGGGCGTTGTCCAGCGCGCCGAAGCGGACGACGGTGTCGATGGAGAATTCACGGCGGGCGATCTTGGCGAGCAGGAACGCCGCGGTCTGCACCAGGTTCGTGCCCAGGTGTGGGGCGCCGTTGATCTGGGTGCCGACCACGAACTCGATCCGCGCTGGGCGGGCGGCCAGCACGCGGGGGCGCAGGATGTCGATCGAGCGCAGCAGCGCGTTGGCCAGCACGCTGTTCGGGGAGACCAGCAGGCCCGGTGTTCCGGTTGTGCCGTTGCGGGACAACGACATCACGCTCCTCGGCTGGGTTTGGGCAGGCGCAGGTTGGCGCAGATGAAGTCCAGCCGCGCCGTCGCGGAGTTCGGCTCGACGAACACCGGTTCGTAGCCGGCGTCGTAGTAGCCCTGCACGATCAGCTCGTGCACTCGGCGGATCTCCCGTTCGCGGGCCCAGACGATGTCGTCGGGGTCCTCGAAGGTGTCCAGCGGGTCGAGCACGAAGACCTGGTCGTAGCGGTAGCGGGCGGTGGCGTCCTCCAGCTCGGTGGTCGGCTTCAGTCCGAAGAACCCTTCCCAGCCGTAGCCGTCGGGGATGCCGCGGTTGTAGAACCGGACGCCGTGGGTGTGGGCGGTGTACTCGGCGACGAAGGCGTCCAGCACTTCGAGGGAGTAGTCGCGCCGGTCCTCTTTGAGCAGGTGCCGCCCGAGCCGCTCGCGGTGCCGACGGTAGATCTCCCGGCCGGGTTCCTGCGTCATGCACGGGATGCCTGCGGCGTGCACCGCCGCGATCAAGTCGTCCTTCCCGGAGGACGGCCCGCCGGTGATGACGTAGCGGCGCGGGTCGCCGGCCGCCGCGGTCTCCAGCGCGGCCGCCAGAGCGGGGTTGGTGCTGGTCACGAATACTGTCCGTTCTTCTCGGGGGATGGGGTGGTGCGGGTTAGGAAGCCTTCGGTCCAGGCGTTGCCCAGCCCGGTCTCGCCGTGCAGGGCGTGCACGAACTGCTCGCGGCTGGCGCCGCCGCCTGCGGCCTCGGTCAGCCGGGAGACCTGCGGGTCGGTCAGGTCCGGGGTCCAGCCGGCCAGCGCGACCAGCTCGCGCACCGCCAGGTCGGGGGCGAAGGCGGTGGTGTAGCCGATGGCCTCGGCGCGGGCGACCGCCCAGCGCCAGGCCGCGGTGACGGCCTGGTGGCCGATGTCGATGCGGTCGGCGTCCAGACTGATCAGCCGTTCCAGCGCGAGCAGCTCGGCGCGGGCGGCGTAGATCGCCGACCACAGCCGGGACAGGTGTTCCTCGTGCTCGGCGACCTCCCACGCGAACGGGTCCGCCTGAACCGGCTGCCGCTCGGCGACCGGCGCGAGCCGGGGCGCGATCAGCGGCGAGCGGGTGAACCGGTCAGCGTCGGCCAGCAGCTCCCAGGCGACCTTCTCGATCAGCCGGGGTTCGACCCGCTTGCGGAAGTGGTGCACCTCGTGCCCGGCCTGCTCGGCCGCGAGGTCGCGGCGGACGGTCAGGTTCTGGCCGGGCGCGGCCGGGGGCAGGCCGAACAGGGCGCGGGCCGCCGGGGCGTAGCGGGTGTCGGGGAAGCGGGCGAGCAGACCGCGCAGGGTTCCGTCCAGTGCCGCGGTGCGGCTGGCCTCATCGGCGGGGTCGACCGCTCTGGCCACGATGCCGCGCAGGTCGAGCAGGACCGTGTCCGCGCTGGCCGGGGTGACCGGCAGGCCGCGGCGTAGCAGCCGCCCGAGCGCGGCGATCACCTCGTCCTCTACTGGGCTTTTTTTGGGCATGTGTTGAGTGAAGCACGATGCCCACAAAAAGCCCAGCCTGCGAGGTCGGTATCCTCTCTGGTTCGTCCGGAAGGATCTTGCACGGACGACGGTGCCGTGACAGGGAGATCAAGGCCAGCTGACAACAAAAGGTACATCTGAACCCGTGCTGGCCCTCCGGCGAGAACAGGCTGTCAACATCGTCGGCTGCCGATTGCGGCGGGCACTATGACGCCCAGGACGAGCAGCAAGCGAGCCTGCGCGATCGGCTGGGTCTGTCGCTGCGCGGAGACCCTCGACGCGCAGCTGCGATGCCCGCGGTGCGGCCGGACCTTCGAACTGGTCGGTGACCAGCTGGTCGAGCTCCCGCCCGTTCCGTACCTGACACCGGCGTCCGGCGGGCTCGGCAGGCTGGGTAGCGTCGCGGCGCATGACCAAGGGATGGCTGCCGCCCGCCGAGTACTACGCCACGCTGCCCAAGCAGATCTCGAGCGGGGGCGTCATCCTGCGCGATGCCGTGGGCCGCGTCCTGCTCGTCGAGGCCAACTATGGCTCCGAGACGTGGGAGATCCCTGGCGGCGGACTCGACGAGGGTGAGTCGCCGTGGGCCGCCGCGCTCCGCGAGATCAAGGAAGAAGTCGGGCTCGACGTGCTGCCCGGTCGGTTGCTGGTCGTCGACTGGGTTCCGCCACAGCCGGACGGCCGCCCCGCGCTGGAGAACCACGTATTCGACGGCGGCGTCCTCAACGAGGACCAGATCGCCTCGCTGCGCCTGGCCGACCCGGAACTGAAACGCTGGAAGTTCTGCACCCGCGCCGAGAGCACGGGCATGCTGCAGCCGCACCTGGCGCGGCGAGTCGCCGTGTGCCTCGACGTTGTGCGCACCGACCGGACCGTCTACCTGGAGAACGGATTCGACCCGCTTGCGCGCAACGACGCGTGATCGGTACAGCGAGCCGGGTCTACACCGCCTACTAGGCCTCTGAGATCGTCACCTGTTCGAGCCACCGGACGTAGTCGGAGGAGCCTCGTACGAGCTCGACGGCACTCACCTCCGGCATGTCCCACGGGTGCTGCTCAACGATGTGCGCTTCCAGCTCGGCGTCGCGGGCGTTGGACGTGAAGTCCCCGAGCACCGCCGAAGTGTCCCCTGGCGGAAGTTCGCCAAGCCCCGCACGACTTCGTGGCCTCAGATGGCGCCTGGCCCGCCGGGGTGGACGCCTTTAGGTGGGCAGATCGACGGCCACCGTGGGCATCGGTCATCGATGGCACGTGTCTCTCGATGTGAGCGCATGAAGATTGTCCGGTCCTGAGATAGCCCGAGCGACTCAGCAGTACTGGTGATGGAGGACGTGCGAGGGACCAGGCGCTTGCGCCGGCTCGCCGGTGTAGACCATCGCCCACCAGCACCTGGTCGCCGCCGACAGTTCGTCCACGAACCGCACCAGCAGGCATCCGGCTGCCGCTGGTCGGTCGACCGTCACGGCGCTCGAAGCGCCCTCACTAGGGGCCGCGGTGCGCTTCCGGCCCGTTCGGTCGCGCAGACCCAGAAACTGTCCTACCCCTCTGAAAGGGTAACTGCGTGAACACACTCCGACGTAAAGACGCCAGCGCCGCCGAGCTCCGCGATGCGCTGGTGGACACGCTTCTCGCCAACAAGATGATCACCTCGCCGCTGGTGGCTCGAGCCTTCCGCACGGTGCCCCGGCACCTGTTCGTCGCCGAAGGCACCCCGCTGGACGTCACCTACAACGTCGACAACTCGGTCGCGATCAAACGCGACCCGGACGGCGTGATCATCTCCTCCATCAGCGCCGCCTACATCCAGGCGCGGATGATCGAGCAGGCCACGCTCGATCAGGGCATGAGCGTGCTGGAGATCGGGTCCGGCGGGTTCAACGCCGCCCTGCTGGCCGAGATCGTCGGTCCAGACGGTCGGGTCGTCAGCGTAGACATCGACTCGGAGGTGACCGACCGCGCCCGCGCGC
This sequence comes from Amycolatopsis ponsaeliensis, assembly GCF_030182635.1. Lineage (NCBI taxonomy): Bacteria > Bacillati > Actinomycetota > Actinomycetes > Pseudonocardiales > Pseudonocardiaceae > Amycolatopsis > Amycolatopsis ponsaeliensis. Next base: position 485,027 of record NZ_JAPZLD010000001.1, read on the forward strand.
TGCTGGACGCCACCGGATACGGCAACCAGGTCGACGTGGTGCTTGCCGACGCCGAGAACCCGCTGCCTGGGCTGGATGAGTCGTTTGACGCGATCCTCGTGACGGCCGGGGCATGGGATCTGGCACCGGCGTGGCTGGAGCACCTGTCTGAGGGCGGCACGATCGTCGTTCCGTTGCGAATGAACGGAATCACCCGTGTCATCGGCTTCCGCCGCGAGGGTGACCACCTGGTGAGCGGCTCGTCCGAGGTGGCCGGGTTCGTCCCGATGCAGGGCGAAGGCGCCCGCGATGAACGAGTCTTCCTGCTGCATGACCGCAACGGACACCACGTCAAGCTGCGCTTCGAGGGCGACGTCCCGGCCGGGCTGGATCTGCTGGACGGGGTGCTGGCGACCGAGCGCACCGAAGCCTGGTCCGGCGTCACGATCAAGCACGGGGTGTCCTTTGTCGACCTGCACCTGTGGCTCGCGGTGTTCCTGCCCGGCTTCTGCAAGCTGGCTGTCGACGAGGGCACCGACCTGGCCGCCGAACGCAAGGGGTGGTTCCCCTTCGGCGCCGTGCACGGCGACTCGTTCGCCTACCTGGCCGTCCGCCCTCTTCTCGAAGGCGGCGGAGCGGAGTTCGGCGCGCGTGCCTACGGCACGCACGGCGAAGCCGCCGCCACCGCGATGGTCGACCAGATCCAGGCATGGGACCACCAAGCCCGCGACCGCGAACCCACCTTCGCTTACTGGCCGACCGGCTCTGACCGTCCCGAGTTCGGCAAGGACACGGCCGTGCTGGTCAAGACGCATGGCGTGGCCACGATCTCCTGGTCACCGGCGGCCGACACCACTCGGTGACCAGGGTGCCCTTCACAACCCGAGAAGTGAAGGAGTGAAGCGAATGTCGGCAGCACTGGCAATCAAGCGCCGGACGCCGAGGTCGACGTGGTCGACGATGCGGAGTCGGAGCTGGGCATGCGCTTGGTGGAGTCCACCACCAAGCGGCCGTCGTGGCGCTACAGCATGCCACCGCGCGGCCCGCAGAGCGCGCCGCGTTCGCCGTCGGCCAGGAGCGCGTATTCGCGCAGGACGTGCGGCGGGAAGTCTTGCCAGCTGCTCATTACCGGGCTCGGCGCCACCACGCGAGGCCGGCCGCGGCGGCCGCGCCGCCGCATCCGGCGAGCAGGCCGTGGTGCCGGCCGGCCCACAGCTGGAGGCTGCGCGGGGTGGACTTGCCGTCGAACTCGCCGTGGGCGCCGTAGTCGTGCCCGCCCGCGCCATCGGCCGGTTTCCACAGGTTCGCCGGCTGGCCGGCCGGTTTGGGGTCGGGGGTCTGCTGGGACCTCAGGCCTGCCTTCGCGAGGTAGCGGTCGAGGATGCCGGGCGCGACGGCGTTGGCGATGAGTGTGCTGACAGTGCTCCCGCCGACCCAGTACTCGCGCCGCCGCGCGTGGTCCGCGGCGTATATGACCGCGCGGGCGGCGACCTCGGGCTGGTAGATCGGCGGAACCGGCTGGGCGTGGTGCGGCAGCCGCGAGAGCACCCACGAGAACTGCGGGGTGTTGACCGCGGGCATCTGCACCATCGTCACGTGCACGCCGCTGCGCTCGGACAGCAGCTCGCAGCGCAGGGACTCGTGGAAGCCCTGGATGGCGTGCTTCGCGCCGCAGTAGGCGCTCTGCAACGGAATCCCTCGATAGGCGAGGGCCGAGCCGACCTGCACGACCGCGCCGCGGTCCCGCGGTTTCATCCGGTTGAGGGCGGCCATGGTGCCGTACACGTAGCCGAGGTAGCTGACTTCGGTGACGCGGCGGAACTCCTCCGGCCGGATGTCGGCGAAGCGAGCGAAGACCGAGGTGAACGCGACGTTCACCCACACGTCGATCGGCCCGAGTTCCTCCTCGACGCGGTCGGCGGCGGCTTCGACCTGCTCGACGTCGGCGACGTCGGCCGGGATGGGCAGCGCGGTACCGCCGGCGGCGCGGATGTCGTCGGCGGCCGCTTTCAGGCCTTGCTCGCCGCGGGCGAGGAGCGCGACGCGGGCGTGCCGGGCGCCGAACGCGCGGGCCACGGCACGGCCGATCCCGCCGCTGGCGCCGGTCACGACGACCACTTGGTGCCGGGTGTCCGTCATAGGATTGCCTCTCTACCGAGCGGTGCGGGCGGCGATCGCCCAGGTGGTGGCGCCGGCGGCGCTCGTCAGGGCGAAGGTCCGCCACCGGGGTGCCGCGGCGGCCAGCCCGAGCATGCTCACGCCGTGCGCGGCATCGATGGTCCACATCCACCGGGTGCTTTGCGGTTTCGCCAGCGTGACGGCCGCCTGGACCACGTGGCGCACGCCCAGCGGTCCCGACCTGCGCCTGCTCACGTCGCTCCCGGAAAACCGACCGGGAAACGGCCAGCAGCACGCCACCCCACACGGCACGCACGGGTCGGGACCCGCCGGGCCTTCATCGCGTCCTCCGGCGCGTGAGGCGCCGCACGACAACCCCGAGAGCGGTGGCGCCGATCGCGAGGCCGGCGAGCTTCGCGGCGCGCTTGGGCGGCTGCGGGCGGGCCGGATCGTCGCCCAGCCCGGTGGCGAGCAGTTCGGCGAGGTGGATGCCTTCGCGGTCGTTGCTGTCGAGCTGGTGGATCTGCGTCCGGCAGCTGAAGCCGTCGGCCAGGACGACCGTGTCGCCGTCCGCCTCGCGCACCCGGGGCAGGAGCACCCGCTCGGCGCAAGCTTCGCTGACCTCGAGGTGGCCTTTCTCGAAGCCGAAGTTGCCGGCCAGGCCGCAGCACCCGGAGTCGAGGTGTTCGGCGTCGACGCCGGCGGCTTTCAGCAGCTCCTGGTCGGCGTCCCAGCCCATGACAGCGTGCTGGTGGCAATGGATCTGCGCGATCGCTCTCGCGTCCAGTGGCGGCGGCCGGTAGCCGGGGGAGTGCTCGGTGAGCAACTCGGCGAGGGTGACGGTCTGCGCGCGCAGCCGCCGGACGTCCTGGTCGCCGGGGAAGAGCTCGAACGCGTCGGAGCGGAACACGGCCGTGCAGCTGGGTTCCAAGCCGACCACTAACCCGCCGTCCCGCAGGTGCGGCGCCAGTTCGCGCACGGTGCGGGCGAGGATGTGCTTGGCGGCGCCGAGCTGGCCGGTGGAGATCCAGGTGAGCGCGCAGCATATCGGCGTCAGCGGCATCGTGACCCGCCACCCGGCGTCTTCCAGGACGCGGACCGCGGCCTGCCCGACGTGCGGGTGGAAGGTGCCGGTGAAGGTGTCCGGCCACAGCAGGATGGTGCCGCGGGTGCCCTGGCCGGTCGGGCGGCGCCGGGCGAACCGCTGCTGCAGCGTCTCTTCGGCGAACAGCGGGATCTCACGGTTCTCGACGCCGGCGGCCAGCGTGGCCAGCCGTTTCAGGCCGGGGGTGTGAGTCAGGGCGTTGACCGGTCTTCCGGCGCGCAGCTTGCCGACGACCTGGGCGAAAGCGGGCAGCCAACCCATCGTGAAGTCCGAGCGCGGCCGCCGCCACGGGCGCCGTTCGTAGTGATGGCTGAGAAACTCCGCTTTGTACGTCGCCATGTCCACATTGGCCGGGCAGTCGGTCTTGCATCCCTTGCAGGCCAGGCAGAGGTCGAGGGCGTCGCGGACTTCGGTGGAGCGCCAGCCGTCGCCGACGGGACTGTCGCCGTGCCCGTCGAGCATCTCGAACAGCAGCCGAGCCCGGCCGCGCGTCGAGTGCTCTTCCTCGCCGGTCACCTGGTACGACGGGCACATGACCTGACCGCCGCTGGTCGTGTGCTGGCGGCACCGCCCGACGCCGACGCAGCGGTTGGCGGCTTGGGCGAAGGAGCGCCCGTCGTCGGGGAACCGGAAGTGCAGATCCTGCGGATCGGCCGGCGCCCAGTTGCCGCCGAGGCGCAGGTTCTCGTCCAGCCGGTAGGGAGCGACGACCTTGCCGAGGTTCATCCGGTCGTCCGGGTCGAAGATCGCCTTCAGCTGCCCGAAGGCTGTGACGATCTCCTCGCCGAACATCTTCGGCAAGAGCTCGCCGCGGGACTGGCCGTCGCCGTGCTCGCCGGAGAAGGAGCCGCCGAACTCGGCGACGACGTCGGCCGCGCGTTCCATGAACCGGCGGTAGGTCGCGACGCCGTCGGCGCTGTAGAGGTCGAACGGGATGCGGGTGTGCACGCAGCCCTGCCCGAAGTGGCCGTAGAGACTGGGCCCGGTGTCGCTGGCGTAGCCGAACTCCTCGTACAGTTGCGAGAGCCGCCGCAGGTAGTCGCCGAGCCGTTCGGGTGCGACGGCGGAGTCTTCCCAGCTGTCCTATGTGGACAAGTTGTTCGGTCCGGACGCAGACGTCGCCGTCGTCCGGCTCGTCCACCGCGACCAGGGCCTGCTGGTCGCCGCGGGCAACCCGCTCGGGCTCACCGGCATCGGCGACCTCACCCGGCTGGGCTTGCGCTACGTGAATCGCCAGCGAGGCGCGGGCACCCGCGTCCTGCTCGACCACGAGCTGGCCCAGCGCGGCATCGACCCGGCCGACGTGCCTGGCTACGCCCGAGAGGAACACACCCACCTCGCCGTCGCCGCGGCGATCGCGGCCGGCCGCGCGGACACCGGCCTCGGCATCCTCGCCGCCGCTCGCGCGTTCGGGCTGGATTTCGTGCCGGTCGCGCAGGAGCCGTACGATCTCGTGCTCCGAACCCGGGACCTCGACGGTGACCAGCTCCGCCCACTGTGGACACTGCTTGAGCAGGCGGATTTCCTGGCGGAGGTGGAGAAACTCGGCGGCTACTCCTGTGTGGAGACCGGCCGCCGGATCCGCTGATGGTTCTTTCTCTCAGGCGCCGGTCAAGAGGAGCGGAGTGGGTAGGGACGTCAGCAGGAACCAGGCTCGTGCTTCTACGCCGCCTCTCCGGTCATGGCGGTCGGCGGAGGTAGCCGGGCTACCGGGGACGGATCCGGGTGGCGGCCAGGAGTACCAATGCGGCGCCCTGGATGGCGGTGACGGTGATGATGAGTGCGGGGAGGGAGTGCTCGTACAGGGCGCCGGTGAGGGTGCCGCCGCCCAGGGTCGCGACGCCGAGGACACCGGCGAAGACGCCGTAGGCGGTGGCTCGGTGTGGGGCGGGGACGAGGTCGGCGACGACCGCGCGGAGCGTGGATTCTTGAACGCCGACCGCGGCGCCCCACAGCAGCGAGCCGAGGACCACCAGCCCGATGCTGCTGGTGAACCCCACCAGCGGCACCGCCGCGGCCAGCAGCGGGAGTGCGACGAGCGCGCGGGGGCCGATGCGGTCGTAGCACCAGCCGGTCACAAGGGCGGCGAGTGCGTCGGCGGCCATGGCCGCGGCGTAGAGCACCGGTACCAGGGCGGGGGAGAGCAGGTGGCGCTCGACGAGGTGGAACGACAGCACCCCGAAGGTGGCGAACCCGGCCATCGTGACGGCGGTGAAGCCCGCATACACCCAGAACGCTCGCGGGAGACGCGTCGGCTTGTCCGTGGTGGGGTGCGCTTTCGCCGATGTGCTGGTGGTTTCGTACGCTGCCGGGTCCGGTACGCGGCCGCGAAGCCATAGCAGCAGGGCGAGCGCTGCTGCCCCGGGCACGGCGAGCACACCGAGGGCCGCGCCGTAGCCGCCGGTCGCCGCGAGGATTCCGGCGACGGTCAACGGCCCGATCAGGGCGCCGACCTGGTCCATCGCCTCGTGGACGGCGAACCCACGGCCGCGGCCGGTGACGGCGGTGGCGTGGGAGAGCAGGGTGTCCTTCGCCGGGGAGCGCACGGCCTTGCCGACCCGCTCGGCGATGACCAGGGCGCACGCCACCCAGAGGATGGAAGTGAGACCGAGCAGAGGCACGCTGATGGCGGTCAGGGCGTAGCCGCCGATCGTGAGGCCCCAGAAGCGGCGGGTGCGGTCGGCCAGCGGCCCGGATACCAGGCGGAGCCCGAGCGCCGCGGCTTCGCCCGCCCCGGTGACCACACCGACGATCGTGGCCGAGGCACCCAGCCCGGCCAGCAGCGGACCGGTGATCGAGCGGGCACCTTCGTAGACGAAGTCCATCAGCAGGCTGACCGCGCCGAAGGAGACTACGAATCGCCACGGCGAAAGCCCGAGCTGAGGACCCGTCGGCGAGGCGGACGGCTTCACCGGACCACTGTCTCATGCGGTCGATCGCACAGGTCGTCGGCTGCGATGCCGGCCTCGCGAGGATGTGCCGACCCGTCGATTCTCCACCGGCACGCCCGAGCCCGCGTCGCCTCCACAACGCGGGTCGGGGTCACGGTGCCGCGGTCAGAAGGCGGTCACCACGGATTGCGAGGCCGCCGTCTGCAGTGCCGGGGTGTCGGCATTGCGGCGGGCGCCGCCGGTCAGGGGCAGGCCGCCGGTCGGGGCGAACATGCCCATGGTGAAGGTCGATCCGCTCGGTGCCGACGCGATCGGGACGATCGGGAACGCGTTGCCGCCGGCCCGGACCGAGGTGGAGATGTAGTCGCCGAACATCCGGCCCTGGGAGGTGTTCGGGATCCAGGACAGGTTCATCGGCCCGGCTACCTGGGTGGCGGTGCTCCAGCTGGTGCCGCCGTTGGTCGAGGAGATGAAGCCGACGTCGAGCTGGCAGGTCGCGGCGATGCAGGATGCGTTGGGGTAGAAGTAGTAGGTCAGGCCGATCCGGGCGCTCGTGCCGGAGGTCGAGGGGTCGACGCCGATGCCGGGGACGAAGTGGTCGACCGTGCTGGTGGTGACGTCGATCGGGACGCGCGCCGGGCTGGTCCAGGTGGTGCCGTTGGCGGACTTGCTCAGCACGATGTCGTTGCTCGGGCAGCCGGACCGGAACCGGCAGTCCGACCAGGCGACGTAGACGGTGCCGGCGCTGTCGATCTCGGCGCTGGGCAGGGCTTCTTCGCGCAGGCCGCCGGCCGCGTCGTGGTGGCTGATCGCGGCGACCTGGACGGTGGAGGTCCAGCTCGCGCCGCCGTTGGTGGACCGGAAGCTGCGGATCTGGTCGTTGAGCGACAGGTACGGAACCACGACGGTGCCGTTGGGCTGCACGACCGGCTGACCGCCGAGCCCGGTGTGCGTGCCGGACGGGGCGCGGGCCGGCCCCCAGGTGAGGCCGCCGTCGCTGGAGGTCTTCATCCGGATGGAGTCGCCGGAGCTGGTGATGTCGTACTGGGTGTAGCAGTTGCCGAAGAACGGGCTGGTCGTGGTGTTGTCGCAGACGATCCAGTTCTTGTCCAGCGAGCCGGTGGCGGTGGTGACGGGGTTGCCGAAGGTCTTGCCGCCGTCGGTGGAGCGGCTGGTGAACACCGGGGTGCCGCTCGGGCAGTTGACACCGAGGGAGGAGATCAGCCAGACGTTGTGCTTGGCGTCGAAGGCGACGGCGGCGTCGCTGATCTGGCCGCACGGGCCGCCGGTGTTGGCGGTGGTGCCGGGCAGGAAGCCCTGGGTCCAGGTGGTACCGCCGTCGGTGGAGGTGGCGAAACCGATGTCGGAGGAGCCGCCGCCGGAGACGCGGCCGACCTGGAAGGCGGAGACGATCGTGGAGCCGAACGCGAACGTGTCGGGTTCGACCTCGGTTCTGTGCTGGGCTTGGGCGTCGGTGAACGGATCGGAGCTGACCTGGGTCACCGCGACGTTCGCGGACGCGGACGTCGCGGAGACCAGGAGGCCACCGACCACGATGGCCGGCAGAACTGTGGCGGTGAGGAGTTTTCGGGAAAGCGGCATGGCGCGTTCACCTTCTCCGGTGAGGTGAGGCAGTGAGGCGGGCAGCGGGGTCGCCGCTGCGGGCCATGACGACTGTCGATCCAGCCACTCGGATTCCTCGCGGTAAATCCGCCATGTGGAGGACTTGGCAGATCAACTGTCCCGATTGGATATTTATGGGCGAATTCACGTAATTGCTGACGCGCGACAACTGTTTCAGCGGTAGCGATGGCTCGACCGATCCAGAACCTTCGGTGGCGGCTGAACGGGGGATGAGTTGGCTGTGCGCTTACCTTGTCTTGAATGGACAGTCGACAGGGTTGGTAACGGTTGGGTGTTTCGTGGCGACGATCCCAGCGGCGGTCAAGGCATGGCTGATTCGTGTGGCTGGCCGCGCACCGGAAAATCCGGTCAAGCAAGGGAGTACGCCTGTGTCGCGTCCCCGCACTATTTCCGCGATCAGTGTGACGATTCTGAGTACGGCCGCGCTCGGCGTGTTCGCCGTGGCTCCGGCCACCGCCCAGCCGTTCGGCTACCAGCAGCTCAACCCCGTGCAGCAGCGCCACGTCTCCGGCCTGCTGTCCACCGTCCTCAACGGCGAAGACCCGGCCAACGCCGCTCGCGCGCTGGCGCCGAACCGCGCCACGCCATCGGCCGCGTCGCCATGCGCGAACCGGTACGGGGCGAACGTCAAGGTCAACCAGAACTGCCTGAACCTCACCGACCCGGACCTGCAGGGCCGAGCGCAGGCGCAGAACGAAACCTGGGCCGCCGCCGACCCGAACAACCCCGATCACGTCATCGCCACCTATAACGACTACCGCCGCGGCGACGGCACCTGCGGCGTCAGCTACTCCCTCGACGGTACCCGGACGTGGGCCGACGCGACCACACCGAACGGGTTCAGCCGAGGCAACGACTTCGGCGGCGCTCCCCGGGAGTACTGGCAGTCCGGCGGGGACACGTCGGTGGCCTGGGACTCCCGGGGAAACGCTTACCTGTCGTGTCAGGTGTTCAACCGCGGCAGCGCCGTGTCGCCGAACCCGGACCAGTCCAGCGCGTTCCTGGTGTTCCGCTCGACGGGAACGAACGGGGCGTCCTGGAACTTCACCGGCCGTCCGGTCGCCACCCACGACGACACCGCGGGCGCCGGGAACTTCCTGTTGGACAAGCAACTGCTGACCGTCGACAACAACCCGCGCAGCCCGTTCCGCGACCGCGTGTACGTGTCCTGGACAACCTTCGCCGACGACGGCACCGGCTACATCTACGAGGCCTACTCCGCCGACTACGGCGAGACATTCTCCGCGCCGGTGCTGGTCAGTGCCGACACGCCGTTGTGTGCCAACGCTCTCGGCTTCCCGACACCGCGGGGCCGATGCAACCAGAACCAGGACTCGCAGCCGTTCGTCGGCCCGGACGGCGCGCTGTACGTGGTGTTCAACAACTTCAACAACGCCACCGCGAACGCGACCGACAACCACAACCAGGTCCTGCTGGCCCGCTCCTCCGACGGCGGCCAGAGCTTCTCGGCACCGGTGCTGGTCGGCAACTACCACGAGCTGCCCGACTGCGCGACCTACCAGAACGGCCAGGACCCCGGCCGCGCGTGCGTTCCCGAGAAGGGCCCTTCGGCCAACTCGGTGTTCCGCGCGAGCAACTACCCGATCGGCGGTGTCGACCCGAAGCGGCCCAACCGGATCCTCGTCACCTACGGCTCGTACATCAACCGGAACTCCAACGAGAACACCGGCTGCACCCCGACCGGGTTCAACCCCGCCACCGGCATCAACACCTACACCGGGGTGAAGAACGGCACCTGCAACAACGACATCGTCCTGTCGTCGTCCGCGAACGCCGGAGCCTCGTTCACCGGCGGTACCGCCGACGTCCGGCAGCTGCCCGTGGTGACCACCGCGGGCGGCCAGGCCCGCACCGACCAGTTCTGGCAAGGCGCCGCCTTCAGTCCCGACGGCACCTTCGCGGTCAGCTACTACGACCGGCAGTACGGCGCCGACGAGACCACCGGGTTCTCCGACATCACGGTGTCCACCGCGGCCGGGCCCGGCTTCACGCACACCCGGGCGACGTCGGGCAGCATGCCGCCGCCCACTCAGTTCGCCGGCACGTTCTACGGTGACTACGCCGGAATCGCCGTCACCGCCCGCGCCGCGTACCCGGTCTGGTCGGACACCCGCCCGCCGGACCTGTTCCTCTGCCCCGGCACCGGCACCCCCGGCACCCCGCCGGGCACCTGCCAGGCCGGTGCGCCGAACGCGTCGATCGCCAACGACCAGGACACCTACGCAACCAGCGTCGGCATCCGCTGACAGCCCCGAGTGGGGGGCCCCCGGGGTGGGGGGGGGCCCCCCACTGGGCATTCACCCGACCTGGACGTGGAGTTCCCACTGGGTCTGGGGCGGTCCGTGCGGGTCGCCGGCGAAGGCGGCGGTCGTCGTGGTCACCGTTGCGTTGCCGCGCTGCCGGGCGGTGCAGGTCGCGGTGGTGGCGCCGTCCGAGAGTTGCCGGGGGAGGCACTGAAGGACCGATTCGTCGGAGCTGACCGGCAAGCTCCACGGTTGCTGCGGCGAGGTCTCGGTGGTGACATACAGGACGTCGCCGACGTTCAGGCATTGGGGCGCGGGTTGCTGCCGGACCGTCGCGACCAGGCTGCGCGATCCACAGCCGCCGGTGCCGGGTGACGAGGAGGGGCTCGCAGACGGGCTGCCGCTGGCCGCCGTGCCGGTGCCCTCGCCGCCGGGCGGTGCCGGTTGCTCCCCGGCCGGCGGGCTGGCGCCACAGCCACCGAGGAGCAGCAGCACGGTCACCGACAACAGCAACCTGGGACGCATCTCGAGCCTCCTCGGCCGGGGTTCGCAGGGTAGACGGATGGGACGCCTCCGCGCGGAGGCGTCCCATCGGGTGACAGGGTGGGTCAGCAGAAGCTGAGCCGGCCGATGCGGGTGTTCCAGTTGCCGCCGGTGGCGAAGTACTGCTGCGCGACGACGGCGGTGCAGGTGTTCTCCACCGACACTGACGAGTAGTCGCCGAAGCGGGTGTTGGTCGTGGTGGCCGCTCCGTTGACCAGGACCGTGCCGGTGCCGATCAGGTTCGGCACCCCGCCGCCGGGTAGGACCCCGTCGACGGTGACCGAGGTGGCGATGTTCGCGGCGGTGTCGGTGTAGGCCCAGTTGAGCCAGATGTAGTTGCTCGCGCCGCCCCCGCCGGCGTCCGACACCCCGATGGAGGGGTTGAAGTCGTCGCTGGTGCCGCTGCGGTAGGCGAGCGCCACGAACGGGACATTGTCGCTGAGCCGGATCGCGCCGTAGCGGATGCCGGGGAAGCTGCCGATGGCGATGCCGTGGGTGAACCAGATGAAGTTGCCGACCTGGTACGGCGACCAGACGATCCGGCCGTCACTCGGATCGAGCTTCGTGGTGACGCCCGGCTGGTTGACCTGCCGCGGCGGCACGCTGAACGTCGAGCTGACGGTGGCCTGCAGGGTCAGCGTCGTCCCCGGCCCGGCGGAGTTGGTCATGCGGTAGAGCTGATAGCCGGTGCCCGCGACCGAGGCGAGGAAGTAGCTGTTGGTCGTCGCCGGTATCGGGTTGCCGCCGACGGTCGCCGGTTGCGTGGTGAAGCTGACGGAGAAGGCCGGGAAGCTCACCGAGGCGCCGGCATAGACCTGCGCCTTCGAGATGGAGAACGCCGTCGAGTTGATGAAGCTGGGGTGGAAGTTGTTCGTCGACAGCAGCAGCGCGACCCGGTCCTGGCCGAGCTGCGGGTAGTCGAGCAGGGTGCCGGCCGGGTACAGGCTGCCATTGAAGGTCAGCCGGTAGACCCACCAGCCGCCGCACGCGTCCCCGGTCTGGCTGGCCGCGACGTACAGCGCGGCGGCCCCGGTGGCCGACGGTGGGGTCAGGGTGACGACCATGCTGAACCGGTTGTTGACGTTGTCGTACTGCACCCGCGGGTCGAACACGTCCTCGGTGGCACCGAGGAACCCGGCGAGGGTGTTGGTGCACTGCTGGGTGCCGGTCTTGTTGTAGACGGTGAACCGGCGGTTGACGGTCTCGACGATCTGGGTCGCGCCGGAGGCCGCGTTGACGTCGGACGGCTGCGCGCCGCCACCGGCAGACTGGGTGATGCCGTTGAAGTTCGCGTTGGTCGTGCCCGGCGGCGTCAGCGGCCGCGGCGCGGTGACCGAGTTCGGTCCACCCGCGCTCCTGCCGAGCGCACTGGGCGCGGGCTTGGCGACCTTCGGCACGGCCGCGGGCAACCCCGCATTGACCGGCCGGCCATCCTGCCCCAGTGCGACGTAGTCACGTCCCGCCGGAGGCGCCACCAGTCCCGCGACTCCGCGAGCCTGAACGGCGCGGGGCGCCGCGGCGCCGGTCCCTCCGGCGGCTATCGCCGTCCCACTCGGTTGCGCGGCCAGGGCGGCACCGCTTGTCGGAACGACCACGACACTCGCGATCAAGCCGGCCACGACGGCGACCGGCCAATGTCTGAGATTCACATGCCCTCCTCATGACGCGGGCGCGAGATTTCTGCATGCGACCCGTGGGAACGCATGCTCGATTCGCCGTGCCCGGAAAACTGTGATTATTTCAGGTGTCAGAAAATAAGCTGTGCAGATGCTTGTCGTCAGCGCTACTGGTGAGCGTGCAGGTCTCGCCAGCATGGCCGGCTAGGCGTTACATTGATCGCCTGGATCCAGAAATTGATTCCCCTCGAATAGCTGAACCGAATTGTTCCGCCGATTCAGCGTTCTCGCGCTACCGCGCGCTGTCAATCAAGGTTGCCCTAAGGTCGGACCTTGGTGATTTATTCTCGTTTGCACGTTCCCCGTTGCGCGAATTTCCGCCCGGAACCGATTGGGCCGGAAAGCTCAGCCGTCGCCGCTGAGCGGCAGACCCGGTTGCGCGTGCCTAGCATGGAGCTCTGCTGCGGTAAATGGCCCGAACGGTGGACCGGCTGGGCGAACGTTCACGGCTCCTCGCGAAGGTGCGGTTCGCTGATCCGCCGGGTAACGGTCAGTGCACTCTTGCAGTTCAGGTGCTGCCGAGGGCGAGTTGACAGTGGCCGGCTCGGCAGCCTTCGAGGATGCCCTGTGTGTGGTGACGTGCGCGCTGCAGGTCGGCGATCTTGGTGTCGAGTCTGTCGATCACAGCTTCCAGGCGCCAGCGTTCGCTGTCGCAGGTGGCGTCGCCTGTGTCGTGGGAGTGCAAGGCGTCGATGACTTCGTCCAGGGTGAAGCCCATGTCTTGCAGGGCTTTGGCCATGCGGATTCGTTCTACTGTGGACTCGTCGAACACGCGATAGCCGGATGGCCTGCGTCCCGCCGTGGGCAGCACACCGCGGCGTTCGTAGAAGCGGACGGTGTCGACGCTGACGCCGGCCTGTTTGGCGACTTGTCCGATTTTCACGGGTTCACCTCTTGACTCTGGACTATGGTCCAGACTCTAGACTCGGGTCGAGCAGGAGACAAGACGATGACAGGGAGCTCGACCATGCAGATCCCGGACGTTGCCACCCCGATCGTGTGCGACATGACCGATGCCCCGGACACCGACGTCGAGCGGCTGGCCGAGTACCGGCGGCTGTTCACCCATGCGGCTTTCCTCGGACGGGAACGGATGCCGGAGGGGATCCGGTTCCGGTTCCGTGCCGAGCCCGGTATCGAGAAGTGGGTGCGGGATCTGGCCGCGCGGGAAAAGGCGTGCTGCGCGTTCTTCGCCTTCGACATCACCATCGACGGCGACGAGGTGCGCTACGACGCCGCGGTGACCGACAACGACCTGGCCCGCGCCATCCTGGAGGAGTACTACGCCCTGCCTGACCTGCTGGTCCAGAGCGTCGACGAGCTGCGTGAGCGGTTGGTTGAGCGGGGTGTGGAGTTCACCTCGAACGCCGCCGGCACCGTGCACCAGGTTCAGCCGGTGGTGCCCGGGCGGATCGAGGCTTGACCTACGAGTCGGGTCGAAGGTTCAGCGTCGACGCCGTGGGCAGGCGTACGGCGAGGAGACGGTGGCCCGGCTGGAGTTCATCGCCTCGGCCAAAAATCTGCGATTGCCGTAGGGATCAACACCTACCTCCCGTTCGCCAGCGAACCGCGCAGCCGCCAGCCGCATCCTCGCCTCAGCAGCGGCTGTCGCGCTCCACGTCCATCATCGGCGCTGGCCGGTCAGCGAGCGGGCCGCCTTCACGAAGCAGGTGGCCCAGGGTCTCGAGGGGCTCGGGCACCAGGCTGTACCAACTCCAGGTGCCGCGACGTTCACGCGAGAGCACGCCGGCGGTGACGAGCACCCGCAGGTGGTGGCTCAGCGACGGTTGCGGCATGTCGAAGTCCTCGGCGAGATCGCAGAAGCACGCTTCTCCGCCGGGGGAGTGCCGGATGAGGGAGACGAGCCGGATCCGGACGTCCTCGGCAAGGAGTACGCCATCGACCTCGGCGATGGATTCCAGGCCGTCTACCGCCCCTACAGCGTCAACGACCCGGCGAAGACCGAGTACTCGCTGCGCGGCCGGCTCGAGGTCATCGCACCCGCAGGTGAGGGCCACGGCCCCGAGCTCGTCCGCCGCCTCGGACAACTGAATCTGGCCAACCGCCCCATGACCCGCGAGGAGGGCGAGTACAGCTACCTGACCGCCAACGTCACCGCGCAGAGCTTGGGCAAGCACGCCGAGGTCGCTGCGGCGCGGGTGACGGGGGAGCACCTCGAGGAGATGGTCCGGCAGGAGATTTTCTACGAACGCGCCCACGAGGCCGTCGGGATGACCGACTCGCAGCTGGCTGGCTTCGCCAAGGGTATTCAGCTCGAAGCCCATACCCGCGCCCTGCCCGCGAAGGTGCAGGTGCTGCGCGACGCGGTCGCCAAGGCCGCCGGCTTTCCCGACGGTTCCGCGCTGGCCGGCAGTCCTGGCTACGACCCGGCGCCGCAACGCTCGGCCGGCTGGCTGACCTGGAGCAGGTTCGATGTCGGCAACTCGCTCCCGAAGCTCAGCACCGCCGTCGCTGGCCGGTCGCTGGTGCACAAGACGACGGCTGCCGGGCTGAAGGCGATGCTGGCCACCGGGGTGCTGGCCTCGACCGAGCGCCGCACGACGATGGGCACGCACCAGGGCGTCGGCATGAGCGAAGGGGAGGACAAGCTTAGCGGCGGCGCGAGCTCGGTGTTCCTGCGCGTCCGCAAGACCTCGTTGCTCGAGTCGAAGCCGAGCCTGGTGTGGGATCAGCCCGAGAAGCTGCTCGCCCGCGCGGACTACTACGGCGCCAACGCGGACACCTTCGGCGCGATCAACCCGGCCGGCAGCCACTCGGTATCGAAGGCCACACGCGACCCGTTCAAGATCGCGACGTTCACCAGCTCGAGCAACGAAGTCATGTTCGCCGACGACATCGACCTGCTCGGCCCCCACGGCCGATCGAGGAGGTCGTGACGGTATGATCGACAGCCAGCCGCTCTCTTCGGTAGAGCTCATGGCCCGCTTGCAGGACCTGCTCGCCGGTCGCGGCGACGACGCCGGAGACGACCTTCCTGGCGGAGAACTTGTCGTGTTCGACGAGGGCCGGGAAGTGTTCCGCGCCGCTCTCGGCCGACACACGCGACTGGACGACGACGATCCTGACGTCATCTGGATCCGTCCGATCGTCACCTCGGCCGGCTCGGAATCGAACCTGCCGGCGTTCGACCTTGCGATCGTTCGCCGTCGTGCCCTGCACGTCACCGCGGCCTGGCAGGACGGGCGTCGGCTGGTGCTCGAGCTGGACACCGGGCAGCGTGCGCACGTCGAGCCCGCGCGCGGACCTCAGTTGGCGGTGCTGCAGGACTTCGATACCTGGATCACCACCCTGGCCGGCGAGCAGCGCGCTGGAATCGAGGCGCTCGGACACGACTGACTGGCTCGTGATGACGGGGTCCCCGGTCGTCGAAGGATGCCTACGAGGACCGACTGGGGTCGTGAGTTCAGCGGAGATCAGCCGGATCCGGTCAGCTACGGGCGGTGTTGGGTGCGTCAGGCTGAGCACGGGGGCTGCGCAGGCGCCACACGAGGCAGGCCTGGCCGAAGGTAAGGGCGGCCGATGCCATCCTTCAAGAGGTTCGAAGCCCACTGTGGCGGCGACGGAGTCGAGGCAATGCTGCACGGTCCTTTGCGGACCCCTGCCAACGCCGGGCGCAGACGGTTCGTGCCGCCGAGTGTCCGGGAAGAGAGGGCGTCGCGGGCTGTTTTTTCGACGCGCACGGTGACTTCGCCGCTGAAAGCCGGGACTGTGTTTGGTGACCGGGGGTGGCCTGTGCGCGCACTGGTTTAGTCCACCGAGGACACATATGGTGGTTGTTTCCCAGTGTGTACGAACACAAAATGATGGGAAGTGGCGATCATCACAGCACGATCCGCGGCTCATGGTGGAGTCCGCGTGAAGCGGATCAGCCGACTTAGTTGCTACGTACCGTTAACCCGCTGCGCTCTGCTTCGAGAGGTTGTAGTGGCACTGCCACGTTGCGTCATCGCTCGCCGGTAGCGGGTCGGACGTCGGGGTGGGCCGGGCTACCACCCCCGGCTCACCCCACGCCGTGTACTGCGCAAACCTCGGACTCGGCATGAGACGCAAGGTGTAGCGTGCCCGGACACTAAACCGTCGGGGCACGGGCTGCAGCCGACTGATCGTCGTCTCGGCGGCCGCGATGTTGGTCGGGTCGATCACCCGGCCGGCCGGGCCGGGGCCACGGTGACCGACGCTGACTGCCTGAGTGTGCGGTGTCTGGGTGCCGGGCACGGTCCTGAGGACGGCTCGCTGGTCACTTCGCCTGGTCCGGCAACGGGACGCCGAGGCAGCAGAACGCGGGCTACCCTCTCGGCCTGCGGCGCGAGAGGGTAGCTCCGTGGTCGGATCAGTTCGCGTAGTGGCAGGGCGACTCGACGTGCGGCTGCTGCGCCGAACGCTGCTCGATCTCCTCCGCCGTCCACGGGCGGAACACCGCCGTCTCCTGGTCGGGGAGGTAGGACCGTTCCGTGAACGTCTCCGGCGTCACCCGATGCACCCGGTTGAACAGGTTCTTCACGCGGTTGAGATGTGCCGAGTCGTGGTTCTCGTCGTAGTCGTACATGTCGTACCTGACGACGAGGGATTCGGTGAGGTCGACCTTCTCCTGCAGTTCGCCGTTGCGGTACCAGCGCAGCACCGGGTGCAGGAACGCGCTGCACTCGGGCTTCGTGGGATCCGCGGGGTGGATGAACGACACCGGTTCGAGGTGGCCGGCGTACTGGTGGAACCCGTATTCCAGGGACAACAAGACGAGGTCGGGCCGGCTGGCGAACTCCTCCTGACGCAGGACCCATTCGATCGGCAGCTCGCGCCGGACATCCACCGTGCCATCCCCGACAACCATGGCGTCGCAGAGCTGTCCGTTCTGCTGGTACAGCGCGGACGTGGTGCTCACACGGCGGATCACCGCTTCCGCCAGCTCATCGAGGTCGGCCGCCGTGCGCAGGTCACGCTGCTCACCCGGGAGCGGCTCCTGGTAGTGCTCCCGCTCCACGAGGTGGAAAAGGGTCTTGGCGTTGTAGCGGAACCCGTGGATGAACCCCGACGCCGCCTTGCGGTCCCGCGCCTGCGTGGCGGTACCGGCGAAGTACAGCCCGGGCACGCTGGTCTGCCAGTCAGGCCCCAGGATCGGGAACTTCCCGCGCTGGTCGACCTCCGGGGTACAGTCCGAGTCGAACAGCGAGGTGTCCACGTACCGCCAGCCGGTGCACACGATGATGCGGTCGTAGTGCATCGTGACCCGCCCGGTTCCCGGGGTCGTCCAATGTGGATAGTCTTCCTCGGCCACGACGGTGAACCCGCCGCTGGCCTTCGGCTTGATCGTCTTGGGACGGAAGCCGAGGGTCGCGTGGAGCGACTTGAGCTGGTACATGTCCAGGATCGTGTTGTTCACGGACCGGAGGTCGCCCGGGAAGTGTGTGTTCCACGCGTGCCGGGCGGGCCGGCGGGTCATGATGTGGACGATGGCGGCGTGTCCGGCGAGGTGGTTGGCGACCTCGAAGGCCGAGTTGCCGGCGCCGATGACGGCGACCCTGGCGTTCTTGTAGAGCTCCTGGTCGAGGTCGTGCTCTTCGTAGGTGTCGACCAGGTCGACCCCGTCGATGTCGTCGGGGATCAGTGGCGCGCAGGCCCCCGTGGCCATGAACACGCGGCGGCACGAGTACGTGTTGCCGCTCTCCGTCCGCAGCGCGAACCCGTCCGCGGTACGGCTGATCCGGGCGACCCGTTCGCCGAACTTCGCACGTAGGCCGAACCGGTCGCGATAGGCGCGCAGGTAACGGACGTAGTCGTCCGCGGCGGGGTAGAGGTCCTGGGAGAAGTTCCGGAAAAGCATGCTCTCATCGTCTGAGAGCAGTGAATTCCAGTCGTGGCGGAGGTTGAACTCCGGCTCCGGGAAGTAGTTGTTGATCTTGTTGAAGGAAATCATGGTGCGGTGGCGCGGGTTCGTTTCGAAAGCGCTTCCTGCACCGTCGTCCTTTTCCAGGATCAGGTACGGCCGGCCCGCTCGCTCGAAGAAATAGGCCAGCTGCAGGCCCGCCGGTCCTGCTCCGACGATGATGTTGTCCAGGTCCATCGTTCGAGTGCCTCCAGGGTATGCGGAACACTGATTTCCTTACGGCCCGCCGTCACCGAAAAGGGAGCGCCGGTTCGTAGAGCAGTGTTCGTCTCCGCCCGGGCTGCCGACAAGCTGCTTGAACGCTGGGAAAAACGTCCACGTCAAACGTCGGGACCGCTGTGGGGGGCGTTGTTTCGTCCTGAGGTGAAACGTCGGGGGTGCGCCGGGTGGCGGTTGACGGTCAGTTCGACGTCTTACCGTCCGGCAGGAAAGTTTGCCGTTCCGCCGGGGTGAGTTCGCGGATCTTCCGTTCCCGGGCCAGCCGGCGGAGCTCGGGGGGACCCGAGCACACGGCGCAGCGCCAGATGCGGACGACGCCAGTGGTGTCGGCCGTCATCAGGCGCTGGTCGGGCACGAACGCCATCTGGCTGACCGCCGCGCCGATGCTGCGCAGGACCACGGGTTCGCCCTTGCCGTCCGGCTGCCACAGCCGGAGGGTGCCGTCCTGCCCGCTGCTGGCCAGCCAACCGCCGTCAGTGCTGAAGGAAACGCTCCACACCGCGCCGACGTGGCCGGTGAGGACCGCGTCCCGGCCGGTGGTGAGGTCCCAGACGTGGACCGTGCCGTCGTCGCCGGCGCTGGCGAGCCGGTGGCCGTCGGGTTGGTAGGCGAGGGAGTGGATGGGGCCGACGTGGCCGGTGAGGGTGGTGTGCTGTCCGGTGGTGGGGTTCCAGAGGTGGATGGTGCCGTCGTCGCCGGCGCTGGCGAGTTGGTGGCCGTCGGGGCTGTAGGCGATGCTGCGTACCGCGCCGACGTGGCCGGTGAGGACCGCGTCCCGGCCGGTGGTGAGGTCCCAGACGTGGACCGTGCCGTCGTCGGCGCCTGCAGCCACCTGTTCACCGTTCAGTACCACGTCGGACACCGCACCGTGCCCCGTCCTCAGCGTCTGTTGCCCGCCGAGCCCGGCTGGGTCCCAGGTCCGTAGGACACCGTCCTGGCCGACGCTCGCCACCTGGTTGCCATCCGGACTGAACGCGACACCCCAGATCGTTCCCGTGTGGCCGCTGAGCACGAGTGGATCGATGTTTCCGGTGGCACTCCAGACGCGGACCATGCCGTCGCTGCCGCCACTGGCCAGCACCTGTCCGTCGGGGCTGAACGCGACGGTCTCCACCGTTCCGTTGTGCCCGGCGAGAGCCAGCGGCTGGGGATCACCGGCGAGGTGCCAGATCCGGACCATGCTGTCGGTGCCGCCGCTGGCGAGTACCTGTCCGTCGGGGCTGAACGCGACGGTCTCCACCGCTCCGCCGTGCCCGGTGAGGGTCCGGGGCGCCGCGTCCCCGGTGACGGGCCAGAGCCGGATCACGCCGTCACTGCCTCCGCCGGCCACTTGCCGCCCGTCGGGGCTGAACGCGACGGACCGCGCCGCCGCAGGCTGTCGCAGCACCTGCGGTTGCTCGGTATCGGCCAGGTCCCAGATCCGGACCGTGCCGTCCTGACCCGCGCTCGCGAGCCGACGGCCGTCCGGGCTGAACGCCACGCCGCGTACCTCGCCGTCGTGACCACGCAGCAGGCGTGCCGGAACGTCGGCGTGGGCCGGGTCCCACACGGCGATGGTGCCATCCGGGGAGGCCGCCGCCAGGTACCGGTCGTCGGGGCTGAACACCGGGGCCGACGCCGGTCCGCGCAGTCCGCGGAGCAGGCGCGGTGGCGCCGGGGCCACCGACTGGCCCGTTGGCCACAGCCGCACTGTGCCGTCCGCCCCGCTGGTGGCCACCAGCCGGCCGGACCGGCTGAACGCCACACCGAACGCGGGGCCGTGGCCGGTCGGCGTGACGGCCCGGACCTTGTCGTCCGCGATGGCTTGGCGCAGCGCCGCGACGGCCTCGGCTGTGGGCGAGAGGTTCACGGCCTCGTCGGCCAGCAGCAGCGCGAGCTGGGGATCACGATCGAGCTGGCTGCGCACAGCGGCCGCGAGCTCCCGGGACTGGGCGATGTCGCGTTCGCCTGCCGTCCAGTTGATCTGCACGATCACCAGGAGAACCAGGACGGGCAGCACGACGACCATCGCTGCGCCCTTGATCGTGGTGAGGCGCAGGCGTCGGCGGCGCTCGGCCCGCTCGAGCGACTTCGTCGTCCGGCCGGCGGACAGGAACGCCCGCTCGAGGTCGTTCAGGCGGTTCTCGGGGAAGTCGTGGTAGGTGTCCAGTCGCAGTCCGCGGTACAGGAAACTGCCTTCACGGTCGTGCCGGTCCCATTCCGCGGCGGCTTCGGTCAGGCTCCGATGGCTGCGTAGCAGCTGGCGTTCTTCGATGAGCCAGGACCGCAGGGCCGGCCAGCCCCGGATCAGCGCCTCGTGCGTCACGGTGACGGTGTTCTCGTCGAGGGCGACCAAGCGGGCTTGCGCGAGCCGTTCCAGTACGGCGGCCATGGTTTTGCGTCTGCCGGTGCCGAGCAGTTCCTCGTGGTCGACCCGCCGACGCGTGTCTTCGGTCCCCTCGCCGAGCGCCGTCAGCCGGAGGAACACCTCCTTCGCGAGCTGCCTCTCCTCGGGGCCGAAGTCCTGGTATGCGTGGTCCGCGGTCTTCGCGATCGCGCCCCGGACTCCGCCCGCGGCCCGGTACGCGGCGAGGGTGAGGGTTTGGCCCCGGCGCCGGTGCCACGTCTCCAGGAGCGCGTGGGACACCAGCGGCAGGGCGTCCGGCTGGCCCGCGACCTCCGCGACGATCGTCTCGACCAGGCCCGCTTCCACCTTGAGTCCCTGGTGCTCGGCGGGGTTGACGATCACCGAGCGAAGCTGCTCCTCGGTCATCGCGCCGATCAGCACCTGGTGGTCCCGCAGGGCTTCCACCAGCGGCGGATGGTCCGCGCAGCGCCCGTAGAAGTCGGCCCGGACGCCGAGTACCACCTGGACGCGGTCGTCGGTCTCGACTGCCATGAGCAGCGCCTCGATGAACGCGGTCCGTTCCGTGGCGTCCTGGCAGAGGGTGAAGATCTCCTCGAACTGGTCGACCACGACGACCAGGCGCTTCGTCCGGTCTCCTGGCGCGACGAGATCGGCCGGAGGATGCGCGCCGGGGGAGAGCAGCACGGTCGTCACGTCGGGATCCCGCTCCCGCAACGCGGGGATCAGGCCGGCGCGAAGCAGGGAGGACTTTCCGCTCCCGGACGGGCCGAAGACCGCGACGAACGACGACTCGGCCAGGTTTTCGCACAGTTGCTCGACCAGTGGCCGGCGGCCGAAGAAGAGGTTCGCGTCGGCGGGTTCGAAGGTGGTCAGGCCCAGGTACGGCGGCTTCCGCTCCTGCCTGGACGACGGTTCGGACGCCAGTGCGTCGGCCGCGGCCCGCCACCGGGCGGACCATACGGCCGGGTCGGCTCCGCACGCCTTGACGTAAGCCAGCGTGACCTCGATGGTCGGCATCTTTTCGCCCCTGGCGGCCGCGGCCAGCGCGGTCAGCGAATAGTGCGAGCGACGAGACAATTCTCGGTAGCTCGGCTTTCCGACCGAGTGGCGAAGTGTTCTCAACTCGAGTGCGAACTGTTGCACCGGTCCTGCCGTGGTGTCGATCGCTCGTTCCGGACGCCCCACCAGTCGCTCCTCATCCGTCCGTCCGATCGGCGCCCCTCGCCCGGCCCCCGATGCCCTGGATGTTGCCATGTAACACCATCTTGGTTCCGTGAGATCACTAGTGAGTTTGCGGCATCCGGCCCAGCCGACTCCGCTGTTCGGCGGAGGTTTGTGCTGGAATTGTTTGTTCGCGCAGGTCGATGCCTGTGCACAACACCGCTTCCGCTGGAGACTGACGATCGTCGATGGGGCGGACCCGGTGGTGCGGTGGTGTGGGAACCCCGGCTGGTGTCGCATTCGTCGGCCCTCGATCGGGAGGTGTCAGAAAAAACCGAACAGCAAGAGGTCGAAAGAATCGAATCGATCCGACGCAGACGAATTCGTGTCATCGCACCGAACAGGCGTGTCGTCCTGGGCCTGGAACCGGACGCGGTGGCGAATTCGAGGATCTTCTTGGGGGTCTGCATGTTGCGAATTCATTTCACGGCGCACGATCTGGCCGGTTTGCGCATGGTGTCGAATCTGGGGCCGGTGGTCGAAAGCGTCTTTGCGCTTGATCTTTTCGGGTACAAGGGAGGTGCGGCCTTCATCGGCTGGCGCAAGCAGGTGAGCCGGCAGCTGGGCCCGGGCCTGGGACCGGTACGGCACCTGATCGCCGAACGGCGGCCGGTGCCCGAACTCCTGGCTTTGCTCGACCGGTCGGGCGAGGGCGGCGAAGACGATGCCGTCCGGCAGCGACTGACGGCGACGGTCTTCGAGTTCTGCCAGGCCGCCGTCATCCCGTACTGGGACGGCGTGCGCGACCACCTCGACTCCGTGCGGGAAGCCCGGGGCCGGATCGCGATCGCTCGCGGCGTCGACGGGCTGCTCTGCACGCTGCATCCCAAGATCCGGTGGAATCCACCCTACCTGGAGGTGCCCGCCGAGGAGGACGCCGAGGTGCGGCTGGACGGACACGGTCTCGTCCTCAGCCCGTCGCTGTTCCTCCGCGGCGCGGCGCGCGTGGTGCCGGCCGAGGACGGGCGGACGAGCAGGCCGGCCCTGGTGTTCTCGGTGCCGATCGGCGGCACGGTGATCGCTGCCATGAACGACGGGGAACGGGTGCACGAGAAGGCGCTGGGCGCGCTTGTCGGGCACACCCGGGCGGCGGCGCTGCGCGTGCTCACGGTCAGCTGCACCACCAGTGAGCTTTCCGAGCGGCTCGGTGTTTCGCTGGCCGGCGCCAGCAAGCACGCGACCGTGCTGCGGCGTGCGGGACTCGTGACCACCGAACGCACCCGCAACACGGCACTGCACAGCCTCACCGCGCTCGGCATGGCGCTGCTCGGGCTCGATGAGCAGGCACGAATACCCCACGCCGTGGCCCCCGCCTCGGCGAAGGTCATCCACGGATCGGCCCGGCGCCGAAGTGCGGTGCCGGCCAGCCGGTTCGGGCTGTGAAGAAAGGGATGAGCACATGACCAACCCGTTCGACGATCCCGATGGCCGCTACCTGGTGCTGGTCAACGACGAGGGTCAGCATTCGCTGTGGCCGTCGTTCGCGCCGGTGCCGGCGGGCTGGACGGTCGCGCTGGCGGAGACCGACCGGCAGTCGGCTCTCGACCACGTCAGTGCGCACTGGACCGACTTGAGGCCGCGGAGCCTGGCCGAAGCGATGGACGCCGCGGCGGAAGGCTGACCGGATGGGTGTGGACGCACTGGCTTCCACACCCACCGGCGGTTCCACCGGCGATGGGTTTCCGAGACGAGGGAAGAGTGTCGTGGGCAGAGACCGTGGGTGCGCCGAGTCCGATCGGGCGCCCGGCAACGGGTGGCAGGCGATGGCTCGTGGCCCGCGCTGGTTCCTGACGTCGGCGTGGCCGTGGCGGTCGTTCGGCTACTTGTCCTGCGGTGCGCTCGTGGCCGCCGGGATCCTGGTCGTGATGGACAACTGGCTGAGCCTGGTGGACACCGCGCCCGGATTCCTGACCGTGGTCGTGGCGATCCTGCTGACCGATGCGGTACTGGCCGTTCCGCTGGCCGGCGCCGAGCGGCGGCGGTTGCGGCTGGTGGACCGGGAGCCGGTCGAGGACCCGCACGCGTTGCTCGTCCTCCCCCGGATGGTGACGTGGGCGCTGGTCCGCTTGGGCGAGGCGGCGACCTGGCGGGAGTTCGGCTACGCCATCGCGTTCACCGTCGTTCTCCCGTTCCTGGACCTCGCCTGCGTGGTGCTGGCGCTCGTCGCGGTGCTCCTGATCGCTGCGCCCGTGCTGGAACTGCTTCCCGGCGTCGAACCCCTGGTGATCCTCGGCCGGCCGGTCACCACGATGGACGGCCGGGCCGTGGTCGTGCTGGCCGGCTTGGTGCTGTTGCCGGTCGCGGCGTACGCGGTCACGGTGATCGCGGCCGGCCAGGCCTCGTTCGCCCGGCTCTTGCTCACTCCGAGGGATGCCGAACTCGCCGCGCGCGTCCGGGAGCTGACGCGGTCGAGGACGCGGCTGGTCGACGCCTTCGAGGCGGAACGCGCGCGGATCGAGCGCGACCTGCACGACGGCGCGCAGCAACGGCTGGTCGCCCTGACGATGACCCTCGGCGTGGCGGAGCTGGAACTGCGCGGCACGGTGGGCGCCGGGGGCAGCCTGGTGGCCAAGGCCCGGCGGGAGGCCGAAGGAGTGCTCGCCGAGCTGCGCGACCTGATCCGGGGCATCCACCCGCAGATCCTCACCGACCGCGGGATCGAGGCCGCGGTGGTGGAGATCGCCGACCGCTGCGCGATCCCGGTGAGCGTGCGTGTCACGGTGCCCGGGCGCCTCGCCGCCGCGGTCGAAGCCGTGGCTTATTTCGCGGTCAGCGAAGGGATCGCCAACGTCGTCAAGCACAGCGGGGCGGCGCGCGCGGAGGTCACCGGCCGCCGGCTGCGGGACAGACTCGTGTTGACGATCGTCGACGACGGACTCGGCGGAGCGCACCCCGGCGGCGGCTCGGGCCTGCAGGGGCTGGCCGACCGCGTCGCCGTGGTGGGCGGCAGGCTCATGCTGCGCAGTCCGCACGGCGGACCGACCGAACTGATCGTGGAGCTCCCGTGGTACCCACCGGACTGCGCATAGTCCTCGCGGAGGACTCCGTCCTCCTGCGTGAAGGGCTCGTCGAACTCCTCGAGCGGTTCGGCCACCATGTCGTCGCCGCGGTCGGCGACGCCGAGCGCCTGCTGGTGGCGGTGGGCGAGCACCGGCCGGACGTCGTCGTGACCGACATGCGGATGCCGCCCGGCTTCACCGACGAGGGGATGCGGGCCGCGGTCGCCCTGCGCGCGGCCCACCCGAACGTCGGCATCCTGGTCCTCACCCAGTACGTGGCGACTGCGTACGCGTTCGAGCTGCTCGAACTGGACGTGGCCGCCGGCGGCGGCCTCGGATACCTGCTCAAGGATCGGGTCGGGGCCGTGATCGAGCTCGTCGAAGCGGTGGAGCGGATCGCGGCGGGCAGCACTGTCGTCGACCCGGACGTCGTGCGGCAACTGCTGGACCGGCGTCGTCCCGACCGGCCGCTCGACCGGCTCACCACGCGGGAGCGCGAGGTGCTGGGGCTGATGGCGGAGGGCAAGACGAACTCGGGTATCGCCGCCGCGCTGTGCGTCAGCCAGGCGGCCGTCGCCAAGAACATCGGGGCGATCTTCACAAAACTCGATCTCAGTGAGGCCTGTGGGCATCGCCGGGTGCTCGCCGTGCTGAGCTACCTGCGGGGCTGACCGGCCCCGGGTGGGGCCGGCCCGCGGGGAACCTGCTGGGGGTCAGGCGTCGCGGGCCGGCGTGTTCCCCGTGTCGTGGGGGAACCCTGCGGAGAAGCCCCGGTGCGGGAAGGGCTTCCCTTTGAGGGAACCACCACGGCCGCGCGACGTCGGTAGTGCAGGGTGGAGTTCGAGGGTAGTACGAGGTTTGCCGCCGAACGGGTGACCTGGGCCGGCCCGCGTGTTTCACGGGGAAGGCAAGGACGTGGTGCCGGTCCGCCGGTCCCGGCGAGGATGACAGCGGCCGGTGCCCCGGCCGCTCCGTGACGGCCGCCGGACCGGTGTCGTCCCGACCCGGCGCAGGTGCTGATGATCGCGATGCGGCAAGCCCGGCGGCCCGCCGCCTTCAGGTGGCCGGTCGGCCCTTCCCGGTGGTGGCCGGGGAAACTCGATGAACTGCTGAAGTTCGCCGTGACCGGCGCCCTCTGCTGGGTCGCCGACACTGGCGTCGTGTACACCCTCAAGCTCACGGTGCTCGGGGAGAAGCCGCTGACCGCTAGGGTCATCGGGGTGGTCGTGGCCACTTTGGCCTCCTACGGCCTGAACCGCGAGTGGTCGTTCCGGACGCGAGGTGGGCGGCCGTGGCGCAGTGAGCTGACGCTGTTCCTGGTGTGCAGCGCGATCGGGGTGGCGCTCACCGTATTGCCGCAGGCCGTTTCGCTTTATCTGCTGGGAATCCGGGTGCCCCGGGTCGGCCCGGCCACCCAGGCACTGGCCAATTTCTTCACTGGCCAGGTCTTGGGCGTGCTGCTCGCCACGGGTTTCCGGTTCTGGGCCTTCCGGCGGTTCGTCTTCCCGGAAGCGGACGCGCGCGACCGGAACGGAGGGCCGGCGGCTTGACCGGCCGACCCGACCACCCAGTTTCGCCGGCGAGTCAAGGACGTGGTCTCCGGGAGTGCCGTCGAGCAGGATTCGAACAGCCACCACCACCGACGTCATGGAGGACACCAAGGGTGCTGGAACTACGGCTGAACGAAGCGGACATCGACGCGATCGACGCGATCGCTCGCGAGGTGTCCGGACGCTGCGAAACGGTCGAGTCGCTCGAATTCCAGAAGGAGAGCCGGCTCTACGCCGACGAACTGCCGCGCCGGATCCGCGCGGCGGTCAACGACTACCGCCTCACCGAGGCACACGGCGCGCTGCTGATATCCGGCCTGCCGGTCGACGACGCGGGAATCGGCCCGACGCCGGCGCACTGGGCAGAGAAGCCGGTGCCGTCCCCCACCCTGCGCCACGACATCGCCTTCTTCCTGATCTCCTGCCTTCTCGGCGAGCCGATCGCGTGGGCGACCCAGCAGGACGGCTACACCATGCACGACGTCCTGCCGATCAAGGGACACGAGAAGGAGCAGATCGGCTCCGGCAGTGAGGAGTTGCTGACCTGGCACACCGAAGACGCGTACCACCCGCTCCGCACCGACTACCTCGGGCTGATGTGCCTGCGCAATCCGGACGCGGTCGAGACCACGATGGCCGACATCGCCGACGTCAAGGTCGGGGACGCGGCCCGCGAGGTCCTGTCGGGCAAGCGCTTTCCCGTGATTCCGGACCACTCGCACCGGTCCGGCAACCAGGGCGAGGACGGCGACGAGGACCCGCGGGTGGCCGAGCTCCGGGCTCGCAGCTACGCGCAGGTGGAGCGGGCACTGTCCGAGCCGGAGCCCGTGGCGGTCCTGTTCGGCGCGCCCGACTCGCCTTACCTGCGCCTCGACCCCGCCTTCATGCCCGAACTCCCGGCGGGGGAGGAGAAGACGGCGTTCGACGAGATCTGCGCGGCCATCGACGCGGCGATCACCGGCGTGGTCCTGGCACCGGGGGACATCGTCTTCGTCGACAACTACCGGATGGTGCACGGCCGCAAGCCGTTCCGTGCGCGGTTCGACGGCTCCGACCGCTGGCTGCGCCGGCTGAACATCACCCGGGACCTCCGCCGGTCGCGAGCGAACCGCGTCTCGGCCGAATCCCGCGTCATCTACTGATCTGCCCCGGTCGGAACCCGCCGGCCGCGATCGTGATCGAACACATGGCCTTCCTATCCCGGCGGCCTTCCGGTCTCCGGTGAGTTCCCGCGCCGCGGGAGCTCCAAGCACGAACCGCCCAACCTTCCACTCGTGAGGTGCTTGTGAACAGAATGCTGCAGACCCCGGCCGTTTCGCGGTCGGGCGACGTGCCCGTCGAGAACTTGACCCAGTTCGAGTACCTGGCGTTGAACAGCCCCCTCAACCTGGCCGACGGCCACGCCCGGCAGGAGCTGACGCCGGCCCAGAGCAAGGTCATCGGCGAGCTGCCCGACATGTTCGCCGAGGCCGCCGAGCGGCCGGTCGCCGAAATCGAGCGCGAAGCGTGCGACATGTTCTTCACCGCACTCGGCCAGCGCAGCCACCCGTCCGCCGGTGACCGGGTGCTCAGCTGCTACTCGTCTTCGCTGGCCATGGAGATCTACGCCCGGTCCCTGGTCACCGGGACCGACGCGATCGCCCTCATCCACCCGACGTTCGACAACATCCCGGACATCCTCCGGGGAGTCGGCCTGCGGCTGGTGCCCGTGGAGGAGGAGCAGATCCACGACGCCGATCTGACACCCGAACTGCTCGCCTCGGTCGGCGCGGTGTTCGTCACGACGCCCAACAACCCGACCGGCCGGGTGCTGGGTGAAGAGCGGCTGCGCCGGCTGGCCGAGCAGTGCGCCGAGCACGACGTGGTGCTGACGCTGGACACGTCGTTCCGCGGGTTCGACCCCGACGCCCAGTACGACCACTACGAGGTGCTGGAAGCCAGTGGCTGCCGCTGGGTGGTCATCGAGGACACCGGCAAGCTGTGGCCGACCCTGGAGCTCAAGATCGGCTGGCTGGCCTTCTCGGCCAACGCGGGCCTGCCACTGGCCAAGATCCACTCCGACATCCTGCTCGGCGTTTCCCCCCTGATCCTGTTGCTGGTCAGGCGATTCGCCGCGGACGCCGCCGAGGGTGGGCTCACCGACCTGCACCGGTTCATCGCCGAGAACCGCGCGGTTCTGCGCACCAGGCTGGCCGATGTCCCCGACACCTGGTTCGTCGACGAGCACAGCAGGGTGAGCGTGGACCGGCTGCACGTGGGTTCCCGCCTCGGGCTGGACGTCTGGTCCGCCTTGCGCTCGCACAACCTGTACGCGCTGCCGTGCCAGAAGTTCCACTGGGCCCGTCCGTCCGAAGGCGACCACACGCTCCGCATCGCCTTGTCCCGCAGCCCGCTGTCCATCGCCCGGGCCGGCCAGGCTTTGCGGTCGGTACTGCTGGAGGACGGATGACCCTGCTCTCGGCCGGCTCACCGCCGGCCAGTGCGGCGGGACCGCTGTCGCACTCCCGGCAGTGGCGCCCCGAGGTGGTGCAGGCCGTCCCGCCGCCCGGCGCGGTGGACCTCGGCCCCGGTTACCTCGACCCGGCGCTGCTCCCGGTCGACCTGCTCAAGAACGCCTACGGCCAGGCGCTGGAAGAGTTCGGCTCGGCCGCGCTCGGGTACGGCGCCGACCCCGGCGCGCGGCTGCTGCGCGAGTGCGTCGCGGCCCGGGCCACCGCGGCGGACGGCCGGTGGTGCGACCCGGACCAGGTGCTGATCACGGCGGGCACCTCGCAGGCACTCCAGCTGGTCAGCACCGCCATGGCGGTGCCGGGACAGGTGGTGCTGACCGACCGGACGTCGTACGACTTCGGCCGGCGGATCATCACCGACCAGGGGTTGCGGCTGCGTGCGGTCGACGGGGACGAAGGCGGCATGTCCCCGCGGGCCCTGCACGACGCACTGAGCGCCGTCCGGGCCGCGGGCGGCACGCCGGCGTTCGCCTACGTCAACCCGACGCACCACAACCCGACCGGGACGACGCTGGACCTGGCCCGCCGGGAGGAACTGCTGGCCGTCGCGGCCCGGCACGACCTGCTGGTCGTCGAGGACGACGCCTACGCCGAGCTGACGCTGGCCGACACCGCCCCACCGAGCTCGCTGGCCGCCCTGGCCCGCCACGCCGGGGTCGTCCGCCTCGGCACATTCGCGAAGACGCTGGCGCCGGGATTGCGGCTCGGCTGGCTGCAGGCCCACCACTCGGTGGCCGACCGGCTCGTGCGACGCGGGTTGTTCGTCAGCGGCGGGTGCCTGAACCACCTCACGTCACTGGCCGTCGCGGTCCTCCTGCGGGACGGCCACTACGACCGGCACTTGCGGTGGTTGCGGCGGGAGCTCAAAACCCGCCGCGACGCGCTCGTGGCAGCACTGCGGGCGAATCCGGCCTGTCGGGCCGAGTTCGACCGGCCGGCGGGCGGCTTCTTCCTCTGGCTCCGGTTTCCCGCCGGACGATCGGAAGCCGAACTGGTGTCGACGGCCGCGGACGCCGGGGTGACGGTGGCCGCGGGGTCCCGGTTCGGCGAGGTGACCCGGCCGAGCATCCGCCTCGCGTACAGCTTCAACCCACCGGAGCGCCTGGCCACGGCGGCGTCGCTGCTGGCCGGCGCCTGGACCACGACAGGGAACCCGTCATGACATCCAGCTTCACCACCGCCATCGGCGCCGGCCCGTCCGGCTACAGCCTGCCGCTGTCGCCTTCAGGCGGATCGGCGGCGCTCACCCCGCCTCCATGGCACTTCGCCGGCGAGGTGATCATGGTGGACTACCGCGTGGACCCCGCCGTGGCGGCCGCGTTCCTGCCCCCCGAGCTCGACGCCGGCACCGATCCCGGTGCGGCCGCCGCGGTGTTCGCCCAGTGGCAGTGGTGCTCGGCGTCCGGGGCGGAGCTCGCCGTGCCCGACCGCTGCCGGTTCGGGGAGTTCCTGATCCTCCTCGGCTGCTCCCATCGGGGGCGGCCGCTGGCGCGCTGCCCCTACGCCTGGGTGGACCAGCCGGTGCCGATGCTGCGCGGCTGGGTCCAGGGCATGCCCAAGCAGCTCGGCGTCATCCACCAGACGATGCCGGTCCGGGTGGGCGAGGCGGGCCCGCGGCTCGGCGCCCCTGGCGGATTCACCGGCACGGCGTCGGTGCACGGGCAACGGATCGTCACCGCGACGGTGAACGTTTCCGGGCCGATCGCCGAGCCGCCGCCGCTGCACACCGTGCCGCTGGTGCACACGCGGATGTTCCCGGCTTGGCTGCCCGGGGAACAGCCACTGTCCCAACTGGTCACCTCGAAGGTCACCGGCGTCGAGTTCACCGAAATCTGGGCAGGACAGGCGTCCCTGGAGATCTTCGACGGGATCGACGCGGACCTGGGCCGCCTGCGACCCGTCGAAGTCGGGAGGGGCTACGTGTTCGGATACGCGGAGACGCTGTGCCACGGCGAGCCGCTGGAACCCGGCGGGAACCAGTGACCCGGGCGAAGGGAGGACGGCGTCATGACCGATGACCACGACGGCCTGACCGCGGTACACCTGCCGATCGGCGGATCCCGCCCGGGAACACCGGAAATGCTCCGGCGCACGCTGTCCTGGGAGCTCATCGACGCGCTTCGCGGATTCGGTGGAGACCCGTTCCCGATCCTGGTGGCCGCGTACCTGGTGCTGCTCGCGCGGTACGCGGACCGGCCGGACATCACGGTGGGCGCGGTCGACGACCTCCACCAGGTTCAGTCCACCGTGGACAATGGGGGCTCGTTCGGCGCGTTCCTCGAGACAGTGCGGGAAACGACCCCGCCGGGAACGCGGACGGTGGTGGCGCGTGTCGGTGGACCGGGGGGCCGGGCCGAGCTGGCGGTGACGTTCACCGATGATGGCGGCGAGCTCGGCTTCGCGATCCGGTACCCCAGGGAGCTGTTCGGCGGCGAGACCGTCGAGCGGCTGGCCGGGCGTTTCGAGGTACTGCTCGCGGGCGCCCTCGCTGACCCTGGACGCACGGCGGCCGCGTTGCCCGTGCTGACCGAGCCGGAGCGGCGGTGGCTCCTCGTGGACCGCAACGACACGGCGGCCCCCTACCCGGGCGACCGGAGCGTGGCGGAGCTGTTCGCCGAACAGGTGCGCGCCGTTCCCGGGGAGCCGGCCGTGGTCGCCGGTGGTACCACGCTCGGCTACGCCGAACTCGATGCCCGCGCGAACGGCTTGGCGCACCGGCTGGTTGCCGCCGGGGTACGGGCCGAGTCCCGGGTCGGCGTCCTGCTCGGCCGGTCGCCGCACGCCGTCGTGACGATGCTCGCCGTGCTCAAGGCCGGTGGAGCCTACGTGCCCCTGCACGACAGCTACCCGGATGACCGGATCCGCTGGGTGCTCGAGGACACCGGCGCGGTCGTCGTGGTCACCGATCAGGAGATGGAGGAGAAAGCCCGTGCGGCCGGTACACCGGTCGTCATCATGGACGAAACGTCCGCCGCCGGCGCGCGTCCGGATGGCCTGGCGGTGACTGTCCACCCGGGACAGCTGGCGTACGTGATGTACACGTCCGGCTCGACCGGCACGCCGAAGGGCGTGGCGGTGACCCACCGGAACGTCGCGAGCCTGGCGTGGGACCACCGGTTCCGCACGGGGGCGCACCGGTCCGTCCTCTTCCACTCCCCGCACGCCTTCGACGCCGCCACCTACGAACTCTGGACGCCGCTGCTCGCCGGCGGCCGGGTGGTCGTCGCCCCCGCCGAGCTGACCCCGCGGCTGCTGGCGAACCTCGTCGCCGAGCACCGGATGACCGCGATGTGGCTCACCGCCGGGTTGTTCGCCCACTTCGCCGACGAGTCGCCCGAGTGCTTCGCCGGACTGCGCGAGGTCTGGACCGGCGGAGAGGCGCCATCGCCGGCCGCCGTGGAGCGGGTGCGGGCCGCTTGTCCGGACACGACGATCGTCAACGGGTACGGGCCGACCGAAACGACGACCTTCGCGACGGCGCACCACCTGGACCGCGACCGGGTCCCGTCGAGCGGCCTGCCGATCGGGCGGCCGCTGGACAACATGCGGGCCTACGTGCTCGACGCCTTCCTGGAGCCGGTCCCGGCCGGCACCCGGGGCGAGCTGTACCTCGCCGGGGACGGCGTCGCGCGCGGCTACTTCGCCCGCCCCGGGCTCACCGCGGAGCGGTTCGTCGCCGACCCCTTCACCCCGGGAGGCCGGCTGTACCGCACCGGCGATCGGGTGCGCTGGAACGGCGACGGCGAGCTGGAGTTCCTCGGCCGGGCCGACGCTCAGCTGAAGATCCGCGGCTTCCGCATCGAACCCGGGGAGATCGAGACGGCATTGCGTTCCCACGCCGGGGTTTCCGACGCCGTCGTGGTCGCCCGCGCGGCCGGCGCGACCCGGAGCTTGGTCGCCTACGTCGCGACGGGGCAGCAGGCCGGTGTCGACGAGCCGGGGCTGCGGAGCCATCTCTCCGGACGCTTGCCGGGTTTCCTGGTGCCGTCCCGGTTCGTCGTGCTGGAGAGCCTGCCGGTGAACGCCAACGGCAAGGTCGACCGAGCCGCGCTGCCGGACCCGGGACCGGTCGACGCGGCCGGGTTCACGGAGCCGCGGACCGAAACCGAACGGCTGCTGGCCGAGCTCTGGTCTGAAGTGCTCGGTGCCAGGCGGGTCGGCGTGACCGAAAACTTCGTCTCCCTCGGCGGGGATTCCATCCTCGCCATGAAGGTGGTGTCCCTGGCCCGGTCCCGTGGAATTCGCCTGACCGCGGCGGACGTTTTCGCCCGGCCGACCGTCGCGGACCTGGCCGCGATCGCGGGGGTGCAGTCTCCGCCGGTGGACGTTCCGCGTGGCGTTCACGCATCGCCGGCCGGTCTGCCGCCCGCGGTCCGTGACCTCGCCGGGGCCGGCGGCGAGATCGAAGACGCCTATCCGCTGACGGCCATGCAGAGCGGGATGCTGTTCGACGCCCTGCTGGCGCGCGATCCCGGCCTGCACCTGATCCGGTTCACCCTCACCGTGGACGGCGTTGACGACCCCGGGGCGCTGGAGCGGGCTTGGCAGCTGGCCGTGGCCGCGAACCCGGTGCTGCGCACCGCCGTGATCTGGGAGGGCGTCGACACCCCGCTGCAGATCGTGCACCGCCGGGTCACCATGCCCGTCACCAGGCTGGACTGGCGATCGCGCTCCGACGGCGAGCGGGGCCGGGAGCTGCGCCGGCTGCTCGACGACGACCGGGCTGCCGGGGTCGAGTTCACCCGGGCCCCTCTCACGCGGCTGACGATCGCCCGGGTCACGGACACCAGCGTCACGATGGTCTGGTCGATCCACCACATCCTCCTCGACGGCTGGAGTTCCACCGAGGTGATCGAGGACGTCTTGGCGCACTACGCCGCCCTGCGGAACGAACGTTCGCCGGAACCCGTTGCCCGCCAGGCGTTCCGCGACTATGCCACCTGGCTCGACAGGCAGGACCACACCGAGGCCGAGGGCTTCTGGCGGGAGCAGCTCGGCGGCTTCGCCACGCCGACGAAGCTGCCCGCCGACCGGCAGCCGGCCGCGGGCCACCGGCCGCGGGCCACCGAGTCGGTCGAGCTGACCGTGCCGGGCGCGACGGCGTCGGCACTCACCGCGTACGCCCGCCGCACCGGGTTGACGATGAACACGGTGGTCCAGGGAGCGTGGGCGATCCTGCTGTCCCGCTACAGCGGCGAGCGCGACGTGTGCTTCGGCAGCACGACGTCCGTGCGCGCGGCCGACCTCGACGACGCGCGTCCGGTCGTCGGGCTGCTCATCAACACCCCACCGGCCCGGGTGGCCGTCGACGACCACCGGGACCTGGGCGCCTGGCTTCGCGAGCTGCAGCGGAACCAGGTGGCCTGCCGCGAGTTCGCCTGGCTGCCGCTGTCCCGCATCCAGGCATGCGGCGATCTGCCGGCCGGGGTGAGCCTCTTCGACAGCATCGTGGTCTTCCAGAACTACCCGTTCGACCGGGGGCCGCGGCCGGCCGGCCACCGGCTGGTCTCCTTCGACGTCGAGTTCGGCCTGAGCTTCCCGCTCGGCCTCTGCGTGTTCCCCGGTGAGCCGACGGTGATGCGGCTGATCTACGACGCCGAGCTCTTCGACCGTGCCACGGTGGCGCGGATGCTCGAGCACCTCCTGGTCCTGCTGGGTTCCTTCGCCGACGCCGGTGCCATCGCCGGGCTCACCACGCTCACCGAGGGCGAACGCCGGACGATCCTGGCCGACTGGGCCGGTACGGGTACCGGCCGGCCGCCCGGCCGCGCGATCCACGAGGTGATCGCCGAGCGCGCCGCGCGCTGTCCGGACACCATCGCCGTCGAACTCGGTGACCGGCGGCTCTCGTACGCCGAGCTGGACCGCGCGGCGAACCGGCTCGCGCACCACCTGATCGACCTGGGTGCCGGAGGTGACGTGCCGGTGGGGCTCGCCTTCGAGCCGGGCCCGGATCTGGTCGCCGCGACGCTGGGTGTCCTCAAGTCCGGAGCCGCCTGCTTGCCGCTGGACCCGCACCACCCCCGGCGCCGGCTGAGCGCCGTCTTGGCCGAGGCCCGGCCGCTGGTGGTGCTGGCCGACGACCGGTTCGCGGCCCGGATCGCCGCGGCCGGCGGGCGGACACTGACCCCCGACCGGGCGGGCGGGCAGCCGGGGACCGACCCCGGCCGGACCTCCCGGCCGCGGGACCTCGCCCAGGTCGCGTACACGTCCGGACCGGACGGCCGGCCGGTCGGCGTGCTTCTCGAACACGGCTCGCTGACCACCGCGGTCACGGGCGCGGCCGAGGCGTGGCGGGCCGAACCGGAGCGGGTCTTTCTGCAGCGGCCGGCGGGATCCGGTGTCACCGTGGAGGGTTTCGCCACGTTGGCCACCGGAGGCACCGTCGTGGTCGCGCCCGCCGGGCAGCAGGTCTCGGCCGAGTGGCTCCGGGCGAACGCCGTGACGGCGGCCGATGTCCCGCTCGGCGTCCTGCGTACCTGGGAGCCCGAGGTCCTGCCGGAGCTGCGGACCGTCCGTGTCGGCGGCGAGCCGCTCACCGCCGGCCTCGCCGAGGCTTGGGCCGCCGGCCGCCGGCTGGTCAACGGCTACGGCGTCACCGAAGCCGGGGGCGTCGTCACCACGTGCGCGGTCGAGCCCGGGACCGGCCACGACCGCGTCCCGATCGGAGAACCGATCCCGGGCGCCCGGATCCATGTCCTGGACGCCAGGCTTTCGCCGGTCCCGGCCGGCGTGACCGGCGAGGTCTATGTCGGGGGACCCGGCGTGGCCCGCGGCTACCTCCGCCGTCCGGACCGGACGGCGGACCGCTTCGTCGCGGACCCTTTCGGGCCGCCGGGCTGCCGCCTGTACCGGACCGGGGACCTCGCCCGGTGGAGGGCGGACGGGACCTTGGAGTTCGCGGGGCGGACCGACCGTCAGGTGCGGGTCGGCGGCCTCCGAGCCGAGCCGGGCGAGGTGGAGAACCTCTTGGCGCGCCGCGACGACGTGACCGGCGCGGCGGTTCTCGTGCGCGAGGACGATGCCGGGACCAAGCGGCTGGTCGCCCAGGTGGTGCCCCGGCCCGGAACACCCGCACCGTCCGGTCGCGTGCTGAAGGCGTACCTCGCCGAGTTCCTGCCGGCCGCGCTGGTTCCGTCGGCGTTCCTGCTCGTGAAGAAGCTCCGGCCGGACGGCGGCGAGGCTGGGCACCGGACCCTCGCGGTGCCGGGCGGCGCCGAGCCTGTTTCCCCTCGCAATCCGACCGAACAGGCCCTGTGCCGGATCTGGTCCGAGGTGCTCGTCGTCGACCGGATTGGCGTCGAAGACGACTTCTTCCGCCTGGGCGGGGACTCCCTCACCAGCATCCGCCTGGTGGCGAGGATGCGGGAGGCCTTCGCCGTGGACCTGTCCCCCCAGGACCTGTTCGACCGGCCGAGGATCGCCGAACTGGCCGAGACGATCCAGGACCGGGTGCTCGAAAAACTGCTGTCCGTCCCCGCGGCCGGCGACTGAAGCCG
This sequence comes from Amycolatopsis ponsaeliensis, assembly GCF_030182635.1. NCBI lineage: Bacteria > Bacillati > Actinomycetota > Actinomycetes > Pseudonocardiales > Pseudonocardiaceae > Amycolatopsis > Amycolatopsis ponsaeliensis. The sequence goes on from NZ_JAPZLD010000001.1 coordinate 521,494, forward strand.
GGCTCGAAAGGAACTCCCGTGCCGTCTCTCGAGGACAAACTCGCGAACGTACCCGACCACCTGCGCGAGCTGGTTCGGCGGCAGCTCGCCGGCGAATCCGCGCCGGCCGCGGTCCAGCCGATCCCGCCGGTGCCGCGCCCGGGGCCCGTGCCGATGTCGCCCGCGCAGCAGCGCCTGTGGTTCCTGGCCGAGCTGGACCCGGGTAGCGTCGAGTACAACGCGATGTGGGCGCTGCGACTGCAGGGTGCACTCGACGTGGCGGCGCTCGTCGCCGCGGTGAACCGGGTGGTCGAGCGGCACGAGGCGCTCCGGACCACTTTCGACGCGGTCGACGGCCGCGGTGTCCAGGTGGTGCACCGGCACGCGCCGGTAACCGTTCCCCTGGTCAACCTCGCCGGGCCGGATGCCGAGGCCGCGCTGGCGGGCCATTTGCTGGCCGACATGAACGCGCCGTTCGACCTGCGGGGCGGCCCGCTGTTCCGGGCTGCCGTGGTGCGGCTGGGGGAGCGGGACCACGTGCTGCGGTTGAGCATGCACCACCTCGTGTGCGACGGCTGGTCCTCGACCCTGCTGTTCGCCGAGCTCGCCGAGCTCTACGCTGCCGAACTGAACGGGACGGCGGCCGCGTTGCCGCCGCTTCCGGTGCAGTACGCGGACTTCGCCGCGTGGCAGCACGACCGGGCGGCCGGAACCGCACTGGACGGCGAACTGACGTACTGGCGCCACCGGCTGGACGGAGTGCAGGCTTGCGAGCTGCCCACGGACCGGCCACGTCCGCCGGTACGCACCTCTTCGGGCGCGGTGCACGTCTTCGAGGTGCCGCAGAGCCTGTTGTCCCGCTTGCGGGACCTGGCCCGCGAGAGCGGCGCGACCCTGTTCATGACGCTGGCGGCCTCGACCGCGCTCCTGCTCAGCCGCTACTCGGGCGAGCAGGACATCGCCGTCGGGACCGTGACCTCCGGGCGCGGACGGCGTGAAGTGGAGGACCTGATCGGCCTCTTCATCAACACGGTGGTCGTGCGCTCACAGGTCGACGAGGCCCTGGCCTTCACCGAGTTCCTGAGCCGGGTACGCACCACGCTGCTGGAAGCTTTCGACCACGACGAGGTGCCGTTCCAGCGCCTGGTCGAGGCGCTGCGGCCGGAGCGGGACCCGAGCCGGCCGCCGCTGGTGCAGCTGATGGTCAACCTCCAGCGCGAGCCCGTCCCGCCGCGGTTTCCCGGGCTCGAAGTGGCGGAGGTCAAGCCGCCGATCACGGTGTCCAAACTGGACTTGACCTTCGACTTCTTCGAAGGCGCCGAATCGCTCACCTGCTACCTCGAGTACAGCACCGACCTGTACGACCTCGCGACGATCGAGCGGCTGAGCGGGCACCTGCTCGTGCTGCTGGCGGGGCTCGCGGACCACCCCGGCCGGCCGATGTCCGCGGTGCCGATGCTGACCGCCGCCGAGCGGCACGACCTGACCGCCGGGTGGCAGGGCCCGGCGCTGCGGTACGGACCGGCTCGCTGCGCGCACGAACTCTTCGACGAGCAGGCCGCGCGGACCCCGGACTCGGTGGCCGCGAGCTGCGGGGGAGAGCGCTTGACCTTCGCCGGGCTGGCCGGGCGCGCCGACCGGCTGGCGCGCCACTTGACGAGCCTCGGCGTCCGCCCCGGAGTTCTGGTCGGGGTTTGCCTCGACCGCGGCGTGGACGCGGTGGTCGCCCTGCTCGGCGTGCTGAAGGCCGGGGGCGCGTTCGTGCCCCTGGATCCGGACTACCCGCCGCAGCGGCTGAACACGATGCTGGCCGACGCCGCCGCGCCGGTGGTGCTGACCCAACGGGCAGTGCGGGACCGCGTCGCGGGACACCCGGCGACCATCCTGTGCCTCGACGAGGAATGGCCCGCGGTGGACCGGTTCCCGGCCGGGCCGCCCGAGGTCGCGGTGACCCTCGACGATCTCGCCTACGTCGTCTACACCTCGGGTTCGACCGGCACGCCGAAAGGAGTGCTCGTCAGCCACCGCAACGTTCACCACATGGTGCGGGCGTGGGACGCCCGGTACGGCCTGACTCGCCTGCGCGGCCGGTGCTTGTCGGTGTCGAGCCTCGGGGTCGACCTGTTCTTCGGCGACTTCCTGCTGTCCACGCTGTTCGGCGGCGAACTGGTGGTGTGCCCCTCGGACACCCTGGCCGACCCGCCGGCGCTGGCGGCCCTGCTGGCCGCCCAGGCGCCCGAGATCATGGTCACGACGCCGTCGCTGCTGAAGGTCCTGGACCAGGAGCTGACCTGGCTCGGGGAAAGCCTGGCCTCGGTGCGGGTGCTGGCCGTGGGCTCCGAGCCGTGGCTGACCGAAGACTGCGTCGGGGTGCTCGACCGGCTCGGCCCGGACACGGTCGTCACCAACAACTACGGCGCGACCGAGACCACGGTCGACTCCACGGTGTTCGAGCCGCGGGCCGACGGGATCGGCACCGCGGCGATCGTCCCCATCGGACGCCCGCTGGCGAACACCCGGGTGCACGTACTGGATCCGCTGGGTCGCCCGGTCCCGGCCGGTGTGTTCGGAGAGATCCACATCGGGGGCGGCGGAGTGGCCCAGGGCTACCTGAACCGTCCCGAGCTCACCCGGGAACGGTTCCTGCCCGATCCGTTCACCGTCGACCCCGGGGCCAGGCTGTACCGGACCGGTGACGTCGGCCGACGGCGGGCCGACGGCACCCTGGAGATCGCCGGCCGCGCCGATGACCAGGTCAAGGTGCGCGGGTTCCGGGTCGAACTCGGCGAGGTCGAGACCGCGATGACGCGCCATCCCGGGATCGCCGCCGCGGCCGCCGCCGTCCGCCGGGACGAGTCGGGCCGCGACCGGCTGGTCGGTTACCTCGTGCCGGCCGGGGAGCCCGCGCCGGACCTGGGGGAGCTGCGGGCCTTCCTGGCGGAGACCCTGCCGGACCCGGCGGTGCCGTCCGCCCTGGTACGGCTGGGTGTGCTGCCGCTGACCCCGAACGGGACGCTCGACCGGCGGGCGCTGCCGGTTCCCGACCGCACCGAGCGGACCGCGGACCGCTATGCGGCGCCTCGCACGCGCACCGAGTCCGTACTGGCCGGCATCTGGGCCGAGGTCCTCGGCGCCGACCCGGGTGAGGTCGGGATCGTGGACAACTTCTTCGGCCTCGGTGGGGACTCCATCCTCGGGCTCCAGGTGGTGTCCCGCGCCCGCCGCGCGGGTCTCCACCTGACCGCGAAGCAGATCTTCCTGCACCAGACCATCGCGGACCTGGCCGGTGTGGTCACCGTGGCGGAGACGCCGCGATCGGTGTCCGGCCCGGCGACCGGTGCCGTCCCCCTGACCCCGGTGCAGCACGAGTTCTTCGAGAGCCACCCGGACGCCCCGGCGTACTTCGCCCAATCGGTGTTCCTGGAACTCTCCGACGGCGTTGACACCCGCGCGCTGGCTACCGCGTTCACGGCCGTGCTCGACCATCACGACGCCTTCCGGCTGCGCTTCGAGCGGACGGCAGGCGGGTGGCGGCAGTACTACGCGGACCCCGTGCCCGGTGTGCTGCCGCGAATCGTGGATCTCGCCACTGTGGATGAACATGCACAGGACCAGGCGGTGTGCGACACGGTCGCGGCCGCGCAGGCGGCGCTGCGGCCGGGCACCGGGCCCGTGCTCGACGCCGTGCTCTTCACGTTCGGCCCCTCCCGGCGGCCACGGCTGTTCGTCACCGCCCACCACCTCGTGGTCGACGGTGTGACGTGGCGGGTGCTGCTGTCCGATCTGGACACGGTTCACGGGCAGGCCGTGCTGGGGCACGACGTGCGGCTGGAGCCGCGGACGAGCTCGTACCGCGACTGGTCGGACCGCCTGTGCGAAGCGGCGGCCGCGGGCCGGTTCGACGGCGAGCTCGAGTACTGGTCCGGGGTCGAACGGTCGGTGGCCGGCACGCCGGGCATCCCGGTGGACCGGCCGGGGGAGAACACGGCCGGCACCGCGGCCACCGTCTCCGTGCGCCTCGACGCAGGCCTTACCCGCGCGCTGCTGCAGGACGTCCCGGACGTCTACCGGACGCGGGCGAACGACGTGCTGCTCAGCGCGCTCGTCACGGTGCTGTCGGCTTGGGTGGGCAGCGACACGGTCGGCGTCGAACTCGAGGGGCACGGCCGGGAGGACCTGTTCGAGGGCATCGACCTCTCCCGCACGGCCGGCTGGTTCACGAGCGTGTTCCCGGTCGCGCTACGGGTCCCCGGCCCGGGCTGGGCCACGATCCTCAAGGGGGTCAAAGAACAGCTGCGCGCGATCCCGGCGGCCGGACTCGGCTACGGCGTGCTGCGCCACCTCCGCCCGGACACCGCGCTCGGGCGGGGGCGCGGCTGCCAGGTCGGCTTCAACTACCACGGCCGCTTCGACGTCGACGTGGCCGAGGACGGCACCGGGCTCTACCGGGAATGGCTGGCCAGCCCGGTCGCAGACCGCGGGCAGGACGTGTTGCGGGACAACCTGATCGAGGTCATCGGCGTCGTACGCGGGGGTGAGCTCCGGTTCGACTGGGAGTACTCGACCGCCGTCCACGACGAGCCCACGATCGCGCGGCTGGCCGGTGAGTTCGTCACGGCCCTCGAGCGGATCGTCGAACACTGCGCGCGGCCCGGCGCCGGCGGCCGGACCCCGTCGGACTTCCCGCTGGCGGGGCTGGACCAGGATGGTGTGGACCGGATAGCCGGCGACGGACGGCTCGTCGAGGACGTCTACCCGCTGACACCCATGCAGAGCGGGCTGCTGTTCCACTCGCTCGGCGCCCACGAGACCGACATCTACCTGACGCACTTCGGGGTGGAGTTGCACGGCGTGGCCGATCCCGGGCTCCTCGCGCGGGCCTGGCAGCGCGTGACCGACCGGACGCCGATCCTGCGCACCGCGGTGGCCGGCGCGGAAACCGGCGAACCGCTCCAGATCGTCCACCGCGAGGCCCGGATCCCGGTGACCCACCACGACTGGACGGGACTGAGCGAAATCGAGCAGCGGCACCGGAAGCGGCAGCTCTGGGAGGACTGCGCGCGCGACGGCGTCGACCTGTCCCGGCCGCCCCTGCTGCGGCTGCACGTCGCCCGCCTTTCCGGCACGAGCGTGTACCTGCTCTGCTCGTCCCACCACATCCTGCTCGACGGCTGGAGCTTCACGGATGTGCTCTCCGAGGTTTACGAAGAGCACGCCGTCCTCGCCGGTACCGGAGTGGTCACCCCGAAGACCCGCCGGCCCTATCGCGACTACGTGCGGTGGCTGGCCGAACAGGATCAGGAGGCCGCGGCGGAACACTGGAGCCGGGTGCTGGCCGGGTTCACCGCCCCGACGCCGCTGCCCTACGACCGCGCTCCGGTGCGCGCCCACCAGTCCCGCGACTCGGCCTGGTTCGATCTGGCGCTGTCTCCGGAGCACACCCGGCGGCTGCAGGACTTCACCCGTGGCGCCCGCGTGACGGTGAACACCGTCTTGCAGGGCGCGTGGGCGATGCTGCTGTCGCGTTACAGCGGTGAGCAGGACGTGTGCTTCGGCACGACCGTCTCCGGGCGGCCGGCCGAGCTCCCCGGCGCGGACGAGATGATCGGGCTGTTCATCAACACCATCCCGGCGCGCGTCCGCCTGGACCGCGACCTGGACGTGCTGACCTGGCTGCGCGACATGCAGGAAGACCAGGTTGACGCGCGGCAGTACGAACACGTGTCCCTGGCGCAGATCCGGCAATGGAGCGAAATCCCGCAGGGGAGCGGTCTCTTCGAGAGCGTCGTCGTCTACGAGAACTTCCCGCACGACGACGACGCGGCGGGCAAGTACGGCCTCCAGGCCCGGGAGGCGACGAGCGCGGAGACGTCGAACTACCCGCTCACCTGCGTCGCCTACCTCGGCGAAGTGCTGCACATCCGCTTCGGCTACGACCCGCACCTGTTCGACGAACCGACCGGGCGACGGCTGGCCGACCACCTGCTGCGGCTGCTGGAGGACATGATCGCAGCTCCGGAGCGGTCCCTACGGGCGCTGCCCGTGGCCGGGCACGCGGAGCTGCGGCGGCTGCTCGTCGAGTGGAACGACTCCGCAGGTGCGTACCCGGAGCGGTGCCTGCAGGAGATCTTCGCCGAGCGGGCCCGGGAGAACCCGGACTCGCCGGCCGTCGTGCGCGGTACCGACCGGCTGACCTACGCGGAGCTGGACGCCCGGGCCAACCGGCTCGCCCACGAGCTGATCGAGCACGGCGTGGGCCCGGAGGTGCCGGTCGCGCTCTACCTCGACGGCGGCCCGGAGCTGGTGACCGCCATCCTCGGTGTGCTGAAGGCGGGTGGGGCCTACGTCCCGCTCGACCCGGGCTATCCGTCGGAACGGCTGTCGCACATGCTCGACGACACGGCGATCCCCCTGGTACTGACCGAGTCCGGGCGGGCCGGCGACCTGCCGCCGACCCGCGCCGAGGTGGTGCACCTGGACGAACGCCGGCCCGCCATCGCCGCGCGGCCGCCGGTGGCGCCCGCGGTGGTCGTCCGTCCGGACAACCTCGCCGGGCTGATCTACACTTCCGGCTCGACCGGTGTGCCGAAGGGGTCGATGCTCACCCACCGCGGCCTGGTCCGGTTGGTGCTCCCGGCCGGTGCCCACACCTTCGGCGGCGCCGGCCGCGTCGCCCAGCACCACTCGGTCTCCTTCGACGCCGCCCAGAACGAGCTGTGGAACGCCTTGCTCACCGGGGCGTGCCTGGTCGTCCGGCCCGGCGGCTTCCGCTCGGTCGACCAGCTGGAGGATTTCCTGAAGTCCCACGACGTCGAAGCCATGTCCTTCGCGGCCGGCTTCTTCCACGCCGTCGCGGACACCGATCCGGGGATCCTCGCCGGGCTGCGAAAGGTCGTCGTCGGTGGGGAGGCACTGTCGCCCGCCCACTGCGACCGGGTGCTCGAGCACCTGCCCCACCTGGAGATCGTCAACGCGTACGGGCCGACCGAATGTGCCGTGACCACCAGCTGCTTCTCGGTGGAGAAGGCCGCACTCGAGGACCTGGTCGTCCCGATCGGGCACCCCGTCGCCAACGCCGCGGTACACCTGCTCGACGGTGACCTGAACCTGGTCCCCACGGGAGTGGCCGGCGAGGCGTACATCGCCGGTGACGGCCTCACCCGCGGCTTCTGGACCCGGCCGGCGATGACTGCCGAGCGGTTCGTGGCCAACCCGTTCGGGCCACCCGGCGCCCGGATGTACCGCACCGGCGACCTGATGCGCCGCCGGGCCGACGGGAACCTCGAATTCGTCGGCCGGACGGACGACCAGGTCAAGATCCGCGGGTTCCGGATCGAGCTCGGCGAAGTCGAGGCCGCCGTCACCGGGCACGCCGGCGTCGCCCGGGCCGCCGTCGTCGCACGAGAGGACCAGCCGGGCCGCAAGCGTCTCGTCGCCTACGCCGTGGCGAAGGCGGTTACCGACCTGCGTCCGGAGGACCTCGCCCGGTTCGTCGCCGGGAAGCTGCCGGACTACATGGTGCCGTCGGCCTTCCAAGTCATCGACCGGCTGCCCCTGACGCCGCACGGGAAGGTGGATCGCCGGGCGCTGCCCGCCCCGGCGACGGAGTCGGCGGATCGGCCGTACCTCGCTCCGCGAACCCCGGCTGAGGAGACCCTGGCCTCGATCTGGGCCGAGGTGCTCGGCGTACGCCGGGTCGGCGTGACGGACGACTTCTTCGACCTCGGCGGTGACTCCATTCTGAGCATCCAGGTGGTCTTCCGAAGCCGGCGGGCGGGCCTGCTCGTCTCCTCGAACGACCTGTTCCGGTATCCGACGGTCGCGGAACTGGCCACGGTGGCGGGCCGGGCGGACCAGGCCGAGGCGACGCGGGCGCCGATCGAGGGCGACGTCCCGCTGACGCCCATCCAACGCGAGTTCTTCGAGCGGCACTCGGTGGCCCCGAACCACCTCACCCAGTCCCTGCTCGTCGAGCTGGTCGACGAGGTCGACGAGGAAGCGCTGCGGGCGGCGTTCGCCGCTGTGCTGGCCCACCACGACGCCCTGCGGATGCGATTCACGCGCGAGAACGGGGAGTGGGCGCAGTACAACGCTCCCGCGGAACCCGGCGAGGTGCTCCATCGGCACGACCTGTCCACAGTGGACGAAGCGGGGGGCCGGGCAGCGATGGAAGCGCTGGCTGTCGAAGCGGACTCCACAATGGATCTGTCGAACGGGCCGCTGCTGCGCGCACTGCTCTTCGACCTCGGAAGCGGACGGCGGCCGTGGCTGCACGTCACCGCGCACCACCTCGTGATCGACACCGTGTCGTGGCGGATGCTCAGCGACGACCTGGACACCGCGTACCGGCAGACCGTGGCCGGCGAACCGGTGGACCTCGGCCCCAAGACGACTTCGTTCCGGCAGTGGGCCACCCAGCTGGCCGGGCACGTCGCGGACGGCGGCTTCGACGACCACCTCGGCCACTGGAGCGCGCTGCCGGAGGGCACCGCGCTGCCCACTGACGGCAGCGGGCCGAACCTGGTGTCGTCCCGGCGGATCCTGCGGGTCTCGGTGAGCCGGGCCGAGACCGCGGCGTTGCTGCACGCCGCGCCCGGGCGCTTCCGGGCCCGCGTCAATGACGTGCTGCTCGGCGCGCTGGCTTGGACCCTGTGCCGGTGGACGGGCGAGAACCGGGTCCTCGTCGAGCTGGAGGGGCACGGCCGCGAGGAGCTCTTCGACGACATCGACCTGTCTCGCACGGTCGGCTGGTTCACCAGCTCGTACCCGGTGCTGCTGGAGGTACCGGAACCCGCCGGGGAGGCCGACTGGCCCGCGGTGGTCAAGGCCGTGCGCAGGAGCCTGCGCGCCGTGCCCGCCAACGGCCTGAGCCACGGCGCGCTGCGCTACCTCAGCCGCCCCGGGGCGCCCGCCGCGGCGTTGGCCGAACGTGCCGCACCGCCGGTGCTTTTCAACTACCACAGCCGGATCGACGAGATCACCCGTACCGACGGCCGGTCGCTCTACCACGCGTTCCACGAAGGTATCGGGCAGGAACAGGACTCCGGCGAGCGGGTGGTCCAGCAACTGGAGGTCGTCGGCGCGGCGCAGGACGGCCGGCTCGGGTTCGACTGGCACTACTCGGTCAACGTGCACGACCGGGCCACCGTCGAGCGCGTGGCCGCGGAGTTCCGCCAGGCGCTCGGCGCGCTCGCCCGGCACAGCGACCCGGACCTCGGCGAGGTGGTGGACTCGTGACGTGGCCGGTGGACGCGGACGACCTGTCCGGGCTCTTGACCGGACTCGTCCGGGAGTACGGCGTACCGGGAGCGCAGCTGGCCGTGCGGTGGCGGAGCCGGACGGTCACCGCCGAGGCGGGGGAGGAAACCGCCGGCACCGGCCACCCGGTCGCGCGGACGTCCGCATTCCCGGTGGGATCGCTGACGAAGCCGTTCACGGCGACACTGGTGATGCTGCTGGCCGAAGACGGGGACGTCGAACTCGACCAGCCGGTCGCGAAGTACCTGCCCCAGCTGGGATCGGCGACGTCGGGCGCCGGGCAGGTCACCCCGCGCCAGTTGCTCAGCCACACCGGCGGACTCGTCGCGAACCTCGGAGAGCAAGCACCGGGTACGGACCGGCGTCGCTGGCTTGAGGGCGGCCCCGCTCCGGAGCTGGTGCACCCGCCGGGTACCGCGTTCTCCTACTCGAACGCGGGCTACCTGCTCGCGGGCTGCCTCGTCGAAGCGATCACCGGGATGAGCTGGGCGGAGGCCGTCGAGTCGATCCTGCTGCGGCCACTGGGGATCACCCCGTCGTCCGCCCTGGGCGCCGCGAGGCCGCCAGTCACCGGGCACGTGGTGCGACCGGGCGGCAGGGTGCTGCCGGTCGCCGAGCAGACCGTGACCGCCCTCGAGGAACCGGTCGCCGCGCTCGCGGCCGGAGCCGCGGACCTGGTCGCCTTCGCCGCGGCCCACCTTCCCACGGCTGCCGGACCGGTGGACCGGCGCACCGCGGAGGCGATGCGGAACGACCAAACGGCCGGGCTGACCGCCGGACCGTTCGGCCTGGCCGACGGCTGGGGACTCGGCTGGTCGCTGTACCGCGGGACGGGCGCGCGGTGGTTCGGCCACGACGGAACCGGCGACGGGACGTGGTGCCACCTGCGCGCCGAGCCCGACAGCGGAACGGTCGTCGCCTTGGTGACCAACGCGAGCAACGGCGTGTTCCTCTGGGACGCGCTGGTCGAGCGGCTCCGGGCGAGCGGCCTGGCCGTGGGTAGCTGCTCGATGGTGGCGCCGGCCGAGCCGCGAGACCCGGTCGCCGGTCGCGCCGAGTGCGCCGGCCGGTACTGCAACGGGGACACGACCTACACGATCGAGGCCGAGAACGGACGACTGTTCCTGACCGTGGACGCGGAGCCGGCAACGGAACTGACCTGCTTGGCGGACCTCCGGTTCACCACCGTGGGCCCCACGCCACTGCTCGGCCGGTTCGGCCGCGACCCGGAGACCGGCGCCGTCGACCACGTGCAGATCACCGGCCGGCTGGCTCGGCGGGCCGGCACCGGCCATCGCAGGAAGGACGAGGAAGCCTGAAATGAACCAGGAACTCACACCCACGCTGTACCAGCGCTTCGCGGACTCGGCGCGGCGGTTCCCCGACGCCGTCGCGCTCGAGGTCGACGACCGGGAGCTGACGTACGCGCAACTGCACCGCGCCGTCGAGGCCTTGGCGGCGGACCTGCCGCCGGCGGACGGCCCCGGGCAGGCGAGGATCGCATTGCTGGCGAGCCGCAGTGTCGTCGCCTTCGCCGGCTACCTCGCCGCGCTGCGGGCCGGAGCCGCGGTCGTGCCGCTCAACCCGCGGTTCCCCGTGGAGCGCAACGAGATGATCTGCGCGCTCGCGCGGCCCGACGTCCTGGTGGCTGACGAGTCCGGAGCCGGGCAGCTGGAGGGTGAACTCGTCGACACGGTCGGCACGGCCCTGCCACTGACCGACGAGGACGTGCTGACCGCGCCGGCGGATGAAGCGCCGGCCTACCGCGCGGACCTCGACGACGTGGCCTACGTGCTGTTCACGTCCGGCTCCACCGGCCGGCCGAAGGGCGTGCCGATCACGCACCGGAACGTGGCACCCTACGTCGCGCACAACATCGCCCGCTACGGGATCGGACCGGGTTGCCGGGTTTCCCAGACGTTCGACCTGACCTTCGACCCCTCGATCTTCGACCTGTTCGTCACGTGGGGCGGTGGCGCCACCCTGGTCTGCCCGCAGCGCCGCGAGCTGCTGAGCCCGATCGACTACCTGGTCGACCGGCGGATCACCCACTGGTTCTCGGTCCCGTCCGCGGTGTCGGCGAGCGCGAGCCTCGGCACCTTGCCGCCCGGCAAGCGCACCAGCCTCCGGCAGAGCGTCTTCATCGGCGAGCAGCTCACCTACCGGCAGGCGAAAGCGTGGCACGCGATCGCCCCGGACGCCCCGATCGACAACGTGTACGGTCCGACCGAGCTGACCGTCGCGTGCACGGAGTTCCGGCTGCCGCCCGACCCGGCGCGATGGCCGGCAACCACGAACGACACCGTCCCCATCGGACCGGTGTACGGCTTCCTCGACGCGGTGATCGTCGACGCGGAGGGGCATGAGTCGGCCGAAGGCGAGTTGTGCGTGCGCGGGTCGCAGCGGTTCGGTGGCTACGTGGACGAGGAGGACAACCGGGGGCGGTTCCTGGTCCGCGACGGCGACCGGTACGTCGACCACGGCGGCGGCGTGCCCGGCGAGGAGCACTTCTACCGCACGGGCGACCGCGTGCGGTACGAGAACGGCGATCTCGTCCACATCGGACGGCTGGATCACCAGGTCAAGATCCGGGGCTACCGCGTGGAACTGGGTGACATCGAGTCGGTGCTCGCCCGGCACCCGGAGGTCACCCAGGCGGTGGTGATCGCGCTGCGAGACGGGGAAGCCGTGCGACTGGCGGGGTGCTACACCGGCCTCGCGCTACCGGAGCGGCAGGTCACCCAGTGGCTGCGCGAGCGCCTGCCCATCCACATGGTGCCTGAGCGCCTGCAGCACCGCGAAGACTTTCCCCTCAACGCCAACGGGAAGGTCGACCGCAACGCCTTGCGCGACGCGCTGTCCGCCGACGCCAGGCAAACGGCCTGAGCGTTCCCACCGTCTCTCCTGCGGCGGAAAGCCTCCGAAGACCGGCTTCGGAGGCTTTCCGCTGGGGCGACCTTCACTCGCAGCCGGTCTCGCTCTTCGCGGTCACCGGCTTGGTGGTGTATGGGCACTGGAAGCCGATCCACCGCAGCTTCGGCCAGATCTGCGACCACGGCTCGCGCGGCCCCCGGCACACCAGGAACTCCTGGCCCCGGTCGTCGACGGGGAGGTCGACCTGGAATTTGCCGTGCGGCTCGCAGGAGGCGAACAGGCCCGCGAACACCGTCCGGTCGACGCCGATGGCGATGACAACGGTCTTGTCCTCGGACGGAACGCCGAAGTCGGCGTAGGAGTTGTGGCCGCTGTAGGCCTGCGGCAACCCGTACTCCGGACCGTACTTGTCGAGGGCGCCCGCCTGGCCGTAGTGGTTGCCGTAGAAGACCGTGTGCGCGCGCTCCTCCGCCGGCAGCGACCGGTAGACGGCCGCGGCCTGGGCGGCCAGCTCTGGCCAGGCCGCCTGGTCGAGCTGGCCGATGGACAGCTGCTCCAGCACTGGGTTGCCGGCGTAGACGTCGAGGGGGAGCACAGGCAGCGCCAACACGGCCGACGTGACCGTGTTGGCAGCGACCGCCGCCGTGACCAGCGACCTGAGGGTCACCGTCCGGGACCACCCCTCGACGACGACGCAGCCGGCGGCGAGCAGGACGAACTGCAGGCCGGACGCGTAGTTGGACCCGACGCCGGTGACGAGCAGCAGAGCGATCATGACGGGGAAGGCCACGCCCACGAAGCGATACTGCCGCCACTGAGGACGGCGCAGCAGGCCGATCAGGCCGGCGATCCACACCGGTACGAGGAACAGCCCGATGAGCAGCACCAGGAACGGGAGGAACGATACGACGGCCAGGTTCTCCAGCGCTTTCGAGATCGCGGCGGCCATCTCGAACTGGGGCCAGCCGTGCGTCATCTGCCACACCAGGACCGGCGCGGGCAGTACCACCGCGATCACAGCCGCGAAGACCGGGTATCGGCTGAGGAGCAGCCGGCGCGGCCCGCAGAGCAGCAGTCCCACCGCCAGCGCGATGAGGAGCAGGGCGATGAGGTACTTCGCGTAGAGCCCTAGCCCGACCACGGCACCGATGGCGAACCACAGCCGGGGGTTCTCCGTGCGGGCCAGCCGGATCGCCAGCCAGCACACCGCGACCCACGCCGGCAGGTCGAAGGTGTTGGTGCCCAGCATGTGCCCGGTGTGGAAGATCAGGCCGGACCCTGCCGCGGCAGCCGTCGCGAGTACCTGCGCCCGGCGTCCGCCGCCCAGCTCCCGCGCGATGAGGCAGGCGAGCACGACGACGCCCGCGACCGTCAGGGCGGGGACGAGGCGGAACGCGACCAGGGTGTCGCCGAACAGAGTCGTTTCCAGCCATGCCACGAAAGCCGGTAGCGGCGGCTGGTCGATCTGGGCCCAACTGAGGTGCCGGCCGGCCACGCGCGTGTACAACTCGTCGAGGTGGTAGCCGTGCCGGGCCGACAGGGCGAGCAGCAGCGTGACCAGAACGCCGGACAGGCCGAGCACGGGCCACCACGGCACCGGGGTCAGGGCGCTGTCCGGGGACGTCGGGCGGGCAGAGGTGGTTGTCCTGTTGGTGAGCACGTCACTTCCATTCCGCATGCGTGCCGGGTGGGGCGGAACGGCCCCGGTCTTGCCGCACCACGATCCCGACGCGCGACCCGTGCAGGCAAGCGGGTTGAGCCGTGGCGAAACCACGCAGGTCACCCGCTGTTCCGCGGAAGGACTGCGAAAACCGGGCCTGGCAATTTAGCCGTCGCGTCAAGGACCTGGCCGCGCCGCGGGAACCTCGATGAGGATTCGGTGTGCGCTCGCCGGTCAGAGAGCGGCAGGCATCGGACATCGAACGGACAGGTGGTTCCATGGCGCGGGGCAACGGACGGACGTCGTGAACACGGTCGAGCCGGGCCGGCTGTCCCGCAACCGTGCGTACACCACTCTCTGGACCGGCATGCTGCTTTCGGAGCTGGCGAGCGAAAGCGCTTTCATCGCCTTTCCATTGTTGATCATCGCCCACTCGGGAACCGCCGTGCAGATCGGGCTGGTCACGTCGGTACTGGCGTTGGCACGCATGGCCGTCAACCTGCCGGCCGGGGCGATCGCCGACCGGTGGGATCGCAAGCGGCTGATGGTCCTCGCCCAGTGCGTGCGCGCGGCCGCGATGGCGAGCGTCGTCGCGGCTCTGCTGCTCGACGCGTACTCGATCCGCCAGCTCCTCGTGGTCGCCGTGGTGGAAGGCGCGTTCAGCGCGGTGTTCCAGCCCGCCGAGCACGCGGCGCTGTCCCAGGTCGTTCCCGCTGCCCAGCTGTCGGACGCGCTGGCGCGGAACGCGGCTCGCCCGTTCGCCGCACTGCTGCTCGGCCCCGCGCTCGCCGGCTTCACCTTCGGCCTGCACGAATTGCTTCCGTTTGCCGTCGGTGCGGGGATGCTCACGGTCTCGTTCGCCGCGCTGACGCTGCTCCGGCTGCCCCGCCGCCTGCCGCCGTCCGCGCCGGACGAGGCCGGACACCAGGGACTCCTCGACGGCTTCCGCTGGTTGTTCCGGCAGCCCGGGATCAGGGCGACCGTTGTGTGGATGGTCTTCGTCAACCTCGCGTTCCACGCGCTCGTCATCGTGATCCTGGTCGTCGCAGGCGAGAGCAACGTGCACCCCGGCGAAATCGGGCTGATGATGGCCTGCTTCGGCGCCGGCGGTGTCCTCGGCGCCACGGTTGCCGGCCGGTTGCATGCCGCGTTACCGGCCCCGGTCATCCTCATCGGGTCGTCGTGGATCTTCGCGGGCTCGGCCGCGGCGCTGGCGTTCGCGTCGCAAGGAGTGCCGGCGGGCGCGTTGCTCGGCGTCGCCGCCGTGCTCATGCCCGTCGCGAACACCACGGTGATGACCTACCAACTGGTGCTGACCCCGGACGAGATCCGCGGCAGGCTCAGCGGGGTGGTCGGCGGGTGCGCGGACCTGGCCGCGGCGGCCGGCCCCGTGCTGGGCGGGACGATCCTCGCCGTCACCGGCGACGCGATGACGGGAATCCTCGTCTGCGCGGCGGTGCTGGCGCTCGTCGCCGCCGGATCGCAGCTCAGCCCGACCCTCCGTCGCCTCCCGCTCCCCGGCGATCGACCGCGCCGGACGACTGCGAGCGAAATTCCATGACACTTTTTCCGCACCCGCGAAGGAGAGTAAATGGGCACGTTGCGAGCGAGGCTCTTCCCCATGGGCGCCGTTCTGGTGACGATCGGCGTCCTGTTGCACTTCCCGGACTACCTCGACAGCCGGCACCACCACTTCATGATGGCCGGTATGCCGATGTCGGACACGATGTGGGCCGGCATGGGGTTCATCGTGATCGGGCTCGTCCTCGGCGGAGTCGCGGTGGTGCCACCGCGCGGCCTGCGGACCCGGGCACCCGCATCGGCTGGCGCCGCCTTCCACGCGATCGACGACGCCCCGCTGACCGGATCCCACCTCTGGCTGATCGTCCTGCTCACCTTTGGTCTGGTGGTCGACACGATGAAGCCCGCAAGTCTGGGTTTTGTGGTGCCCGGCATGGCTCACGAGTACGGCCTGACCACCAGTGAGACGTCGTTGTTGCCGTTCACCGCCATCGTCGGCACCGTGATCGGCTCAATGGTGTGGGGATACGCCGCCGACTTGATCGGCCGGCGGGCGACCCTGATGTTCTCCGGGCTCATCTTCGTCAGCACGTCGATCTGCGGGTTCATGCCGAGCTTCGAGCTGAACTTGGTGATGTGCTTCCTGATGGGCGCTTCGGCGGGCGGCATGCTGCCGACGGTCTACTCGCTGACGTCGGAGTCGATCCCGGCGAAACGTCGCGGTGCGCTGGTGGTCCTCCAAAGCGGGATCGGTGCGGCCTGCGGTTACCTGGTCGCCAGCGGCTCGGCCACCCTGCTGATCCCGTCGTTCAGCTGGCGCTCGCTCTGGCTGCTCGGTCTGCCTTCTGGGTTGCTGCTGCTCGTCATGTGCCGCTGGATCCCCGAGTCACCCCGATTCCTGCTGGCGCAAGGACGCGTGGCGGAGGCCCACCGGGTGATGGCCAAGTACGGCATCGTCGCGGGGAGCCCTCCGGCCGCCGAGACCCGGTTCGCCGTCGCGCCGAAGAGTCTGTCGTTACGAACTCTGCTGGTCGCGCCGTACCGGCGGCGCACTGTTGCCGTCGCCGCCTACGGTCTCGCCTGGGGGATCATCAACTGGGGGTTCGTGACGTTCCTCCCGACGTTCCTGCGCAGCGGGGAGCTCAGCGAGAACGTGTCTTCGACGTTGTTCTTCGCGTCCTTGTTCGCCATACCGAGCACACTTTGCGCCGCGTACATGTACGGCCGGTGGAGTAGCCGCCGATCGTTGGCGGTCGTCGGTTTCGTCGCGACCCTGGCGCTGGGGGCGTTCGCACTGGCCGTCGGGAAGGGAGCCGCGGCAGCTGTCCTTTTCGTGCTCCTTGCGGCGATCTTCGCCAGCAGCGCCGGCATGATCGCCATGCTGTCCCCGTATTCGGCCGAGCAGTACCCGACCTCGTTGCGAGCACGAGGAACCGGGCTGGTGGCCGCGATGACGAAGGCGGGCGGCATGCTGGGGCCACTGGTCGTGAGTGGCGTTCCACGCCTTGAGATAGCGGCGATCGCCACGACGCTGCCGGTGCTGGTGGCGACGGTCGTGCTCTTGGTCTTGGGCACGGAGACCTCACAGCGGCGATTGGTCGAGCTCGAGCCGGTCAACTCGTGATCGGGGCGGAATGCGAGCATCCGAACGCGCAGAACTTGGCCAGGTTGAACAATCGGCGGATGGTGGGGCGCTCAGCCGACCAGCCTTCAAACTTGTTGCCCTGGCCGCGAGGTGACCAACCGAGCCGGTCGGGGCGCGATCGTCACTTGGCCAGCAGTTTCAGTACCGACTCGAGCGGAGGCCATGCGGCACGGCCCCGGCGGGTGCACGCGAACGCCCGTTGCGTGAGGTCCGGACCGGCGAGCGCGAGAACGGCCACTCCGGAGCCGGTAGGGCGGTCCATCGGCAGCAGTCCGACACCGTGACCGGAGGCGGTGATGAGGTCTTCCACAAGGTCGAGATTGTCCGCGCGATGCGTGATCCGCGGGGTGAACCCGGCCGTGGACGCCAGCGCGCGAAACACGTCCTCGTCGGCGTTGTTTCGGGAGTTGCCGATCCAGTCGTGGTCGCGAAACGCGTCGAAGATCGCAAGGGTGCCTTTGCCGCGTACCCGGCGCACGTCCGCCGCCGGGACGCCGAGACCCCATGGTGTGCTCCACAGCGGATTGACGGCGAGTTCGGGGTCCACGGTGGCCGGCGCGAGGTTGTAGTCGTAGACGAGCGCGAGGTCGAGCTCGTCCGCAATCAGCGCCGTCAGCGCTTCGATGGGCTCGTACTCGCTGACGATGACGTGCATGCGGGGGTGCTGTTCGGCAAGGGTGGCGATCGCAGGTAGCACGGAGCGCCGCACAGCCGTGGCGAACCCGGCGACGCGGACGGTGCCGGCCGGCTCGGCGTGTGGGTCAAGATCGGCGCGGGCGGCCTCGACGGCGGCCAGGATCGTCACGGCGTGCTCAGTCAGCCGTCGCCCCGCCGGTGTCAGGCGCACCCGGCGCCCGTCGGGTTCGAGCAGCGGCGCGCCGGTCTCCTTGGCCAGCACAGCGATCTGCTGCGAGACCGTCGACGTGGTGGTGCCGAGTACGTCTGCCACCGCTCGCATCGACCCCTGGCGAGAGAGTTCCAAAAGGAACTGCAACCGGCGCGTCTCCATTGCCAAATTATCCATGATCCCCGAACGTTGTGTCCAGCATCGACAAGCGGAGGTGATCGGTGCTGGAGACTCCCGGACCTGCACCGTTCTCGAACCGATCCGGCGTTGCCCTCCACGGTCGCCGCTATGCTGCGCGTTCAGCTCGGTCTTGCCGTGTCCGTCGGCCTATTCGACCGCATTGGCTCCGAACGAGCCGCGTCCCTCAGGCCCGCCTGGGCGCGTGGCTACTCGCCATCGTGGTCAGGCCATCGTCATTCGGCGGAAGGCGCTCGCGGACTGCATGGTGCTGGGTGTGGTCACCGGCGGGATGACCATGCCGTTCATCGAGGCGGTGGCGTGCCTGTCGCTGGGCTGTTCGTGATAATCGGCGCGCTCGTGAAGGCCGGGGTGATCGGCGAGCTGGTCCAGCTCGCCGCCGACGCCATCGGGGCAACGCTCTGCTCGCGGTCATGCTGATCCTGGTGGTCTCGGTGCTGCTGTCGGGGTGTTCGACAACATCCCCTACGTCGCGACGATAAGCCCGCTGGTCCTGGCGCTCACCCAGGACATTTCCGATCCCGCGCATTCCGAGGCGGCCGCGGACGGCGGTCTCGCCGCCGGGTTCGACGCCCGCGCCTACCGGCTCCCGCAGCTGCGCGGGATCCCGTTCTATGAAGTCGATTGCCGGCCAACACCGCCCGCGAGACCGCCGCGCTGCGCGGGTTCCACGACAGAGACGATGGACAAGATCGCCGCGGAGCAGTTCGAGCCGTTCGGCGAGCTGCTGTCGGAGATCACGAAGTTCGCGGCGTTGCTGGTGTTCGGCGCGCTGATCACCCCGGAACGGTTGTCGCACCTGAGCGTTGGCGGCTGGGTGCTGGCGGTGGTGGCGATCGTGCTGGTGCGCCCGCCGGCGATGGCACTGTGGTTGCTGCGGACGTCGTCGGGCCGGGAGCGGGCGACGGCGGCGTGGTTCGGGCCGAAGGGGTTCGCGTCGGTGGTGTATGGGCTGCTGGCGCTGCAGCCGGAGATCGCCGACAGCGAAGTCGTGTTCGATCTGGTGGCGGTCACGATCGCGTTGTCGATGACGCTGTCGCAGGCTACCGATCGCCGCCGTCCAGCGGTGCTGCCGACACCCGCGACGGTGGGGCGCTGTGTCGCTCAGCCACGCGCAACAGGTGCCTGCCCGGCCTACTGCCGGCGGTGATCGCCAGAGTTGTGCAGTGGCGTCAGCCGGATCGGGGTATCGACTGTCGGCTATGGGAGGTGGCGGTCGATCCAACGCAGCGGGCGGCCGAGCAGGCTGCGTTGGTGCCGGCCCTTCCGGATCATCTCGGCGCGGACTCTCCGGATTCCGGCCTTCAGCCGGCTGTTGGCGAGGGATTGGTGTCGTCGTGGCGTTGGACGGCACGTCGTCGAAGCCATCGCGCGCACGCCAGGCACACGCCTACTTCTGGATGCTGACTCAGGCGGATCAGTTCCGTATCCGGGTACTGGTTACCGCAACACCAGCATCGCGTCCCCGAGGCCCTGTCCGGGTCAGGGTGGACGCTCAGGTGGTCACCTTCAGCCAGTCGGTGACTGGAGAAGGTGACGGATATGCCGTCGATCAGCCAGCCTTGGGCTGCTGCTTGGCAGGTGCGTGCACAGACCAGGTGTGCTTCGAGGTGTGCTTGTAACTGTGATAGCGGGTTTCCGGGCGGCGGGCTGTCAGCCATCGCGTGTCATACCTGTTCCGTGGTCACGGTTTTCGCTGATGCGCGACGTGTCACGAGGTCGTGCAGGAACGCCGCGGCCAGGCCACCCACGAGGGGTGCGACGAGGTATGCGGCCAGTTGGGACCGGGGCACGTTCCGGCCGGCCAGGGACAGCACGACGTCGGGGCCGAGGGTGCGGGCCAGGTTCACCGATGCGCCGGTGAGCGGTCCGAACACCATGATCTGGGTGGCCAACGCCAAGCCGATGCCGAACCCGTGCACGCCTCGTGGTGCGTCCGGCGCGACGGCCAACGCGAACACGGCGGTGACCAGGATGAAGGCGCCCACGGCTTCGGCGAGCATGGCTTGTGCGAAGGAGACGCTCGGTCCGAAGGATGTCGCGCCGAGGCCGGCGTCGAGTGCGGTGTTCGTGTACGCCGCGTAGACCAGTACCGCGGCGAGGAATCCGCCAAGAAGTTGAGCCACCAGGTATCCGGGAACCTCGCGCCAGGCGAACTTGCCGCGCGCGGCCAGGGCGAGGGTGACGGTGGGATTGAAGTGGCCGCCGGATGTCGCGCCGAAGGCGTAGATGGCCACGGCGAGCGCGAGACCGTGCGCCAGCGCGACGATCAGCAGCCCTCCGCCGCCGGCCGAGGCGGCAGTGACCGCCACGGCTGCGCCGATACCGAATGTGCACAAGATTGCGGTGCCGGCCAGCTCCGCGATCAGACGGCGAACCAGTGCGACATGCACAGTGAGGAGTCCTCCCTTACCGGGGCCGCGACGTGGCCCGATGGATGTGCTTGCGTCTCCAACCTGCCGCGAGCCGGTATCGCGGCATACCGCCGAACCCGGTGAATAGTCTTACGGATCCCTTACACGGCAACGCTGCTCTGCAATGACAATGCGGCCGGTGCGCAAGGATCGGCTCTCAGCCCAAGGAGGTCGCCGATGTTTCGCCGTCGAACCGCACGAGCTCTGCTCGCCGTGGTTCTCACAATTCCGCTCGCCGCGTGCGGCGCGCCCACGAGCTCGACCGCACCCGGCACCAACGCGCCCGGGGCGACGACCAGCGCGCCGACGGCCACATCCACGAGCGCGTCGGTGCCGGTATCCGACCGTTTGAAGTTCACCGTGCAGACCGTGGACGGGCAGAGCTTCTCGGGCGAGAGCCTGGCCGGGAAGAAGGTCGTGCTGTGGTTCTGGGCCCCGTGGTGCCCGAAGTGCCGTGCGGAGGCACCGAGGGTGGCGGCCGCGGCGCAGGCCACCGCCGGCAAGGTCACCTTTGTCGGGGTCGCTGCCCAGGACGCGCTGCCCGCGATGCGGAAGTTCGTCACCGAATACAAGGTCAGTGGTTTCACCCACCTGGCTGATCTGGATGCGGCGATCTGGACCCGATTCGGGGTTACCCAACAGCCCGCGTACGCGTTCATCAGCCCGGATGGAAAGATCGACGTGGTCAAGCAGCAACTGTCCGAATCCGCGCTGACCGACCGGGTCACCGCGCTGACCGCCGCCTGAGATGAATCTCGACATCTTCGGTTTCGCGCTGGCGGCGGGCATGGTCGCCGCGGTCAACCCGTGCGGATTCGCGATGCTGCCCGCCTATTTGACGCTGGCAGTCGCGGGGGAGTCGCGTGCCACGATGGCCGCGGTGTGGCGGGCGCTGGCTGTCACCGGCCTGATGGCACTGGGTTTCCTGACCGTGTTCGGCGCGTTCGGCCTGGTCGTGGCGCCACTGGGCACCTCGGTGCAGGAGTACCTGCCGGCGGTGACCGTGGTGGTCGGTGTCGTCATGGTGGGGCTCGGGGTGTGGATGCTGGCGGGTAAACAGATCACGCTGCTCGTCCCGAAACCTCGCAAGGGTGCGCCGACCGCGCGGCTGAAGTCGATGTTCGGCTACGGTCTTGCCTATGCTGTGGTGTCGCTGTCCTGCACGATCGGGCCGTTCCTGGCCGTGACCAGTCAGACGTTCCGCAGTGGTTCGCTGGTCACCGGTATTGCGGCGTATCTGGTGTACGGGCTGGGGATGGCTCTTGTGGTCGGTGTACTGGCGGTGTCGGTCGCCCTGGCGAGCACCGCGGTCACCACGTGGGTGCGGCGCGTTCTGCCGTATGTCAACCGCATCGGCGGCGCGATCCTGGTACTGGCCGGCCTCTACATCGGCTACTACGGGGTGTACGAACTGCGTCTGTTCCACGCTGATGGGTCGGCTGAGGACCCGATCGTGGACGGCGCCGGCAAGGTGCAGGCAGTACTCGCCGGATTGGTGGACCGGGCCGGGCCAGTGCCGTTGGTGCTGGGCCTCTTGGTGCTTGTGGGCGTCGGTGTTCTGCTTGCCCGCCTGCGTATTCGCCGACGCTCCCGAGTGTCCTCGGACGACATGCTGGCGTAGGCCCACCGCAATTCCCTCTGGTGGTCCAGGGCAAGGCGACCCGATCCGCGTAATGGCAATCGCCGTCACGCTCGGAAACGCAACACGACCACAGCTGCAATGGGGGCGGGCCGGTCGACCACACCGGTGGTCAGGTTTTCGCGCTACCGATCGCGCTGTGGTGGGGCGCGCTCTGGGGTTGGTGGGTGAGTACGGTCACGGTGGTGAGCAGGCCGGGGAACCGCTGTTCGAACTCGGCTCGGCGCAAGCGGACGAAGGTGCCGTTGCCCGCATCGCGTTGCACGATCAGCCCGGCTTCGCGCAGTGCTCGCCAATGGTGGGTCTTCGTCGATTTCGTCACCGGCATGGGGAACGAGGAGCACGCGCGCTCGCCGTCGGTCAGGTCGGCAGCGAGTTCGGCGATCACCGCGCGGCGCAACGGGTCGGCCAGCGTGCGGAACACCTGCCCGAGATCGACCTCGCCAATCGGCGGCACGGGCATATCCACGCGAACCTCCTCGACAAAGGTATGACAACTATCGTACCTTCTTGGTACGGCACCCATCATACCTCTGGAGGTTCCCGTGCTGTGCGTGTTCGACGTCAACGAGACGCTGCTCGACCTGGCCGCGCTCGACGAGTTCTTCGCCGACCTCACCGGCGACCCGAGGGCCCGGCGGGACTGGTTCGATCTGATGATCCACAACGCCCTGGCGTTGACTGCCGCCCGGGACTACCACCCATTCGGTCAGATCGCCGCGGCCTGCCTGCCCCCGATCGCCGTGGCCCACGGTCGCACGGCCACTCCTGATCACCAGCGCGAACTCGGTGAACGCCTGCGCAAACTCCCGGCCCACCCCGAGGTGCACGACGCGATCAGCCGGCTGCGTGCCGCCGGGTTCGGCGTGGTCACCCTGACCAACTCCGTCTCGGCTGTGGCCGAGGAGCAACTGCGCAACGCCGGCCTGCGATCGCTGATCGACGCGGTGTATTCCGCCGACCAGGTCGGTCAGCTCAAGCCCGCGCCCGAGCCCTACCAGCTTGTTCTGCGGACCGAGCAGGTCGCTCCGGCCGACGCGATCCTGATCGCCGCCCACGGCTGGGACATCACCGGAGCCGCGGCCGCCGGACTCGCCACGGCTTTCGTGTCCCGAGACCGGCGCCTCCCACTGCCTGCCTCGAGCACGCCCACCCTGACCGCGGCCGACATCGACGACGTCGCCACCCAGCTCATCGCCCGGTACGGCGCTCGATGAGCGCGGCGTGAGAGCGGTCCGCGGGGAGTTGAGCGGACCGAGGAAGCGTTGGAGAAGTTCCCCGACCCTACGTTCGCTTTCGACGAGTTCGGTCCACTCGGGAGCCGCCCGACCGGCGGCGCCTGCCCGGGGTGAACGGGGCCGGACCGACCGGGCACCGCGACCTGTCATCGAACCGAGGGTGCGACGTACTTCCACGGCTGTCAATTCGTCGGCGACGACACACCTTGTGATGTGAACAGGCGGAACTTGGGTGCGGCGAAATCTCGCCGCGTTGAAGTCGATCCGGGCCTGCCGTCCGGATGCCTGGCGAGCATGGAGACAGCGCCAAGTCACGGACGAGCGGCTACCAGCAGATCAACGACATAGGTCTCTTCCACTGTCTCGTCGGGGAAAGCTTCACGTAGTCGCGTGCGTTCCTCGGCGAGAAAGGCGCGGTTTGTGGTCTGGTCGAGGACCAGGAAGGCCGAGCGGCTGCTGATGTTGGCGAGGTGCGTGTCGAGGGGAACCGTTCGCTGCCAGCGGATGTGTCGACGCGCGACCCGCAGTCCCGCGAGGCCCGCGAGCCGGACAGCTTCGCTGTCGTCGGGACGCACCGCGGAACGCGGGGGCACTCCGCAGTGGTGCGCGATGCGCTCGTGCTGGGCACGGATCCATGGCACGTCGAAAGCGGTGGTGTTCCACCAGATCGCGAGCGCGCCGCCGGGGCGCAGGACACGTAGCGCCTCCGGGACGGAACGGGGGGTGTCGGTCCATTGCCAGGATTGTGCATACGTGATGAGGTCGTGCGAGGAATCGGCGAGGGGGAGGGCGTTGCCGTCACCCCGGACGATCGGCACGCCCGGGAGCGCCCGCTGAAATGCGGTGGCCATCGCCTCCCCAGGCTCGACGGCGATCACATCAGCGCCCCGCTGGCGCAGGAGGGTCGACGCGATTCCGGTGCCCGCGCCGACATCGGCGACGCGGATGCCTGCCAGAGGCCGGCTCGCGCACTCCTCGATGAAGTCGAAGAGCGCGGGCGGATACGACGGACGGCTCGCGTCGTACTGGGCAGCAGCCAAGTTGAACGAATGAGCCCGGGAGCCGGCAGTCATCTCCTCATCATCGTCCCCTGACCCGATGCGGCGTGAGTGGTCATCGGCGCGCGGAGCCTCCGACGTCGGCGCGTCGGGTGTTGAAGATGGCTCGGACGGCGGCTTCGTCGCCGTCGATGTCGACGAGCCCGCGGGTGTCGTCGAGGGTGAGCGCGCCCGCTGTCAGCCCGAGCACGATCGAGGGGTCGGCGCGCACGACGGCGTCGAGATCGCGACCGTCATGCCGGCTTACCTCGATGCCCGAGCGCGTTGTACGCACCTGGAGCAGCTCGCCGTCGACCGCGATTCCCACCGTCGATGCCGGGCGGGCGGGCGTCTGGCCGGCGAGCAGGGCCGGGAGGGCGACGAGGAGCCATTCGGCGTGGAAGCGGTCGCCGCCCGGCCCGCGTGCCATGAGCGGCGTGGACCAGCGGATGAGGTCCTCGACCGGCTCCCGCAGCTCGGCGCCCCACGGGGTAAGCGCGTACACGATGGCGTTGCCCTCGTCGGCCAGGCGCCGCTCGACCACTCCGGCGGTCTCGAGATCGCGGAGCCGGTCGGCGAGCAGGTTGGTGGCCACGCCGGGGAGCCCGTCGAGCAGTTCGCGGTAGCGGGCGGGAGCGATGAGCAGCTGGCGGACGATGAGCAGGTTCCACCGGTCGCCCACGACGTCGAGCGCCCGGGCGAGACCGCAGTACTGGCCGTAGCTTCGACTCATAGCGTCCACTTTACAATCTCAAGCATGCCTGACAATATCCAGTCGAGCTACGAGAGGAGCGTGGTCATGGGACGGCCGGTGTGGGTGGACGACGAGCTGTTCCCCTTCGAGAGCCGCTTCGTCACCATCGACGGGCACACGGTGCATTACGTGGACGAAGGGTCCGGGCCGACACTGCTGTTCCTGCACGGCAACCCGACCTGGTCGTTCGTGTACCGCGACGTGATCCGCGCCCTGCGAGGGCGGTTCCGCTGCGTCGCCCTGGACTACCCCGGCTTCGGGCTGTCCTCGGCCCGGCCGGGATATCGCTTTCTCCCCGAGGACCATGCCGCCGTGGTGGTCGCGTTCCTCGACCACCTGGGCCTGTCGGACGCCACCCTCGTCGCCCACGACTGGGGAGGCCCGATCGGCTTGTCCGCGGCCCAGCAGCGGCCGGGCACGTTCGATCGCCTTGTCCTGGCGAACACCTGGGCGTGGCCACTCAACGGCGATCTGCCCGTCGAACTGGCCTCCCGCCTCCTGGGTGGACCGGTCGGACGCGAACTGACAAGGCGGCTCAACCTGTTCGTCAACGTGATGATCCCGGCCGGGCACCGGCTGCGAAAGCCGACCGCCGGCGAGATGGCCCACTACCGGCAGGCTCTCGCCACTCTCGAGCGACGTGCCGCCTCGGCCGTGCTTCCCCGGCACATCACCGCCGGCCGCGCCTTTCTCGCCGGTGTCGAGGCCGGCCTCGCCGATCTCGCGGACCTCCCGACGCTCATCGTGTGGGGCGACGCCGACATCGCCTTCCGGGCCAAAGAGCGACAGCGATGGGAGCGGCTCTTCGCCGACCACCACACCGTCATCGTCGAAGGCGCCGGCCATTTCGTGCAGTCCGACGCACCCGGGGAGTTCGCGGCGGCGATCCGCGACTGGCGGTTCGCGCCTTCGGCTCGCGGGGACGTCCGGCGGAATACGTCAAGGGAGTCGTAGTGGCCTACGACGTGCACCTGGCCGACCGGGTCCGGGAACTGCTGGCGGACGGCTCGCCGGTGACCGAACAGGCGATGTTCGGCGGACTCGCCTTTCTCGTCGCCGGCAAGATGGCAGTGGCGGCGAGCAGCCAAGGCGGCCTTCTGGTGCGGGTCGATCCCGCACGCGCCGACCGTCTCCTCGCGACCACCAACGCACAGCCGATGGAGATGAAAGGTCGAGCGATTCAGGGCTGGCTGCACATCGACGGCGACGATCTGCGCACCAAGCGTCAGCTGTCCCGATGGCTCGCCGTGGGCACGACCACCGCCAGAGCGCTCCCGCCGCGGAAGTGAACCGATGGCGGACACCCTGGTCCAGGCCCGCGCGGCGGTGCGCGACATCGTCCCCGGCCTCGCCAGACTGCGTGCGCAGCATCCCTGACGCCGACTCCGTTTCGGTCGGCACCTGGACGGTGAGCGATGTCGCCGCCCATCTGTCGCATGTCTTTCGCTTCGACACCGATGCCATCGCCGGAAGACCGGTCCCGGAAGCCGTGGTGACGGCGGCGGGAATGGCCGAGGTCAACGCGAAGCTGCTGGCCGAGGACGGCGAACGGGACCCGGCCGCACTCGCTGATCGCATTGGCGCGCTGGCCACCGAGTTCGACGACGTCGTGTCGCGCTCGGGAGCAGTCACCGTCGATTGGCTGCAAGGTGTCCGCCTGCCGCCGTCGACGGTGGCGTGTCACCTGCTCGTGGAATGCCTGATGCACGGCCATGACATCGCCAGGGCCGCCGGGCGCCCGTGGCCGGTGCGGCGTCGCCACGCGCTGCTCGCGGTCGAGGGCGGCGTGCTTCCGCTCATCGCGGCGCTGCCGCCCACTGCTTTCGTGAACCAGGAGAAGGCCGGATCTGGGGACGCCGTCCATGGAAGCTCACCCGCATGCTCACCGCCATCAACGCCCCGTAGCACGATGACCGGCGGTATCCGTTGGTCAAGATGACAGCGTCGCTCATGGAGCGATCCATGCGTTTGCGGAAGGTCTCGCGCCGGATCCGAGGCCAGGTTGATCATGGTGGTGCCGGTGTCTCGGCGAGGGTGTCGATCGACCGTTCCAGGTGCCGCACCTCGGTCCGGCCGCCTCGGCTCGGCGTTGCCCGGCAATTGGCGGGCAGGACTCTGGCGGAGTGCTCGGCGGATGTGCTGAAGGTACTTGGTGGACGCCCCACGCGGTTCGGTGTCCCCGGCTGTTGATCTCGATCAGCGGCGGAAGGGCCGTCGTGGGTCTCGTGCGTCCATGTCGAGGAACGGCTCGAACCAGGCTTGTGGCCGGTAGTCGCCGATACCGAGTTCTCGGTTTTGTTCGGAGTCGGGGTCTTCGATGCCGTCGAGTTGCTTGCTGAAGAGCGCGAGTATGTCGATGTCTTGGAGCAGTGTTTCGGCGAGCATGTCCCAGTCGTGGTCGTTGTCGTGTTCGGGCAGGTCTGCGTAGCGTTTGGTGAAGTCGGCCCAGTCGTCGCCGACGGTGGCTTCAGCGGAGCGCAGGATGAGGTGCAGGGCCATTTCTTCGGCTGGGCAGCGGGGTCGGGGCCAGTTGCCGGCGGCGAGGTCGTCGCTGATGTCGTCGAAGGAGCGTGCGGCTTGTCGGCGCCAGACGGCGTTCTGTCGCCAGGTAATTCGCGGGAATTCGTCGAACACGGACCAGGCGCCAGTGTCGTCGACGGACTCGTCGCCGTGTTCGAGCACATCGTCGTAGGCCTGATCCGGTAGGACCCCGGCGGCGGTCCATAGGGCTACTGCTGTTCGTGGTGTCACCTGGAAGCCGCTGCATTGATCACAGGTGTCCGCGCCGCAGGTGCACAGCGGGAAGAGTGCGGCGAATTGAGGCCAGGCCGAGAGCGGTACGCCGCGTTCGTCGATCTCGACCACGGACTCTGTAGCTTCAACGAACTCAATACCGGAACGGTCATCGATCACACCGCCCGCATCGACGAACCACTGAATGGCAGCGACGGCGTCGCCACGAACGTGGTCCTGCTCTTCCTGGCGGACCTGCGCGACGCCGAGTTCGCTGTCGGAGGAGACGGAGAATTGGGCTGCTTCGATGTCGGCGATCGCGGCTTGTTCGAGTGCGTTCTCGTCGGTGATGTGTGCCGCGCGGAGCCGGTGACGGCGCGGTGCAGCGTGGTGTTCGCCGCCACCCACGCCACGGCCTTCCTGGCCGGGGTCTGGCTGTTGCTGTCGCCGTATGTGTTCGACCAGCGAGTCGCCGGCCTGTGGAGTGACCTTTGTGGCTGGTCGCGTGGGCGGTCGGCGCTGCGGCTGTGTTCCGGGCCCGCAGGCGCGGGGAGCACGACCGGTGACGCGGCAGCCGACACGATGCCGGCAGCGTCCGCGGAGAGTCATATCGTCAGGAACCCGGCCAGTACGAAGATCAGCGCTCCGATCGCCCTACCCGGTGACGTCGATCGCATCTGTCCTCCGCGGCGGATCATCCGTCGCGACTGTCTAGCGCCGACTTCGGGGACTTGGGTTGCGCTTCAGCGGAGGCGGTCTTGCTGCCAGACCGGCTGCTGGCCGGGCGCCGTTGAGCCGGTGCCGCTCGTGCAAGTACAGCGCCTGACCGACGGCGCCAAGCAGCATGCCGAACGAACCGACGATGAATAGTTGCCGATCACTCCGATGACCAGGTGCACGGTCGGGCACTCGCGGACGAACGCCTGACCATGGTTACTCCGAGAACTCCTTCGAAGGTGGTGCGGGTCAGGCTGGACGCACGGTCTCCTGCGGCAGGTAGATGCGTAGTCCGCGCGCGGGAGTCGGCCGGCAGATGTCGTCGGGGTGGTTGTGCACGTTGACGAACTGGATGTCGGCTGCCGCGGTCTGCCTGGGGTTCAGCTCGACCGGGTTGCCCTTCGCGCCGGTGCGGTAGGCGGACTCGCCGGCCTGGTGACCGCCGTCTCCGGCCACATAGGACACTCCGGGAAAGCCCTGCACGGCACACGGATCGGGCGCCGGTGCGTGAGCCGGGCAGCTGGGTTTCAGTCGTCCCCTTCGGCTTCGGCGGCGACGTTGCGGATGCCACGCGGCCGCCCGGACCGCACCCACAGCGCATACAGGGCGGCGCCGATGAGCAATGCGCCGGCGATCGAGACGACCGGGTCGCCGCGGGTGAGGTTCACCGCCAGGGTGAAGGCCACGGCGAGCGCCCCGGCGACGTTGATCACCAGGAACCCGAACCGGCGTTCCCGCCACGAGAATCGCGCCATCGCCACCAAGCCGGCGAAGAAGCTGACGAACACCGAGGCGGCGTAGAAGAGCACCAGCTCTTGGTCGCGGCCGCCCGCGGCCGCGGTGACCAGAGCCGCCGCGGTCATGAAGACCACGACACCCCAGTACGGCGTGTGGTGGCTGTTCGTCCGGCCCAGCCACGCCGGCAGGATGCCCGTGCTCGTGCCGTCGGCGTGGTGGTGCCGGGCGAGTGCCTTGAACAGCCCGGGCCCGGCCTGGAACGACGAGCTCGCCGCGGAAAGCAGCAGCAGCGCGGTGGTGAGCTGGAAAGCCGCGAAGACCAATGTCGACGTCGCGGCCCGCGCGAGCTCGGCGATCTGCGTGGTGTCCTCGTGCGGGACCCCGACGCCGAGACGGACCGCCTGCGCCGTCAGGCCCAGGGTGCTCGTGCCGACCACGCCGAGCGTCAGCCAGAGGGTCACCCGGCCGAAGCGGCGGCGCCCCCGGTCGTCGAGCTGCCCGAGCTGGGCGATCGCCGACGATGGCGCCTCGATCCCGGTGGCCAGCGCCATCGCCACCGGGAAGGCGAGTGCGACCGCGATGAGCGGGGAGTGGCCGGGATCGGGCGAGGGTGCCGCGGCAGCCCGAGCGGGCACGAAGAACGCCGACACCAGGACCACGACGGTGAGCACGATGAACGCCACCGTCATCAGCGCGAACACCGTGCGACCCAGGTGGCCGAACCAGGTGCCGCCCGCGACGCCGGCGACGAGGAGCACCGCGATCAGGACCCGCCACGGAGCGAGGGCCGGGAAGAACGCGATCACCGCGGACGCGCCCGCTGCCGAGCTGATCGCGATCGTCAGCACGAAATCGACGATCAGCGCGCCGATCGGGACGAAGGCGGTGCCTTCGCCGAACGCCTCCCCGGTCGCGGCGGCCGCACCGCCGCCCTGGGGGTACCGGGCGACGAGCTGGTGGTAGTTGACGATGACGAGCACGACGATCCCGACGACGAGCGCCATCGTGGGAAGCAGGAGGGCGAGGTCGCCGCGCAGCGCCCGCAGCGCGGCTTCGATGGCGTAGGCGACCGAAGACACCGGGTCGGCCATCACGGCGAAGGCGAAGGCGAAAAGCAGCACCGCGCGGCTGGGCGTCACCGGTCCGCGCCGGCTCTTCAGCTGGGTCAAGCGTGTTTCCTCCGTGTCAAGCCGGAACGCGCGATCTTTGCGAAATCCTGCGGTGCGGGCATGCCCACCCTGGCGGCCCGGTATGCGTATCCGGTTTGCCCCGGGCGTATTTTTGCGGCATCTTTACGCTTGGAGTGCCGGGAAGTCTGGTCGGCCCTTCGTTCGAAGCGGACGGAGGACGCGACTCGAGGACGGATTTTCCATGGCGCTCGTACTGGCGTTCGGCGTCGTCTTGCTCATCAGCGTGTCCCTCTCCGGTGTCGCCGCGCGGACCGTGCTGTCGACGGCATTGCTGTTCCTGCTCGCCGGCGCGCTGATCGGCCAGGGCGGCTTCGGGCTGGTGAAGATTGCTCCGCACGATCCACTGGTCACCGCGCTCGCCGACATCGCGCTCTTCACGGTGCTGTTCACCGATGGCCAGCGCGCCAACGTCCGCGCGCTGCGGGAGGGCTGGCGGCTCTCCGGCCGGGCACTGGGCCTGGGCATGCCGCTCACGATGGTCGGGATCGCCGTGCCGGCGCACTTCCTGGTCGGGCTGGACTGGCCGACGGCCCTGCTGCTGGGCGCGATCCTCTCACCGACCGACCCGGTGTTCGCGGCGGCGATCGTCGGCCGCGACGACGTCCCGCTGCGGCTGCGGCGGCTGCTGAACGTCGATTCGGGGCTCAACGACGGGCTCGCCCTGCCGTTCGTGCTGATCTTCCTGGCCACCGCCGCCCACGCGGACTCCGACCTGGGCACGGTCGGGATCGAGCTGGTGCTCGGCCTGGTGCTGGGCATCGCGATCCCCGCGCTGGTCACCCTCGCCTGGCGGCTCAAGGTCCTCACCGCCGAGCCCCGGCTGCAGGCCCTCGGCCCGCTCGCGATCGCGGTGATGCTGTACGCCGCGTGCCACCTGACCCACGCCAACCCGTACCTGGCCGCCTTCGCGGCCGGCTCGACGCTCGCCACGATGGACAAGGTGGCCGCCGAGCATTTCGAACCGCTCGGCGACCTGCTGTCGGAGATCACCAAGTTCGCCGCCCTGCTGGTGTTCGGCGCGCTGGTCACTCCGGACCGGCTCTCCCATCTGAGTGTCGGCGGCTGGGTGCTCGCCGTGCTGGCGATCGTTCTGGTCCGCCCGGCCGCGATGGCCTTGTCGCTGCTGCGCACGAAGATGTCGGGCCGGGAACGGGCCGCCGCCGCGTGGTTCGGGCCCAAGGGGTTCGCGTCGGTCGTCTACGGCCTGCTCGCCCTGCAGTCCGGCATCCCCGACGCGGAGCTGGTGTTCGACCTGGTCACCGTCACCATCGCGTTGTCCATCGTCCTGCACTCTTCCACTGACGTCCCGGTCGCGAAGGCGCTGAGCTTCGAGCCACCGGACAACCTGCCTACCGGCCGTCAAGAACCCGAAAGGAGCGCCGGATAGTGCCGCACGAAACCGGCCCGCCCGCCGTACGCTGGGCAGATGCACGCAGTGGAGATGGCCGAGGACTACCCGGTCGTGGACCTGGACTCCGACGCGCTGGCCGCGGCGCAGCTACTGGCGGAGCGGCGGCTGCCGGGCCTCGTGGTGACCGATGCGTCGGGGTGCCCGTGTTCGATCCTGCCTGCCTCACAGGTCGTGCAGTTCCTGGTACCGCGGTACGTGCAGGACGACCCGTCGCTGGCCGGGGTGCTGGACGAGTCGATGGCCGACCGGGCCGCGGGCAAGCTGAGCGGCAAGACGGTGCGGTCGCTGCTGCCGGAGAAGCCGTCGGAGCTGCCACGGGTGCAGGCCGACGACACGATCGTGGAGGTCGCGGCGATCATGGCCCGCCTGCGCTGCCCGCTGGTCGCGGTCATGGAGGACAAGCGGCTGCTGGGCGTGATCTCCGCATCGCGGCTGCTGGAGCTGGCGCTGACGCCCCGCTGACCCGGGGGACGGTGCGATGAGCACCATCCTCGCCGTTGTCGTCTTCGTCATCGCCTACGTCTTCATCGCCACCGAGAAGATTCCCAAGATGGTCGCGGCGCTGGCCGGGGCCGGGGTGGTCCTGGCTCTGGGCGTGACCGGAGCCGACGACGCGTTCTATTCCCATGACACCGGCATCGACTGGAACGTCGTCTTCCTGCTGCTCGGGATGATGATCATCGTCGGGGTGCTGCGCCGCACCGGCGTCTTCGAGTACATCGCCATCTGGGCGGCCAAGCGGGCCAAGGGCTCGCCGCTGCGGATCATGGTGCTGCTGGCGCTCATCACCGCGATCGCGTCGGCGTTCCTCGACAACGTCACGACCGTGCTGCTGGTCGCCCCGGTCACGCTGCTGGTCTGCGACCGGCTCGACATCAAGCCCACGCCGTTCCTCATCGCCGAGGTGCTGGCCTCGAACATCGGCGGCGCGGCGACGCTGATCGGCGACCCGCCCAACATCATCATCGGCAGCCGGGCGGGCCTGACGTTCAACGACTTCCTGGTCAACATGGCCCCGATCGTCGCCATCGAACTGGTCGCGTTCGCGTTCGCGTTGCGCTGGGTGTTCCGCGGATCGTTCGCAGTCGACCCGGACCGGGTCGCCGACGTGATGCGGCTCAACGAGCGCGAGGCGATCCACGACCGCGGCCTGCTGATCAAGTGCGGTGTCGTGCTGCTGGCGGTGTTCGTGGGCTTCGTCGGCCACTCGCTGTTCCACATCGAGCCCTCGATCGTCGCGCTGCTGGGCGCGGGAGTGCTCGTGCTCATCTCCCGCGCGAGTCCCGAGCAGTACCTCGCCGGCGTCGAGTGGGAGACCCTGCTCTTCTTCGCCGGACTGTTCGTGATGATCGGCGCGCTGGTCAAGACCGGTGTCATCGGGAACCTCGCCAAGCTGGCCGCCGACGCCACCGGCGGTAACGCGCTGCTCGCGGTGATGCTGATCCTCGTGGTGTCCGCGCTGCTGTCCGGGGTGATCGACAACATCCCGTACGTGGCGACTATGAGCCCGCTGGTGCTGGCGCTCACCCAGGACATCCCCGATCCGGCGCACTCGGAGGCGCTCTGGTGGTCGCTGGCTCTCGGCGCGGACTTCGGGGGCAACATGACGGCGATCGGCGCGAGCGCCAACGTGGTGATGCTCGGCATCGCGGCGCGGTCGGGGAGCCCGATCTCGTTCTGGGAGTTCACCCGCAAGGGCGCTCAGGTCACGCTGCTGACGGTGCTGATCGCCGCGCCCTACCTCTGGCTGCGCTACTTCGTACTCGGCTGAGGATCGCAAGGAAATCGTCAGGTCCGGCCGGAGAGTTCCACGGGACAGTGGAGTCCGGCGCCGGCGGGTCCGGAGCGGCCGTCGTGAGCGAGGGAACGCGTCATGGGTTTGGGGGCGCGGACCCCGGGGTGCCGAAAGGCTCCGGCCTGGGCGGAAGCGGCGTCATGACGCGGCGGCGGGGTACAGAGCGGTGCCTCGCCGCCGCGACAGTTCTTCGTCAGGAGAGTAAACTGTTGTTGTATGCAACGGTAAGCGACGAGGAACGCCGGAGGGATCATGGTCACCCGTGGTGTCGAACAGCACTTCTGGATCGGACCGGGCACCGAAGGCGCGTTGACGCCGAGTTTGCCCAGTTCGCTGGCCTTCGTGGCGGCGCTGTGGCTCGGCTTCGCGCCCTACGTGCTGCACTTCAGCGAGGTGCGAGGCGGCCTCGCCAACGGCATCGACGTGCTGGTGGCGCTGGTGGTCGGCGTGCTGGCCCTGGTCCGGACCGTGGTGCCCCGGGATTTCCCGGCGTTCAGCGTCGTCAATGCCGTGCTGGGGCTGTGGCTCGTCGTCGCGCCGTTCGTGCTGGGGTATGAGCTCGCTCGCGTTGTCGTCACCGACCTCGTCGTGAGCGTGCTACTCCTGGGGTTGAGCGAGCTCAGTGCGGTGCTGACCTACCGGCAGCGAGCGAAGGCGCAGGTGGGGGACCGCGCCGCGTGATCGGAACAAGTGTTGCATAATGCAATAGTGTCTACAGGTAACAGCATGTCGGTCAGGCGTGTCCCGGTCCCGGTCCGGCAGCCGATCGGGAGATGGCTGCGGGACAGCCGGAGCGGTCTGGTCGGGCTGGCCGTGCTCATCGGCGCGGGCGCCGGGCTCGGCGCCATCGTGTTCCGCTGGCTGATCACGACGTTCACCCACCTGTTCTCCGGGCAGGCCGACTACGCCGACGCCGGTCGAGCCGCCCACCCGTGGCTCCCGGAGCTGGGGCCGTGGTTCCTGCTGCTCGCGCCGGTGGTCGCGGGGCTGATCTACGGGCCGCTGGTGTACAAGTTCGCGCCGGAGGCGCGCGGCCACGGCGTTCCTGAGGTGATGTACGCGGTCGCCGAGCGCGGCGGCCGGATTCCCGCGCAGGTCAGCGCGGTGAAGGCGCTGGCGTCGGCGTTGACCATCGGCTCCGGCGGTTCGGTCGGGCGCGAGGGCCCGATCGTGCAGATCGGGTCTGCGCTCGGCTCCACCCTGGGCCGCCTCACCCGGCTGCCCGAGTCCCGCCTGCGGGTGCTCGTGGCGTGCGGTGCGGCGGGCGGGATCGCGGCGACGTTCAACGCGCCGCTGGCCGGCCCGTTCTTCGCGATGGAGCTGATCCTGCGCGACTTCGCCGCGGAGTCGTTCGGCGCGGTGGTGCTGGCCAGTGTGACCGCGAGCGTGGTCGGGCGGGCCGCGTTCGGGAACACTGCGTTCCTCGACCTGCCGCCCTTCACCCTGCATAACCCCGTCGAATACCTGCTCTTCGTCGTGCTCGGGGTCGTCGTGGGTGCGTGCGGGGTGCTGTTCACCCGGGTCCTGTACTGGGTCGAGGACTTCTGCGACTGGGTGTGGCGCGGGCCGGAATGGCTGCGTCCGGCCGTCGGTGGGGTGTTCCTCGGTGGGCTGCTGCTGGTCCTGCCGCAGATGTACGGCGTCGGGTATCCCGTGCTGCAGAACGCCGTCGAAGGCAAGTACCTGATCGGGTTCCTGCTGCTGTTGCTGGTGGGCAAGATCGTCGCGACGGGCCTGACGATCGGCATCGGCGGCTCGGGCGGGGTGTTCGCGCCGTCGCTGTTCATCGGCGCGATGGGCGGGACGGCCTTCGGGATCGTCGTGCACGCGTGGCTGCCGTCACTGACCGCGTCGCCGGGCGTCTACGGGCTGATCGGGATGGGGGCCGCGTTCGCGGGAGCCGCGCGGGCGCCGATCACGGCGGTGATCGTGCTGTTCGAGCTGACCGGCCAGTACACGATCATCCTGCCGATGCTCACCGCGATCGTGATCGCCACGGCGACCAGCCGGGCGCTTTCCCGGGACACGATCTACACGCTCAAGCTGCGCCGCCGGGGCGTAGACCTCGACCGGCACCCGCAGGAACGCCGGCTCGCCGCCACGACGGTCGAAACCGTCGCCGAGCCACTTCCCGAACCCCTGTCGGCCAGTACACCGCTGGAGCGGGCCGCGCACGCCCTGGCGGTGTCCGGGCACGGCATCTTGCCGGTGGTCGACGAAGAAGGCCGTTACCAGGGCTGCGTCACGGCGCAAGCCGTCGCCGAGGCGCTGGGCGACGACCACGACGGCACCGTGGGGGACCTGGCCGAGTTGCCGCCCCTGGTCACCTGCGAGACGTCGCTCGCCGACGCCTTGACCGCGTTGACGAACGCCCCCGGCACCGGTTTGCCGGTGCTCGACGGCGACCACCAGCTGACCGGCTGGCTCACGCACCAGGCGGTGCTGTCCTCGCTCGCGTCGGCGTGACCTCTGACCGGATCCGCTGGGCGGGAGCTTTCACGTTGTTCCCCGCCGGCCAGGCGCGTTCTTTTCGACGGATAGGAAACCGAGGAGCGATGGCGAAAAGCAAGCAAAACCCGGTGACGGCCAAGAAAGGACTGTCCGCCAACGCGTGGACCACGATCGCCGTCCTCGTGGTCGCCGTGCTGGTGATCGGTGGAGTCCTGGTGTTCCAGCACAAGGACTCACCCGCGACGGGTGAAGACACGGTCGCCGCGGACGTGCTCCGGCACTCGGACAGCCACACGGTGAGTGAGGCGAAGGACGGGAAGGCGACAGTGGTCGAGTTCATCGACTACCAGTGCCCGGCGTGCGAGGCGTACTACCAGAACATCACCGGCAAGCTGGTGAACGACTACTCCGGCCGCATCACCCTGGTCACCCGGAACTTCCCGCTGCCCATGCACCCGCTCGCGGTGCCCGCGGCGCGCGCGGCCGAGGCCGCCGCCTTGCAGGGCAAGTACCGCGAGATGTACGACAAGCTCTACGGCGACTACCGGTCGTGGGCCGTCCAGCCCGACGGGCAGAACGTCAGCAGCGACGAACAGCGGGCACAAGCTCGCTTCGACGCCTACGCGAAGGACCTCGGACTCGACCTCGATCGCTTCCACCGCGACATGGCCTCGCCCGCGGTCCAGCAGCGGATCGACCAGGGCAAGGCCGACGGGCAGAAGGCCGGCGTCACCAGCACCCCCACCCTGTTCGTCAACGGGACCGAGTTTCGGCCGGCCGGAACGACCTATCCCGCGATCAGCCAGGAGCTGCGCACCCTGCTCGACAAGGAACTCGACCTGTGACCGCCGCGGTACGGTCCCACCTCGGCCTGGCCTGGCTCTACGTCGCCGGAGGTGCCTTCGGTCTGGTCGCCGCGGTCACCCTGACCATCGAGAAGATCGAGAAGCTCCGGAACCCGGACTACGTCCCGAGCTGTTCGCTGAACCCGGTCGTGTCCTGCGGTTCGGTGATGGACAGCCCGCAGGCGGCGGCGTTCGGCTTCCCCAACCCGCTCATCGGCATCGCGGCGTTCGCCGTCGTCGTGACGGTGGGCGTCGCGCTGCTGACCGGGTACCGACCGCCGCGCTGGATGTGGTCGGGGCTGCAGCTCGGGGTGACG
The DNA here is from genome assembly GCF_030182635.1 of Amycolatopsis ponsaeliensis. Classification (NCBI taxonomy): domain Bacteria; kingdom Bacillati; phylum Actinomycetota; class Actinomycetes; order Pseudonocardiales; family Pseudonocardiaceae; genus Amycolatopsis; species Amycolatopsis ponsaeliensis. The sequence continues at coordinate 558,755 of NZ_JAPZLD010000001.1, forward strand.
TTCGGCGTCGTGTTCGTGCACTGGCTGGTCTTCCAGAGCCTGTACCGGATCCACGCCCTGTGCCCGTACTGCATGGTCGTATGGGTCGTGACGATCGCGATCTTCTGGTACACGACGCTGCACAACCTCGACGGCACCCGGGTCGGTGCTGCGCTGCGCCGCGTCCACACCGGACTTCTGGCGCTGTGGTATGCGGTCATCGCCGGGCTGATCGTCCAGGCCTTCTGGGACTACTGGGTGTCGGTGCTCTGAGGCCGAGCCGCGTCGAAGGAGCGCAGACGGAGGCTGTTCGAGACGACGAACAGCGAGGACGCTGCCATCGCGGCGGCCGAGATCATCGGGTTCAGCAGTCCGGAGGCCGCGACCGGGATAGCGGCGATGTTGTACCCGAACGCCCACCACAGGTTCCCGCGGATCGTGCGCAGGGTCGCCCGGGCCAGCCGGGCGGCCCGGGCGACCACGGTCAGGTCGGTGCCGACGAGCACGACGTCCGCGGCGTTCGCCGCGACGTCGGTTCCGGTGACCAGGGCGAACCCCAGGTCGGCGCCGGCCAGCGCGGGCGCGTCGTTGATCCCGTCACCGACCATGGCGACCGTCCGGCCCTCCCGGCGCAGGCGCTGGATCACCGCCGCCTTCTCGTCCGGCAGAACCTCGGCGATCACCTCACCAATCTCGAGTTCGGCGGCGATCGCGCGGGCAGCCGGCTCGCGGTCTCCGGTCAGCAGGATCGTGCGCAGCCGCAAGGCATGCAGTTCGGCCACTGCCGCGGCCGCGCCGGGCCGGAGGGTGTCGGTGATCGCCAAGACGCCGATCGCTACGCCGTCGCGAGCGACCGCGACGACTCCGGAGCCTTCCTGTTCGCAGCGGGCTGCCTCGGCGGCCACGGCCGAGGGCACCGTGACCGCTGATTCGGCGAGCAGCCGAAGCGAACCGACGACCACATCGTGTCCCTCGACGTCGCCCCTCGCACCCAGTCCGGCCAATGCGCTGAAGCCCGTCACCGCCGGGACAGCGCCGATCGTCCGGTTCGCCTCTCCGACGATCGCGGTGGCGATGAGGTGTTCGGACGCCTGCTCGACAGCGGCCGCGAGGCGAAGTACCTCGTCGGGCCCGGCACCGTGGGAACGGACTGCCGTGACGGCGATGCGGCCGGTCGTCACCGTGCCCGTCTTGTCCAGCACTACGGTGTCGACGGCTCGCGCTGCCTCGATCGCCTGGTGGCCCTTCAGGAACACACCGAGCTGGGCCCCGCGCCCGGACGCGACGAGCATCGCGGTCGGCGTGGCCAGCCCGAGCGCGCACGGGCAGGCGATGATGAGCACCGCCAGCCCGGCACCGAAAGCGGGTTCGGCCGCACCGCCGACGGCGTACCAGACCGCGAAAGTGCCGGCCGCGAGGGCGAGGACCACCGGCACGAACACCGCGGAGATCCGGTCGGCGACCCGCTGGACCCGCGCCTTCTCGAACAGCGCGTTCTCGACGAGCCGGGTGAGCCGGCCCAGCCGGGTGTCCTGGCCCACCGAAGTGGCGCGCACGACGATCCGGCCGCCGATCGCGACCGTCGCGCCGAGCACCGCGTCGCCTGCCGCCACCTCGCGGGGTACCGATTCGCCGGTCATCGCGCTGCCGTCCACCGCGCACGAGCCGGACACGACGACTCCGTCGGTCGCGACCATCTCGCCAGGGCGGACGACGAAGCGGTCGTCGACTCGCAGGTCGCCTGCGGAGATGAGCTGTTCCTGGCCGTCGGCGTCGACCACGGTGACGTCCTTGACGCCGAGTTCGCCCAGCGCGCGCAAAGCGTTCCCCGAGGTGCGCTTGGCCTTCGCCTCGTAGAGCCGTCCGGCGAGCACGAAGATGGTCACTCCGACCGCGACGTCGAGGTACAGGGAGCCGGACGGGCGCAACAGCAGGCCCCAGTCACCGTCCGGGACGGCGGATGCCGCGGGCCGGGTCATCGCGTAGACGGACCAGAGGGTGGCGGCGGTGATCCCGCTCGACACCAGGGTGTCCATCGAGGTCGTCCGCTGCCTCAGCGCGGCCGCGGCTTTGGCGTGGAACGGCCACGCGCACCAGGTGACCACCGGCAGCCCCAGGACCAGGACGACCCCCTGCCAGCCGGGAAAGCGCAACGACGGTACCAGCGCCAGGGTGGACGACAGGTCCGCGGCGGGAACGCCCAGCAGCAAAGCGGCCACCAGGCGCCGCCAGATCCGGCGAACCTCGCCGGCCGGCCGGTTCTCCGGCCGCCCCCGGGTGAGGACCTCGGCCCGGTAACCGGCGCGTGTCACCTCCGCCACGAGAACCTCGTCCGCTACGGAGGTGTGCACGACGGCCCGCTCGGTGGCGTAGTTGACACTCGCGGTGACCCCGTCGAGCTTGTTGAGCTTCCGTTCCACCCGTGCCGCGCAAGCCGCGCAGGTCATACCGCCGACGGCGAGCTCGGCTCGTCGCGGGGCGGGGGAGAATGCCGTCATCGTCGGAACGCCTCCCCTCGTCCACTAGCATGATGCAAATGTTGCTTATGGCAATTGTGCTCTCGAGTGACGACGGCCTGGGAATCGGGGTGCGATGCCTCCGCTGACGTGGTCGACACTGCTCACCGAATGGGACCTGCCGGTTCCGGCCGTGGTCCTGCTCGCGGCGGTTGCGGTCGGGTATGTCGCCGCCGCGGTCCGGCGGACCGGTTGGCCGTGGGGGCGGACGGTCGCGTTCCTGGCCGGGACCGGGCTGGCGGTGTTCGCGGTCGGCGGGGCCGTGAACGCCTATAGTGCCGCCCTGTTTTCGATGCATATGGCCCAGCACCTGTTGCTGATCATGGTGGTTCCGGCGCTGCTGCTGCTCGGCCGGCCACTCGACCTGGTCCAGGGTCGGCCGCGACGGGTTCTCGGGCGGGCTGCGCGCCCCCTTGCGGTGGCCACGCATCCGGCTGTGGGCTTCGCCGGCTACGTCGTGGTCGTCGTCGGGACCCACCTGACGCCGTTCCTGCAGAGCGCGCTCACCTCACCCCTCGCGCACGGTGTGGAGGAGCTGCTCTACCTCGGTTCCGGGCTGCTCTTGCTGCTGCCCCTGGTCGGGGTGCGGCCGGGCCGGCCGCCGCTGTCCCACCTCGCCCGGCTGGTCGTGCTGTTCGGCGCGATGGTCGTGGACGCCGTCGTCGGCGTCGTGGTGATGATGACTCCGGCCGAGCCGTTTCCGGCTTACGCGGCCGTGGTCCGCGACTGGGGTCCCGGCCTGGTGGAGGACCTGCACTGGGGTGGCGCGGCGATGTGGGTGGGTGGCGACGCCCTGATGGCGGCGCTGGCCGTGTTCGTCATCGGCCGCTGGATGTCGGCGATGGACCGCGGCGACGATCTCGGATCCTGGCTGGAGTCGGCGCGCCGGTCCGCCCTGGACCTCGGCGAAGGCACGGCGGTCGACGATGACGAGGAAGCGCTGCGCTCCTACAACGCCATGCTCGCCCGGCTCGCCGGCCGGGAAAGGAGGCACTGATGCTGGACAACGAGGCTGCCCGCGAGGTGTTCGGGCTGGCCGGCTACGTGCGCGCCGTCGCCGTGGCCGTGGGCGTGCCCCGGCAGGCCGCGGCCTGGGAACTCGGCGACCGCCCGGCGGCGTACCTCGCGCTGCCGGGCCGCTGTGCCGCTCATCCCGAGCGCGACCTCATGCTGATCTGGTCCGCCGAGCGTGGCTGGAAGGTCTGCCTGGAGAACACCCCTCACCAGCCGTCGGCGGTGGTGGCCCGGCTCGGGACGCGGGTGACCGCGGCCCCGGCCGAGGTGAGGGAGTTCGTCGCCGACGTGCTAGCTGGGCGCCACAAGGGTGGTCGCTCGGCTCCACCGCTGCCCGGCGATGGGCCGGGGCTAACCGAGTTGCTCTCCGGCTACGCGGTCGGCCGGAACGCGCCGCGATTCCGGTGACGGCGATCAGGTCCAGACGGCTTCGGGAGCGACGGCCGACGCGGGCGGTTCGCCGCCGGCCTCGGCGAACGCGGTGAGGACGTCGACCAGGCCGTGGCGGGCCTCGTCCGGCATCCGGGCGACGATCTTGGCGATCTCCTTGCGCCGCCGCGCCGTCACCTGACGGACCACCTTGGTGCCCTCGCGAGTCAAGGCGAGCACGATCTCCCGGCGGGAGACGGTGCTGTGCTGCCGGTCGACCATGCCGACCGTGACCAGGCGGTCGACCATCCGGCTCGCGGTCGACGGCGTGACCTGCAGGTACTCCGCGAGGTCGGCGTGCTTGAGCGGGCCCCGGGTCTGCAGGACCACCAGGAGCCGGAACTGCGGCAGGGTGATCGCGTCGCCGGCGGCGGCGATCGACCGGGCCGACACGGCCACCAGCAGGCGGGAAGCGGTCAGCACCGCGTCGGTGACAGCGTCGACGTCCGTCGCGTCGAGGGCAGGGGAGCTCCGAGGCATAGCCACCAGTGTGCCCGACGCGCGCATGGACCTGCCGAACAGCCGCGCCAAATCTTCACCTTCCGCCCGATTGATCTGTTATGTCCGGGTGATCAAAGACACTGGCAGCTGTCGATAAAGTATTGCATACTGCAACAATGAGTGGAGGAAACATTTTGCCGTGGGGCACGCATGAGCCCGCGTGAGGGACAGTCGCGGCCGATGTTCGGCAAGGTCGACCCGTACTGCCTGTCTGCTGTGCTGCCGATGCTGTTCGTCGCCGGGATCGTGGTGGCGATGGTCAGCGTTCCCGCCGGCCTGATCGTCGCGGTCTTCGCCGGCTTGGTCGTCGTGTTCGATTCGTGGGCCAACCGGCCCGTACCGGTGCCGCCTGACCGGCGACCGCGACTGCGGACGCAGGTGAGGCCCGTGCAGGTGGGTGCCCGGCCGCGACCGCCGGCGGCGAGGCCGGGTGCGTACCGGCCGCGGCCCGGGGTGCGGCAGCCGGCGCCTGGTGCGCCGTACCGCCGCTGACCCCGCTGCCTCACAGACCTGGCACCGGGAGCTGGGCGTAGTCGACGTCGCCGGTCTTTTCCAGCAGGTTGATGTGGGTCTTGATGTAGTCGCCCGCGAGGTCCGCGAACGGCCGGACCAGGGTGTTGCGCGTGTCGGCGCGCACCGTGGACACCAGAATCAGGGCCTCGGCGTGGGCCTTGCGCAGGGTGTTGACGTAGTCCCGGTCGAACTCGTCCCCGAATTCGCCGCGCATGCGGTCGATCCCGGCCTGCATGTCGGAGGCGGGCTGGGTCGGAACGGCCAGGCCCATCCGGGTGCTGATGTCGGTGTCGCGGTTTTCGAGGTCCTTGTGCTGGGTGATGATCGTCCGGGCGGCCTCCTGGACGGCCGGGTTGGCCGAGCGCTGCAGGGCCCAGGTCGACGTGGTGATCTCGCGGAGGCTGGTCTGTTCCACGATGGTGAGCAGCTTCCTTCCGGCGGGGCTGATCGGCCCGAACGGCGTCTCGGTGAGGTTGCCTTCGGTCAGCGTCGGCGGCGCGGACGCAGCCGCCTGGCTGGTCGCCGCCGGGGCCTGGGGAGCCGTCACGACCTGGGCGTTGGGCGGAGCGCACGCGGTGACGGCGAGGGCGAGCGCGCCGCACAGCGCGATCCACGGCTTCCGGGACTTCATCGTCGGCCTCCAGAGGAGTTCGGTGTCTTCCCTGGGGGACACGGATCCCGGAAGCTGATGGTTCAGTCAAACTGTTGTTCCGTCATTCTGTTCGATGCGGAAACCTTCAGGGCCGACTCGGTGAAGCGGTTGCGGCCGAGCCAGGCGATCGTGTTGCGGACTGCCTCGCGGGTTCCGTCGAACCGGATCGCGTGCTCGGACAGTGCTTCCCTCCAGGTCCGGTGGCCGAGCCAGACCCCCGCGAGCGCGGAGACGGTGCAGTCGATCCGGGCCACCATGGGCAGCCGGGGATCGGTGTCGGTGGACGACGCACCCCCGGAGGACAAGACCAGCCACCACCAGCGGGGTGGCGGGGTTTCGGCGAACCTCAGGTGCAGGGAGACCTTCTCCCGGGGCAGCCGGGCAGGGTCGATGCTCCGGCAGATGTCGAGCAGCAGCAGGTTCGGCTTCAGGTCACCGCTGCGGGGTGGCGGCATCCAGCGCCGGCCCCAGTGACCCAGGTGCTCGATCACCGGCGCGAGGTCGCGCCCGGCCGGGGTCAGCGCGAACCGTCCTTCACCGGTGGACGCCAGTCGCGTCACCACGCCGGCGTCGGCGAGCTGCTTGAGCCGCCGGGCCAGCAGCGCGGACGACATGCCCGGCACGCCGCGGGCGATCTCGCTGGTTCGGCTGCTGCCGTGCAGCAGTTCCCGGACGACGAGCAGGGTCCACGACTGGCCGAGCACTTCGGCCGCGGTCGCCACCGGGCAGTGCTGGCGATACGACGTCATGCGTGTTCGAGCGTGCGCAGGACGCGGAACCGGGCCAGCCGGTGCAGCATCTCGCCCATGGCCTCGGGCACGATCTGTCCTTCGAGGTCGGTGCGGGCCGACCGGACGATCTCGGCGATGTCGGCCGCGGGCAGCAGCGACGCGAACTCGCCGGTCAGCCAGGTGCTGACCTCGTCGGTGATGTCGTCGGCCGGGTGGGTTTCGACGGTCATGCCCTCATTGTGTGGGCGACGGCGTGAGCTGCACCTGACGACTGGCTGACGATTCGGGCGGGCACGGCGTCGGTGGAGCGGGTCTGCTGGTCACCGTCGGGGTTGCGGTCGGCACCGGGGTGGTGATCGGCTCCGGCTCGTCCTCGGTGGTCACGCCACAGCCGGCGAGGCACAGCACCGCCAGCAGTGCGAGAGCGATCTTCATGACGCGGCCTCCGGAAGTTCGACGACGAAGCGGGCGCCGCCGCCGGGGCGGTCTTCGACCCAGACGCGACCGTCGTGGCGGTGGACGTGGTCGGCCACGATGGCCAGTCCGAGGCCGCTGCCGGTGTGCTGGTCGCGGCGGGCGGCGTGCAGGCCGCGGGCGAACCGTTCGAAGATGCGCTCGCGCAGAGCGGGTGGCACGCCGCTGCCGGCATCGTCGACGACGATCCGGGCGCGGCCCTCGTGGCGGTGGACGGTGACGGCGACCGCGCCGCCCCCGTAGTGGTCGGCGTTGTCGAGCAGGTTGGCGACGACCCGGTCGATCCGGCGGCGGTCCGCGGAGACCAGTGGCGTGGCGGGGTCCGTCTCGATCCGCACCGCGCAAGCGGGTCTGCTCTCGACGACGTTGCGGACGAGCTCGCCGAGGTCGACCAGCTCGACGGTGCTGTCGGCCTCGTCCTGGTCGGCTCGCGAGATCTCGAGCAGGTCGACGACCATCCGCTGGAACCGTCGCAGTTCCGCTCGCAGCAACCCCAGGGCCCGTTGTGCCGTCGGCGGCATGGCATCCTGCCGGCGTTCCAGCACCTCGCTCACGTTCACCATGGTGGTGAGGGGGGAGCGCAGTTCGTGGCTGACGTCGGAGGCGAACCGCGCGTCCCGGCGCACGCGCTGTTCCAGCTGCCCGGCGGTGGTGTTGAAGCTCGCGGCGAGCGGGGCCAGGTCGGGGTCGGATTGATCGGGGAGCCGGGTCGCGAGGTCGCCGCGTGCGACGCGGGACGCGGCGGTCGTCAGGGCGGTCAACGGGCGCAGTGCGCGGCGGGCGGCCCAGGCGCCGAGTCCCACGCCGAAGAGTGCGGCCGCGACGGTGCCGGTGATGAGCAGGGTGCTCAGGTAGCGGAAGGTGCGGTCCAGCTCCAGCAGCGGGTACAGCTCGACGTAGACGCTGTCCGGGCCGACCGGTGTCGCCACTCCCAGCACCGGGATCCCGTCGGCGGCGAACCGCTGGCGTGCCGTGATCCCGCGCTGGGCCTCGTCGAGCAGGCCGCGCGGGACCACTCCGGGATCGAGCTGCCGGCCGCTGGTGAGCCAGCCGGTCGGGCGGGACAGCAGGATCGACGAGTCCGGGCCGGTCGCCAGGCCGGCCAGCAGCTCGTCGAGGTCGTCGGCGTGTTCGGCCAGGGCGGTGGTGACCAGGCGGACGTTGACCTCGGACTGGCGGGTGACGCTCTGCTCGCGCTGGTCGAGCATGTAGCCGGTGGTGAGGTTCCAGGTGGCCACCGCGAGGATGGTCATCACCAGCGCGAGGCCGATGCCGAAGGCCGCCGCGACCCGCCAGCGCAGCGAAAGCCGCCGGATCACGGCTCGGGGGCGATGCGGTAGCCGCTGCCGCGGACCGTCAGCACCAGGCTCGGCGTGTCGGGGGCGGGTTCGACCTTGCGGCGCAACCGTCTGATGTGGACATCGAGCAGCCGCGTGTCGCCGAAGTAGTCGTGACCCCACACACGCTGGAGCAACTGCTCGCGGGTGACGACCTTGCCGTCGGCCGCGGCGAGCTCGGCCAGCAGGCGGAACTCGGTGCGCGTCAGGTGCACGGGGATGCCGTCGCGGTGGACGGCTTCCTCGTCCGGCAGGATTTCGAGTCCGCCGAGGGTGAAGTGGGCGGGCCGTTCCGGAGCCGCCCGGCGGAGGAGGGCGCGGATCCGCGCCGCGAGCTCGCCCGCCACCAGCGGCTTGGTGACGTAGTCGTCGGCGCCCGCTTCGAGGCCCGCGATGACGTCCTGGGTATCGGTGCGGGCCGTGATGACGATGATCGGGAGGTCGCCGCGCTCGCGCACGGCGCGGCAGACGGTGAGCCCGTCGATGCCCGGCAGCATGAGGTCGAGCAGCACCACGTCGACCGCGGTGGACTCCAGCAGCTCCAAGCCGTCTTCGCCGGTCGCCGCGGTCGTCACGGCGAAGTCCTCGTCTTCCAGGGCGAGGCTGAGGGCTTCGCTGATCATCACGTCGTCTTCGACGAGTAGTACTCGCGTCGGCATTCTCCGGATCCTATCAGCAGGCAAATTGTTGCATAGACGAATAGTTGTGCTAGTCTATTCCGGTCGGTGTAGGGCGAGTGTTCAGGGCGATCGCCCTGGAGGAGGTCGTGATGCCGTCTCCGTCCGCCGCACGGGGTGAGGCCGTCCGGCAGCGACTGGTCGCCGCTGCCGTCGAGCTGATCCCGGAACGCGGGTGGACTGCGGTGAGCACCCGGGTGCTGGCCGAGCGGGCCGATGTCACGCCGAGCGTGGTGCATTACCACTTCTCGTCGGTGCAAGCCGTGCTGGTGGACGCGGTGCTGGGGGCGATGCGAGCGGTGTCGGGCGAGCTCGGCCCCGTGCTCGCCGCGGCGAGCACGTCGGAAGAGGTGGTCGGCGCGATGGTGGCGGCGGTGCAGCAGTACACCGGCACCGACCCCATGTCGCTGTTGTTCGTCGAGGGCTATCTGGCCGCGACCCGGGACGACACGTTGCGTGCGGGCATCGCGGCGGTCCTTGCCGATCTGCAGGGCGTGCTCGGCGACCGGTTCCGGCAGTTCGGTGTCGCGAACCCCGACGGCACGGCGGCGGTGCTCGGCGCCGCGATCGACGGCTTGCTCATGCACCGCGCGGTGGCTCCGGACGCGACTCCGGCCGGGGTGGCCGGAGTCCTGCGGCGGCTCGTCTGAAACGAAGGAGGCAGAACGGTGAAAGTCGTGGTGTGCGGAGCCGGGATCACCGGCCTGGCGGTGGCGAACAAGTTCGCGGGTGGCGGGGCCGAGGTGGTGGTGCTTGAGCGTGCTCCGGCGCCCCGCGAACAGGGATACATGATCGACTTCTTCGGCGCGGGTTTCGACGCCGCCGAGGACATGGGCGTGCTGCCACGGATCCTGGAGCTGGCCTACCGGGTGGATGAGGCGAGCCTGCTCGACGAGCGAGGCCGTCGCCGCGCGGCGGCGCGGTACACGACCTTTGCCCGCACGCTGCGGGACCGCTTGTGCGGCATCATGCGGCCGGACCTCGAACGGGCGTTGCGTGAGCACTTGCCATCCACTGTGGACCTCCGGTTCGGCGCCGGAGTGACGGCGGTCGACGACCTGGGCGACCGCGTGCGGGTGACCGCCGGAGACCAGGTCGTCGAGGCGGACGTGCTCGTGGGCGCCGACGGGATCCACTCCGCGGTGCGGCGGCTGGTGTTCGGCGAAGACGACCGGTTCCTGCGGTACCTCGGGTTCCACACCGCGGCGTTCGTGTTCACCGACCCCGAGATCCACCACGCGGTGGGCGACCGGTTCTGCCTCACCGACACCATCGGGCGGCAGATGGGTTTCTACGGCCTGCGCGACGGCCGGGTCGCCGCCTTCGCCGTCCACCGCACCGATGATCCCCGGCTGCCCGACGACACGAGGGCGGCGCTGCGGGAGGAATACGGTTCGCTGGGCTGGCTGGTGCCCCGCGCGCTGCGACGGTGCCCACCGAGTGAGGCCGTGTACTACGACCAGGTCGCCCAGATCGACATGCCGCGCTGGAGCCAAGGGCGCGTCGTGCTCGCCGGGGACGCCTGCTCCGCCGTCTCGCTGATCGCCGGGCAAGGCGCCTCGCTCGGCGTCGCCGGCGCCTTCGTCCTCGGTGAACAACTGCTGCGGAACCAGACGGTCACCGACGCGTTCGCCGAGTACGAGCGTCTGATGCGGCCGGTGGTCGAGGAGAAGCAGCAGGTGGCTCGCCGCAGTGCTCGCTGGTTCCTGCCGGAGAGCCCGCTCCAGCTCGGGATCCGGCGCGCGGCTCTGCGGCTGGCGCGGGTTCCGGTCCTCGACCGCTACGTCGCCGCCGTGCTCGCGGGCAAGTCCACCGCGGTGGTCACGAATCTTCGCCGTACTGCCGCAGGTTCCGCGCGGTGAACCGGGTCGCCAGGGTTGTCTTCCGCGCCCCCGTCCGGTTGTACGACAAGGGGTTCGGGTGGCTGCTCGGCCGTCGTTTCCTGTGCCTGACCCACCTCGGGCGGCGGTCCGGGCGGATGTACCGCACGGTGCTCGAAGTCGTCGGCGTGGACGGGGACGAGTACGTCGTCGTCGCCGGGCTGGGCGCGGGAGCCGACTGGTTTCGCAACATCCAGGCGCGGCCGCCGGTCGAGGTGGTCGTCGGAAGGTGCCGCTTTCCGGCCGAACACCGTGTCCTCGGCGAAGACGAGGCCATCGCGGTCATCGCGGGCTACGAGCACCGCAACCGACGGGCTGGCCCGGTGGTGCGATTCGCGCTGGGGAAGCTGCTGGGGTGGCGCTACGACGGCAGCGACCTCGCCCGCCGCCGGATGGCGCGGCAGCTGCCCCTGGTCGGGCTGCGGCCGCGATCGTAAGGCAGTCGTCAGTTGAAACTCCTTCTTCCCGTGTCAGGGTGGAATCCGAGCGAGGAAGAAGGAAGGTGACCACGACATGACGACCGACGTAGCGGTGAAGGAGACCTCCGGAACCTGGGTGCTCCCGGAGGTCCGCCGGCTGCGCCTGGACGCGGAGCGGGTCTGGGAAGCGGCGGGAGCGCACCGCAGCCTCGCGGTCGAGCTGGAAACCGGCGCCGAACCGGACGGCCTCTACCGGGGCAAGATGCAGCGGTGGCTCGGGGACGTCGCCGACTGCCACGCGATGGCGTACCAGGAGCTTGCTGCGGCGGCCGAAGCCCGCGGTGAAGCGCGCCGGTACCCCCGTCACACTCCACAGTGGATGCGACTGGTCGAGGAGTCTTTTGCGGCGATCCGCCGGGCGGAAGCCCACCACGAACGGGCCGCGGCTCAGTCCGCCAGGGCAGCTGGCGACGACGCAGCGGCCCGCCGGCACGAGACCGCCGCGGAAGAGGCAGACCGGCGTGCTCTGGCGCCGATGAAGCGCAGCGCCTGACCCGGGATGCGGCGATTCCGACCCGCACGGCTGGCCGGGTTGTCCGTGGTGGCCGGCATCCTGCTGGCCGGGGTGCTGGCGCCGCCGGCCCTCGGTGCCGGCCTGCTGTCCAATGAGGTCGGCGACTCGGTCGCGGCGATCGAAGCCGATCTCGCGGCCGAGAAGCCGCCGTTGACGACGACTGTGACCGATCGCGACGGCCACCCGATCGCCGTGCTGTACGACCAATACCGGCTGCCGGTCACCGCTGCCGGGATTTCGCCCGCCATAAAAGCGGCCATCATCGCCATCGAAGACCGGCGGTTCTACGACGAGGGCGCGGTCGACCCGCGGGGCGTGCTCCGGGCCCTGGTCAACAACGCCGCAGGCGGGGACACCCAGGGCGCGTCGACGATCACGCAGCAGTACGTGAAGAACTTCCTGATCAACGTCGTGCACCGCGGCGACCCCGCCGCGCAGCAGCGGGATCGGGAGAACTCGGTGGCTCGCAAGCTCCGGGAGGCGAAGCTGGCCGTCCGGGTCGATCGCACGATGACCAAGGACGAGATCCTGGCCGGGTACCTGAACGTCGTGCAGTTCAGCGGGACGGTCTACGGGGTCGCCGCCGCGGCCGAGGCGTACTTCGGGACGAGCGCCGCGAAGCTCACCGTCCCGCAGGCGGCCTTGCTCGCCGGAATGGTGAACAGTCCGTCGCGCTACGACCCCCATGCCCATCCCGCCGCGGCCAAAGCCCGGCGAGACGTCGTCCTGGACGCGATGGCCGACGCGGGCTCGCTCCCCGTCCCCGCTGCGCGCGAGGCCAAGGCCGCCGCGCTGGGCTTGCTCCCGGGCGGCCCCCGGGTACCAGCCGGAAACTGCCTGAGCGCAACGCCCGAAGCCGGGTTCTTCTGCGCGTACGCGGTGGACTACCTCGAACGACACGGCTTCACGGCGGATCGGCTCGCCACCGCGGGACTGACCATCCGCACCACCATGGACCCGAAGGTCGCCGACGTGACCAAGCAGGCGGTCGAGGCAAACGTGCGCACCGGCGAACCGGGGGTTGCCGGCACGATGGCGGTGATCCGGCCGGGGGAGCGGCGGCACGAAGTCCTGGCCATGGTCGCGAACCGCGACTACGGAGTCGACGCCGATGAAGGCGAACGATCCACGGACGTCGTCGGGGGGATCAGCGATCCGTTCGGCGCCGGCTCGGTGTTCAAGATCTTCACCGCCGCCGCGGCTCTCGAAGCCGGAGAGGCCGGCCTCCGGACGCCGCTGCCCAACCCGCACAGCGCGTGCTTCACCCCACCGAACGTCGACCGGCAGACGGACTGCTACCCGGTCACCAACCTCGGCACCTACCCGGATCCGATCACGCTCGCCGATGCCCTCGCGACGTCGCCCAACGTCGCGTTCGTCGGCCTCGAACAGCGCGTCGGGGTCCCGGCAGTGCTCGACATGGCCCGGCGGCTCGGCCTTCGCCGCACCCTCGCGGCCAACGCCGCGGGTGGCGCCCCGATCACCGATCCCGGAGACGTCCGCTCGAAGGACCCCCGCTACAGCCAGCCGCAAGCGAAGTACTTCCGCGGGTTGCTGTCCTTCACCCTCGGCACCAGCCCGGTGAGCCCGCTGGAGCTGGCGAACGTCTCAGCGACCCTGATGAGCGGAGGCACCTGGTGCCCGCCGGAGCCGATCCTCGCGGTGACCGACCGCGACGGGGCTCCGGTCCCGGTCCGGCGGCAGCCCTGCGAGCGCGTCGTCCCGAAGGAACTGGCCGACACGCTGCGGGCCGGGCTGAGCAAGGACACCGTGTCCGGCACGTCGGCGCGGGCGGCCCGGGCCGCCGGGTGGGACCGGCCGGACTTCGGCAAGACCGGCACGACGCAGGACAGCAGGTCGGTCGCCTTCGTCGGCGGCGTCGGCGACTACGCCGTGTCGTCGCTGGTGTTCGCGGACGGGCCGACACCGCGGACGGTATGCCCCGGCCCGCCGGTGCACCTCGGCAGCTGTGGTCACGGGGCGTTCGGCGGGACGGTCGCCGCGCCGCCCTACTTCGACGCGATGGAGCGGCTGCTGGCGGGCACGCCCGAGGAGCCGATACCCCGGCCTGCCCCTCGATACCTGCGTGCGCGATGACACCGGAGCCGGACCTTGCCTCCGCACTCGGCGGCGTAGGATTTCGGCCGTGAGCCGCACCGGTGACGAGCTGACGCCTGCCGACGGCAGGGATATGCCTTCCGTACCCGCACCGGAGCAGTTGCTGACCGTGTCGGTCGGCGAGCACGACGACGCCGTGGTGATCACCCTCGTGGGGGAGCTGGACGGCCTGACGGTGGCCCGGCTCCGCGGCGCTGTCGACCGGGCGTTCGCCGAGCTCGGCGGCCGGATGCTGATCGTCGACCTGACCGCGGTCAGCTTCCTGGGCTCGCCTGGGCTGCGGGTGCTCCTCGACACCGCGGCGCGTGCCGCGATGGTCCCCGGTCACCGGACGCTGCGCGTCGTCGTCGACCGGAACCGGCCGGTGGTGGGGCCGCTCGAGACCACCGGGGTGGACAAGATGCTCGCTCTTTACCACCAGGTGAGCGATGCGCTCGCTGGCTGAAGCGTGCGGGTCGAAGGAAGGGTGACGAGCCGGTGCCACCGACATCCGAACAGGAGAACGGCGCGACCGACCGGCGCGCCGCGCGGCCGTTCCGCGTTGGCGCGGCCCCTGCGACCCTCCGCCTGATTCTCGCCGCCGACTGGATCGCCCCCTCCGTCGCCCGAAGCCGGCTCCGGGACTGGCTCGAGGCCCACAGCTGGCCGGCGAACGAGGTGCACGACCTTGTGCTCGCGATCAGTGAAGCGGTGAGCAACAGCGTCGAACACGGCTACGGCATCTACTCGGACTCCCCGGGTGCGCACTCCGAGCAGGTCGAGGTCACCGCCTGGCTGAAGCGTCCGGCGGTCGGGGCTCGCCACGTCGAGTTGACGGTCCGTGACTCAGGCGGTTGGCGTGAGCCGAGGCCAGGGCCGATCCCGCGCGGGCACGGACTGAACCTGATGCGCGCGGCCAGTCTCGTCCTCGAGGTGGAGAAGTCCGCCGAGGGGACGCAGATCCGGTTGACCAGCAGGCCGGTGGCTGATCGCTCCGCGCCGCCGAGGCTTCCGGGGGAGCAGTAGCCGGTTGGTCGCCGCGCGAGCGGGGCAAGCCGCCGTTCAGCGGTTCGCCAGGTGGCCCGATCAGGCTCCGTCTCCCCGGCCCGCCAGCGATCGATCACGGCGGGGAGTTCACGCATGACGTACGCAGAAGCCGCGCCGGATGCGCGGCATCGGCGCTCTCGTGTTCCTGGCCATGACACTCGGCGCCGTCACCGGGCGCCGTGGCTGGGTGTTGGCGTCTCTATGGCCTTCACCCGGCGCGATCTCGCTACCTGAACCGGGTCAGCGACGTTCGGCGTAGACGGATCGTTCGACCTCCGACACGGGCAGCTCGCGCCCGCTCGGGCGGACGTAGCGGTCGGTGAACTCGGCCGGGCCGCACTGTTCGACCGCGTGCCAGCCGTATTCGGCCAGGAACGGGCCGACCTCGTCCGGGTTGAGCCCGAAATGCCACAACCGGCGCTTCACCACGAACTCGTCGTAGGCGGCCTGGGCGCCGAAAGTCTCCGTGCCGTCGAGAAAATCCCGGCGGATGTAGGTGAATGCCAGCTTGCTGCCGGCCGGGGCGGCGGACAGGGTGCCCAGGGTGCGGCGTACGGCGGCCTCGGTCAGGTACTGGGTCACGGCCTCCCAGACGAAGAACGTCCGCTGATCACGTCGATAGCCGTGTTTGCCGAGCTCTGCGGCCAGATCCTGGGTCTCGAAGTCGACGGGAACCAGCGTGACGTTCTCGGGTGTCCGCCCGAACGCCTTCCGCAGCGCGGTGTTCTTGCGGGCGATGTTCTCGGGCAGGTCCACCTCGTAGACGGGAATGTCCTGGAGCGTGGGAAGCCGGTACGCGCGGGTGTCGAAGCCGGCGCCCAGGATGACCACCGCGTCGATTCCCGTTTCGGTGGCGGCCAGCAGCTTGTCGTCGATGAACCGCTTGCGGCACAACATGCTCGCCCACAAGCCGGGCATCTTCGTTTCCGTCGCCGAGACGAGTAACTTCCGCAGCGGTCGCGAGGCAGCCAATGCGACGGTGATCCGGCCGGCCGCGGGGAGCATCCTGCGAGCGAGGTCGTCCGCCGCCAGCGGCGAGGCTTCGTACTGGTCGGTGGCGACGATGACCATCGGTCCGAGCGCGGTTCCGTCGGGGCCCTGCGGCATGGCGTGCTCCTCGTGTCGACGACTGAACGACGCCGACCAGGCTTCCCGGCACACCGCTGCTCAGGTTACCCATCTTCGCCCCGCGGGTGAAGGACCGAACCGGCCGTGTTCTGCGGCGATGCGATCCCCGGAAATCATCCGCGGTCGAACCGGCGGTGCATCATCCGGAGGGCGGTCACGAGCACGGCGAAAGCGGCGATGAGAGCCAGTGCGTCGAGCAGGTCGGACACGACGTCCTCCTTGAGCCGTGTGGCGGCCGTATGACATTGAGCGATCCGAGAGTACGCCGCCTGCTGTTCGGAGACGGGTTCGAGCGCCTTATCGGCCGGACGCGGTGAGGCGGCGGCCAGCTCCGCGATCTCAGCCGTCGCCTTCTCGGCCTTCGTAGCTGGCTTCCGCGCGTCGAGGCCATCGAGCTTCCGATCCACCCATTCGCGGCGCTCCCGCGCGGCGCACGCCGATCTACCGGGCACGACCGGTGAGCGGGGCCGGCGCGTAACGGCCGTGCTCGTCGCCACGACTCCTCGGTGCGCGAAAGATCTTCCGGAGGAGAAAAGGTGGTTTCGCGGAGACTGGGACGCTGCTACTGATCGCCTTGATGTTGGGTTTTCTTTCATTCAGAGTTATTGCGCCCTTCATGGCCCAGGTTTCGCGCCGGAACCGGACGACTCTGCCATTGTGGTGCTCGCGGCCGACCCCAACGCCGATCTGAGTGTCCGGGTCAGCTTCACCGTCTTCTCCCGCCCAGACTCTTATGGATCTTCAATGTCGCTAGTGGTGAAATCGGATGGCATTATCGACTGGTGCTGAGGCGTCGTCCTGTTGGGCGGACCCCGGTTCAAACCAGAGCGAGGGGTGGCGAAGAATGTTTCAATAAATGAATCGACCGCTGGCTATCAGGTGTTTCCCGGAGCGTCGAAGGCTACGGCGGAACAGTTAATGGGTCGTTTCAGTGAGGAGCCGTATCGCGAGGCGTGGTGACCCTGCCGCCAATTTCCTTGGCTTCGGGGCTCCTGGGGTACGGATAGGCTGCAGAGCGCACGGTCGGCTTCCAACTCGTACAACCCAAGTCGCTCAGTATTTTGGTCAACTGCGCAAACGACACGCCAGAATTGATCACGCAGGCATAGCCTCCGCTCGATCGATCGGACCGGCTGTCTTGGCAGGGCCATACCGAAATAGACATCACCTACGCGACCTTCGATCATGGTGAGGAAGACCGAGCGCGGAACTTTCTGTTCGTCGTCGCGATGCTGCTCGGGGCCGCCGTCGCTGCATTGGTCGGTCACCAACGTTCTTCAACTAGATCGGGCGAGGCCGTTGATCGCGGCCGACTACTGGCCAACTCAAGTGACACAGGCCAGATTCAGCAGCCGTTGCGCATCGAACCTCGCTGGCTGAGGTGGTGATAGCCCTGCGCACATCGAAGGCCGAGCCCCTCGAATTGAGAGTGCTCGGCCTTCGCGTCGACGTTCATGTCTGCCGTTATTCCTTGGGCCGATGCCGACGGCCGTACCAAGGGATCCCGAGCAGCGCGGCGGCGAGCGCGGCCAGCAGGAACATGACCACGACGGCGCTGCCCGCGTCGATCCTGCTGGGCATGAGCACCGCTGCGATCGCGATCACGATCAGCGCGAGCACGAGCAGGGCCGCCATCAGATTCCGCAGCACTGCCTGGTTCTCGAGCACGTACAGCAGTCCGCCGCGCCGACCTCTCCCACTACCTCGACCATTGCCGCGGGTTCGAGCATCTTCCTCGGGCGAGCCGTGGTTGGTGACGCTGATGTTGACGTCGCCGTGGACACGCGTGTCACCTCGGAAGACGGTGGGGACCGGACTGTCCTCTGCCTGCGGGGTTCCCAGCATTCTGCGCAGCGCTACGACTTGTTCCGCCCGGTCGCGGGGAACCAACTCGGCGGTCGGCGCCTCGTCTACGAGCTCGGCCTGGACGATCGGCGCGGTAGCCGAGTCGTTCTTGGGGGACGGGGGAGCTGGCCACTCGAGGCTTCCTTCGCTGGTCGTCGACCCGGGTGTCTCAGGTACCCCTGGGGGTATCTGTTCTTCACGGTAGCCAGTCGGTGCGCGTCGTGCAAGTTCCCTGTGACGCAAGGGTCTTTCGTCCCCGAGGTAGGGAAAGATTGCTCTGAACGGTCGTCTTGGCATACCCCCGGGGGTACTTGGTACGGTCGTTGGTGTGGCTCCATCGGAATTTGCCGGGCGCCACGGTCCCCGCTCGGAAAGGAAACCCAGGTGAGTTCTCTCGATGTCGCTTCCGCGCGTCATCTCATCGCGAACAACCCCGACACACTCGTGGTCGACGTCCGCACCCCGGCCGAATTCGGCACCGCCCACATCCCCGAAGCGGTCAACCTGCCGCTCGAGCAGGTCGACGCCCACCTTCGCCGCATCGTCGACGACGCCGGCGGCCGGATGATCCTGATCTGCCAGGGTGGCTCACGCGCCGAGCGTTGTCAGCGCTTGCTCGCCGCCGCCGGACTGTCCGGTACAACGGTGCTCGACGGCGGGATGAACGCGTGGGCCGCGGCCGGTGGCCCCGTGACCCGCGGCGCGCCGCGGTGGGCTCTGGAGCGTCAGGTGCGCCTGGTGGCGGGCGGCATCGTCCTGCTGGCAGTGGTGGTCAGCCTGTGGTGGTCGCCGGCCCGCTTCCTGGCCGGCCTGATCGGCGCGGGACTGGCGCTGGCCGCCGTCACCGACACGTGCGTCATGGGCCTGCTGCTGACGAAGCTGCCGTACAACCGGCGCGGCGGAACCGACATCGAGCGCTCCCTCGCCCGGTTGTCGCGGCGCGGATAGGGCTGAAGCGACGGTGTGCCGGGAACAATCCCGGCACGCCGTCGGTTGATAGATACACCCGGGGGTATGTGAGAAGGAGGGCCCCATGGCCACTGTGGAACTGACCAAAACGAACTTCACCGAGATCGTGGACGGCCCGGGCACGGTCCTGGTCGATTTCTGGGCGTCGTGGTGCGGACCGTGCCGGATGTTCGCTCCCGTCTTCGAGCAGGCGGCGGCCCGGTACCCCGGCATCACGTTCGGGAAGGTCGACACCGAGGCGCAGGTCGAGCTGGCCCAGGCGTTCGGCATCTCGTCGATCCCGACGCTGATGGCGGTGCGCGACGGCGTCGTCGTCTACTCGCAACCGGGCGCGCTGCCCGCGGCCGCGCTCGAGGAGCTGATCGGCAAGGTTCAGCAGCTCGACATGGCGCAGGTGCGTGCCGAAGCCCGGCCACGATCGCGAGCACGTACCCTGGGGGGTACCAGAGGAGGTCGGTGTGGAGCTGAACGAAGACGTGGTCGCGGACGTGCGCAAGCGGCTGCGGCGGGCACAGGGGCAGGTCGGTGGCCTGATCCAGATGATGGAGGACGGCCGTGACTGCCGGGACGTCATCATCCAGCTCGCCGCGGTCTCCCGGGCGCTGGACCGGGCCGGGTTCCGGCTGATCGCCAGCGGGCTGGAGCAGTGCCTGTCCGACGATTCGGAGCAGGGCGCCGCCGACCGTGAGCAGCTGGAGAAGCTGTTCCTGACCCTGGCCTAAGGGGCTACGCAGCCGGGCGGGAGCGGGAACCAGCGCAGGGCCTCGAAGTCCTCGGACAGCCCGCTGGGTCCGTCGACGGCGAGGTCCGGCAGTGACCGGAGGATCCGCCCGGCCCGCCGCAGGTGCTCGGCCAGCGCGTCCTCGCCGAGCCTGTGTGCGAACTGCTCCGGAACGGCGTCGAATGCGCGCAGATCCGGGACCCGCGGCGTGAACTCGGCCGAACGGGCGTGGCGCCAGAGGCCGGTGCGCGGGTCGAAGCGGTACTCGGGCAGCAGCCGGTGGCCGTGTTCGGCGAGCAGTGTGACGGCGTCGACGAGGTAGTCGCGGGCGGTGTCGGAGATGAAGTAGTTGAAGTTGAGCCGGGCCCAGCCCGGCTTGATCCCGTCGCACCCGCGGGCGCTCTCGTCGTCGTAGGCGGTCGAGTGCTCGGGGTCGATGGCAAGCAGCCGGTGCCCGTACGGGCCGGCGCACGAACAGCCGCCGCGGGCCTGGATGCCGAACAGGTCGTTGAGGACGGCGACGACGAAGTTGTGGTGCAGGAACATGTCCTCGGCGCGGATCCGGAACGACACGATGGACAGCCGGGCCGACCGGTGGTCGCCGAGCACCTGGATCCCCGGGTGCGCGGACCAGCGGGTCACGGCGTGCTGCCACAGCCGTTCCTCCCGGGCCTGGATGAGGTCCGTGCCGACGGCGTCCTTGAGCGCGAAGACGATGCCCGCGCGGATGGATTCGACGATCGCGGGAGTGCCGCCTTCTTCCCGGGCGATGGGATCGTCGAGGTAGCGGTGCCCGCGTGGGCCGACGAAGGCCACGGTGCCGCCGCCCGGGGCGGTGGGAACCCGGTTGGTGACGAGGTCGCGCCGCACGACCAGCACCCCGGGGGACTGCGGGCCGCCGACGAACTTGTGCGGGGACAGGAAGAGCGCGTCCTTGTGGTCGCCGCGGCCGGGCGCGCTTTCGGCCATCCGGATCGGCACGTACGGGCCCGCCGCCGCGTAGTCCCAGAAGGACAGTGCGCCGTGCCGGTGCAGCAGGGCCGCGACGCGGTCGGCGTCCGTGACGATGCCGGTGACGTTGGAGGCCGCGGAGAAACTGCCGATCCGCAGCGGCCGGCCGGCGTGCCGGCGTAGTTCCGTTTCGAGCCGCCCGAGGTCGATGTGGCCGTTCTCGTCCTCGTCGATGACGACGACGTCGGCGAGGGATTCGCGCCACGGCAGCTCGTTGGAATGGTGTTCGTACGGTCCGACGAACACGACCGGCCGCTCGCCGGTGGGAATGCGGTCGGCGAGGCGGTAGCGCTCGTCGAGACCGGCCGGGATGCGCAGTTCGAGGATGCCGATCAGCTTGTTCACCGCGGTGGTCGCGCCTGAGCCGCAGAAGATCACCAGGTCGTCTTCGGTGGCCCCGACCGAGGTGTGGATGATGGCGCGTGCCTGCTCGCGCAGCAGGCCGGTGTGCAGTCCGGTGCCGGAGCTTTCGGTGTGGGTGTTGGCGTAGCGGGGTAAGACGTGCTCGCGGATGAAGTCCTCGACGAAGTCCAGCGCTCGGCCGGAGGCGGTGTAGTCGGCGTAGGTGATGCGGTGCGGTCCGTAGGGGCCGTCGAGGACCTCGCCTTTGCCGATCAGGCCCCGGCTGATCCGATCCAGCAACGCGGACGCCGTGCCGGGTCGTGCGGTCTGGGTCACCGGGGACTCCTTGCCTCGTCGACGTGGGTCAAGCCTGCGCGTCGGCGACAGGTGCCGACGCGGGCCATGGTCCCCGGGAAGAAGGACCAAGGTCTTCACGGTGGCGAGTCAGCCCAGCCTGCGCAAGCACTCGGTGTCCCCGAGCAACCGCAGCCGGCGACGCAGGACCGGATTGTCGGCGGACTGGCTCGCGTGGGCGGCGATCGCCTTCCGTTGCCGGCTTCGATCGACGGGCACGGTCCAGTCGATCTCGTCGGCTCGCCGGCCGGCGAAGGCGGTGCCGAACTCGTCGTTGAGCCGCGTGGCCACCTCGTCCGGTACGGCCCAGCCGAGCACCGGGATGCCGAGGGTGGCCGCGGCGTCGAGTGCGGCCTCGGTGGCGCGGACGTGGTCGGGGTGCCCGGTCACGCCACCGATGTCGAAAGTGATGAGGTGGGTCGGGTCGACCCGGGCGGCGGCGTCGGCGACGTCCGTGGCGAGCTCGGCGACGGCTACCGAGGCCAGGCCGGAGTCCGGGTGGTCCAGCAGCGTCGTGCCGGTGATACCGAGAATCTCGGCGGCGGCGGTCAGTTCGGCGGCGCGCACGTCGGCGAGTTCACCTGGCCTGCCGTGCAGCGTCGACGCTTCGCCGTGGGTGAAGCACAACACGGACACCTCCGCGCCGTCGCGGACGAACGCGTCCAGCAGTGCTCCGAGGCCGAAGGATTCGTCGTCGGGATGGGCGACCACGGCCAGGACTCGCTCGAGCCGCGGAAGTGCGGTGCCGCTGGTCATCTTCTTCCGATCCGGCGGTCAGCGGCGGCCGAACAGCCGCCACGGCTTCCGTTCCGGCTGCTCGGCGGAGCAGGAGCAGCGCTGGGCGGCGGGGACATCGCCGAGTACCTGTTCGACGTGGTTGCCGCAGCCCTGGTAGGACGGCTTCCCGCACTTCGAACAGACGATCCGCTGGCACATCGGGCATTCCTCCACGAGATTCGGGGCCGGGTCTGAGTTCACTATACCCCTGGGGGTACGCGGGCACCGTCATGCCGGATCTCCGAGGTGGTGCGCTCAAGGGACCAAGGCCTCTGGAAGTACCCCTCCGCGTGCTGCGACGCTGGCCCTGTCCAGCGCGATCGGCGTGTGTTCGGCCATGCCCCCGGGGGTATCCGGAGGCGTGACGGAAGATGCGCTACCCTGGATCCAGATACCCCCTGGGGTATAGGGAGAGAGGACTCATGATCGAGATCATCGCCATCGACACCCCGAGTCTCGGTGACCGCAGCTACCTCGTCGAGGACGGCGAGACGGCGTTCGTGGTCGACCCGCAGCGCGACATCGACCGGGTGCTGGGCCTGGCCCAGGTGCGCGGGTTGCGGATTACGGACGTGTTCGAGACCCACATCCACAACGACTACGTGACCGGCGGTCTCGCACTGGCCCGCGTGACCGGTGCCGCCTACCACGTCAACGCCGCGGACCCGGTGTCCTTCGAACGCACGCCGATCGAGGACGGGGACGTGATCGACGTCGGGCCCCACATGCGCGTGCGCGCATTGGCGACCCCGGGGCACACCTTTACGCACCTCTCGTACGTCTTGGCGGCACCTGGGCGCGTCCCGGCGGTGTTCACCGGCGGTTCGCTGCTGTTCGGTTCCACCGGCCGCCCCGACCTGCTCGGCCCGGCCCACACCGGTGAGCTGGTGAAGCGGCAGTACGCGTCGGCGCACCGGTTGGCCGAGGTTCTGCCCGACGACGCCGAGATCTATCCCACGCACGGCTTCGGCAGCTTCTGCTCGGCCACCCAGTCCGAGGCCGACCGGTCGACGATCGGCCGGGAGAAGCAGGTCAACCCGGTGCTGACCCTGCAGGAACGCGATTACGTCGACGGATTGCTCGCGGGACTGGACGCCTACCCGGCCTACTACGCGCACATGGGCCCGGCCAACAGCGCCGGCCCGGACGCCCCCGACCTGACCCCACCGGAGACCGCCGACCCCGTGGAGCTGCGCTCGCGCATCGAGAAGGGCGAATGGGTGGTGGACCTGCGCTCGCGGACCGCGTTTGCGGCCGGCCATGTGGCGGGCACCCTGAACTTCGGTGCCGACGGCAGCTTCGCGACCTACCTGGGCTGGCTCATCCCCTGGGGCACACCGCTGTCCCTGCTCGGTGACACCGCCGAACAGGTCGCCGACGCGCAGCGCGAACTGGTCCGGATCGGCATCGACCGCGTCGAAGCCACCGCCACCGGCACCCCCGACGCGTGGACGGGCGACGTCCCGCTCGGGTCGTTCCCGCGCGCGGACTTCGGGGAGCTGGCCATGGTCCGCCACCATCGGCCGGTCACCGTCCTCGACGTCCGGCGTAACCAAGAATGGACGCAGAACCACATCGACGGCGCCCTGCACATCCCGATCCACGACCTGCTGGACCGCCTCGGCGAGGTCCCGGCCGGCGAAGTGTGGGTGCACTGCCAGGCCGGCTACCGCGCCTCGATCGCGGCCTCGGTCCTCGCCGCGGCCGGACACCAGGTCGTCGCGGTGGACGACGAGTTCGACCGGGCGGCGCGGGCTGGGCTGCCCCTGGCCGTGGGCTGAGATCATGACGTTCCTGCTGGCGGCGGCGTTCGGCCTGGTCATCGGCGCCGCGCTGGGCCTGCTCGGCGCGGGCGGCTCTATCCTGGCCATCCCCGCCCTGGTCTACGGGGTCGGATTGCCGCTCGGTGCGGCGATCCCGACGTCGCTGCTGGTCGTGGCGGTGTCCGCGGCCGGTGGGCTGGTGGCGCGGTGGCGGTCGAAGGTGATCCGCTGGCCCGTCGCGCTGGTATTCGCCGTGGCGAGCGTCCCGGCCGCGTTCGGCGGCACCGCGCTGGGGAAGCTGCTGCCCGACCGGTGGCTGCTGGTCGCGTTCGCCGTCCTGATGGCGGTGGTCGCGGTGCGGATGCTCACCGCCGCCCCGGAGCGGGACGGCGCCTGCCGGACCAGCGCGGGCGGGGTGAACTGGCGCAGCTGCGTGCCCAAGGCCCTGGCCGTCGGCGCGGTCGTCGGGGTGCTGACCGGCCTGTTCGGGGTCGGCGGCGGGTTCGTCATCGTCCCGGCCCTGACCATGCTGCTGGGCCTCACCGCGCCCGAGGCGGTGGCGACGTCGCTGGTGGTCATCGTGCTCACCTCGGTGGGCGGGCTGGCCGCCCACGCCACCACGATGCCCGACCTGCCCTACGGCATCGCCGCGGTGTTCGCCGGCGTGGCCCTGCTGGCGTCGCTGCTGGCCGGGAAGGCCGGCGACCGGCTCCCGGCGCGGACCGTCCGGCGGACGTTCGCCTTCCTGATCATCGTGGTCGCCGCCGGAGTCGCGGCCGCGGCCGTCTTCGCCCCAGCCGCCCTGCACGGCGGCTGAGCAGTCACGAAAGGAATGATCGCTGTGAAGTACGACCTGAGCATCACCCTGGACCTGCCCTACGAGAAGGCCGTCGCCGAAGTGCGTGCCGCGTTGAAGGAGCAGGGATTCGGGGTGCTGACCGAGATCGACGTCCAAGCGACGATGCGCGAGAAGCTCGACGCGGACATGGAGCCGTACGTGATCCTCGGCGCGTGCAACCCGCCGCTGGCGCACCGCGCCCTGGAGATCGACCGCGTGATCGGGCTGCTGCTGCCCTGCAACGTAGTCGTCCGCGCGGACGGCGATGAGCGCAGCCTGGTCCAGGCGCTCGACCCGCGCGTGATGATCGAAGTGCCCGAACGGGAGGAGCTTCGCCCGGTCGCCGAAGAAGCGGGCAAGCGCATCCGTGCCGCCCTCGACAGCCTGACCGGCGCCTGACCATCGCAACCCTTCGTCGCTCGGGCGGGTGACCGAAGACCCTACGGACGCCGGTCCGCCGCCGGAACACTGAAACGGTGACCAAACGCATCGTGATCCTCGGCGGCGGCACCGGCGGCACGCTGTCGGCCAACCGGCTGCGCCGCGACCTGGGCGACGGCGCGCACATCACCGTCGTCGACCACGACGACGACCACATCTACCAGCCCGGGCTGCTGTTCGTGCCCTTCGGCCTCTCCGCTCCCGAAGACCTCGTGCGGTCCCGCCCCCGGCAGCTGCGCGACGGCATCCACTACCACCGCGCCGCCGTCGACCGGGTGGACGCCGAGAGCGACCAGGTCCACCTGCAGGACGGCACGGCGCTGCCTTACGACGTCCTGGTGATCGCCACCGGCGCGCGGCTGATGCCCGAGGAGACCGAAGGGCTGACCGGCGCCTGCCGCCGCGACACGGTGCACACCTTCTACGACTACGAAGGAGCCGTGGCCCTGGAATCCGCGCTGGCCGGGTTCACCGCCGGACGGCTCGTGGTGAACGTGGTCGACCTGCCGATCAAGTGCCCGGTCGCCCCGCTCGAGTTCTGCTTCCTCGCCGACTGGTACTTCACCGAACGCGGTGTCCGCGACCAGGTCCAGCTGACCTACGTCACCCCCTTGGACGGCGCGTTCACCAAGCCCGTCGCCTCCCGGACCCTGGCCGGGCTGCTGGCGGAGAAGAACATCGAGCTGGTGACCGAGTTCAACACCGGCGAGGTCGACGGCACCGGCAAACGCCTGATCTCCTACGACGGGCGGGAGGTCGCCTTCGACCTCGCGGTCGTGGTGCCGCTGCACGGCGGAGCGTCCTATGTGGAGCACACGCCGGGGCTGGGCGACGAGTTCGGGTTCGTCCCGGCCGACCCGCACACCCTGCAGTCGAATGCCCGTCCGAACATCTTCGTCATCGGGGACGCCGCGGCGCTCCCGACGTCGAAGGCCGGTTCGGTCACCCACTTCGAGGGCGAGGTGCTCGCGCGCAACGTCGCCCGGTTCCTCGCCGGGGACGAGCTGGACGCCGGCTTCGACGGGCACACCAACTGCTTCATCGAAAGCGGCTTCCACAAGGCGATGCTCATCGACTTCAACTACGACACCGAGCCGCTGACCGGGCACTTCCCGATGGCGGTGGGCCTGCCGCTGCTGAAGGAGTCGCGGCTCAACCACCTGGGCAAGCTGATGTTCTCCTGGCTGTACTGGCACAGCCTCCTGCCCGGCCGTGACATTCCCGGCGTGTCCACGCCGATGCCCCGTGCGGGCAAGCACTTTCCCGTTCCCGCCGACCACTGAGAACCCGAGGAGGACACCGACATGCCCACCGCGACCTACGCAGGCACCCCGGTGCCGGTGACCGACGATGGCTTCTTCACCGATCCGGACCGCTGGACCGAAGCGATGGCGCCCGAGATCGCCCGCGAAGCCGGCATCGACGCGCTGACCGACCAGCACTGGCAGGTCATCAAGCACATGCGGCACGAGTACGCGGAAAAGGGCACCGGGCCGACCGTCCGCGCGCTGGGCCGCACTTCGGGGGTCACCATCAAGCAGCTGTACCAGCTGTTCCCGAAGGGCCCGGCCAAGATCGCGGCGAAGATCGCCGGCATCCCCAAGCCTCGCGGCTGCATCTGACAAGGCGGCACACCATGACCGACAAGATCGAAAAGATCTCCCTCATCATCTCCAAGGGCTCCCTGGAAGCCATCTATCCCGGGCTCATCATGGCCAACGGTGCCCGCGCCGAAGGCATCGAAGCCAACCTGTTCTTCACCTTCTTCGGCCTGGACGCGATCCACAAGGCCCGCCACGAGCACATCAAGCTGGCCACCGTCGGCAACCCCGGGCTGCACCTGGCCACCTGGGCCGGTGGCTTCCCCGGTGTCGCGTCGGTGATGACCCAGTACATGGCGCACAAGATGGAGAAGCTGGACATCCCGTCGATCCCGGAGTTCATCGAGATGATCTCCGACACCGGTGCCGGGCTCTACGCCTGCAAGGCCTCGGTCGACCTGTTCGGCCTCGAGAAGGACGACCTGATCGACCAGGTGCAGGGCATCATCACCGTCGGGGAGTTCTACGACCAGGCCGCGGGCGGTCAGATCATCTTCACCTGAGTCCGGACGAGCAGGGTCGGCGCTGACGAACCGGTGGCTGTGGCCGCATTCGGCAAGCGAGCGTCGGAGCTGTTGCCCTCGGTCGCGGGTGGACCGAGGGCCCTTCGAATTTACCGCGCGGCGGGGTGGGCGGCGAAGAACCGCCAGATCTCGTGCGTGGCGTCGAGCGCGGGGGAGGGTGGGTCGATCCCGGGAACCCGACCGGCCGGCCGGGTACCGGTGGCTCCCGGCCATTGGTGCCCGGCGCCGGTGATCG
The DNA here is from genome assembly GCF_030182635.1 of Amycolatopsis ponsaeliensis. Lineage (NCBI taxonomy): Bacteria > Bacillati > Actinomycetota > Actinomycetes > Pseudonocardiales > Pseudonocardiaceae > Amycolatopsis > Amycolatopsis ponsaeliensis. The sequence goes on from NZ_JAPZLD010000001.1 coordinate 586,144, forward strand.
TGACGAGTTCGACGGTGCGGCCGTCCGGGCACTGGGCGGTCGAGGTGGTGACCTGGCCGCTCGTGGACGTGGCCGGGGGTGGGCATCGGTCGATCTCGCGCCAGCGGGCGACGACGTCGGGGATCGGCGGGCCGTCGATGCGCGCGACGCCGCGGCCGGGGTGGCCGTCGTAGGGGATGTTCTCGTCGGCCGTGCCGTGGATGTGGATCACCGACACCGGCGCGGGGTTCGGGCAGTCGCCCAGCTGGGTCGCCGAGTCCGGGCCGATCGCCGCGAAGAGCCAGGTGGCGCAGGCTAGGCGGTAGGCCATGATGCCGCCGTTGCTGATGCCCGTGGCGTACACGCGCGCCGGATCGACGTCGCCGCCGGCGTCCGCGACGAGCCGGGTCAGGAAGGCGACGTCGTCCACCCCGGTCCGGGCCGACTGCCCGCAGCAGCCACCGCCGGTGTTCCACGCGCGGCCGATGCCGTCCGGGTACGCGACGAGGAACCGTCCGGCGTCGGCCTCGGCGTCCCAGCCGTAGGCGGCCTCGGCCTGCGCACCGGAACCGAACCCACCGTGCAGCATCACCACCAGCGGCGCCGGCCCGGTCAGCCCGGCCGGCCGGTACAGGCGGTAGGTGCGGTCGGTCCCGCCGATCGTCACCGTCCGCGTCGACGTGCCCGGCGAAGGGGACTCGGGTTCGCGCACGCACCCCACGACAGCCAGGAGCAGACCGACGAGCACAACCAGAACACGAGGCACCCGCCGGATTGTGCCGAGTCCAGGTGAACGCGGTGTACGCACCGCGTTCGAGATGTGTAAGCCGTTCAGCCCGGACGCCGCTGGGTCGTGACCCCGCGGCGGATGTCTCCGGGCAGCGGCCGGACGCGCTGGAGGTCGCGGCGGTGGGTGGAGCTCAGCTGCCAGGGGACGCTGGTGACCATGACGCCGGGTTCGAACAGCAGCCGGCCTTTGAGCCGCAGCGAACTCTGGTTGTGGAGGATGTTCTCCCACCAGCGGCCGACGACGTACTCGGGGATGTAGACGCTGACGACGTCACGCGGGCTGGACCGGCGGAGGCTCTTCACGTACTGCACCACCGGCCGGGTGATCTCGCGGTAGGGCGACTCGAGGATCTTGAGCGGGACCTTCATCCCGCGGTGCTCCCACTGGCGCTGGAGCGCGCGGGTGTCGGCGTCGTCGACGTTGACGGTGATCGCGGTCAACGTGTCGGGGCGGGTGGCGCGGGCGAACGCGACGGCGCGCTGACTCGGTTTGTGCAATGTGGACACGAGCACGATCGCGTGGACGCGGCTGGGGAGCAGCTCGAACTCGTCGTCGGCCTCCAGTTCTTCGCGCACGTGGGTGTAGTGCCGGTGGACCGCCCGCATCGCCCCGTAGAGCACCGGGATCGCGATCACCACGAGGTAGGCGCCGTGGCTGAACTTGGTGATCAGCACGACGACGAGGACGATCGCGGTGAGGAGCGCGCCCAGCGCGTTGATCACCCGCGACCGCTGGATCGACCGTCGTTCCTTGCCGGTCGTCGCCTCGGCGAGGACCTGGTTCCAGTGCTTGACCATGCCGGCCTGGCAGAGGGTGAACGAGGTGAACACGCCGAGGATGTAGAGCTGGATGAGCCGGGTGGTGGAGCCGTCGAAGGCGAAGATCAGGATCCCGGCGACGACGGACAGGGCGATGATGCCGTTGGAGAAGGCCAGCCGGTCGCCGCGGGTGTGCAGCTGGCGGGGCAGGTAGCGGTCCTGGGCGAGGATCGAGGCCAGCAGCGGGAACCCGTTGAACGCGGTGTTCGCGGCCAGGACGAGGACCAGGGCCGTGGCGGCCTGCAGGACGAAGAACAGCACCGTGTGGTCGCCGCCGAACACCGCCGCGCCGATCTGGCTGATCACCGTGCGCTGCGGGTCGCTCTGGCAGTTGCCGGCGAAACCGGTCAGGTCGCAGGTGTTCTCGGCGATGTGCACCTTGGTGATCAGGGCCAGCGCGGTGATGCCGCCGAACATCACGACGGCGATGGTGCCCATGGCGGTCATCGTGCGGGCCGCGTTCAGGGCTTTCGGCTTCCGGAACGCGGGGACGCCGTTGGAGATCGCCTCGACACCGGTCAACGCGGTGCAGCCGGACGCGAACGACCGCAGCAGCAGGAAGACGAGCGCGAAGCCGGTCAGTCCCACCTGCTCGGGGTGGATGTCGTAGGCGGCGCTCTCGGCCACCGGAGCGTGTCCGGTCAGCGTGCGGGCGAGGCCGACGACGATCAGCAGCAGTACCGAGGCGATGAACAGGTACGTCGGCGCGGCGAACGCCCGGCCGGATTCGCGGATGCCGCGCAGGTTCATCGCCATCAGCACGACGATGAACCCGATGTTGAGCCCGATCCGGTAGTCGTTGAGCTCCGGGACGGCGGAGATGATGTTGTCGACGCCGGAGGCGACCGACACGGCGACGGTCATGATGTAGTCGACCATCAGGGCTCCGGCGACGACCAGGCCGGCGCGGCTGCCGAGGTTGCGGGAGGCGACTTCGTAGGAGCCGCCGCCGCTGGGGTAGGCGCGCACCACCTGGCGGTAGGAGATCACCACGACGGTCAGCAGCACGGCCACGCCCAGCCCGACCCACGGCGCCAGGGTGAGGTAGGCGAGCCCGCCGATCGACAGGATCAGCAGGATCTCCTGGGTGGCGTAGGCGACCGACGAGAGCGGGTCACTGGCGAAGATCGGCAGGGCGAGCCACTTCGGCAGAAGCGTCTCGCCGAGGGTGTCGCTGCGGAACGGCCGTCCGAGTACCAGCCGTTTGAGCCATGAAGTGGGTGCCGGCACGTACGGCAGCGTGCCTCCCGGGGCGGGGAATCGGCGTAGGGAAAACGTCAAGATCCGGGCGCTCGCGTAGGGAACGCGTAAACGTCCCCGGCCGGCTCGTCAGGGACGCGTCAACGACGCTGGTCCTCGGTGCTCGCATGCCTACGGTTCCGGCACGTCTTCCCGGGGAGCTGGCATGGCCGAAGCGGGTCTCACGCGCGTGATCCTCTGCCCGGGCGCCGTCGAACTCCTCGACGTCCTCGCGGGCGGTGCCCGGACTCTCGCTGAACTGCGCCGGGTCGTGCCGCGGCGCGCGCTCGAGCCCGCGTTGCGGGTGCTGGCGGCCGAAGGGGCGCTCCGGCGTTCGCAGGCGGGCACCTGGGACGGACGGCCCGGTGGCGGGTCGGTGTTCGCCCTCACCGCCACCGGCCGGCGGCTGGTCGACCATTTGTCCGATTTGGACGTATGGGTCACGGTGTACGACGACTACTTCAACGGTCAGCCGGGCCCTGGGTCGAACAGGGCCTGAGCGGAGTGGATGCACTCGAGGATGTCGCGGGCCAGCTGAGCCGCGGGGCGAGTGGTCACGGTGTCGGCCAGCTGGAGATCGCGCACCTGGCCGTCGAGGGTGACCACCACGGCGATCGCGCCGTCGTGGCTGCTGTGGCTCACCTGGACGGTGCTTCGGCGGGGAGCGGACGTGCGGGTGTCGGGGTCGGCTGCCAAGGAGAACTCCCGGGATGAGATCCGAGTCGGGACGGGCGAAGGCGTGATCGTTCAAGAGTGGCCTCGAATTCCTGCCGAGGCGAGCCGTTCACTCTGCCGAGTCCCAGTTGTGACCAAGTCCGGAATGGACACTCGGAGTAGGCATGATCATCGGTGAGGACCTCACGGATTACCTCGTTCGGGCGGTTGCCGATTCGCTGCGTAGTTGTCGCCGTCAAGAACGCGTCAATGCGGCGTGAAGCCGCGTCAAGACTCTGTCAGGTGACATCCGGTCAGGAACTTCGGGAGGCAGGCTGCCGCAAGCCGGGTCACCATTCGGTCGACCTCAGCCTGTTCGTGTGTGAGAAGGGAGCAGTCGTATGGCCGATCTGGCCTATGTGCTGCTGGCGATCGTCGTGTTCGCCGTGCTGGCCTTGACCCTGCGTGGATTGGAGCGGTTGTGAGCGGCACCGGCGTGTTCGCCAACGTCGTCGGGGGAGTCCTGGCGCTGGCGCTGATCGTCTACCTGTTCATCGCGCTGATCAAACCGGAGAAGTTCTGATGTCCTCGACGTGGGCCGGCCTCGGGCAGGTCGGCCTCCTCCTGCTCGCCCTGGCGCTGGTGTACCGGCCCCTGGGCGACTACATGCATCGCGTGTTCACGAGCACGAAGCACTGGCGGCTGGAGAAGGCCGTCTACAAGATCGTGCGCGCGGACCCCGAGTCCGAGCAGCACTGGAAGACCTACGCCTCGGGCGTGCTGGGCTTTTCCTTCGTCTCGGTGCTGTTCCTCTACCTGCTGCAGCGCCTGCAGCCGTTGCTGCCGCTGAACTTCGGCCGCACGGTCGACCCCGGGATCGCGTTCAACACGGCGATCAGCTTCGTGACCAACACGAACTGGCAGTCCTACATCCCCGAGGGCGTCATGGGCCACGTGGTCCAGATGGCCGGCCTGACCGTGCAGAACTTCGTCTCCGCGGGCGTGGGCCTGGCCGTCGCGATCGCGCTCACCCGCGCGTTCGTGCGCTCGCAGAACAACCGGATCGGCAACTTCTGGGTCGACCTGACCCGCGGCACGATCCGCGTCCTGCTGCCGCTCTCGTTCGTCTTCGCGATCGTGCTCGTCGCGCTCGGTGTCGTGCAGAGCCTCAAGTCCGGCGTCTCGGTGCTCAACCCGGACGGCTCCGGCAGCACGATCGCGCTGGCACCGGCGGCGAGCCAGGAGGCCATCAAGGAGCTGGGGACCAACGGTGGCGGCATCTTCAACGCCAACTCCGCCCACCCGTTCGAAAACCCGAACTCCTGGTCCAACCTGATCGAGATCTTCCTCCTGCTGGTGATCCCGGTCAGCCTGACCCGCACGTTCGGCAAGCTGGTCGGCAACACCAAGCAGGGCTACGTCCTGCTGTCCGTCATGGGCGTGCTGTGGGCCGGGATGCTCACCGTCATCTGGTGGGGCGAGACGCACGCGAACGGCGCGGCCGCCCGGCTGGCCGGTGCGGCCATGGAAGGCAAGGAGACCCGGTTCGGGCTCGCGGCGTCGGCGTTGTTCGCCGACTCGACCACCGGCACTTCGACCGGTGCGGTGAACTCGATGCACGACAGCTTCAGCGGACTCGGCGGCTTCGGGACGCTGCTGAACATGATGTTCGGCGAGCTCTCTCCCGGTGGCGTCGGGACCGGGCTCTACAGCATCCTGGTGATGGCGATCATCGCGATGTTCCTGGCCGGCCTGATGGTCGGGCGCACGCCGGAGTACCTGGGCAAGAAGCTCGGCAAGCGTGAGGTCACCTGTGCCTCGATCGCCATGCTCGCGATGCCCGCCGTCGTGCTGATCGGCGCGGGTGCGGCGTTGCTGATCCCCGGGAACACCGACGCGTTCAACAACCCGGGCGCGCACGGCTTCTCCGAACTGCTCTACGCCTACACCTCGGCCGGCAACAACAACGGCAGCGCGTTCGCCGGTATCACGGTGACCAACGACTGGTACCAGTCGACACTCGGTGTCTGCATGGCACTGGGCCGGTTCATCCCGATCCTGGCCGTGCTCTGCCTGGCCGGTTCGCTGGCGTCGCAGAAGAAGGTCCCGGAGACCGCCGGCACGCTGCCGACCACCAGCCCGCTGTTCGCCACCATGCTCGGCGGGACGGTCGTGCTGGTCGCGGCCCTGACGTTCATCCCCGCCCTGGCCCTCGGGCCGATTGCAGAGGCTCTCGCATGACCATCACCACCGAACGTTCCCCCGAGGAAACCACCCAGCACCACGTCGAGAACGCGGGCCGGATCGGGGCGGGCGTGTTCAACCCCCGCCAGCTCTGGACGTCCCTGCCGGACGCCTTCCGGAAGCTCAGCCCGCGCCACCAGCTGCGCAACCCCGTCATGTTCGTCGTGTGGGTGGGGTCGGTGCTGGTCACCGTCTTCGCGATCACCGACCCCGGGGTGTTCAACATCGGCGTCGCGCTGTGGCTGTGGTTCACGGTCCTGTTCGCGAACCTCGCCGAAGCCGTCGCCGAGGGGCGCGGCAAGGCGCAGGCGGAAAGCCTGCGGCGGACCAAGAAGGAAACCGTCGCCCGCCGGCTGCTGCCGAACGGCAGCGAAGAGAGCGTGCCGGGCGTCGAGCTGAAGATCGGCGACCGGGTGGTCGTCGAGGCGGGCGAGGTGATCCCGGGCGACGGCGACGTCGTCGAGGGCATCGCGACCGTCGACGAGTCGGCCATCACCGGGGAGTCGGCGCCGGTGATCCGCGAGTCCGGCGGCGATCGCAGCGCGGTCACCGGCGGCACGACGGTCCTGAGCGACCGGATCGTCGTGGAGATCAGGACCAAGCCGGGTGAGTCCTTCGTGGACCGGATGATCGCGTTGGTGGAAGGTGCCTCGCGGCAGAAGACGCCGAACGAGATCGCGCTGACCATCCTGCTCGCGGTGCTGACGATCATCTTCGTCCTCGCCGTGGTCGCCCTGCAGCCGATGGCCGGCTACTCCGGCGGGCTGGTGTCGGTGATCGTGCTGACCGCGCTGCTGGTCTGCCTGATCCCGACGACGATCGGCGCGCTGCTGTCCGCGATCGGCATCGCGGGCATGGACCGCCTGGTGCAGCGCAACGTGCTCGCCACGTCGGGCCGCGCGGTGGAGGCCGCCGGCGACGTGTCGACGCTGCTGCTCGACAAGACCGGCACCATCACCTTCGGCAACCGGCAGGCGACCGAGCTGCTGCCCGTCGGGTCGTCCACCATCGACGACCTGGCGATCGCGGCCCGGCTGTCCAGCCTCGCCGACGGCACGCCGGAGGGCCGCAGCATCATCGACCTCTGCGCCCGCGAGCACGTTCTGCCCACCGAGGCGAGCGAGGCCGAGAAGTCCGGCGAGTTCGTCCCGTTCACCGCCCAGACCCGGATGAGCGGCATCGACCTGAATGGCCGGGTCGTCCGCAAGGGCGCGGCGAGCGCGGTCCGGGCGTGGGTCGCCGAGCACGGCGGCACGGTGCCGGACGAGGTGCACACCGTCGTCGACACGATCAGCGCCGAGGGCGGCACGCCGCTCGTCGTCGCCGAGCAGGTCGAGGGCGTCGCGATCGTGCGCGGTGTGATCCGGCTGTCCGACGTCGTCAAGCCCGGGATGAAGGAGCGCTTCGCGGAGCTGCGCGCGATGGGCATCAAGACGGTGATGATCACCGGCGACAACCCGCTCACCGCCCGCGCGATCGCCGAAGAGTCCGGAGTGGACGACTTCCTCGCGGAAGCCAAGCCCGAGGACAAGATGGCGCTGATCAAGAAGGAGCAGGAGGGCGGGCGGCTGGTCGCGATGACCGGCGACGGCACGAACGACGCTCCCGCGCTGGCGCAGGCGGACGTCGGGGTCGCGATGAATACCGGGACCATGGCGGCCAAGGAGGCCGGCAACATGGTCGACCTCGACTCGAACCCGACCAAGCTCATCGAGATCGTGGAGATCGGCAAGCAGCTGCTCATCACGCGCGGCGCGCTGACGACGTTCTCCATCGCCAACGACCTGGCGAAGTACTTCGCGATCCTGCCCGCGATGTTCGCGGCGATCTACCCGCAGCTGGGCGGGCTGAACATCATGGGCCTGCACTCGTCGGACTCGGCGATCCTGTCCGCGGTGATCTTCAACGCGCTGATCATCGTCGGCCTGATCCCGCTCGCCCTGCGCGGCGTCCGGTACCGGCCCTCCAGCGCGAAGTCGCTGCTGCGGCGCAACCTGCTGATCTACGGTCTCGGCGGCATCGTGACGCCGTTCGCCGGGATCTGGCTGATCGACCTGCTCGTCCGACTGATTCCGGGAATGTGATCATGAAGGTGCTGTACAAGCAGACCGTCGCCGGCCTGAAGATGCTGCTGGTGCTGACCGTCCTGCTCGGCGTCGTCTATCCCCTCGCGGTGTGGGCGGTGGCGCGGATCCCCGGGCTGTCGGACAACGCCGAGGGCTCGATCGTCACGCAGAACGGGCAGGCGGTCGGGTCGTCGCTGATCGGGGTCGACCCGGTGGCGAAGGACCCGGCGCACGACCCGTTCTTCCACAACCGCCCGTCGGCGGGGTCGAAGGATCCGCTCGGACCGGGTGACCCGTCGACCTCGGGTGCCTCGAACAAGGGCACCGCCAACGAGGACCTCCTGGCCACGGTGAAGGAGCGGCAGGAGCTGATCGCGAAGCGCGAAGGCGTCGACGTCTCGAAGGTGCCGGCGGACGCGGTGACCGCGTCGGCGTCCGGGCTCGACCCGCAGATCAGCCCGGCCTACGCCGAGCTGCAGGTGCCGCGGGTGGCCCGGGAGACCGGGCTGAGCGAGGACGAGGTCCGCAAGATCGTCGCCGACAACACGACCGGGCGCGGCCTGGGCGTGCTCGGCGACCCGGCGGTCAACGTGCTCGGGATGAACCTGGCGGTCGCGGCGGCCAGGCACTGACCGGTGACGACGGAGAACGCGAGCCCGCCCGGCGGTGACCGGAAACGCCGCCGCGGCGAGCTGCGGATCTACCTCGGGGCCGCCCCGGGTGTGGGGAAGACCTTCGCCATGCTCGGGGAGGCCCGCCGCCGGGCGGACCGCGGCACCGACGTCGTCGTCGGGCTGGTGGAGACCCACGGCCGCCGCAAGACCGCCGAGCTGCTCGACGGGCTGGAGGTGGTCGAGCGCAAGGTCGTGGACTATCGCGGGCACGCTTTCGAGGAGATGGACGTCGACGCCATCCTCGCGCGGGGCCCGCAGGTCGCCGTGGTCGACGAGCTGGCCCACACCAATGTCGCCGGTTCGCGCAACACCAAGCGCTGGCAGGACATCGACGAACTGCTCGACGCCGGGATCGACGTGCTCTCGACGGTCAACGTGCAGCACCTGGAGAGCCTCAACGACGTCGTCGAGCGGATCACCGGGATCGCGCAGCAGGAGACGGTCCCGGACGAGGTCGTCCGCCGCGCCGAGCAGCTCGAGCTCGTCGACATCACGCCCGAGGCGCTGCGGCGGCGGCTCGCGCACGGCAACGTCTACCCGGCCAACCGGATCGATGCCGCACTCGGCAACTACTTCCGGCCCGGCAACCTCACGGCGTTGCGCGAGATCGCCCTGCTCTGGGTGGCCGACCAGGTCGATGTCGCGCTGCAGCGCTATCGCTCCGAACGCGACATCACCGACACCTGGGAGGCCCGGGAACGGGTGGTCGTCGCGATCAGCGGTGGCCGGGAGAGCGAGACGCTGATCCGGCGGGCGCGGCGCATCGCCAAACGGGCCGGGGCCGAGCTGCTCGTGCTGCAGATCCTGCGAGGTGACGGCTTGGCCGGCGTGTCACCCCAGGCCATCGCCGAGTACCGCAAGCTCGCCGATGACGTCGGCGCCACCTTCCACACCGTGGTCGGTGACGACGTGCCGACGGCCTTGCTGGACTTCGCCCGCGGCGTCAACGCGACCCAGCTCGTGCTGGGCACCTCCCGGCGATCGCGCGTGGCGCGGCTGTTCGACGAGGGCATCGGCGCGAGTGTCGTCCAGGAGTCCGGGCCGATCGACGTGCACATGGTCACCCACGACGAGTCCGGGGGACGGTTGCGCGCGAAGCTCTTCCCGCGCAGCTCGCTGGCCCGGCAGCGGCAGATCTTCGGCTGGGTGCTCGCGCTGGCGCTGCCGGTGGTGGCGACGCTGATCGGGGTGCTGCTGCGGCAGTCGCTGATCCTGTCCACCAACGTCATCGACTACTTCCTGGCGACGATCATCGTGGCGCTGGTCGGCGGGCTCGGGCCCGCGCTGTTCGCCTCGATCGCGAGCGCGCTGCTGCTGAACTTCTTCTTCACGCCACCGCTGTACACCTTGACCGTCGACGCCCAGCAGAACGTCATCACGCTGGTCGCGATGGTCGTCGTGGCGGTGGCGTTCGCGCTTGTGGTCGACCGCGCGTCCCGGCGGGCGGATACCGCGGCGCGGGCCCGGACCGAAGCCGCGCTGCTGGCGTCCTACGCGCGGACCGTGCTTGGCCACGACGAGCCCCTGCAGCGGCTGCTGGAGAAAGTCCGGGAGAACTTCGGCCTGGAATCCGTGTCACTACTGGAGAAGCAGGACGACGAGTGGGTCCGCGCGGCCTGCACGGGGGAGCGGCCGTGCGACGATCCGGACGAGGCCGACGTCGACGTCCCGGTCACCGACGACGTCCACCTGGCCCTGCGCGGCCGGACCTTGCCCGCGCACGACCAGCGCGTCCTGGAAGCCGCCGCCGGCCAGGCGCTGCTGGCGCTGCGGCAGCAGCGGATGGCCGTCCAGGCCCAGGAAGCGCAACGCCGGGCGGAGACTACCGAGCTGCGCACCGCGCTGCTGTCCGCCCTCGGGCACGACCTGCGCACCCCGCTGACGTCGATCAAAGCCGTGTTCGGCGGGTTGCGCGCGCACGACGTCGATCTGTCCGAAGAGGACGTCGAAGAGCTGCTGACCGCCGGCGAGGAGTCGACCGACCGGCTTTCCGGGCTCGTCGACAACCTCCTGGATTCCTCGCGGCTCGCGACCGGCGCGGTGCAGCCGGTCCTCCGTCCGGTCGGCTACGACGAGGTCGTCGCCGCCGCGCTGGCCGCATCGGATGCCCGCGAACCGCTCGACCTCGACGTCGACGACCGCCTGCCCGCCGTGCTCGCCGACGCCGGGCTGCTCGAGCGCGCGGTCGCCAACGTGGTCGACAACGCGCTGCGCCACGGCGCCACCGGACGCACCCCCTCGGCGATCGCGATCCGCGCCAGCGCCTACGCCGGCCGGGTCGAGCTGCGCGTCGTCGACCACGGCCGAGGCCTGCCGAAGGGCGCCGCGGATTCGGCGTTCGCGCCGTTCCAGCGCCTCGGGGACCGCAACACCACGACCGGTGTCGGGCTGGGGCTGTCCGTCGCGAAGGGCTTCGTCGAAGCGATGAGCGGGACCATCCGGGCCGAAGACACCCCCGGTGGCGGGCTGACGATCGTCATCTCGCTGCCGGTCGCCGCCACCCGGGAAAGCGAGGCCGTGCGATGACGTCCGTGCTCGTGGTCGACGACGAAACCGCCCTCGTGCGGGCGCTGCGGATCAACCTCACCGCCCGCGGCTATTCCGTCGTCACCGCCGCCGACGGCGCTTCCGCGCTGCTGGCGGCCGCCACCGAGCATCCCGACCTGGTGCTGCTCGACCTCGGCCTGCCCGACATCGACGGTATCGAGGTGATCCGCGAGCTGCGGACCTGGAGCTCGATGCCGATCATCGTGCTCTCCGCCCGCGACCGGTCCGCCGACAAGATCCAAGCCCTCGACACCGGTGCCGACACCTACGTCACCAAGCCGTTCGGCATGGACGAGCTGTTCGCGTGCCTGCGCGCCACCGAACGCCGGCTGGCGCTCGGCGCGCCGCCCGAGCCGGCCCTCGTCGTCGAGACCGCCGCGTTCACCGTGGACGTCGGGGCCAAGATCGTCCGCCGGGGCGATGCCACGGTGCACCTCACCCGCACCGAATGGGCCATCCTCGAACAGCTCGTCCGCAACCCCGACTCGCTCATCAGCGGCACGCACCTGCTGACCACCATCTGGGGGCCGGACCGTGCGGACCGGGGGCACTACTTGCGTGTCTACATGGCTCAGCTGCGCCGCAAGCTCGAACCCGAGCCGTCCCGCCCGCGGTATCTGATCACCGAAACCGGCATCGGGTACCGCTTCGTCCCGGAGGAGTCGCCGTGACCGATCCCGAGGAGGCCATCGAGCTGGCGGCCGAGCGCGGCGACACCGCCGAACTGCGGAAGTGGGCTGCCGAGGGGTACTCCGACGCCGTGGATCTGCTCGTCGAGCTCGCCACCGAGCGGGAAGACCTCGACGAACTCCGCCGGCTCGCCGAGGAAGGCAGCCGGACCGCGGCCGAGGTGCTGGCCGAGCTCGAGGGCGAGTAGCTAGGAATCCGTAAGTTCGCTTCCGCGCGTCTTGTTCCCGGTGCCGCGGTGGGTTTGGCTTTTCCCATGGGCAGAAGTGGCGCGCGCGGCTATGCGCGCGAGGTGCGCCACGACGACCGGCCGCCTGATCCCGGGCCGGCCGGTGATACGACGGTCCCCGGCGGTTCCCCGGCCGGTCGCTGACCCCTGCCCGCACGGCGCCTTCCGCGCGCCTCTCAGTCCACTGTGGATGGATCATGTCCGAAAACCCTGTCATTCTCGTGACCGGCACGAGCGAAGGCCTCGGCTACGAGACCGCTCGGCTGCTCGCCGCCGGAACGACCACCGTCATCGCGCACGCCCGCACCCCGGAAGAAAGCCGGGCGGCGTGCGATCGGCTGATCGTGTCGGGCGTCGACGAACGCCGCCTGCAGCCCGCGATCGCCGACTTCGCCGACCTGCGCCAGGTCGCCGACCTGGCCACCGCGATCGCCGAGCGCTACCCGCGGATCGACGTCCTGGTCAACAACGCCGGCACCGCCGGCGCCGGTGGCCGGATCGTCACCAAGGACGGTCACGAACAGGTGTTCCAGGTCAACTACCTGGCACCGTACCTGCTGGTCCGGCTGCTGGAGGGCGCGCTCGCCGCGTCGCCGGTGAGCCGGGTGGTCAACGTGTCCTCGTCACTGCACCGCGGCGGCCGGATCAACTGGGGCGACCTCGCCTTCAAACGCCGCTACAACCGCGGGGCCGCCTACGCGCAGTCGAAGCTCGCGCTGACGATGCTCACGACGGCGCTGACGGAGTTCCGGCCGAAGGTGCGCCAGGCGGTCAGCGTGCACCCCGGCATCCTCACCACCGGCATGCTGGCCCATTACAGCTACCGCGGCCGCCCGGTGGCCGAAGGTGCCGAAGTGCTGGCTCGGCTGGCGAACCCGGAGACGAAGGTGCTCGGCGGCGCGTACTACGACGGCCGCTTGCCGGCGAAGGCCTCCGCTGCCGCGGTCGACCCGGACGCTGTGGCGAAGCTGTGGCGGATCAGCGAAAGCCTGGTGCTGCCCGGCAAACGGCGGAGCTAGTTCTGCTCGTCGTGGCTCACCCGTACGTCGTCGGGCTGCGGGTGAGCTTCGCACCAGCGTTCCACTGCGCGGAGCACGAGAATCAGTACGAGGAAACAGCCGATCAACATCAGCGTGTAGGCGAGGTCGCTCATCGGAGTCCTTCGACTCGGGAAAGTGGGTCACCGAACGATGGCGCAGCGCGTGCCGGCGGACCCGGCGGAGTCATGATTCCTTCATGCCGGCGCGGCCGATGTTGACGGGACGTTGATCCGGGCCCGGTCCGGCGTCGAATTCGCGTCAAGGGCCATGGACAGCGTTGTCCCCCTTGGACAGTGTGGAGACATGCGCACCGACGCCTCTGAAGAACTCGACCGGGCCGCCGCGGACCTCCGGCGGCTGGTTCGCTCCACCGCGACCGCGATGGAGCGGGCGACCGTGGCGCTGGAGGAGGCCGATGCCGCACTGGCCGACGAGATCGTGGCCGACTCGGTCCGGCTGGACCGCGAGCGCGAGGAGCTGGCGCGAACGGCTCCGGGCCTGCGGGCCCCGGCCGTGACGGTGCTCGCCACGATCCACGCGCTGACCGAGCTGGAGCGGATGAGCCTGCTCGCACTCGCCGTCGCGCGGGCGGTGCAGCGGTGCTACCCGCATCCGGTCGTGCCGCACGAGCTGATCCCGGAGTTCGTCGAGATGGGGCGCATCGCGGTCTGGCTGGCGGAACTGACCGTCGGCGGCGACATCCGCGCGCTGATCAGCATCGAGGACGACCTCGACGACCTGCGCCGGATCCTGGTCGGCGTCCGGAGCCGGTGCGATGGCACGACGGTGGCCGACGTCATCCCACTGAGCCGCCACTACGAGCGGTTCGCCGACCACGCGGTCCTGCTGGGCCGCCTCATGAAGTCCGCGGTCCCCCGCAGCCAGGCGACGGGGACGGCGGCCTGAGCGGGTCCGCGGACCGTCTGGGGGCGGACCGCGGGCCCGCTCGGAAGAACAGACGCCGCTTCCCCGTCAGCCGGGCACTCGGAAGCGCATCCGGCAGACGACGGCGTCCGAGCGGCGGCGCAACGCTCGCGCGAGGACGGCGCCGCGGCGGTTCTGCAGGATCCGCTGCCACGGGTGCTCGGGCTCGACCTCGGCGATGAGCACGAAGACGTGGCAGTCCGCGTGCTTGCGGAGGTGTTCGACGAGCGGTTCGCCGAGCCGGCGGCGTTCGTCGTGCAGCTGGACGAGGGTGACGCCGGGATGCCAGAGCTCCCAGGCGTCGACGAAGCCGGCTTGGTCTTCGTCGGGGTCGACGACGTGGACGGCTTCGACGTGGTCGCCGAGCGACAGTGCGGCGGCGAGGGCGTCGCGGGTCAGCCGGGACACGGTGTGCACCGGCACGACGACCAGGGAGCGGTCCGGCCGGGGTGGCGCCGGGGTGCGGCCGAGTTCGAGGCGTTCGCCGATGCGGCGGTAGCTGCGGTGCACCCATTCCATGGCCAGCACGATCACTGGCAACGCGACGACGATCAGCCACCCGCCTTCGGCGAACTTCGTCGCGGTGACGACGATCGCGGCGAGCCCGGTGAGCAGCGCGCCGAAGCCGTTGAGCGCCGCTTTGCCGGGCCAGCCGCGCGGCCGGTCGCGCCGCCAGTGCCGCACCATGCCGATCTGCGACAAGGTGAAACCGACGAACACCCCGATCGCGAACAGCGGGACGAGGGTGTTCATGTCGCCGTCGGCGACGATCAGCAGCAGCGCCGAGGTGATCGCGAGGAAGCCGACGCCGTAGCGATAGACCTGGCGTTCGGCGCGCAGCGCGAAGACGTGCGGCAGGTTGTTGTGCTTGGCCAGCAGCTGGGCCAGCACGGGCAGGCCGCCGAAGGAGGTGTTGGCGGCCAGCGCGAGCAGGACGACGGTGGAGAACTGCACGACGTAGAACCCGAATCCGTCACCGAGCGAGGCGGCGGTGACCTGGGAGAGCACGGTGACGCCGTCGACCGGGTGGATCGAGAACTTCTCGATGAGCACGGCCAGGCCGAGCAGCATCACCGCGAGCAGCCCGCCCAGGGCGACTTCGGCTCGCTGCGCGCGGCGCACCCGCGGTTTGCGGAACGACGGGACGGCGTTGGCGATGGCTTCGACCCCGGTGAGCGCGGCGCAGCCGTTGGCGAACGCTTTGAGCAGCAGAAGGATTCCGATGGTCTGCAGGTTCGTGACGTGCTCGGGCGCGGCGACGGCCGCGACCGGTCCGGCGCGGAACAGGCCCACCACGACGACGGTCAGGATCGCGCCGACGAAGACCGCGGTGGGCACGATGAACGCCCGCGCGCTTTCGGCGATGCCGCGCAGGTTCACCGTCGTGATCACCGCGAGCGCGCCGAGGCACAGCCACACCGTGTACGGCAGGAGTTCGGGAAACGCCGAGGTGAGGGCCGCGACGCCGGCGGCGACGGACACGGCGACGTTGAGGACGTAGTCGACGATCAGTGAGGCCGCCGCGACGAGCGAGGCACGCCGGCCGAGGTGAGCGCGGCTGACGCCGTACGCGCCGCCGCCGTCCGGGAACGCGGCGATCACCTGCCGGTACGACAGCGTCAAGTCGCCCAGTAGCAGCGCGATCGCCAGGGTCACGGGCAGGGTGAAGCCCAGCCCGGTTCCGCCGGCGGCGGCCAGCACGATCACGATGGCCTCGGGTCCGTAGGCCACCGATGCCATCGCGTCGAGGGAGAGGGCGGCCAGGCCGCCGACGACGGAGAGCCGATGCCGGTCGGTGGCGTCGGACGATTCCGGGCGCGAGAGTGTTGCGGTCACCTGATCAGGGTGTGTCCGTGTGGGTTTTTCCTTACGCCCGTTGATGCTTTCCTGACGGAGTCCGCGCCGGTCCCGACGAAACGCGAACGCTGTTGCTGACCACCGGCGAGGTGGCACAAGGAACCCGTAAGTTCGGTGCGCCGTTTCTTGTACCGGTGGTGCCGGCGCGGTTACCTCGGAGCATGGGCGGAGATGGCGTCGGTGGGGACAGTCGTGCGTGATTCCTACCGTGGTGACCTCGACCGGCTGACCGGCCGGCTCTTCACACTGTCGCGGCACGCGGCCGACCTGATCGATCAGGCGACGGTGGCGCTCGAGGAGGCCGACGGCGTGCTGGCCGGAGTGGTCGTCGCCGAGGGGGCACGGTTCGCCCGCGCCCGGTCCGTGGTGGAGGAGCAGGCCCATGTCATCCTGGCGTTGCAGGCGCCGGTCGCCTCGGATCTGCGGGTCGTGCCGGCCTCGCTGCACGCACTGTCCGAACTGGACCGGATGGGACGGCTCGCCGTACACGTCGCCGAAGCGGTGCAACGCCGGCATCCGCACCCGGTCGTGCCGCACGTACTGGCGCCGCGGTTCGCCGAAATGGGCCGGATCGCGGTGTGGCTGGCGATGCTGGCCGGCGACGCGATCCGCACCCGCGACGTGACCCTCGCCCGCGCGCTGGTCGCCGTCGACGCCGAAATGGACGACCTGCACCGGACGCTGTTCACCACGCTGGACTACCGGAACTGGCCCTACGGGATCGCCGCGGCGATCGACGCCGCCCTGCTGAGCAGGTACTACGAACGCTTCGGCGACCACGCCGTCTCCCTCGCGCGGCAGACCGCATTCGTCGTCACCGGCCGTCCCCGGCGGGAAGACGTCGCCTGACGAGGATCACGCGGTCGGCATCGGGTTGATCCGTCTTCGGGCTCGGAAGAAGGCACGTGCCGAGGGAAGCGCCAGCAGGACGATCACCAGCAGCGACTCAGCGGTGGTCAGGACGAGCTTCGCGCCATCGACGACCGGGAGCCAGGTCGGCATGGCCTGGCGAGCGGCGTCGACCAGCTTCGGGACGTCGACCCGCTGGAGCACCGGGTCACCGGAGTCGTGGAAACCCGCGGCGAGGAAGGTCGCGGTGAACAGCTGAGCAAGCAAGATGAGCGCTCCGGCGACCGCCAGCAGCGGGTGAAAGATCCAGGACCCGCCCTGGCCGGCCCGCTGCCCGGTCAGGTTCAGCACCGCCGGAAGGGGTGTGGCGAAATGGTAACGTGAAGCGTGCGCGCCATCGTGGCTTGGTGCAGCCTGGCTGTCGTGGGCTGTCTGGTTGGGATCGTCGACTCCTTCACCGTGGGAGCACCCCATCTTCCCAGCGCGCCATGGGTGATCCCGTTGGTCGGATTCTTCCCGGTCGCGTTCCTCGTCGCGGCAAAGCTGCTGTTCCGGCGCGGTACTGAGTCGCGCGGTCTAGTCGAAGGCGTGAAGTCGTTGCCACGGTGGGTGTGGTGGGGTGCGGTGGTCTTGGTTCTCGCGGCGGGGATCGTCGCCGCGGTCGCTGTGGCCGGCCTGCGTACCGGCACGCCCGAGATGACCGCCACCGGCTATCAGCTCTACACCCGGCTCGGCAGCACGCCGATCACCCGCGCCGAGTACCTGCGAGAACTCGCTGGGAGCCAGAGATTGTTCGCGGCGCTGGGCTTCGGACTCAACGCCTTGCTCGCCGCCATTGCCATGGGAGCAGGCGCGGCGACCCACCCCGGCGTGGAACATGCGGTGGTGGGTCACCGAGTCAGCTGAGGCTCCCGGGGATCGGCGATTTCTTCGAGGAGGGCGTCGCGGCCGGAAAGGGAGTCCTGGAACTCATCGGCACCTACGCCGACCTTCCGCGTGTGAGTCAGGGCTTGCGGTGGCCTTGGTAGCCGATGATCGTCCCGGCGAACCGGTCGGCTTCCCCGCAGGGGTCGGCTTGGGCACTGGGGGCCGGGTCGGTGGCGTCGACGGTGACGGTGAGCAGGGTGTCGTTGGCGACGCCGGCCTGGACGGTGCAGTGACCGTCGCCGGCGTCGTGGTGGATGGCGGGGTAGCTGTGCACGTCGGTGGGCTCGAAGCCGGTGATGCCGGCGCGGTGCTGGTACAGGGCTTCGATGCCGCCGCTGCTGGTGTCGACCGAGGCATGGTAGGTCAGTTTGCGGGTGTCGCTGGGCGTCCATGTGCAGCCGGGCGGTTTCGGCACCCCGGGGCCGGTGATGTAGTAGTGCGCGAGCTGTGGCTGGTCGAGCAGCTCGCACGGAGCCGTGGCGAACTGGGTGAGGTCGATGGGGTCGCCCGGGATCTCCGGGGACAGCCGCTGCGGCTCGCTGGGGCTTGCGGTGCAGCCGGCAAGGAGGACGGCTCCCGCGCCGAACACGATCACAGCACGCCGCACAGCTTGCTCCTTCCGTGATCCGGCCGGGTGGCCGTACAGCCAGGATGGCAGATCGGCGTGCCACGGGAAGCCGGATCGGGCGCGTTGTCCGGTTTTCACGCGGGTGTCCGGTGCTCGGTGGTGAGGGCGGTCCAGTGGGCGGGGTCGAGGGTGATCTGCCCGGTGTCGGTGTCGTAGTCGAAGAGTTCGGCGTAGCGGCCCCAGTCGATGGCGGTGTCGAGTTGCTGCTGGGCGTCGTCGGTGGAGAAGCCGCGGCGGAGCAGGTCGAGGAAGAACCCGGCGCGCAGGTTGCCGTCCGCGCTGCTGGCGAGGGCCTTGTAGATGGTCCGCACGAGGGGAGCGCGGTGGCGGGCTTGCTCGGCGAAGATCTTCTTGCTGCGCTGGATGTCGGCGGTGGTGAACGCGCTGCCCATCGGGGTGAGGTGCAGATCGCCGCCGGCGACGAAGAGGAAGTCGAGCAGGGCGGCGGCGTCGACCAGAGGCAGTAGGTCGTCGACCTCGAAGCTGAGTTCGGCGGCGATGTCGGGCAGGTCGGCGCGGCCGCCCCGGGCGTAGACGATCTCGACCAGGCCGGCGAGCCCGCCGACCGACACGACCGGCAGGGGCCGGGCGGTGGGGGTGGCCTCGGTGGGTTCGGGCACGGTCACGTCGGGTTCGCGGCCGGTGAGCAGGTCGTAGAGCCCGTCCACCAGGGCTTCGAACGCGGCCGACTTGCGGTCGCGCGGGCGGGCGAGGTCGACGGTGACTTCGGCACGAATGTGGCCGGGGTTGGCGCCGAGGACGATGACGCGGTCGGCGAGCAGCACGGCTTCTTCGATGTTGTGGGTGACGATGCACACCGCCTTGGTCGGGAAGTTCGGCGTGCCCCACAGGGACATGAGCTCGGTGCGGAGGTTCTCCGCGGTGAGGACGTCCAGCGCGGAGAACGGTTCGTCCATCAGCAGGACGTCGGGTTCGAGCACCAGCGCGCGGGCGAACCCGACGCGCTGGCGCATGCCGCCGGACAGTTCCTTCGGATACGCGGATTCGAACCCGTCCAAGCCGATCACGTCGATGGCCTTGAGCGCGCGGTCGCGGCGCTGCGCAGGCGGGACGCCTTGGGCGGCGAGGCCGAGTTCGACGTTGTCCTGCACGGTCAGCCACGGCATCAGCGCGAAGGACTGGAACACCATCGCGGTGCCCGGGTTGGCGCCGTTGAGCTCCTGGCCGCGGTAGCGGACGCTGCCGGTGGTGGGGGCGATCAGCCCGGCGATCGTGCGCAGCAGGGTCGACTTGCCGGAGCCGGACCGGCCCAGCAGCGCGACGATCTCCCCGGCGCGCAGGTTCAGGTCGATCCCGTCCAGGACCTGCAGTTCGTCGCCGGCGGCGCCGGTGAAGCTCTTGCTGACCTTGTCGACGGCGATCAGCACGTCGAGGGTGGTGGTCATGGGGTGAACCTCCAGGTTCGGTCGGAAAGGGGTCAGGCGATGGCGAAGCGGCGTTCGGCCAGGGCGTAGAGGCGGCGCCAGAACAGCCGGTTCAGCCCGACGACGTAGAGGCTCATCACGGTGACGCCGATGAGGATCCGGCCGGCGTCGCCGCTGCCCGTGGCCTCGGAGATGTAGGCGCCCAGGCCGGTGGCGGTGAGGGTGGTGCCGTTGTAGGAGACGATTTCGGCGACGATGGAGGCGTTCCACGCGCCGCCGGCGGCGGTGATGCCGCCGGTGACGTAGCTGGGGAAGATGGCGGGCAGGATCAGCCTGCGCCACCACAGCTTCCGGGGCAGCCGCAGGTTGGCGGCGGCTTCGCGCAGGTCGTTCGGGATCGCGCTGGCGCCCGCGATGACGTTGAACAGGATGTACCACTGCGCCCCCAGCGCCATGAGCAGGATGCCGCCCCAGTCCAGCGAGATCCCGGTGGCCACCAGCACCGCGGTGATCAGCGGGAACAGGAAGTTGGCCGGGAAAGACGCCAGGACCTGCACGACCGGCTGGGCGAGCCGGGACACGCGCGGGTTGAGCCCGATCCACACCCCGACCGGCACCCAGACCACGGTGGCGACCGCGACCAGCGCCAGGACCCGGACGAAGGTGATCAGCCCGAGCAGCAGCGCGTGCCCGACCTCGCCGAACCCGGTGGTGTCCGCGATGAAAGTGACCATCCGGATCAGGCCGTAGGTGATCAGCGCCAGCACCACGACGGCGAAGACCGCATCTCCCGCGCGGCGCCGCCCTGGGGACGTCCGAAGTGGGTGCTCGGCCAGTCCGAACACCGCCAGCACCCGATCGAGCGGGTAGACCAGCCGCCCGAAGATCTTCCCGAGGAATGCGGGGATGCGGGAGCGGCGCAGCAGGTCGAGGGTGATGCTACGGGGCGCTTCGGCGGCTTCGGACTCTTCGACGCGGAAGCGTTCGGCCCAGGCGGTGAGCGGGCGCCAGAACAGGACGTTCACCCCGACCACCATGACGATCATGACGCCGATGGCCAGGAACACCTTGCCGAGTTCGCCGTTGTCGCCGGCGGTGGCGACGAAGGCGCCGATGCCGGGCAGGGCCCAGTCGTGGTTGTTGACGCTCAGGGCCTCCGAGGCGGTGAGGAAGAACCAGCCGCCGCCGAAGCTCATCATCCCGTTCCAGACCAGCGGAATCATTCCGCCCGGGACGTCGACGCGCCAGAACCGCTGCCAGCGCGAGAGCCGCAGCAGCCGCGATGCCTCGTCCAGTTCGCGTGGCTGGGAGACCAGGGAGTGGTGGAAGGCGAAGGTCATGTTCCAGGCCTGGGAGGTGAAGATCGCGAAGATCGACGCGCATTCCAGGCCCAGCTCCGAACCGGGGAACAGGGCGATGAACCCGGTGATCGTGACCGACAGGAACCCGAGGATCGGCACCGACTGCAGGATGTCCAGCAGCGGGATCAGGACCTTCTCCGTGCGTCGCAGCCGGGCGGCGGCGGTGGCGTAGACGAACGTGAACAGCACTGAAAGGCCGAGAGCGATGAACATGCGCAGCAGTGACCGTGCCGCGTAGTACGGAAGTTCCGCCGGATCGGTGGACACCGTGGACGGTGCGGTCGCCGGGGTCCACGCCGCGGTGGCGCCGTGCGCGAGCCGCACGACGAGCCACAGCAACGCGGCCGCGCCGAGGAACACCAGCACATCGGCGGCCCGGCGGCCCGGCCTGGCCAGCGCACCTTTGGTGGGGAACGTACGGAGCAAGGACATCGGCTTACCTGTCGTCGTCGCGGTCGTGGTCGGGGGTGTGGACCTGCCAGCGCACGCTGGTCACGGAAGGTTCCAGGGACAGGCGGCTGACGGCGGACTCCATCTGCTTGTCGTCGCGCTGGTCGGCGGCGAGCGCGGCGCGCACTTCGACCAGCCCGGTCGCCTCGGCGTTGCCGCTTTCGATGGACTGCAGGGCGAAGTCGGTGCGGGACAGGGCTTGCACGAGCAGGGTGCGTATGTGCGCTTCGCCGTCGTCCTTGGTGACCGCGCGGAAGGTGTAGACCGACGGGGTTTCCTTGCCGGTGTCCGGGCGCCGGTCGACCGCGCGGCCGAGCGGGCGCAGGACGACGTTGACGACCACCACCACGGCCGTTCCGGCCACGGCGATGGAGTAGAGCCCGGCGCCGGCCAGTGATCCGACGGCCGCGGAGCACCACAGGGTGGCGGCGGTGTTCAGGCCGCGCACGGTCAGGCCTTCGCGCAGGATCACCCCGGCGCCGAGGAACCCGATGCCGGACACGATCTGTGCCGCCACCCGGGTCGGGTCGGCGCTGCCGCCGGTGAAGCCGTGCGCCGACAGCAGCACGAACAGTGTGGCACCGGCGGCGACCAGCGCGTTGGTGCGCAGCCCGGCCATCCGGGCGCGGTATTGGCGTTCGAATCCGATCACCGTGCCCAGGCCGACTCCCGTGCCCAGGCGCAGCAGCATCTCCGCAGTCGTCATCTGCGCTCTTCCTTGCTCTCGTACGGGAAAGTCCGGTCACCACCACGCCGGGCGGCGGCGGGCGTAGATCCGTTTGGCCAGCTGCGCGGCCAGCACGTAGCCGGCCAGCACCAGCAGCAGCCACAGCAGGTAACTGCCCGGCAGTGGCAGCATCCGCAGCGGTCCGGCCGCCGGGGTCAGCGGCAGCAGCAGCCCGATCAGCCCGGCCACCGCGGCCGCGACGAGCACCGCACGAGCGGGCCGGCCACCGCGGAACGGGGCCGGGCGCGCTCGCAGGACGAGCACCACGAGCAGTTGCGAGAGCAGGCTTTCGACGAACCAGCCGGTCTGGAACACGCCTGGGTGCCCACCGGCGTCGAACACCCACCAGAGCACCGCGAACGTGGACAGGTCGAACAGCGAGCTCACCGGCCCGAACACCAGCATGAACCGGGTCAGCCCGCGTGCGTCCCAGCGCTGTGGTTTCCGCAGGTAGTCCGCGTCGACGCGGTCGAAGGCCAGCGCGAACTGGGCGGCGTCGTAGAGCAGGTTGGCCACCATCAGCTGGATCGGCAGCATCGGGGGGAACGGCAGGAACGCGCTCGCCACGAGCACGGTCAGCACGTTCCCGAAGTTCGAGCTGGCGGTGATGTTGACGTATTTCAGCGTGTTGCCCAGCGTCCGGCGGCCTTCGACGACGCCGCGGGCCAGGACACCGAGGTCGCGCTCCAGCAGCACGAGGTCGGCGGCGTCCTTCGCCACGTCGGTGGCGGTGTCCGGTGCGATCCCGACGTCGGCGGTGCGCAACGCGGTGCCGTCGTTGACGCCGTCCCCGATGAACCCGACGGCGCGGCCGTTCGCGTGCAGCGCGGTCACGATCCGGGCCTTGTGCGCCGGGGTGAGCTTGGCGAACACCGTCGTGCGCTCGACCAGCGCGCGCAGGTCGGCGTCGTCGGCCGCGCCGACTTCGTGCCCCAGGGCGACCTCGCCGACCGGCACGCCGGCTTCGGCGGCGACCCGCGCGGCGACGTGGTGGTTGTCGCCGGTGAGGATCTTCACCGGGACACCCTGTGCGGCGAGGGCCCTCACCGCGTCGGCGGCGCCGTCGCGGACCGGGTCGACGAAGCCGACGAACCCGACCAGGACGAGCCCGGTCTCGTCGTCTTCGCCGTAGCCGCCGAGCCTGGCCGGGACCTCGCGGGCCGCCACGGCCAGCAGCCGCATGCCGTGCTCGGCGTGTGCGCGCACCAGGTCCGCGACCTCGGTCCGGGCGGTACCGGTCAGTGCGACGATCTCGTCGCCGCGGCGGGTGTGGCCGCAGCGGGGGAGGATTTCGTCCGGGTCGCCCTTGGTGACCAGAACGCGCTCGTGCGCGCGGCGCACGACGACGGTGGCGCGGCGGCGGTCGTGGTCGAAGGGGATCTCGTCGACCCCGGAGAACATCGCGTCGGTCAGCCGGTCCTCGTCG
Source organism: Amycolatopsis ponsaeliensis (assembly GCF_030182635.1). NCBI lineage: Bacteria > Bacillati > Actinomycetota > Actinomycetes > Pseudonocardiales > Pseudonocardiaceae > Amycolatopsis > Amycolatopsis ponsaeliensis. The sequence goes on from NZ_JAPZLD010000001.1 coordinate 609,645, forward strand.
TCGACGGCGAGCTGGGCCACGATCGCCTCGTCGAACCGGTCGCGCCGGGCGCTCTGGAAGTGCACGGCCAGGTAGGCGTACTCCGCCACCTCGCCGTCCGGACGGCCGCCGGAGTCGATGCTGTGCGCGTAGGCGACCAGGTCTTCGGTCAGCGTGCCGGTCTTGTCCACGCACAGCACGTCCATCGCGGCGAGGTCCTGGATCGCGTTGAGCCGCTTGACGATGACCCGCCGCCGCGACAACCGCACCGCGCCGCGCGCGAGGTTCGCCGTGACGATCACCGGCAGCATCTCCGGAGTCAGGCCGACCGCGACCGCGGCGGCGAACATCCCGGCCTGAGCCCAGTTCCCGCTGACCGTGCCGTTGACCACGAGCACGATCGGGACCATCACCAGCATGAACCGGATCAGCGTCCAGCCGACCCGGCGCACCCCGGCATCGAAGCTCGACTCCGCGCGCGGCACCGGCGCGGCCAGCGAGCCGGAGAACGTCGCGGTGCCGGTGGCGAGCACGACCGCGGTCGCCGATCCGCCGACCACCGACGTCCCGGCGAAGGCCACCGCAGGGTCCGTGACCGGCAACGCCTCGCCGGACACCGCGGACTGGTCCACCCGCAGCCCGGTGGCCGCGACGATCCGGACGTCCGCCGGCACGATGTCACCGGGCCCGAGCAGCACGACGTCCCCGGGGACCAAGTCGGTCGTCGGCACCTCCCGGTCGACGCCGGTGGCGCCGTCTTCGGCGCGGCGCCGCACGGTCACAGTCGTGCTGACCTGCGTCCGCAGGGCCAGCACGGCGCGGTCGGACCGGCTGTGCTGCCAGAACCGCAGCGCGACGCTCAGCACGACCATCACGCCGACGGTGACCGCGCCGCGCACGTCGCCGGCCACGGCGAACACCACGCCGAGCCCGGTCAGCAACGCGACGAACGGGCTGCGCACCCCGGCCACCAGCCGACGCGCCACGCTGATCCGGCGGGGCGGTTCGACCCGGTTGTCGCCGTGCTCGCGGAGGCGGTCTTCGGCCTCGGCTTCGGTCAGCCCTTTCGGGGAACTGGCGAGCTGCCGGAAGACGGTGAGCACCGGAGCGTCGCCGAGCGCGACGGGCTGGGGCGGAAAACGGGGCATCAGGAGGTCCTGTCCGTGGAGGCCGTGCTGACGACAGCGGCGCAGACCACGCGGACCGACCCGGACCTACCCCGTTTCGACGGAGGCAGGCCGATGGTCCACGCGATCGCGGGTACTACTTCCTTCGCCGGTCATCCGGCTCACCTCCCTTCACGTGGCAGGCCGCAGCGCCCCGGGGCGGGGTGGCGGCCGGGTCCCAGTAGACCGCAGCGCACCAGAACAGTCAAACACTTGTGCAAGTGAAGGGTGCTACGTCACGCTGAGGGGGACACCGAAAGGATGACCCCGTGCCCTCCCCGCCCGACCCCGAGCCCCTGCCCCCCGAGCTGCTGCAGGACGCCGCGGCGTCCTTCGGCCTGCTGTCGGCCACGGTCCGCCTGCACCTGCTGTGGCTGCTGTCCCAGGCCGAACACGACGTCGGCACCCTGGCTGATGCGACCGGCCAGAGCGTCGCGACCGTCAGTCACCACCTCGGCAAGCTCAAGCTCGCCGGGCTGGTCCGCGCCCGCCGCAGCGGCAAGCACCAGATCCACTACGTCGACGACCCCCACGTCGCCCGCCTGGTCCAGCTGGCGATCGAGCACCACCGCGGCGCCCCGGCCCATCAGCCGCGGGCACACGGGGCCTGAACCGCGTCACAGCCAGCCGATTCCCAGTGCAGCTCGGGCATGTAGCCGAAGTTCATGCCGTAGATCCCGGCCCCCATGGTCGGCACGGCGACGATCGCCGCCCACGCGGTGATCTTGCGCATGTCGTCGTCCTCGCCCGTCGGCGTACCTGACCGCAAGATCGGCAACCGCGGGGAACTCGGTGGCGGCCAACCAGCACTGGCAGCTTCTCCTCGCCGGCCGTGCGATCGCCGGCCTCCTGATCCTTCGTGCTGTTCCTCGGCTCGGCGTTCGTGCCCACGGTCACCTATCGCCGCAAGATCTCCTGACGGTGTCAGCGCGGTGGCTGCTCGATGTCAGGGCGGGCGGCGATGGTCGGAGCTGTCAAAGCGTTCCACGACAAGACGTGCTCGACGCGTCGGACTGGAGGTTCGAGAAATGACCAGGGGGAACGAAACCAACAGTGGCGGGATGCCGCGGGTCTTCCAGCGGGTGGGGGTGACGGCGCTTGCGGTCACGCTGCTGGCGGGGGTGTCCGCCGCGGGCGGTACGGCCGTCGCGGGGGCCGCCGCCCGGCAAGGGCGCCCGGAGTTGCAGGAGACGATCCAGGCGATCGTCGATTCCGGTTTCGCCGGGGTGCAGCTGCGCGTGCACGACCAGCGGGGTGACTGGGTCGGCAGCGCCGGCGTGCGCAAGCTGGATGAGCCCGCGAAGCCGCCGACGGACGGGCGGTTCCGGATCGGCAGCACCACCAAGACCTTCACCGCGACCGTGGTGCTGCAACTGGTGGCCGAGGGCAAGATCGGGCTGGACACTCCGGTGGACGACTACCTGCCCGGATTCGGCTTCGATCGGCGGATCACCGTGCGGATGCTGCTGCAGCACACCAGCGGGTTGTTCAACTACACCGGCGAGTACTACCCCGACGGGACGGTCGTGCCGGGGATCCCCTGGTCGGGCAAGGAGTGGGTGGACAACCGGTTCCACACCTACCGGCCGGAGGACCTGGTGCGGTTCGCGTTGGCCAAGCCGGCGCGGTTCGCGCCGGGCACGGACTGGAGCTATGCCAACACCAACTACGTGGTGGCCAGGTTGCTGATCGAGAAGGTCACCGGCCGCTCGTACGCCGACGAGATGCAACGGCGGATCCTGCGTCCGCTCGGGCTGCGGGACACCGTGGTCCCGGGCACGTCGCCGGAGATCGCCGGACCGCATGCTCACAGCTACTACCGGTATCAGGACGCCGGGCAGTGGAAGACGGTCGACATCACCCGTCAGAACCCGTCCTGGATCTCCAGTGCCGGTGAGATGATTTCGACGACCAAGGATCTCGGCACGTTCATTTCCGCGCTGCTGGGCGGGAAGCTCCTCCCGGCACCGCTGCTGGCCGAGATGCTCGAACCGCACGCGACTCCCGATCCGACGAGCGACTACGGGCTCGGGGTGTTCGAGCTGCACGCGGATGCGAACTGCAGCGGCACCATGCTGATCAACCACAACGGCAGTGTCCAGGGTTACGGGACGCTGATGTACAGCACGCCCGACGGCAGCAAGACCCTGGAGGCCTCGATCAACTACGTGGACACCGGGGTCGCTCCCGCGGAGGCGTATCAGAAGGCGGTGCAGAGCCTCATCGAGAAGGTGTTCTGCGGCGGGCGGGCCGGCGGAGCCTAGCCTGCCGGCCGGCTGATCTGCGGTACACGCCGGGCCGGGCAGGCGGATCGGTCGACGTCCCGTCGGGGGACGAAGTCGGCCAAGTGCCGCCTGCTCGGTGGCAGAATGCCGGACGTAGCGACGCTGTGTGGGAGTCCAGGTTTCTTGACGCCATACGTCACCTGCGACGGTCAGTAGCGGCCGGAAGGGCCCGGACGGCTGCAGAGCTCCGGCTTCTTGGCGCGCCTCCGGTTCGACATCCACTGACAGTAAAGTCGATCGACTGTGAACCATGCTTTCGTGTCGCGGCCGAAGTGGTCACAGGTGTTACCGAAGTTGTTAGGCTGCCAGCCGATGCGGCCTTGTTCTGTTTCCCCACCAGGTGCCGGAGGCGCGGCATGACACTCGCACCACCTCCTGGCCTGTTCACCGCCCGGACGTGGCGGCTCCCGGTCGCCTCGCCGGCGCGGATCCACGACGCCGCGCTCGGCGGTACCGACAACTACGTTCTCGACCGCGAGGCATTGGCAGCGCTCGAGGACGCGGCACCCGGCTTCACCGAGCTGCTGCGCGCGACCCGCGCCTGGCACGTCCGGGTCGTCCGGCATCTCGCCGGCCGGGGCATCGACCAGTTCCTCGACCTCGCCGCGGGCCTGCCACGCGCTCGCGAGAACACCCATGAGGTCGCACAGCGGTACAACCGCGACGCGAAAGTCGTCTACACCAACACCAACCCGGTGCTGCTCAGCTACTCCCGCGCACTGCTGGACGACAACGACGGCACCCATATCGTGCACGGCGATCACCTTGATCCGCACCGGCTGCTCGACAGCGAGCAGCTGTGCTCTGCACTGGACCTCCGTCGCCCGGTTGCGGTGCTGATGACCCGCGGCGTCCAGTACGAACTCGACGACCATCGCTTGAGCGCGGCACTCACCGGATACCGCACCCTGCTGGCCCCCGGATCAGTGCTCGCGATGTGCGGCTGGGCCGAACCCGAGGACGACCGCGGCCTGCCGCAGACCATCGAGCAGATCTGGCATGTGCACTCCGGCCGGCGTGTCCGCTGTCGCACTGTTCCCGAGTTGCGGCGGCTGTTCGACGGCTGCGACCTCCTCGACCCCGGTTTGGCTCCCGTGCAGGACTGGTGGCCCGACGGACCCCGGCTGCACCCGGCGGGAATGGCCATGCGACTCGGCTATGGCGGAGTCGGCATCACTCCGTGAACCCTGAGCGGGGACCCGATGATGACGTATCACCGCCGGCATCCGCTGATTTGCTGTGGCCAATCCTGAGCGGCTGCTGCGCTCGGCTTCGGCTCCATTGGTCGCGTACGCGCGTCTGACCAGAACCGGCGCCTGGTGGCCGAGCGCGGGTCCGGTCGTCGAGGGGGGACGAACGCCCGGACCCGCGCAAGCGAGCCTACGCAAGATCGCCACGCGCAACGCCTGAATCCGGCAACTTCGCCCACGACATCGCCAGTCCCCTTGGTGGAGCAGGCCGAAGCCCTCAACTCCGATAGTCCGGGCGTTGCTTCACCTCAGCACAGCGGTGGCTCAGCGCTGGAGATTCGGATCGATCGCGTCGCCGACCGTGCCGGTGGCGCCGAGGACGTCCATCCCCTGCGCACTCGCCGTGTCGACGATGTCCTGCCCGGACTCGGTCACGTCGGCGGCGGACTGTGCGGCCTGGTCGGCGGCCTCGCTGACCGGCAAGTCGATGCCGGTCAGGTCGCTGACCTTCTCACTCGCGCCGCCCAGCAGCTCGGTGGCCTTGTCCTTGATCATGTCGAACAGGCTCATCAGGTGCCTTTCTGATCGGCTCGCGACCCCGCGTGATCAGCGGGTGGCGGAGCGCGGCGATGCCGTCACCATGCAGGACAAAACGGATCTTTGGGGCGACCGAGTAGCCGGTGGCGACCGGGGAAGCGAGGTGCTCCCGGCGCGGACACCAAGGGGATCGAGAGCGGGGTCGGCGCGCTGCACGTCGTGGCCAATCTCCTACAGCGGCACCGCACGTCTGTCGACCGGCTGGCTCACGACCGTCGATGTGCCGACGACAAGGTCGACCTGAGCCGGCGCCGGTCGGGGGAGCGGCCGCACGGTCGTCGGCGGCCGGTGTGCCGCCACGCCGCCGGGCGAATCCCGGGTTCGTCGCCTACGCGGCGGCCCCTATGGGTTCCGGGCGTGCGCTGTTCGGGTGGGCCTGTCGCGCACATCTTGAGCTGACCGGGGCGCCGCCGGGGGTGAGGAATCCGCCGAGCATGAGCATGTCGCCGAAGAGGAACAGCCAGAAGGAGAAGGCGTTCTGCCGGGGGAACGCGACGTCGGGTGAGCCGATCTGCAGCGGCAGCACGAAGTTGGCGAAGCCGAACACGCTGGGGGTGGCGTAGAGCAGCAGCATCACGGTGCCGTGCATGGTGAACAGCTGGTTGTACTGCTCCTGGGAGAGGAACTGCAGTCCGGGCCGGGCGAGTTCGGAGCGGATGAGCATGGCCATCGCGCCGCCGATGAGGAAGAAGGCGAAGATGGTGACCAGGTACATCACGCCGATCTGCTTGTGGTCGGTGGTCCGGAACACCTGCAGCAGGATCGAGCCTTTCGTCTGCTGACGCGGTGTTCGCAGGCTGATGGGAACGGGTCGTTGTGCTCACCTGGGTGCTCCTGACGTCCGACTCGTGCGCGCGTCAGGCTGGCCGCCCGGTGCCCGGCCCCGCTGGGGCCCAATGGGCCCCATCGGTGGCACACGACCGGTCACGGCGCCGGCAGTCCCGCCGCCAGACGCCGAACGTCCTCGAGGTGATGACTTTGGTCCCTCGACACCGGTGAGGTCCGGACCACAGGCTGTCCGTTTCCGGTGGGGTGCTCGATCTTGATCTGGGGGCGACGCGTGGGGTCGAAGCTGGGCGCGGTGGGTCCGCTGGCCGAGTCCGACGTCGAAACCGTGCTCCGGTCGGCGGCGCTGGCTCCGTCGGTCTACAACACCCAGCCCTGGGCCTTCCGGCGGACCGACCACGACATCGAGCTGCACGGCGACTTCAGCCGAGGGCTGGCGGTGGCGGACCAGGACAACCGGGAGCTGGTCCTGTCCTGCGGTGCCGCCCTGTTCAACCTGCGCGCCGCCGTGCACCGCTGCGGATGCCTGCCCGTCGGATCGCTGCGGCCGCGGCTGGACCGGCCCTCTCTGCTCGCCGTCGTGCGGCCGGTACCCACCGGAGCACCGGATCCGGCGATGGTCCGCCTGGCTTCGGCGATTCCGCACCGGTCCACGATCCGCAGCACCTTGACGAAAAGCGTGGTCGCCGAAGCGCGGGTCGTCGAGCTCCGCCGCGCGGCGGAGGCCGAGCACGCCTGGCTCGTCGTGCTGGCCGGAGCCCAGCTCGTCGCGGCCGCCGCGTTGATCGCCACGGCTTGCCGACAGCAGCTCGAGGATTCCGGCTTCCGGAGCGAACGTGCGCGCTGGGCCGGCCGCCACCGCCCCGACGGGCTCCCGGGCACCGCGGAACACCGCCGGGCACCCGTTTCCGCCGGAGCCGCGGACGAGCTGCCGCTGCTGGTGGTGATCGGGTCCTTCGAGGACGGTCCGATCGACCGGTTGCGCGTCGGTCAAGCCCTGCAGCGGGTGCTGCTCACTGCCACGCTGGCGGGCCTGGACGTGGCTTTCCGGTCGGCGCCGGTCGAGCTGGCGGGCGCACGACGGGAGCTGCGGGAACTGGCCGGCGGCGCGATCTGGCCGCAAGTGCTGCTGGAACTCGGAAAGGGGCGTCCGACGCCGCGCACGCCGCGCCGCGCCATCGAAGATCTGCTGCGGTAGTCGTGCCGCTTCACCCCGCGTCGTCGAGGATGCCGCCCAGCAAGGTGGCCAGGGTCCGGCGGTCGGAGACCCCCAGCTTGCCGCGAAGGCGGGCCATGTGGTGCTCGACGGTCTTGCTGGAGATGTGCAGTCGCTCGCCGATTTCCCGGTAGGTGTGGCCGACGACGAGCAGGTGGCCGATGTCGCGCTCCCGGGGCGTGAGCGCCGGCGGTTCGGCCGGGCCGGGCCGGGCCGTGGCCGGAACGGTGACCGGGAACTGCTTGGCTCCGCGCAGCAACGCGACCATCGCGGTGCGGTCGGTCGCCCGGATGGCGGCCTGGCCGGACAGCCTGGCCGCGTCCCACCGGAGCCCGGTGCGGTGGAGGCGTTCCGCGGCGGACAGGACCGCCGCGGCTTCGATGGTGCCGTCGAGGACGGCCAGCCACTGCGCACCCGCGGCGGCGAACGCGGGTGCGAGCGGTCCGTAGCCCGGGGCCTCGCCCAGGGAGCGCAATGCGCGCGAGGCGGAATCACGCTCTCCGGTGATGACGGCGGCGTGGAAGGCCGCCCACTGCACCCACACCGACCACAGCGGCGGCGAACCGTGTCTGTCCAGCAAGGCCAGCGCCTGGTTCCGGTGCGCCGCGACGCGGTGCCCCTCTTCGAGCCGGGCAGCGGCCACGAGCACCTCGCCGAGGGGCAGCAACGTGAACAGGTCGACCGGTTGCCGCATCACGGCCTCATACGCCGCGCCCCAGCGTTCTCGCAGGACTTCTGGCGTGTCACCACGCCTGGCCAGGCTGAGTTCGAGCGTGTGGAGGAACAGCTCGTCGCGGGGCGCGAGGCGGACGTCCCGGCGGCGCACGGCCGCCCGGTGGGATTCCGCCACCACGAGATCACCTTGCAGCATCGCCGTCCAGCCCAGGAGCAGGGTGTGCCGGTCCGCTTCGCCGGCCCGTTCGAGGGCGCCGCGGGCGAGGTCGAATTCGGCGGCGTGCACTGCCACCAGCGCCGTGAGCACCGCGGGTGAATCCGGCAGCAGGTGACCGATTCCGGCGGCCTCGGCCGAATCGGCCGCGCCGAGCAGGATCGCCAGCGCGGCCTCGGGACTACCGGACACCGATTCGCGGATCCCGGCCAGCAGCTGCGTGGCGACGTGGGTGTAGGCACGCCCCGGTTCGGTCGCCCCGCCGGGAACCTCGTCGATCGTTTCACCGAGCGCGATCGCGGCGAGATCGGCCAGCCGGGTGGCCCCGGGGTCGGCGGACAAGCGCAGCAGCTCGGCGCCGCGGGCGAGGTCGCCGCGGCGCGCGATCACCGTGCCGGCGACCAGCGCACCACGGTGCCGCGCAGCCGGTTCGGCCGCGCTCAGCAGCTCGTCGCCGAGCTGGAGCGCCGTGTCGTACTGCCCGGCCAGCACCGCGGCGCGGGCCCAGCCCTCCGCCAGCCGCGTTCGCGGGCTGCCGCCGCGCGCGGCAGCCGCGTACAGCTCGGCGGCCAGCCCCGGGTCGGCGGTGACCACTTCGGCGGCCGCCGCCTCGAGCCCGGCGCGCACGATCGCGCCCGCGGCGCCGAGCCGCAGCAGCTCCCGTGCGACGGGCAGGACCGGCTGACCGGCGGTGAGCTGGACCTCGAGCATGCGCACCAGCACGGTCAACCGGCGGTCGGCGGCGGCGTGGTCGCGGACGGCGCGGGCGACGAGCGGGGGCACGCTGCCGTCGGCGGCCAGCAACCCGGCGGCGCGGACCTGCTCGACCACGGCGGAGACGTCCTCGCGTGGCCGGTCCAGCGCGACGGCGAGGAGTTCGACGTCGTTCTCGCCGCCGGCCGCGGCCGCCACCAGGTAGGTCAGGCCGGGCTCGCTCAGCCCGTCCAGTTCGGCCCGCAACTGCTCGACCAGTTCGTCGACCACGGGGACTCGCAGGCAGCGGGTGATCAGTCGCGGCACTCCGCCGGTCGCCCGTTGCACGGCGGCCGCACGCTCGGGGGCAAGGGCCCGGCCGAGCGCGCCACCGGCGAAGCGGGCGACATCGGCACTGCTCCACGGCGCCAAACGCCAGTGGCGGGTCTGCTCCGTGGTCAGCCGGGTGAAGGCCGAACCGGAAGTGCCGGGGGTGTGGGTGAGGACCAGCCGGGTGGTCTCCCTTGCCCGTTCGAGCAGGAGCGAGCCGGCTTCGGCGGTCAGCGTGTCGGCATCGTCGAGCAACACCGCCGCTTCGGCCGCCCAGGGGCCCGGGACGAGCTCGTCCCGGCCGATCACCGGGACACCGGCGGCGCGGTAGTGCCGGCTGATCACCGCCAGGATCGTCGACTTGCCGTGACCGTGGGCGCCGGTCAGGACCAGCCGCAGCGGATCGGCCGGCCGGGCGTCGATCTCCGCCAGCAGCTCCCGTACCTGCGACGACAGCAGCTCGTCCACGACACCTCCCGTCACGGTGACCGGAATGGTCACCTGCAAGGCGTTCGGGACCGGCGACCGGCGCAGATGGGCGATGTGACTCCCTGTTCGACAGCGAGACCCAGGCCACACTTTCGAGCTACCCCCTAACGAATGATCGAACCCCCTCAGGGATCCTCGAGATCACCGTTAGGCGCTGCACCCGATGTGGGGCGGCCTCGCCGGGCCCTAACTTCGGGGCGGTCGGTGATCCTCGTGATCGGCGATGCCACTGTCCCCCCAGAGAGAGCCTGGTCGATGAACCCCGCGCAGTCGCTGTACGAATTCACGCTCAACCTGCTCAACGACCCGTCCGCCCGCACCGCCTTCGGCGACGACCCCCAGGGCACGCTCGACGGCGCGGGCCTCGGCGACGTCTCCGGCGCCGACCTGCACGACATCCTCCCGCTCGTGCTCGACTTCGCGCCGGTGGGCAACCTGGGCGGCGAGAACGGCCTGAACCTCGACTCCATCACCGGCCAGGCCAGCGCGATCGAGCAGCTCAAGGCCCTCACCCAGAACCTGGGCCTCGGCGACGCCACCTCCGAGAACAACGTCCTCGGCGCGGTCAGCGGCATGACCGCCCTCACCCAGAACATCACCGACCCGTTCACCGCCGCGGGCGACCTGGCCGGCAGCATCGACCACGTCGGCGGTGGTCAGCTCGACCCGGTCACCACCGTGACCGGCGCGGTCGGCGACGTCACCGGGCACGTGGCCGGCGGCGACGTCACCGGTGCCCTCGACGGCGGCAACCTCACCTCGGGCCTGCAGAACGTCTCCGGCCTCACCTCGGCCGTCGACGGCGCGCAGGGCGTCGGCTCGACGATCGGTGACCTCACCGGCTCGCTGGGCGCGAACACCGGCCTGGAGCACACCGTCGGCGACGTCGTGAACCAGGCGACCGCGCACCTGGGCGACGTCTCGCACAACGGCACCCTCGGCGACGTCACCAACCACCTGGGCGATGTCACCAACCACGTCGGCGACATCGCTTCGGGCAGCGGCAACGTCTCCGACGTCCACGACGTCGTCGGCAACATCGGCGAAGGCGCTCTCAGCGGCAACATCGGTGCCGATCTGAGCCACCTGAGCGTCGGCTCCGGCAACGACGTCCACCTGCCCCACTGACCGATCCGCACCACCGCGGGGCCTTCCGGTTCGCCGGAAGGCCCCGCTCCGCTGCGTGCGGGCGAAAGACCCCGCCCCGCCGGATCTTCGCGCCGCGGTTGTTCCGGTGTGGACGGTGGGGTGCTCTCACCCGCAGGCGACGGGCACGACGGCGACCGAGGTCGTCGGGCACGACGAAGCGGGGGCACCGGAATCCGGTGCCCCCGCTCCTCGATCTCCCGCGAACCGTCAGACGGTGTGCGGGGTGTGCGCGGCGGTGTTCCAGCCCGAGACGAGCACGCCGGTGTCACCCGAGTTGCCCGACGTCACCTTGGTGTGCGACGTCGTGCCGTTCTCGTGGTTCCAGCCACCGCGGTGGTGGCGGCCCTGCTGCTCGTGCCCGCGGGTCGAGGTGACGGCGGTGTTGCCGCCGGTCGAGCCCGAGGTGCCCGAGTCGCCGGACGTGCCGGTCACGGCGTTGTTGTGGCTGGTGGCGTTCCCGGCGTCGCCGGAGTTGCCACCGTTGCCCGCCCAGCCGGAGTTCCCGCCGGTGGTGGTGCTCCAGTTGCCCGCGTCACCGGTCGAGCCGGTGGCGCCGGTGTCACCCGAGTTGCCCGACGTCACCGTGGTGGCCGACTTCGTGCCCTCGTGCTTCCAGCCATCGTTGTTCCAGCCGGAGTTGTGGTTCCAGCCGGAGTTCCAGCCACCGTTGTGCCCACCGCTGTGGTGGCCACGGCCGTTGTTCTGGCCGCCGAGCGTCCACACGATGGCGGTGTTGCCGCCGGTGGATCCCGAGTCGCCCGAGTTGCCGGAGTTCCCGGTCACCGCGGTGTTGTTGCTGGTCGCGTTGCCGGAGTCGCCGGAGTTGCCTCCGTTGCCGCCGGTAGCGGTGCCGGTGACCGAGCCCAGGACGCCGGTCTGGCCGCCCTGGTCGTGCCGGTTCCAGCCCCAGCCGTGCCCACCGGTGTTGCTGGCGGAGTTCTGGCCGGTGCTGACGGCGGTGGCGTCGCCACCGTTGCCCGCGTTGCCCGAGTTCCCGCCGGTGGTGGTGCTGGTGTTGGTCGCGTCGCCGGTCGAACCGGTGGCGCCGGTGTTCCCGGAGTCACCCGAGGTCACCGAGGTGCTGCACTGAGCCAGCAGGCACAGGCCGTAGGCGCTGTTGCCGCCGGTCGAGCCGGAGCTCCCGGAGTCACCCGAGTTCCCCGACACCGCGGAGTTGCCGCTGGTGGCGTTCCCGGCGTCGCCGGAGTTGCCACCGTTGCCGCCCTTCGCGGTCCCGGTCACCGAACCGAGGACCCCGGTCAGGCCGCCGCGGCTGCCCTGCGAGCCGGCGGTGTTCTTGCCGGCCGTCGCCGCGGTGCCGGAGCCGCCATTGCCGGCGTTGCCGGCGTTCCCGGCGTTCCCGGAGTGGCCACCGGCGGTGGTGCTGGTGTTCGAGGCGTTCCCGGTCGAGCCGGTCGCGCCCGTGTTCCCGGAGTTGCTCGAGGACACCGAGGTGCTGCACTTGGCCAGGACACAGACGCCGTAGGCGCTGTTGCCGCCGGTGGACCCGGAGTTGCCCGAGTTGCCGGAGTTCCCGCTGACAGCGTTGTTGCTGCTGCTCGCGTTCCCGCCGGTGCCCGAGTCGCCGCCGTTGCCGCCGGAAGCGGTGCCGGAGACGACGGAGTGCAGCGTGTTGCCGAGCCCGCCCAGCGGGCCCGAGTTCCCGGTGTCCGCACTGGCCACCGCTCCGCCCAGCAGGACGAACCCGCCGGAGATGAATGCGGCGGTCAGGCCGCGTCGCACGTATTTGTGCATGACTTCCCTTTCCTTGCCATCTGTCCTTTATGGATTTCAGGAGACAGAAAGGGAAAGTCAGCTCGGATGGTCGTTGCCGTAGTGCTCGAGCCAGTGCAACGACCACACCCCGGCGGGCGGCGCCCGCCACGTGCGATCGGTGCCGGGAACAGCGCCCCCGGCGGTGGTCACGGCGTACTCGCCGCCGTGCTGGCCACCCGGACTCGCCGACATCGCCCCGCTCATGTCGGAGAACCCCGCGGGCGGCCCACCACCGTCCGGCCCGGAAGCCGGGCCGGCATCCGGGCGCCCGTCCCCGCCGACGTGGCGGGAAACGGCGCCAGCGTCGTGACGGCGCTGCTGCCCGGCCTGGGTAACCACAACCGGCTCAGTCTCGGCAGGCGAAGCCACGATGTCGTCACGTGGCACGGGTATCGCCGGCCAGCCGGCCGCCGGGTTCCCGGTCACCGCCGGGACCACGTGCTCGGCGCCGATCGCCCGCACCACCGGTGCGGTCAACGGTGCCGTGGCACGCAGGACCGGTGCGGTCACCGGGGACACCGCGTGCAGCACCGGGTCGGTGACCGGCCGCACGGCCGTCAGCACCGGCTCCGCCGCGTGCAGCACCGGGCTGATGACCGGCGCGACCATGGGCTCCAGCCCACGGGTCACCGGCTTCACCACGGAAGCCACCTGCGATGTCACCGCGTGCACCGCACCCGTAACCGGCTCGAGGGCCGGTTTCGCGGGCTGGAGTGCGTCGTGCACGGTGTCACCGACGCGGTCGAGCAGTGCCGGCCGGCCCGGCGGTCCCGTCCTTTCGGACGCGTCCGCAGCTCCGGACCAGGTGATGGCCAGCAGGGTGAATCCGAACAACGCACCGGCCACGAGCACCACCCGCAGTACCAGGGGATGCCGGGCGAGTACGTGCTCGGTCAGGGAAGTATCCATCCATCTCACCCCCCTTCGGGTCTGGACTTCACCGTCGGTTGTTGTTCGCGGCCACATTCATCACTGGATTGGGTGTAAATCAAAGTTTTTCTTTCCCTCCAACGTGTTTACTACCTCTGAGTAGCGGGTAAACCGGCGGATTTCCTGCGCGGCGCGACTCCGCCTGAGCACTCGCCTGGGGGAACAACCCATCCGTGCCCATCCGCGGCCTCGAACGCGGGATGTCCACGATGGATCCATCCCAGCGCCGGGAGCCGGCGAGGGGCTACGCCCGCTCGTTCGCGCGTGGGCGGGTTAGGAGATCACCCGTGTTTGGCAAGCGCTACGCCGCGTCGATGATCAACCGCAGTGCCGAAAACGACCAGGACCGCCGTCGCTTCCTCAAGGCGGCCGGGATGACCGGCCTCGGGGTCGTCGGCGCGGGCGCTCTCGGCGGGCTCGCCGCCGGCCCTGCGGCCGCCGCGACCGCCCGGCCGGCCGCCGCGGCAGAGGTCAGCGACGGCGCGGTCCTCAACTTCGCGCTCAACCTCGAATACCTCGAAGCCGAGTTCTACCTGCACGCCGTCACCGGCAAGGGGCTCGCCGACTCGATGACCACCGGCACCGGCACCCGCGGCGGCGTCACCGGCGGCCGTGCGGTGAAGTTCAAGACCAGGACCGCCCGCCAGTACGCCCAGGAGATCGCGGGTGACGAGAAGGCCCACGTCCAGTTCCTGCGCACCGCGCTCGGCTCGGCCGCGGTCAGCCGTCCCGCGATCGACCTGCAGTCCAGCTTCACCGCCGCCGCCCAGGCGGCCGGCCTGGTCAAGCCCGGCCACAGCTTCGACGCCTTTGCCTGCGAGGAGAACTTCCTGCTCGCGGCGTTCCTGTTCGAGGATGTCGGCGTCACGGCCTACAAGGGCGCGGCTCCGCTGATCAGCAACAAGACCTACCTCGAAGCCGCCGCCGGCATCCTGGCCGTGGAGGCCTACCACGCCGGCACCGTCCGCAGCGCCCTTTACCAGCACACCGACGGCATCCTCGGGCTCGGCCTGCTCGGCCGTGACCTCCGGGAAGCGAGCGTCAAGCTGTCCAACGCGCGCGACAGCCTCGACGGTCCGGCCGACGACGACCAGGGCGTGATCGACAGCCGCGGCCAGGCCAACATCGTGCCCACCGACAGCAACGGCATCGCCTACAGCCGCTCGCCGGGCCAGGTCCTCAACATCGTGTACCTGAGCAACAAGGCCGCCACGTCGGGCGGCTTCTTTCCCAAGGGGGTCAACGGCGAGGTGAACACCAGCGCCGCCCGCTGACCGGAGCCGGGGGGGGGGGGGGCCCCGGGGGGGGGGGGGGGCCCCCCCCGGGGGGGGGGAGGGCCGCCCCGCGGGGGGGGCCGGGGGTGTGAGGGGAGGGGGGGGGGGGGGGGGGGGGGGGGGGGGGCGGGGGGAAG